>NZ_LR134406.1:2721879-3402349 GCF_900637725.1 Arachnia propionica | reverse complement strand
GAGCGACTCCTTCCTGACAAGGCGTTCCACACAAAGTGGAGCGGTATTCCACAGGGTTGTCCACAACAGGGTATAACTCCCCCCACCCTGGACGGCGGCCGCCGGGGACTGTGGATAAGCCAGCCGCGTAGAACACGAAACTAGTGCTCCCGGAGGCCGTTCGCAACACGGAAATGCCCGTGTCTGAGTACTACAGCAGTGTAATTCGCGGGGCCCGGATGGGGGCGGTAACGGTTTGTGGAAATCCGCCGCTGCGCGTATCGTTGGACAGCCGCTGCCCACGGGAGCGGACCTTCCCGAGTCGAAGATCACCTATGGAGTCATCGCATGAGCAAGCGCACCTTCCAGCCGAGCAACCGTCGTCGCAGCCGCACGCACGGTTTCCGCTCCCGCATGCGTACCCGCGCCGGTCGCGCCATCCTGAGCGCCCGTCGCCGCAAGGGTCGCACGGAACTGTCCGCCTGATCCCGGCAGTGCTGCCCCGATCCCGTCGGTTGCGTCGCTCCACTGACTTCACCGCGACCTTCCGGCAGGGCGTGCGGGCCGGCACCCCGAGCGTCGTGGTCCACGTGGCCGTGAGCAACCGGAATCCATCCGAGGAGACTCGGGTGGGTTTTGTTGTGTCGAAAGCCATCGGAAACGCCGTGACCCGCAACCGGGTGAAACGTCGCCTGCGGCATCTGGCCGCCGGTCTTCCCACCCCATTCGTCGCCGACGTGGTGGTGCGGGCCCTGCCCCCTTCCTCATCCGAACCCGAGAGGCTGGCCGGCGATCTCGAGTCGGCCTGGCGGCGAGCGTTCACGAGGGCGACGTGCTGAAGTATCCGATGCTCTGGTTCATCCGAGCCTGGCGCAAGTTCATCTCCCCGCTGTACGGGGAGGTCTGCAAATTTCATCCCAGCTGCTCCGCCTACGGGGAGCGCGCGGTCGAGTTTCACGGCGGGATCAAAGGAGGATTCCTGACCGTGCGCCGGATCGTGCGCTGCCACCCGTGGTCGGCGGGTGGGGTCGACTATGTTCCCGGGACTCCCGAGGCCGCAGAATGGGCTGAGGAAGTCCGACGAGACGAGGCCCGGTTGTTGTCCGGGCAGAAGGTGTCCTAGATGATCGACCTCTTGGTGCCGCTGTCCATCTGGGACGGCCTCTACGGATTGCTCTCCGCGATGATGCAGCCCCTGTACTGGGTCATCTCGGGGCTGATGGTGCTGTTCCACGGCCTGTGGGCTCCGCTGTTCGGGGCCGACTCCGGGGTGTCCTGGACCCTCGCGATCATCACCCTCACCCTGGTGGTGCGGACCATGATGATCCCGTTGTTCGTCAAACAAATCAACTCCTCCAGGGCCATGCAGATGCTGCAACCCAGGATCCAGGAGCTGCAGAAGAAACACGGCGCGGATCGGGAACGGGTCGCCCGTGAAATGCAAAAACTCTACGCGGAGGAGGGGGTCAACCCAATGGCCTCCTGCTTCCCGATGCTGCTGCAGATGCCCGTTTTCCTGTCCCTGTTCCGAGTTCTTCAGGGCGTGGCCGACAACCAGGTCCGGGGCTACTGGTTCCAGGCCAATCCGGATCTCGTCGCCTCGCTGCAGGGAGCCGACCTCTTCGGGGCGAAACTGGCGGGCCGTATCTTCCCGATCGACCCGTTCGGCGCCACCCAGATCCTGGGCATCGTGCTGATCGCGCTTTTGGTCATCACCCTGTTCCTGACCCAGCTCCAGCTGATGCGCAAGAACATGCCCCCGGAGGCCCTGAGTGGCCCCATGGCGCAGAGCCAGAAGGTGATGCTCTACATCTTCCCGATCATGTACGCGGCCTCCTCGGCGGTGCTCCCGCTCGGTGTGCTGATCTACTGGAGCGCCAGCAACATCTGGACGATGAGCCAGCAGGGGTTGCTGATCCGCAACAACCCGGCCCCCAACACTCCCGCCTACATCGACTGGGAGGAGCGGATGCGCTCCCAGGGCAAGGATCCGAAGGCCATCATGGAGGCCCGCAACGCGAAACGGCGCAAGAACAGGCGGCCCGTCGAGGCCGTCGTACAGCAGCCCGTCGACGAGAGCGGGAGGCGTCGTGTCGTGCGGCAGCAGGTGAACCGCACGACCTTGAAGACTGACAACTCCGGCGGATCTTCGAATGCGCAGGGCGGGGTTCGTCGTCAGCCCCGCAGCACCACTCGATCCGCCCGCAAGAAGAAGTGAATCGGGCCTCATCCGATCGGAGCGACATGACTGAGAAAACCGATAACGAAACCTTGTTGGCCGAGGGCGACCTGGTTGCCGACTACCTTGAGGAGCTGTTGGACATCGCGGACCTCGACGGCGACATCGAGAACTCCGTGAGTAACGGCCGTGCGCATGTGGTCATCGACACCGAGGACGACCGCTTGGTGGGCAAGGACGGCGAAGTGCTCGACGCCCTGCAGGAGTTGTCCCGCCTGGTGGTGATGACCGAGACGGGGCACCGTTCCCGGCTCACCTTGGACATCGGCGGTTTCCGGGAGCGGCGTCGCCTTGAGCTGGTGGCCCTGGCCAAGGACGCCATCGCGGAGGTCGTGGAGAACGGGGAGCCCGTGAGAATGGCCCCGCTGAACGCCTACGAACGCAAGATCATCCATGACGAGGTGGCGGCGGCCGGGCTGACCAGCGAATCGGAGGGAGAACCCCCGTTCCGCCGCGTGGTGGTTTCCAAACCCTGAACGGATCCCGTTTTGCACAACGGTGGATAACCTGTGGAAAACTGCCTCGCGGCGGGGAGGGAAACGGTATGGCTGAAGCGGAACCGAACGATCAGGGTCTGGTGGAGGAGGCGGCCAGAGCCGCTCTGGCTAGGAGATTCCCGGAGCGGATCGAGAACCTGGGTGCCTACGCGGAGATGCTGCGCACCCGGGGCATCGAGTGGGGGCTGCTCGGGCCGCGCGAGGCCGGAAAGGTCTGGAGCAGGCACATCTCGAACTCCTTGGCGCTGGTGGATGTGCTGGGGCGGGGAACGGATGTGGCGGACGTCGGTTCCGGCGCCGGGCTGCCCGGGATCCCGCTGGCGCTGTGCCGGGATGATCTCCAAGTGACTCTCCTGGAACCTCTGCTGCGGCGCCACAACTTCCTTACGCTGGCCGTCGAGGAACTCGGGCTGGGTGAACGGGTGCGGGTTGAACGGCTGCGCGCCGAGGACTGCGACGAAACCTTTGACGTTGTGACCTGCCGCGCGGTGGCACCGCTGGAGAAACTGCTGAAGTGGACCACTCCCATGTTCTTCCCGGGCGGCGAGCTACTGGCCCTCAAGGGAGCGGGGGCGGAGGAGGAGATCGAGGCAGCCCGCAAACGTCTGGACAAATGCAGGCTGACCGCCCAGGTGCTTCACGTTCGAGCAGTTCCGGAGATCGAGGGGACGCGAGCGATCCGGGTGCTTGCGAAGTAGAAACCCATTCGCCGCGACCACTCGGGACGGCATGTTTCACCTTCCCGAGCCACCGAAGGATTCCGTCTATAAACTGCTTTGTCGATAAAACGGTCAAGCCGCATGCGCCGCTGGAATCGTGATGCGATCCATTGTGTGAGATCGGTGGCCTGATGAAGAGCGAATGGAATCGAGGCCACTAGGTTTGGGCATCGGACAAAACCGGTCGGAGCCTGGTTCTGCGTAAGGTTCTCGGGAATGTCCGGAAGGAGAAGCGCGTAATGAGCGAGCCAGTCGAATTTGTCGGTCCAGTCGAATTTGTCGATGCGGCCCAGGAAGAATGGGTTGCGGAAGTAGTGATTCCGGATCAACCCACCTCGATCACGGCGAGATCAGAGATCATCACTGTTGCTCTCCGGCTTGGTGTCATGATGCTGGAGGCAGGGTTTGACACACGTGCCGCGGTCAATGCAATGACGGGATGTGCACGAGCGCTCGGAATGGCTGATCTGTCCGTGACGGCGGTGGGGCGGACGATGATGGCTTCTCATGTGTCGGAGCGGGGAGTCCCGATCATGATGACGCGGGCCGCCGCCACCATCGATTCCTTTGATCTGCACCGCATGGGCCGACTCCACCAGGTGTTGGCTGAGATGTTGCGCGAAGATGTCGATGTAAAACACGCTTCTGATCTCATGGATCAACTGGAACGAGAGTCATCGCCTTGGCCTTGGTGGATCGTTGTTCTCGGGGGAATGGTGCTTGCGGCCTCGATCACTCTGCAAACCGGCGGTAGTCTGGTGGCTGCTGCTCTAGCCAGCGGCTGTCTACTGCTTGTCAACAGATTCGGTGCTCTGCTGGACCGCATTGGCCTTCCGAAAGCGTTCTCCGTCTCGGGGCAAGCGGCATTGGCGGTATTGCTGGGGGTTCTGCTGAATGTTTGCGGAATCGCGACGATATCGGCCTCTGCGGCAATCATCGCCACGGGACTGGTGCTCCTGCTTCCGATTCCTCAGATCGTCCAAGCCGCTCAGGACGCCATCAACACCTACTACGTCACCGCGGCGGCACGGCTGACGGCCGTTCTGGTGCTCGTCTCGATGACGACTCTCGGTGGGACATTGGCGCTCAGTCAGGTCGGAGGAGTGAATGCCACGGGGGCGGCGTTCGCCACTCGTCCGGGACCCTTGGGGCTATGGCTCGTGATTGTTGCATGCATGGTCGGTGCTCTGGGGAATGCGGTGTTCATGCGCGGTGGCCCCAGGCTGCTGCTTCCTGCGGCTGGGGCGGGAGCGTTGACCGGGATCGTCAATGTCGTTCTTCAACGTCACGCTTCGCTGGACCCGACATTGGCAGTCGGGATAGCAGCTTTGGTGCTCGGTGTGGTGTCTGGTCTGTCATCCGGCTACCTGCGCATCCCGAGTACTGAGCTGTGCATCGTCGGAATAGCGGGTGCGCTGTTGCCGGGGCTTGACGTCTACTGGATCATCGTCTCCGAGGTCTTCAAGTTCTCCGGAGCGGGGGAGGCATTTCTCCGGGCGCTTGTCGCGGTTCTCGTCATCGGGCCGTCAGTAGTGCTCGGAATGTGGTTGGTCGGGCGCATCCGATCCAATGGAAAGGAATGACTGCCACGCGTTTCACGTGAAACCATCCATCCCGGTTAAGTGCGTGGGGAGTCGTGAGCAACCGGATTGACGAGGGCGTCCGGCCTTCGGGTGGGGTGCGGAGCATACTTGGACGAACCCTTTCCGTTTCACGTGGAACGCTCCCATGTTTTCGTGATCCTGTCGCGGCCGCATGCCCGGCCGCAGGCGCGCCGGATCTTGGATCGACGAACAGGAAGGTACGGATGTGCTGTATGTGCGCTTCGTGTTTCGGAAGAGCGTCGGCACCATCCTCGAATGCGAAGCAAACCCGGGCGATCCTCATAGTTCGGTTGAGCAGTTTGATGGTTTTATCTCTAAATAGATTCATTGCTTGATCGGCGTTCAACGCCGGCGGACTCTTGTGAGTTACCCGCGTGCGTTGTCCCGTTTCACGTGGAACGGGGGTGTGTGTAATCGGGGGTGTGTGCAATCGGGAAGAGCCAGGAATCCCCGCGTGGTATCTGTGCGGCTGTCCCAGCGAAATCTTAGGGTTGGCTGGCGCAGCGTCGGACGTCGGTGAGGCTGGACAGATGGGGGTGGGCAGGTGGGGTGGGTCTGTTCTTCGGGGCTGTTCTTCGAGGCGGCGGGTTTGAACCCGGCCGGGTGGTTGATTTTGGTTTGGATCTTGTCGATCTCGCATGCCACGGCTGCAAGGTTCGGGCTGGCGATCGCGGCGGGACCGCTCATGGTGTCGAGGGAATCGATTCGCGGGGCGGTGGAGGCATCGGAATGGGCGGCAGCGATGTGGCCGCGACGGCGAGTGGAAACCCTGCTGCCGAAGGACGGGCCCAGCGGGGGCTGTAGGTGCGTGACCCCGTCGGGATGTGGGATTTGGTCGGTTCCGAGACCGGTGGTTCTGATCGCGTCGATGACGGGCTGGTTGCCGGACCGGGTTGGAGACTTGCACAAGAGCGGCATGACCGGTGATTCCCCGGGGAGCCGGCGATCCACGTACTGACCAGCATCTCGACAAACCTGAGCTCACGCCAATCAATTCTCTTGAGGGAAATGGGTGACCCGCAGAATCACGGTCGGTGATTCTCGCCGGGCGTTCCACGTGAAACGCGACCACAACCGTGAACACCCGGAAACCCCGAAAGAGACGGGCGGTGCTCGCGGATCCAAGTGGATTGAGCGAGCGCGTGCTGGGCGGGGTGTGGACCGGTCGCGTGGCGGAAACCTCGTGGCCGGACATGACCTTCAGAACAGGGCCCGGGGTTCCCGTGCCTGGCTCTTCTTCCGCCGGAGGAGGGTTTCGTGCGGTCTCGCCGAGGGGACTGGCTCGGTGCCGACTCGATTTTGGCCAAGTACGCCCGTCGATGAGCGAACAGGCTTGTCAGAAGCCTTTTCTCGCCTATTTAAAGGTAAGGAGTTATGTCGATATATAGATTAAACCCTGTGAAATCGCCGCATATTCTGATTCGAGCAGCCAGGTACCCGGGTTTGCAGAGGTGCGGGGCGGGGCGTGCAGCGAATGACGAGGAACGCGGAAGGTAACGGAGAACCGCTCCCTTTGCGTGGTGCGTTTCACGTGAAACGCACCACGGGGACGGATCGCCCTGGTTGTGCGGTGAGGAAGCGCCCCGAATTTCGTGGATTGAGGCAACACCGCACCGGCACAGAAGGAAGCGAATACAGGGCAAGAGGAATGAGCTGGCAGAGTCGGTGCGCCGTTCTGAAAACCCGACGCCGGGGGTCGTGCTGACCGGACCTGCCGCCGATGGCCCCTGCGGGGTGTGATGCCGCAACGAATGCGACGGCTCGGATCAGCCGAGGTCTCCCGACCACTCCATCCTAGTGTGGGCGCGACGAGTGAGATCCCGTGGAATCGCGTCGTGGGTCCCCTGGAGTATCGACCAATCCGGGTTCCGATTGCTCAACCGCCCCCGGCTCTTGAGTGTCCTACCGGATCTCATTCCGTGCGCCCTCGGAGGAAACTGGTAATCTCGCGAGGCTTGTGGCCATTGGTACCTGTCGTCCGTTCGGATTCGTGCAGTACGTTTCACGTGAAACGCGGCGAGGTTTCAGTTCGCGTCACCGACTCAGGCTAAAGTTGGTGACCGTCAAAGGAGGACTCAATGGCCCTGTTCTTTCGCAAGCGCAAGCGTACTCCGAAACACGACGTGGACGTCGAGCCTTGGAAGGACCACGAGAGCGTTTCACGTGAAACGGCCATCCAGACCCCCACCGGGCCGCGCCGCGCGTTTTTCGATCGCGCCGATGACGACTGGGTGGCCGACGACGAGTACGGCACCGAGTACGACGACGAGAGCCAGGTGCCGACGTTGCCGAGCCCGGAGAATCCACGCGTTTTCGTGGTGGCTAACCAGAAAGGCGGCGTCGGAAAGACCACCACCACCGTGAACATCGCCACCGCGCTCGCCTTCGGTGGGCTCAACGTGCTCGTGATCGACATCGACCCGCAGGGCAACGCATCCACTGCCCTGGGCATAGATCACGATCCCGGGACCCCGGGAGCCTACGAGGTGTTGCTTCATGGCGAGCGGATCCAGGATCTGGCCAAGCAGTCGCCTCACACGCCGAACCTGCACGTCCTGCCCGCCACCGTCGACCTTTCGACGGCGGAACTGGAACTCGTGAACGAGCCGGGCCGCGAATCCAGGATGAAGAGAGCGCTGGCCGCCTACATCGAGGAATCCGGGGTCGATTACGTTTTCTTCGACTGCCCCCCTTCTCTCGGGCTGCTCACCCTCAACGCCCTCGTCGCATCCACCGAGATCATGGTGCCGATCCAGTGCGAGTACTACGCCCTGGAAGGAGTCTCCCAGCTGATGCGTACCATTCAGCGGGTCAAAGGGAACCTGAACGATCGTTTGCAGCTAACGACGGTGCTGCTCACCATGTTCGACAACCGCACCAATCTCTCCCACGAGGTGGCCGGCGAGGTGCGAGCCCACTTCGGTAAGGAAACCCTCGACGTGGAGATTCCGCGCTCGGTGCGAATTGCCGAGGCGCCTTCCTACGGGCAGAGTGTTCTCACCTACTACCCCAAATCTCCCGGCGCGGTTGCCTACCTCAAAGCAGCCGAGGAGATCGCCCGTGCCGCCACGACCGAGGAAGGAGCCGCCTGATGGCCAGGGGAAAGCAACACGTGGGCCTCGGGAAGGGTCTGGGAGACCTCTTCGCCCGGACGGACGAGGAGAACACCCGCGACACCACAGCCCCCTCCGACCGGCTCCGGGACGGCTCCTATTTCGTCGAGCTGCCGCTGGACCAGATCGTCCCCAATCCCCGGCAGCCGCGTCACGTCTTTGACGAGGACGACCTGAGCGAGCTGGCCGCCTCCATCGGCGAGTTCGGCGTGCTGCAGCCCGTCGTTGTACGTGAAGTGGCCCCCAAGCACTTCGAGCTGATCATGGGTGAGCGTCGGTTCCGCGCTTCCAAGATGGCGGGCAAGGAAACGATCCCGGCCATCGTCCGCGGGACCGACGACGACGCGCTCCTCCGCGACGCGCTCCTGGAGAACCTGCACCGCGCCAACCTCAACCCCCTGGAGGAAGCCCTCGCCTACCAACAGCTCCTGGGCGACTTCAACTGCACCAAGGAGGAACTCTCCCAGCGGATTCATCGCAGCCGTCCGCAGATCTCGAACACCCTGCGGCTGCTGAACCTCCCCTCCACCGTGCAGACGAAGGTGGCGGCCGGGGTGCTCTCCGCGGGACACGCGCGCGCGCTGCTCGGGCTGACCAACCAGAGATCGCAGGAGCTGCTCGCCGAGCGGATCGTCGCAGAGGGTCTCTCGGTCCGCAGCACCGAAGAGATCGTCCGGCTCGGCAACGCCCCCACCGAGGAGGAACCCACCCCCCGCGTCCGCCGACTGCCATCGGAACGTGAAGCTGCCGTCGCGGCGCTTCTCTCCGACCACTTCGACACCCGGGTGAAGGTCGCCATCGGCAAGAACAAGGGCAGGATCACCATCGAGTTCGCCTCCACCGACGATCTCGACCGGATCATGGCCGTGATCGACGGCCGCACCGTCGAGCCCTGACAGGAGTTCCCAAATAACTCTACCGCTTGATCGATAAGTCGATAAAACCGGCTGCGACGGTTGGCGCTCGGGCCTCTGACAAGGGGTTTTGTCCTAAAAGGAAAATGAGACGTCCAGACGGAGACAAGGTGGTTGATCCGGGGCGGTGGTTTCGACTTCGGGGGTTGGAAGTTGGTTGAGCCGGCCTGCGAGCGTCAGCGAGTGGGTCGTGTCGAAACCATGGTGACCTGGGTTGAGTATGTTGTTCGGCTGCCGGTGGTTTCGACTCGGGTCGCTCGTTCCTCGCGCCCCGGCTCAACCAGCTTTGGAAAAGAGGTGCTCACGTGCTGGCTCAACCGGCTTTGGAAAGGGACCCCGTCACTGGTTGCGGTGGCGCGCCCGCTCCACGAGGGCGGAGAACACCTCCCCCATGTCGAGACCGGCGGCCTCCAGGGCGAGGGGCGTCAGCGAGGTGTCCGTCAGGCCGGGTGCCACATTGCTCTCCAGGAACACCGGGACGCCTTCGCGCACGATCATGTCGGTGCGGGAGATGTCGCGGTGGCCGAGCACCCGGTGGGCGCGGACCGCCAAGTCCCCGGCCGCCTCGAGCACGTCGTCGGGCAGCTCGCCGGGGGTGAGGAAACGGGTGGCCCCTGCGGTGTAGCGGGACTCGTAGTCGTAGACCCCCGAGGCGGGCCTGATCTCGACGGGTGGCAGCGCGCGCGGGCCGGTGCCGTCCTCGAGGACGGTCACGGACAGTTCCGTGCCCTCAACGAACTCCTCCACCACCACATCCCTCCCATAGGCGAAGGCCCCGACGAGGGCCGCCGGCAGGTCGTCCGCGGAATCCACCTTCGCCGTCCCGAGCGCCGAACCCGACCGGGCGGGTTTCACCATGAGCGGGAACCCGATCCGCTCCCCGAGCGCCGACATCACCGCCTGGGCACCCAGCTCTCGGAAGACGTCGTCGGGCAGTGCGACCTGCTGCGGGGTCGCCAGGCCGGCGGCCCCGACCAGCCGCGTCGCCACCGACTTGTCGAAGGTGCGCCGGGAGCTGGCGCCGTCGCTGCCGACGAAAGGCACCCCCAGCATCCACAACACCTCCCGCAGCGCGCCGTCCTCGCCGAGCTCGCCGTGCAGCACCGGGATGGCGACGGGGCCCTCGTCCCCGAGTAGCCGAGAGATCAGGTCGGCGTTGACGTCGGTTTCGGTCACCGCGTGGCCCCTCTTCCGGAGCGCCCCCGCCAGGCGCTTCCCGGAGCGCAACGAAACCTCCCGCTCGTGGCTCAGGCCACCGGCGATCACGAACACGGTCATGGCATCAGTCCTTCACTCGGGGTGTGGTCAGTTCAGGTTCGGTCCCGGTCCCTTGGTCGGGTTGGCGTGCGACGGGGTGTGCATGCCGAAGGTCCGCAGCATCTCCAGCTCGCTCCGCACCACCTGGGCGAATCGCTCCACCCCCGTCGCGATCCGGTCGGGCGGCGGGAAGCAGTAGGACAGTCGCACGTTGCGGGAACCCTGCCCGTCGGCGAAGAACGCGGGTCCCGGCACGAAGGCCACGCGGGCGCCGACCCCGCGCGGCAGCATCGTCGATGCGTCCAGCCCCTCGGGCAACGTCACCCAGACGAAGAATCCGCCTGCGGGCCGGGTCCAGGAGCAGCCGTCGGGCATCTCCCGTTCCAGGGTGGCGAGCATGGCGTCGCGCCGGGTGCGGTACATGTTTCGGAAGACCCCGATCTGGCCGCGCCAGTCGCAGTTCTCCAGGTAGTTGCTGATCGCGAACTGGGAGAACACCGGAGGGCACAGCGTCGCCGACTCCTGGGCCAGCACCAGGCGCTCCCTCACCCCGTGCGGGGCACACACCCAGCCGACGCGGAATCCCGGAGCGAAGGTCTTGGAGAACGACCCCAGGTAGACCACGTTCGTATCGAGGGAACGCATCGCCGGGAGCGGGCCGGAATCGAGGGTCAGCAGCCCGTAGGGGTTGTCCTCCACCACCAGCACCCCCGCCTCTGCGCAGCTTTCGATGACCCGGCGGCGCCGCTCCACGGGCTGCGTCACCCCCGACGGGTTGTTGAAGTTCGGGATCGTGTACAGGAACTTGACGCGCCTGCCCTGCTTCTTCAAGTGTTCGGCGGTCTCGGTCAGGGCCTCGGGAATCAGCCCCTCGGAGTCGCAGGCGACGTGCACCACCTCGGTCTGATAGCTCTGGAAGGTGCCGAGCGCCCCCACGTAGGACGGCGACTCGGCCAGGATCACGTCCCCCGGGTCGCAGAAGACGCGGGTGACGAGGTCCAGGCCCTGCTGGGAGCCCGCGGTGATGACGATGTCGTCGGGGTCCGCGACGCTGCTCTCCTCCGCCATGACCTCGCAGATCTGCTCACGGATGCGCGGCTCGCCCTGTCCGGAGCCGTACTGCATGACCTGCGTGCCCTGGTCGCGGATCATCCGGGCGATGTGGTCGCTGATCTCGCCCAGGGGCAGGTCCTTGATGTTCGGCATCCCTCCCGCCAGCGACACGATCTCGGGCCGGTTGGCCACGGCGAACAGCGCCCGGACCGCGGATACCCTGAGCCCCTGAGTGCGGGCGGCGTAGTGTTCGACGAACGGGTCCAGGCGGGTGTCTTGTCGCGTGGCCTTCATCCAGTACACGTTATCCGTAGGACGATGAGAATGAGCGCAGTTGCGCAGCACCAAAGAGTGTTTGGAGCGCTCCAAATGGCTCTGAAATCGATTCAGTGCTGCGCGACCGCGAAAATCTACTGCTGCTTCTTGACCGTGTTGTAGGCGGACTCGATCAGGTCGGCCAAGGTCTCGTTGTTCTGGCCGCTGAACCCCATGACCATGATGACCGTTTTTTCGATGACCCGGGCGCACACAGGCATCTGTTCTTTGTCGTAGATTCCGCACGAGGCGTCGTGCACCGAGGTGATGTTGGTGATACCGGAACTTGTCAGGTAGGAGTTCAACTCCGGTGCCGGGCGTTGCAGCAGCAGCATGAACTGGGAGTTCCCGTCGGAGTAGTTGGATCGCAGGATGGTGCCCGCGCCGCTGGGGGCCGCCGACTCCTTCACCCCGTCGTTGGCGAAGCTCCCGATCTGCGTCGGCAGCTTCAGGGCCCAGGCCGGCGACGCGTCCGCGCTCGGCTTTCCGAGCCCGCCCAGGACCATGCCCAGCCAGCCCGCGATCACGAGCAGCACCACCGCCGCGACGATCCCCGTGATCTTCACGAACCTGGGGATGGGTGGGATGTGGTGTCGCGGTGGCCGGGCAGGGATCTCGTCCTCGGCGTCGTCCTTCGGAACGTTGCGCCATTCACGGGGTTCCCGTGCTGGCGTTTCCGGCGAGGTGGCCGAGCGGCGCGCGATCGGTTCCGTGATGCGTTTGAAAACGGTGGTTTTGTCGGGGCTGGCAGGACTGGTGGGAGTGGCTGGACTGGTGGGAGTGGCTGGACTGGTGGGAGTGGCTGGACTGGTGGGAGTGGCTGGACTGGTGGGAGTGGCTGCGCTGCGACGGGGTCCGGTGAATCTGGGAGGGGTCGGGACGCTCTCCGCCGTTCGCCTCGGGATTGGGAACGCCGGTTCCAGGGGTGACTCAGGGCTGCTCGCGCTACGGCGGGGTGAACCCTCGCCGTAGCGCGGGAAACGATCGGTCATCAGACGAGCTCGTCGATGACCTTCTTGAGCGCGTTCTTCGACTTGCCCCCCGACAGGGTTTTCTCCACCTTTCCGGATTTGTAGAACTCCAGGGTGGGGATGCTGAGGATGCCCTTCTCGGCGGCGAACGCGACCTCGGCATTGATGTCGAGTTTCACGAATTTCACCCGGCCCTCGTAGTCGCGGGCCAGTTCCTCGATGATGGGGGCCATCTGTTTGCAGGGTCCGCACCACGTGGCCCAGTAATCCACCACCACCGGAACCGGCGACAGCAGCACCTCGTCGGCGAAGGTCGCCTCGGTCACATCGACAACGGCCATTTCACACTCCTTGTTCTTCGTGGCGAGTCTACGATCACGCCTCGTTCGCTGCCAGCCAGCGTTCGGCGTCGAGGGCGGCCTGGCAGCCGGAGCCGGCTGCCGTGATGGCCTGGCGGTAGGTGTGGTCCACCAGGTCGCCGCAGGCGAACACGCCCTGGAGGTTCGTCGCCTGGGAGCCGGCTGCGACCTTCACGTAGCCCGCCTCGTCGAGCTCCACCTGCCCCTTGACCAGCGCGCTGCGCGGGTCGTGGCCGATGGCGACGAACACCCCGGAGACCTCCAGCCGGCGGGTTTCCCCCGTCACCGTGTCGCGCAGAGTGACGGATTCCACTCGCGCATCCCCGTTGACGGATTCCACCACCGAGTTCCACGCGAAGTCCAGTTTCGGGTCCTTCTCGGCGCGGGAGGCCATGGCCTTCGAGGCGCGCAGCTCATCGCGCCGGTGCACGAGGGTGACGCGGGAGGCGAAACGGGTCAGGAAGGTGGCCTCCTCCACAGCGGAGTCCCCGCCGCCGATCACGGCTATGGGCTTGTCGCGGAAGAAGGCACCGTCGCAGGTGGCGCACCAGGAGACGCCGCGGCCCGAGAGCCGATCCTCCCCGTCGACGCCCAGCTTGCGGTACCCGGATCCCATGGCCAGGATCACCGCCTTCGCCTCCCAGACCTTGCCCGCGGAATCGGTGACCTTCTTGACCTCGCCGGTCAGGTCGACGGCCTCGGCGTCGTCGGTGACCAGCTGCGCCCCGAACCTCTCCGCCTGGGAACGCATCTGGCCCATCAGGTCGGGGCCCATCACGCCGTCGGGGAACCCGGGGAAGTTCTCCACCTCGGTGGTGTTCATCAGCGCGCCGCCGCTGTCGAGGGCGCCCTCGAACACGATGGGTTTCAGCGCGGCGCGGGCCGCGTAGATGGCAGCGGTGTATCCGGCAGGGCCGGAGCCGATGATGATGAGCTCGTGGACGGTCATGATCCCCCTAGGGTCGTCGTGGTGCCGATCCAGTGTAGATGCCCGTGGAAGGTGGGCGGGTCTGGTGCGGTTTCGCGACCAAGATCTAGTATTGGTCGCCAAGGAGTCAGGAAGGAATCGAGTGCCGAAGATCGCAGCCCCCACCGTTGCCCAACACCGTGCGATGGTTCAGCGTCGGCTGATCGACGCCGCTGAGGAGATCATGCGTTCCGGCGAGCCCGAGAAGCTGACCGCCGGCGCCGTGACCGCAGCCGCCGGAATTGCCCGCAACAGTATTTATCGTTATGTCGATTCCGTGGATGACCTGCGTGGTCTGGTCCTGGCGCGTCACCTGCCCGCCTGGATCGACGCGGTCGCCGCCGAGCTGGAGGCCGTCGAGGCGCCGACCGAGCGCATCGTCGTGTGGGTCCGCGCGAACCTGCAGCAGGCGGCCCGCACCGGGCACGGCTGGCTGATGGGGTTGAGTCGCTCCATCACGCCGTCGCCCGCCACCGCGAAGGTGATGGACGACTCCCACGCCGTCATGCGCGACTCGATCGCCCAGGCGTGGGCGGCCCTCGTCCAGGACCCGATGCAGCTGCGGGTAGCTGCCGGGCTGACCCGTGGCCTGCTGGAGGCGGGATTCCGGCAGCTCGACTCGGGCATGCCCGTCGACGTGGTGGTCGACCTCGGTGAGAAGGCGGCACGTGGTCTCGTTGCAGGGATCACGGGCGGGAATTCTTGACCGCGGAAACCTCCGCCACGTGGCGGATGGCGCTTTCCGTCAGCGTCGCTACGGGGGCCTACGGGGTGTCCTTCGGGGCATTGGCCGTCGCCGCGGGGCTCGATGTCTGGCAGGCGATGGTGTTGAGCCTGCTGATGTACACGGGTGGGTCGCAATTCGCCTTCGTCGGGGCATTGGCGGGCGGTGGGCTGCCCGCCACCGGGGCGGCCATGCTCGTCGGATTGCGCAACGCCGTCTACGTGATGCAGGTGAATTCATGGTTCCATCCCCTCTGGGCGCAGCGGATCCTGATGGCGCACTTCACCACCGACGAGTCGACCGCGGTGGCCGCGGCCCAGCCGGACCAGCGGCTGCGGAGGCTGGGTTTCTGGGTCACCGGAGCCGGGGTGTTCGCGCTGTGGAATGCGATGACCCTGGTCGGGGCGCTGCTGGGCAACCTGCTGGGCGACCCGAAGGCCTGGGGGCTCGACGGCGCCGCCCTGGCTGCCTTCTGTGGGCTGCTGTGGCCCCGCCTGGTGGCGCGTGATGCGGTGGCCACGGCGATCGCCGCGGCCGCGGTGACGGTGGTGTTGGTGCCGGTGTTTCCCGCCGGGTTGCCGATCCTGGCGGCCGTCGTGGTTGGCGGTGGTGCCACCTTGCTTCAGCGTCGGCGCACCGCCCGCCGGGATCAGTCCTCCAGGGATGAGGGGGCGCGTTGATGTGGGGCTGGGTGCTGGTCGCGTCGCTGGCGTGTTTCGCGACCAAACTGGCGGGCCTGCTGGTGCCGCGTCGTCTCCTCGACGATGAACGCACTGTGCTGACCATGGCCGGCATGACCGTCGGGGTGCTGGCCGGGCTGATCGGGATCTCCACCTTCACCACGGGCAGTGTCGTCACCGTCGACGCGCGGCTGGCGTCGCTGCTGGTTGCGGTGGTGGCCCTGCGGTTGCGTGCTCCGTTCCTGCTGGTCGTGGTACTGGGTGCGGTGGCAGCCGCTCTGGTGAGGGTCGCGGGAGTTGCGGGGTGAAACAAAAACGGCCCCGCATGGGGCCGTTGGCCCGGTAGCTCAAACGCACCGGGGGGGTACGGACACGATGGTAGTGCACTTGTAGGGTGCTGCACAACCAATCTCGCGGGAAACCTCATGGATCGCCTCATCGTCTATGTGGACGGATTCAATCTGTACCACGGGCTGCACGAAGCAGCGCAGTGCCGTTGGCTTTGGCTCGACCTCGTGGCACTTGCCGAAAAACTGCGACCCAGGAGCCAACTGGTTGCCGTTCGCTACTTCACCGCTCCGGTCTGTGGGCAGCGGGATGCTCTTGCCAGGCAGCAGACATACCACCAAGCCTTGGAAACGAAGTATCCCCAGCGGGTTCAGATCATCGAAGGCAGGTACCAGAAGAAACCTCGCCGATGCCGGTCCTGTGGGGCGAGATGGACGGACTACGAGGAAAAAGAAACCGACGTCAACATCGCGGTGCACCTGGTCCGGGACGTCGCATCCAATGCCATGGATTCTGCCCTCGTCGTGAGCGCGGATTCAGACCTGTCGCCAGCCATCCGTGTGGCCCAGTTGATGAAACCTGACCTGTTCATCACGGCTGCTTTCCCGCCGCGTCGCAAATCCAGCGAATTGAGACAACTCATGCCGAGATCCTTCGAAATTTACGAGAGCCGCATCCGTGCCTCGCTGCTCCCCGAGGTGGTGTCGGAGGGCAGGCGGAAGATCCGACGCCCCGCCAAGTGGGACCCCAACGGGCGGAAACGCTGAGAACATCGGTAGCCGCCGCCTTGGTGAGGGTCGCGGGCGTGGTGGGGTGGGTATCGGGTTTCGTGGTGCCGGTCAGCGGCCTATGGTGCGGTGGAGGAAGGTCCAGATCAGGGCGTTCATCCAGGCGCGTTGGGCGTTGTCGGCCGCCCCTCCGTGGCCGCCCTCCGTGTTCTCCCAGTAGCGGACGTCGGCGCCGATGGCCTCCAGGGCCGCCGTGAACTTGCGGGCGTGTCCCGGGTGGACACGATCGTCGCGGGTGGAGGTGGTCACCAGCGTCGCCGGATAGTCCGCCGATTCCTCCAGGAGGTGGTAGGGACTGAAGGTGCGGATGTAGTCCCAGTCGTCGGTGTCGGGATCTCCGTACTCGGCGATCCACGACGCCCCGGCCAGGAGTTTCGTGTAGCGGCGCATGTCGAGCAGCGGAACCTGGATCACCACCGCCCCGAACAGGCCCGAGTACTGGGTGAGCATGTTGCCCGTGAGCAGGCCGCCGTTCGACCCGCCCAGGCACGCCAGGCGCTCCCGGGTGGTCACGCCCCGGGCGACGAGATCCCGCGCGACCGCCGCGAAATCCTCGTAGGCGCGGTGCCGGCGCTCCTTCAGCGCGGCCTGGTGCCAGGCCGGGCCGTACTCGCCGCCGCCACGGATGTTCGCGACCACGTGGGTGCCGCCCCGTTCCAGCCACGCCTTGCCCGTCATCGGCCCGTACTGCGGCGACATCGACACCTCGAAACCGCCATACCCTCCCAGCAGGGTCGGGTTCTCCCCGGCCGGGGGCAGGTCGGTGCGACCGATCTGGAAGTACGGCACGCGTGTGCCGTCGTCGCTGATCGCGAAGTGCTGGCTCACCTCGAGGCCAGTGACATCGAAGTGCGACGGCTCCGCCTTCATCCTCACCAGCGGCGACGGATCCCCGCCCTCCAGCAGGGGCGCCAGGTCGCCCAGGTACAGCGTCGACGGCTGGAGGAAACCCGTGGCCGTGATCCACAGCTCGTCGCCCTCGACGTCGTCGACGGCCGACGCCCACACCGTGCCCGGCAGGTCGCGGTGGATGCGGCGCGACTGCCACTGCTCACCGTCGTGGTGGAACACCAGCAGGTAGGTGCGGACATCCTCCTGGGCGGTGATCACGATGAAGTTCCGGGTGACGAAGAAGTCCGCGATCGACGTCAACTCCGACGGGGCGAACAACACCCGCACACGCGGTCCCTTTCCCTCCCAGCCGGGCAGGAACGACTCCAGCCGCGCCACGGCGAGGGACCCCGCAGGCACCAGCACGTCGTCGACCTCCCAGTCGGTGCGGGGCGTGAGCAGCAGCAGATCGCGGTGGGGCGCGGCCGTGCAGTCGGAGGGGACGTCGATCAGACTCAGCGAGTCGTCGGGGTTCAACAGGAACAGGTCGTAGTCGTAGAAGCCGCGGACCCGGTAGACCCAGTCGCGCACGAAATCCGGCACGTGATCGCGACCCGCGCCGACCTGCATGTCCGTCGGTTCGCCCTGGTAGACGAGATCCGCCTCCGGCATCGGCATTCCCCGGTGCCAGCGACGCACCTGCAGCGGATACCCGGAGCTGCTGACGCTCTCGGGTCCAAAATCGGTGGCGACGAACACCGTGTCGGAGTCGATCCAGCTGAGGCTGCCCTTCGCGGCGGGCCGTTCGAACCCGCCCTCGGAGGCGGGCACGAACCGTTTGGTTACCAGATCGAACTCGCGGGTTACGTCCGCGTCGGAACCACCGTGGGACAGGGCGACCAGGGCGTGCCGCCACGGCTGGCCGTCCTCAGGGCGCAGCACGGTGGCGCCGTGCCACACCCAGTCCTCCTGCTCCGCCGCGTTGAGGGCGTCGACGTCGATCAACACCTCCCAGTCGGGCTCCTCGGTGCGGTAAGAGTCCATCGACGTGCGCCGCCACAGCCCCCGTGGATGCTCCGCGTCGGTCCAGAAGTTGTACAGCTGGTCGCCGCGGCGCACCACGTTCGGGATGCTCGCCGGGGAGTCGAGGATCGTTTTCAACTCCGCCGCCAGTGTCGTCGCCTCGCCGTCCGCGTCGAGTTCCTGCTCGGCGCGCGCGTTGTGCTCGCGCACCCATTCCAGCGCGTCATCGCCGGTCACGTCCTCGAGCCACAGCCACGGGTCGGTGGAGCCGTCGCGGGCGGGCAGGCCGGGATTTCGGGACTGGTCATCGCTCATGGGACACGAGCCTAGTCACGGAAGGTCCGCGGTGGTACTCCGCGAGGGTTTTTCCGTCAGTAGGAGAACACCTCGTCGACGGCCCGGGTGGGCACGTCCTCCAGGGTGGCGTAGCGCCAGGCGGGCTGGTTGTCCTTGTCGATTAGGAGCGCGCGCACGCCCTCGACGAAATCGACGGGAATCATGTGCTCCGCGAGTCGCAGGTCCTGATGCAGCACCCCGTTCAGGTCGAGGGTGGCGGCCCGTCGCAGTGCCCGCAGCGCGACGTGAACCGAGAACGGTGAGCGGGCCCGCAGCTCGCGGCCCGCCTGCTGGGCGGCCGGGTCGGGGTGTTCCTCGAGCCGGCGTGCGATCTCCACCGGGTCATCGCCGGTGTAGCACTCCTGGATCCAGACGGCCTCCGACAGCGGGGTGGGCAGGTCACCGTCGGCCGACTCGTCGGCCAGGTTGATGCGCAAGGCGTCGCCCCCGCCGACCGTGCCGGAGGTCAGCGCCATGTGGGTGCCCAGCGCTCCCGCTCGCGCCAGCCAGTACATGACACCAGCGTCCGGGAAGAAACCGATTTTCGTCTCCGGCATTGCCATCAGCGTCGACGAATCGACTATTCGCCGGTCGGCGTTGACCGTCAGACCCAGGCCGCCGCCCATGGTGATGCCGTTGAGGTGGGCGGTGATGTGTTTGGGGAACTGGGCGACGATCAGGTCGAGCAGGTACTCGACCTCCAGGAACCGCAGCCAGGGCCCCCTGTCGCTGACAGCCTGCGACAACTCCCGCACATCAGCGCCCGCGCTGAACCCGCGCGTTCCCTCGCCGCGGAGCACCACCTCCCGCACCGAGTCGTCGTGGGCCCACGAGGTGAGGAGTTCGCTTGCTGTCTGGAGCATCTCCAGGTTGAGGGAGTTTATGGCGTTGGGACGGTTGAGGGTGAGAGTCGCGACCCCGTCGTCCAGGGTGGTGACGAGCAGATCAGTCATGAGGACAGCCTATGAGGTTCACGAAGCGCATCCGAACCAGAAACGGGAATCAACTGTCCGGAGGATCTAGTCGAAGTGCAGCCCGGGGCGCATCTCGTGCAATACCGCGCGGGCGGTTTCCTCGTCGATCACCAGATCCGTCGCGACCCCGGCGCGCAGCGCACCCAGCACCGGCACCGCCTTGCCCGTCCCGCTGACCACGCAGATGCGACGGGGAATGGTTCGCAGCTCCGCCGGGGTCATGCCGGTGGCGCGGGAGTTGATGGGAAGGTCGCGCCAGGACCCGTCGGCCCGCAGCATCACGGTGCAGACGTCGCCCACCACACCCTCCGATTTCAGGCAGGCCAGTTCGGAGTCGTCTAGGTAGTTGGCGGAGTACACGTGCGACTGCAGGTCGGCGCCGAGCCCTCCCACCCCGAAGATCGCCTTCGTGCAGGAGGCCCGCACCTGGAGCATGTGGCGGGTGGAACGTTCCGCCCACATGGCGGTGCGGGTTCCTGGGTTGTCGAAGAAGGCCGGCAGCGCCAGGAACTGTTCCTCGCCGTGGAACGCGGCGGCGAAACGCTGCAGGATGGAACCCACGTAGGGCAGTCCCGTGGTGCGGTGGTTCGCGCCGCCGTTCAGGCTCACCACGGTCACCCCGCTCAGGTCGCGGGGTCGCAGGTGCTGGGCGACCGCGGAGACGGTGGTTCCCCACGCCACCCCGACGACGTCGTTGTCGGTGACGATCTCGTCGAGGAGCCGGGCGGCAACCTTCGCGACCTGTTCGAGCCGCAGCACGTAGCTGGAACCCGGGCGGACGTTGACCAGGTGTGCCTGGACGTGGAAGTTCTTGCGGAAGATCTCGGCCAGGCGGGTCATGGGGCGGTCGGGGTCAGTGATGGTGACGCGCACCAACCCCCGGTCCTTGGCTTCTTTCAGCAGCCGCGACACCGTCGAACGGGAAACCCCCATGTGGTGGGCGATCGCCTCCATGGTCTCGGACTGGATGTAGTACATGCGCGCAACCCGGAGCAACAACTCGGTGTCGCGTTCCATGGCGCTCCTTCGGGACGGGCCGATGCATGATGACGGCGCCAGCGTATCCCTTGATGAAGGTTTGACCAGATTTGGGAGGCCGGAACGCGTGACCCGGCCGTGGATTCGTCTACAGCAGACCGAGTCCCTCCAACAGGATGCGGGCCCCGATTATGATCAGCACCACGCCGCCCAGGAACTCGGCGGGCCTGCGGAACCTAACCCCGATCCGGTGCCCGATCCCAACCGCGGCGAACGAGGTCACCAGCGTTATCAGGCCGATGCAGAGGATCGCCAGGAGGATGGAGACCTCCAGCATCGCGAAGGACACCCCGACGGCCGCCGCGTCGATGCTGGTCGCGACCCCCAGGATCAGCAGGCGACGCAGGTCGAGCCTGCTTCCCTGGCCGTCGTCGTCTTCGTTCTCATCGGCCTGGAACGCCTCCCAGGCCATCTTGCCGCCGATGATCGCGAGCAGCGCGAAGGCGATCCAGTGGTCGAAGGGGTCGAGGAGGCTGGTGAAGTTGGCGGCCAGCAGCCATCCGAGCAGCGGCATCGCGGCCTGGAAACCCGCGAAGGTGAGGGCGACGACCAGGGCGTGCCGGTAGTTGAAGCGGCCCATTTTCACGCCGCTGGTGAGCGAGGCGGCGAAGGCGTCGGCGGACACACCGAATCCGACCAACCAGATGGACCAGAGAGACATCGTCAGACCTTCCAGGGTTCCTGTGAGAATTGAGTTGCGATGACCTCGTTTCCCGGGGAAATCCAGCTCGTGGAACCACTGTGAACCCGCCGGTCCTGGTGTGTCCACGGGTAACTGAAAGTGTGTCTGACCACACCTTTTGCGACACCCGCCGCCCTGTTGAGACGCGTCACGGTTTCGGGAAGAATCGTCGTCGAGGGCGGAAAACGTCCCGTGACGAACAGCCTGCCGGCCGCTGTGACAGCCTCCGGCGGGAGGACCACCTGGAAGAAGGAATGATGACGGCCACCGGCGCTGACGTGACCCGGGTCACGGAGGATTACCTCGCGCTGATCTGGAAGGCCTGCGAATGGCCTGACGACGGGCGCCGCCCGAACACCACCGACCTGGCCGCCGCCCTCGGTGTCACCCCCTCCACGGTCTCGGCCAGCCTGAAACGCCTGGCCAGGGAGGGAATGATCAAGTACCGCCCCTACGGCAACATCGAACTGACCGAGGAGGGGGAACGGATCGGGCGGGCGGTGGTGCGGCGTCACCGCATCATCGAAACCTACCTGGTCACGTCACTGGGCATGCCCTGGGACCAGGTCCACGACGAGGCAGACCGGCTTGAGCACGCCGCCTCCGAGGAGCTGGTCGACCGGATGGACGAGGTCCTCGGCCACCCGGACGCGGACCCGCACGGCGACCCGATCCCGAGGAGCAGCAACACCAACCACCCGGAGGTGGTGCTGATCGCGCACACCACAGCGGGCGCCAAGGTGCGGGTGGTGCGGGTCTCGGACTCCAACCCGGAGATTCTCCGGTTCCTCGCGGAACGCGGCATAGCCATCGGGACGCGACTGGAGGTGCTGTCCGGGCTGTCCGGGATGGGGCTGATGACCATCGGCCACGAGGGAACCGAGATCGAGCTCAGCGCGCCGATAGCCGAGGCGATCCACGTCGCGCCCGCGAACTGAGGTTTCTACCGCAGCAGGTCGTCGTGGTGGCCGACGTGGACCAGTTCGATGGTGCCGTCCGGGTACTGCCACCAGGTCAACCGTGCAGCTCCGGGCGCCCCGCGTTTCACGTATGTCCGCCACGGAACGGCGCCCTCGGGAATGGCCTTCTGGATCACCGACTTGCCCGGAATGATGAATTGGTGGGTTTTTCTCCGGTCCCAGGCGTGGCCGGATAGAATGTCGACCACGACCTGAATGATCTTCGCCCTGCCGCGCAAAAGCTCCGCTTCCATGGAGTCTAGGAATCCCTCGCCGATTATGTAGGAGTTCAGCGATTCCCCGCGTTCCTCCTCTGGATTTCCGGTCAGCCATTCGTATTCCACTTCCCAGCGGAATTGTTTTTCCGGATCGCTGTAGACCCGGGGATATCCGCGACGTTCCTCCTGATCGGTCATTCTGCGGCGCAGGTGATCCAGCTCCTCCTCCGCCGCGTCGGCGCGGGAACGTTCCCTGGCCAAGGATTCGTGATCGCTGTCGAGGAGCAGCATGAGGTCGTCGATTATGGAGCTGCGAAGCTTGTTGGCAATCCGTTCCGTCTGGGTGTCCAGCAGGTTTTTCAGCTCGGTTGCGCTGAGTCCCGCGACGGCTGGCGCGGAGGGTGTGGGGGCGACCGGGGCGGGTGTGGGCGGCGCGCTGGCCGGGTGGTGGGGTCCCGGCTTGGGGGCCGGTCCCGGTTTCGGGGCGCGCGAACTCGGTGGTCCCGGTTTCGGGGCCTTCGAGGCCCGGGCGGGGGAAGGGGGCGTGACGTCGAGGGAGGATCTGAACCGGTTGAGGGCGGCCATTTGGTCCTCGGACAGGGCCTGCTGGGGGGTGCTGGTCCCGACCTGGCGCGGGCCACCGATTCCTTGGTGGGACTTGACGTAATCCGCTATTTCAAGGCAGGCACTGTCGGCGTCGTCTCCCGGATAGACCCGGAATAACCGGTGCCGTCGCCAATGGTCGGTCCTGGCCGCCCCCGCGAGAATCACACGGATACCGCCACCATAAACCTGGAATTGTGGATCCACGGTGTCCGATAGTCGTTCGGAAGCAGTCATGGAATCAAGGACGGCCAATTCAGTTCCGGGAGCTAGGTGCTGGGCCAGTAGCTTGGAATCGATCCGGGGCCGATTCGTGTCGCTGGCGGGCGACACCACCACCAGTGCGCTGTCGCGCGTCGAATCAAAAATCCTGCTCACCAGAATTCCAACATCGCTGACTCCGACCCGCCACTCGGAAACCACAATTCTTCTCCCTTGACACAACTCGTGTCGGTCGACAACTAATCGCTGCCGCCACCCCGAGGCGAAGTAGTCGCCAGCGATCCGGCTGCAACCCATTGTTGCAGAAGCCGCAACGGGACCAAATGCGACGGGCCGGTGGGGTGTTCATTGCCCATGATTCGTGCACAATTAGAAGTTTTGGCCGTGGAGCAAGTGACAGGGGGCAGCGTGGATGCGCCGTTTCCCTCCTGACCTCGGTCATGCCGAACCGTGTCGCGTGGCGTGCAGCAGCTGAGTTGACGAAGGCCCTCTGGTCGGGGTGACAGGATTTGAACCTGCGGCCTCGTCGTCCCGAACGACGCGCGCTACCAAGCTGCGCCACACCCCGGCGGCTCGTCCGAGCCAGCGGCAAGACTATACCAGCGCAGGCGCGCGGGTGAAATCGTCGCCCGGGCCGCGGTTTCCTCAGGCGCCGGCCTCGATCCTTCCCATGATTACCGGGTCGGGGGTGACCGGGCTCCCGGAGCAGGTGACGGCGCCGTCGAGGGCCTCCAGGGCACGTTCGAAGCGCTCCGGTGTGGCGGTGTGGAGGGTGAACAGCGGGGCTCCCCGGGTGATGTGGTCGCCGGGTTTGGCGTGCATCTCGACGCCCGCGACCGCCTGCACGTCGTCCTCCTTGCGGGCCCGGCCCGCGCCCAGCCGCCAGGCAGCCACCCCGACCGCCATCGCGTCCAGGCGTGCGACGTACCCGTCGCTTTCCGCGGCAACCACGTGGGTGTGTTCCGCCACCGGTAGGGGCGCATCGGGGTCGCCGCCCTGCGCCGCGACCATGCGCCGCCACACGTCCATCGCGCTGCCGTCCTGCAGCGCCGGGGCCGGGTCGACATCCGGTTTGCCGGCGGCGGCCAGCATCTCGCGGGCGAGTCGCACGGTCAGCTCCACAACGTCGCGCGGGCCACCGCCCGCCAGCACCTCCAGCGACTCGCGGACCTCGAGCGCGTTCCCTGCGGTCCGGCCGAGGGGGGTGTCCATGTTCGTCAGCAGTGCGACGGTGTTGACGCCCGCGTCCGTCCCCAGCGCCACCATGGTGCGGGCCAGCTCCTCCGCGCGGTCGCGGGTCTTCATGAACGCGCCCGAACCGACCTTCACGTCCAGCACCAGCGCCCCCGTGCCCTCCGCGATCTTCTTGCTCATGATCGACGAGGCGATCAGTGGGATGGCCTCGACGGTGCCGGTGGCGTCGCGCAGGGCGTAGAGCTTCTTGTCGGCCGGGGCCAGTCCGGAACCGGCGGCGCAGACCACCGCTCCGACGTCGGCCAGCTGCGCCAGCAACTCCTCGTTGCCCAGGGAGGCACGCCAGCCCGGGATGGATTCCATCTTGTCGAGGGTGCCGCCCGTGTGTCCCAGGCCGCGTCCCGACAGCTGCGGCACCGCCACGTCGAAGGCCGCCACCAGGGGCGCCAGGGGCAGGGTGATCTTGTCGCCGACCCCGCCCGTGGAGTGCTTGTCGGCGGTGGGTTTACCCAGCGACGAGAAGTCCATGCGCTGGCCGGAGGCGATCATCGCGGCGGTCCAGCGGGAGATCTCATCGCGGTCCATGCCGTTGAGCAGGATCGCCATCGCCAGCGCCGACATCTGCTCGTCGGCCACCACCCCGTCGGTGTAGGCCCGGATCACCCAGTCGATCTGGTCGTCGCTGAGCCTGCCGCCGTCGCGTTTGGTGGAGATGACCTCTATGGCGTCCATGCCGACGAGTCTAGGACTTGTTCGGTGAAAGGTTTCGTCGTGGGCGTGAAGGATTTGTACCGGGTACGCCAGAAAATCCTTCGCAATGACATAATCCTGAAGATGAGTGCTGACGCCCGGCGGGCCCGGTGGGGCGTCGTCATGCTGTTCTGGCTGAACGGGGTGGCGTGGTCGTCGATCCTGCCCAGATATCCCGAGATCAAGGAGTCCCTGAGGCTCGACGACCAGTGGTGGGGCATCGCGGTGGCGATCGGCCCCGTCGGCGGCCTGGTCGCGGGCCTGGTGACGGCCGCGTTGATCCGGCGGTACTCGTCGGCGTGGGTGTCGGTGGTCTCGCAGGTGGTGGGGATCGCCATGCTGAACCTCATCGGCAACGCCCCCGCGGCCTGGGTGTTCGCGGTGGGGGTGTTCCTGATGGCGAGCCTCGACGCGCTGACCGACATCTCGATGAACGCCCACGGGCTGCGCGTCCAGGAGCTCTACGGCCGCCCGATCCTCAACAGCTTCCACGGTTGGTGGTCGATCGGTGCGGTGTGCGGGGGGTTCATCGGGTCCGCCGCCCGGCAGGCGGGGATTCCCGTCTGGGCGCAGTGCGTCGCGGCGACGGTGGTCTTCGGTGGGATGTCGCTGGGTGCGAAGACCCTGCTACTGCCCGGCCTGGACCACGACCCGCAGGCCGAGAGAAGCCGGAAACAGCGACGGCGGCGTATCCCCACCGGTACCGTCGTGCGACTCGCGGCACTCGGACTGCTCGGCGCCTCGGCCGGTTTGATGGAGGACACCGGCTCCACCTGGGGTGCGATCTACCTGGACCGGCAGTTCGAGGTCATTCCGTTCGTGGCGGGCATGGCCTTCGTCGGGTTGCAGGGGGCGCAATTGATCGGCCGGTTCACCGGCGACGCCCTGGTGTCGCGGATCGGGCCGCGGTTCGCCGTCGTGCAGGGCGGCATCATCGCCTTTCTCGGTATGGGATTGTCGCTGATCTGGCCGTCGCCGACCACCGCGATTCTGGGTTTCGCCTGCGTCGGCTGGGGTGTCGCGACGGCGATCCCGTCGGCCATGCACGCCGCCGACGAGCTGCCCGACATGAACCACGGCGACGGGCTGATGATCGTCACCTGGATGATGCGGATCGGATTCTTCGCAGGTCCGCCGCTGATCGGTGCCCTGTCGGAGGCCACCGATCTGCGCCTGGCACTGTGGGTGGTCCCGGCCTTCGCGGTCGTGATCCTGGCACTGAGCCCATCGCTGGGCCGGAGCGTCGGTGGGAGGAGATGAGACCCTCTCGGTTTTCGGTCGGAGGTGTGAAGTAGAGTGTGAAGCATGAGGAGGGAGAGATTTCGTCCATTCACGGGAGATGCGGCGTCACGTGTGAACCTGGAGAAGAATGCGCTGGCCTTGGTGCTGTGCCAGGTGCGTTGGCCGGATCTTCGGAACCTTCGTGATCCGGAGCAGCTCGTTGCACTGGTCAGATCCTTGGATGAAGCCTTCGCGGACTATCCCGAGGTGCGGGAGGGGCGGGAGCTGGCTTTCAACATCACGCCGGTCGGTGTCGCACCCGTTCTGGGGGAGCAGACGCATGAGTGGCTCTCGGGGGATGGGGCCTGGATCGCAACGTTGTCAAAACACTCCTTTTCGCTGTCCTGCCTCCGCGGTTACACCCGCTTCGAAGAATTCACCGAGCGCCTGCAACCCCTTCTCGACAGCGTCCTCGCGGAGGTTCGCCCATCCAGGCTGGAACGTGTCGGTGTCCGCTATGTCAACAGGTTCTCGGATGACGACGTGCTGACGAACCCGGCGGCGATGTTTCGCGGTTTCGGGCAACCGCTCACGGCTGCGGATGATTCCGTGCGACTCCTCAACGCCACCCAGCAGTGCACGTACGGGATCGACGACCTGCTGCTCCAGGTGCGATCCGGCTATGTGCCCCCTGAACAGACGGTCGACCCGATGATCCCCCCGGTGGCAGGAGACAGTTGGGTCCTTGACCTGGATTCCTTCAAACAGGATGCCGCTGTCGCCGATCCCGGGACGGTTATGGCAGTGGTTCAGAAACTTGCGGACATCAACTACGACTATTTCAAGCATGCGGTCACCGACGCATTCCTCGAGTTGCACGGTGGAGGAGGAGCATGATGGCTTCCCAGATAACGGCTGTTGCCGTCCCCTTTCTGTTGCCCTTCGCATTTGCAGGCGGGGCGAGTGGAACGCAGGGGACATTCACATCCCTGCCCACCATGTCGGCGGTGGCAGATCGCGTGGTTGTCGCCGTTCCCGCAGGCGACCGGGGTCTGCCGCTCCGGGTCAGGAATCCGGAGAAACAGCGACCCCTGCCGGAACGTGTGTCGATGCTGCGTGATTCCTCCGGGCTGAGCGCGCAGCAGCTTGCTCGACTGTTCGGTGTGTCGCGGCGTTCCATCAATCACTGGCTCAGCGGGAAACCCATGGCCGACGAACACGCGACCCGGCTCGGCAGGCTTGAAACCGCTGTCGCTCAGCTCCCCGCAGGGACCGGCATCGAACGTCGCCGAGCATTGTTGGCGGGTGATGGGGGGCCGAGTCTCTATCAGAAGCTCTGCGCCGAGGTTCGTTCCCCGGATCCGCTCCAGGGTGTTGGCCTGACCGTGGATGAGCAGGTGCGGTGACATTCGTGGTTGGGTCGGATCCTGAAGGGCAGGAGATGATGCAGGGGGACTGGGTGCGGTTGGCCGCTCCCTTTCAGTTACCGGCATGTCCGGACGAGCCCGTTTCTGATGTCGTGATCATCAGTCAGACCTGCGACGTCGTCCAGAAAACGCGGAAATGCATACTGGTCGCCCCGATCGTACAGACATCTGAGAACAACTACCGGGAAGCCTCCAGAGGCAAACGCCCTTTGCTGCTGGCCTTTCCCGCTCAGGACGATGCCCCTGTTGTGCTGCTGGAACACGCAACGTCTGTTCCCAAGACCCTGTTGGCTGACGCACTCTTGGTGCGAAGAATGTCCTGTGAGCCAGCTTCTCGCGCCGCTCGGGACTTTGCACGAAGGGTTGGTGCTGCCTATTCACGGTTCCCCATGCCTGACGAAGCAATTCCTGCTCTCAGTAAGTTCACGGACCGGATCCGCAAGGAGGCCCCGAGGGACAGATCCGTCGGGCGGGTACTGAAACGGGTCAGGGAGATTCGCGTCGAGTCGCGGAACGGCTGGTCAGGTCCGACGTACGAGCTACGGCTGTTATTGATCGTGGATGCCGAATGGCTGGTTGCGGAGGACATGCTCGAAGGTCTCAGGGAGGACCATGTGGTTCAGGATGGCGGTGACGGTCCGGAGCTGAAACTCCGCGAGGCGTGTGATCGAGTCGAATCCGCTGGGGATGAGGTTTCCAGGGCCGAGGCGTGGTATCAAGTCGCGGACTGTTTGGAGGGCTTGGTTCGACCGGATGATGTCGTCACGAGATGCGAGGTCGAGGTGATCTCCGAGGACGATTTCTCATACGCACAGTACCGGGTAAGCGAGAGCCTCAATTTTGAGGCGATGTCGGGCACATCCGTGCTTCCCTAACATGAGTGGTGAGGCACCCAGCAGGATTTGACCGCGGCACTGAGGGAGTGCCGCCCACCAGTTGACGCCAAGTTCTGAGTGCATTCACACCGGGGTTCAATCCTCGATCGGGTGCCGCGTCCCGAATGAAATCTGACGGGAATGGAAACAAATCAAGACAGCGGCCCAATCCATGATCCAAGGTTTTTCGTCACTGTCCACAAAATCTGTAGCAGCCCGGTTTCTGTCAGGACAGCCAGATTAGTGTCACCAGCAATGTCAATGGCACCGTCACCAAGCCCAGGCCCAGCCCGTAGGCTTTGGGTGATCTCTGCACCACCGCCACGAACTCCCGCAACATGGCACTGGGCCAGTAGTACCACGCGGTACGCGCCCCCAATACCTGAATACCCGTGCCCAGGTCGTGGGCCAACAACGCGGCACGCATCGCATGATAGTTGCTGGTGACCGCAACTCCGGTTGCGCGTGGCCCCAGCCGCGGCTCGGCCCGAACCAGTTCCGTCGACATCTGGAAATTCTCCCGGGTGGTCGTGGAGTGGTCCTCCAACACCAAAGCCGCTTCCGGAACACCCTGCTCCAACGCATAATCAGCCATCGCCCGGGCTTCACTGACGGGTTCATCAGGACCCTGCCCGCCACTCATCACCAACAACGGACGCCGTCCAGCCTTGATCTCACCCCGCCACACCCCAAGAGCCCGGTCAATACGCCCGGCCAACAGCGGGGTGACCTTCCCGGAAGGAACCCCGGCACCCAGCACCATGATGAAATCCGGGTGGATTCTCCGGACGATACGCTGATAGAACCAGGAGTACCCGACGAAACAGAAAAACATCAACGCCACCCAACCGGTGGTGAGCATGATGAACGTCGGAACGGGAAAAGCCCGTCGCTCCCCGGTAAGAACCACAAAGATACAAACAACCATTGCCGCAACCAGCCCGACACCGGCGAGCAGGGACAACGAGTGGGCCAGGGAGAAACGTTCCCTGCGGAGCATGACCAAACCATTGAGGATGAGGAAACCCGCCAAACCAATGGCCAGCAGGGGCGACATGAGCACAAGGAAACCCAACCCCAACAGTGGGGCCGAGAAACCGAGGATCGCCAGTACCTGGATGCCGAGCAGCAAGGTGACGGCGATCCACCCGGCATTGGCCAGTCGCCGTGGTTCCTGGCGGATACGCCGCCATGTCACCCACCCCATGATGAGTAAGGTCACCAGCAGTATCAGTCCGATCAGGGTGCTCGAATTCACACCGGCACGATAGCCGCACCCTCAGGATGAACATGCCGCCGGAGTCGTGGTTCCGGGGACGTTCGGGGTGGGCTCAGGGACGCCGGTCAGCCCGTGGTCGCAAGACTCTCCCCGGTGCGACAACCCCGGATCCGCTGCCCGGAGCCACCTGTTCACCTGGCTTCGTGATCCCCCACAAGGGCCTGACCAAGTGGCTCGGAGGCCTCCTCGATGAATGGGTCGACCAGTCCGTGGTAGGTCTCCGGGGCGTCCCGCCGCACGCAGTGGCCGACACCGTCGATCAACACCAGGCGCACCAGCGGGTTGGTCACCTCGGAGGGGTCCGGGGCCATGTCACCGTGGCGGGGTGCCAGGTACAGCGCCGGTATCGTCAGCTGGTTGATTGCGCTGACGAGGTCGGCCTCGCCGAGATAGGTACCCTCGCGGATGAAGCGGCGGTCGACCTGCTCCTTGCACCTCGCCCACTCCTCGATCTCGGCATCACTCCATGAGGTCTCGCGCCGCATCCGTTCCCGCTCGGCCGCGCCACCATCGGCGACGAACGCGTCCAGGAACCGTTCCTGGTGCTCCACGAACCAAGGGGCTGGCCCCCAGTGCCCGGTGGGACGCGCAACGTCCTCCAGGACCAGTGCCCGAACCAGGTCGGACCGGGCCACGCCCACTCGCAGCGACATGAGCCCTCCCAGGCTGTGCGCCACGACGACCGGTGGCTCTGGAAGCGAGGAGATCACCCGCTCAAGGTCTTCCTGCAGGGTCTGCGGTGCCCGGGCCAGGGAGTGGTCGTCCCACCGTGGGGACATCCCGTGCCCCCGCAGGTCCACCGCGAGAACGTGATACCGGGAGGACCAGCGGGCCACCGCGTCGGGCCAGGCGGCGGCCGATTCCGTCAGGCCGTGGATCAGAAGCAGGGTTGGAGCCGTGGGATTCCCCCACTCGCGCAGTGCAAGCATCGTCACCTCGGTGACTGTAACACCGGGGTGTTCGGAAGCGTCGTGGTGAAGGGGCTGTGCCCAGGATTCTTGATGCTCGATCGGGGTGGCACAATCCTGTGGAACGGGCGGTTCCGTCGAGTGGGGTGGCTTCTGCGCGGAGGGTGTCCGACCTTGTCAGGCTGGCCTTCCTAACGTGTGGATGGGTTTCCTTGGGGATGGACATAATGTTGAAGGCATGAGTACCGAGACCGTGAACACCCCGCATGTGACCCTGTCCTTCACCGCATCCGCTGCGCTGCGCGACAGCTTCCAGCGCGTTCTGGTGAACCTCATCGCCCTCGAACTGGTCGGCAAGCAGGCCCACTGGAACATCGTCGGCCCGAACTTCCGCGACCTCCACCTGAACCTCGACGAGGTCGTGGGCATCGCCCGCACGGGTTCCGACGAGGTCGCCGAGCGGATGCGCGCCGTAAACGCCACCCCCGACGGTCGTCCCGCTACCGTCGCCGCCTCCGCCACCGTGCCCGTCGCCCCCGAGGGTGAGGTTCTCACCACCGACGCCGTCGCCTACATCGTCTCCGCGATCGAGGCAGTCGTCGCGACCCTGCGCGACGTGCACGACATCATCGACGGGGAGGACCCCTCCTCCTCCGGCATCATCGAGGACCTCACCGTCCAGCTCGAGCAGCAGGCGTGGTTCCTCTCCTCGGAGATCCGCAAGCCCGTCCGCTGAGCCCGGCCAGGCACTCCGCGGCCCCCGGCACGTCCGGGGGTCGCTTTCTATTTCCCGCGGCGTCGTCCTTTTTGTCCACGCACACCCGCACTCTGGCGCACAGCTTAGGTTTGCCTTACCATTACTGGGCCATTCCCGAGATGAACGGAGCCCACGTGCTTTCCAGAAGGACCTTCGTCGCTATGCTTGCCGCGACCGCAACCGTTGGCATCGCCGCCTGCTCCAGCAATTCGACGCCCCAGGGCACCCCCCCGGCCTCAGGAAACGGTGGTTCCTCCCCCGCCGCCGGAGACGCCTTCCCCATCACCATCAAGCACGCCCTCGGTGAAGCCGTCATCGAGAAGAAACCTGAACGCATCGCAACACTCGGGTGGGCCAACCACGAGGTTCCGCTGGCCCTCGGCGTGGTGCCCGTCGGCATGAGCAGGGCCAACTGGGGTGACGAGGACGGCGACGGCCTGCTGCCCTGGGTCAAGGAGAAACTCGACGCCCTGGGCGGCCAGACCCCCGTCCTGTTCGACGACACAGACGGCGTCCCCTTCGAGGCCGTCTCCAACACCAAACCCGACGTGATTCTCGCCTCCTATTCCGGCATCACCGCGGAGGACTACGCGACCCTCAGTCAGGTCGCGCCCGTCGTCGCCTACCCCGAGGCAGCGTGGATCACCACCATGGACCAGATGATCGAGCTGAACTCCCAGGCCATGGGCATGGCCGCCCAAGGCAAGGCGCTGATCGCGGACCTGGACAAGCGGGTCGCCGCGGCCATGGAGCAGCACGCCGGTCTCAAGGGCAAGAAGGTGCTGTTCTCCTTCCTCAACGCCAGTGATCTGTCCAAGGTCGGCTTCTACACCACCCACGACCCGCGGGCTGGGTTCCTCGTCAAGGCCGGGCTGGGAACCCCGGAGATCGTCGAGAAGGAATCCGCGGCTTCCAAGGCGTTCTGGAAGGACATGTCCTCGGAGAAACCGGAGCTGTTCAACGACGTCGACATCCTCCTGACCTACGGGCCCGCGGACCCGACACCGCTGAAGGAGGCCATCAAAGCCGACGCGCTGCTCTCCCGCATCCCTGCGATCGCCAAGGACCACGTGGTCTTCCTCGGGCAGGACGCCCTCTCGGCCTCCGCGAACCCGTCGCCGCTGTCCATTCCGTGGGGCATAGAGAAATACGTCGCGAAACTGGCCGAAGGTCTCGAGTGACCGCTGACGGGGTTCTGACCCGGCCGGATGTCGAAGTCATCAAACGCTCGGCCGGACGCCGTCTGCTGTGGCTGGCGGTCCTGGTAGTGGTCCTGCTGGTGATCGTGGTGGCCTCTGTGATCTTCGGGGTGCGGGCCGTGTCCCTGGACGATGCCTTGGCCGCGCTGTCCGGTGGAACCGCGACGGCCGAACAGGCCGCCGCGGCCGGTCGCCTGCCCCGCACGGTGCTGGGGCTGCTGGCCGGGATGTCCCTGGCAATCGCGGGTGGCGCCATGCAGGCCGTCACCCGTAACCCGCTGGCCGATCCCGGCATCTTCGGGGTGCTGTCGGGGGCCTCCCTCGCGGTGGTGATCGGTCTGGCCTTCCTCGACCTCTCCCACCCCTACGCGCAGCTGTTGATCGCGGTGCTCGGGGCCGGTGTGGCGGCTGGGTTCGTCTACGGCGTCGGGTCGCTGGGACGCGGCGGCGCGACCCCGCTGAAGCTGGCCCTGGCCGGTGCCGCGACATCCGCGGCGTGCTCGTCGCTGGTCTCGGCGATCCTGCTGCCCCGGGTGCGGGTGATGGACTCGTTCCGGTTCTGGCAGATCGGTGGGATCGGCGGCGCCACCTGGGACCGGGTGGGACTGGTGGCCCCGTTCCTGATGGCAGGCGCCCTGATCTGCCTGTTCTCGGCGCGCGGCATGAACTCCTTGGCGCTCGGCGACGACGTCGCCACCGGACTGGGTGAGAACGTGATGCGCACCCGGCTGGTCGCGTCCATCGGCGCGGTGATCCTGTGCGGGGTGACGACGGCGGTGTGCGGGCCGATCGCGTTCGTCGGGTTGATCGTGCCGCACCTCTGCCGGCTCCTCGTCGGCACCGACCACCGCTGGATGCTGCCCTTCGCGGGCCTGGCGGGTGCGTGTCTGCTGCTCGCCGCCGACACCCTGGGGCGGGTCGTCACCCCCAACTCCGAGATCGACGTCGGCATCATCACCCCGTTCCTCGGGGCCCCGTTCTTCATCTGGATAGTCCGACGCCAGAAGGTGCGTGAACTATGAGCGCTGCTGCCATCCCCGACGTCAAGGCTCTGCGCGTCGCGCGCTCCCGCCGCATCCGGGCCCAGGCCCTGGTAGTCCTCGTGCTGGCGTTCTTGGTAGTGGGTTTGTGGGCCGCGTCGCTGATGTTCGGTGAAAGCTTCTACGGACCCTCCGAGGTGTGGAGGGTCATCGCGGGTGAGCGGGTGCCGGGTGCCAGTTTCACCGTCGGTACGCTGCGGCTGCCGCGCGCTACCCTCGCCGTGCTGGCCGGACTGGCCTTCGGGTCTGCTGGCGTGACCTTCCAGACCCTGCTGCGCAACCAGCTGGCCTCCCCTGATGTCATCGGCATCTCCGCGGGGGCCAGTGCCGCCGGGGTGATCGGCATCGTGATCCTGGGGTTGAACGAGACCACCGTCTCCCTGCTCGCTCTTGCCGCCGCGATCGGTACCGCCGTGGCAATCTACGCCCTCAGCTACAAGGGCGGTTTCGCGGGAACCCGGCTGATCCTGATCGGCATCGGTGTTTCGTCGATGCTGGGGGCGGTGGTCACCTACACTCTCGCGCAGGCATCCGCGTGGGACCTGCAGGTCGCGACCCGCTGGCTGACCGGATCGCTCAACAGCGCGGGGTGGCCGAGGGTGGCGCCGCTCGCCGCCACCTGCGCGGTGATCCTGCCGTCGATGTGGGTGAACTCCAGCAAGCTGGCAACGATGCGTTTCGGCGACGACACCGCCTCCGGGTTGGGCGTGAAGGTGTTCTCCGTGCGGGTCTGGACCATCGTCGCGGCCGTCACCCTCGTGGCCGTCGCGACCGCCTCCTGCGGGCCGATCGCGTTCGTCGCGTTCATGTCCGGGCCGATAGCGGCGCGGATCAGCCGCTCCGCCTCCTCCCTGGTGCTGCCCGCCTCCCTGGTCGGCGCGATCCTGGTGCTGGCCTCCGACCTGATCGGTCAGTTCGCCTTCGGCGCCCGCTATCCCGTCGGCATCATCACTGGTGCTCTCGGCGCCCCGTTCCTCGTCTACCTCCTCATCCGCTCCAACCGGCAGCGCCGGAACTGACCCCCGGAGACCCAGTGACCGCGAACCATTCCCTCACAGCCGTCGGACTCGGGCTCGCCTACGGCGACCGCACCGTCATCGACAACCTCGACCTGACCGTCAAACCCGGGGCCATCACCTCCATCGTCGGCGCCAACGGCTGCGGCAAATCCACGCTGCTGCGTTCCCTCGCCCGGCTGCTGCAACCCAGGCACGGACAGGTGCTCCTCGACGGCAAATCCCTCCACGAACAGCCGACCAAGGAGATCGCGAAGGTCCTGGGCCTGCTGCCGCAGTCGCCGACCGCCCCGGAGGGCATCGTCGTCGCCGACCTCGTGGGTCGCGGACGCCACCCCCACCAGGGGATGCTCGGGAGGTGGAGCCCCCGCGACTACGAGGTGGTCGCGGAATCCCTCGCCGCCACCGACACCACCGAGCTGGCCGACCGTCCCGTCGACGAGTTGTCGGGCGGTCAACGGCAGCGCGTGTGGATCGCGATGGCGTTGGCGCAGGAAACCGACGTCCTGCTGCTGGATGAACCCACCACCTACCTCGACGTCGCGAACCAGCTCGAGGTGCTCGACCTGCTGATCGACCTCAACGCCGGGAGGGGAACCACGGTCGTGATGGTGCTGCACGACCTCGGGCTGGCGGCCCGCTACTCCGACGAGCTCATCGCGATGCGCTCCGGAAGCATCCTGGCGCAGGGCACCCCGTCGGATGTGGTGACGGAGGAGACGGTAAAGGAGGTGTTCAGGATCTCCTCGAAGGTGGTGCCGGACCCCGTCTCCGGGGCGCCGCTGGTGATGCCCATCGGCCGGCACCGGGTGAAGGGGGAGTGACGCGGGCAGCTTCGCAGGTCGTCGTCCCGTCGTCCGGTTCGCCTGCCTTGCCGCCGCTCGCCTGTCCTGGCCCGGGTTCGCTTGCCTTGTGGTCGTCTGCTCGCGCTACAGCGCTGGTGAATGACGTGTAGGCAGGCGGAAGGGGAAATGTGAAGCCTCTTGATGCGAGAAAGTATCTCCTGAGGTGATCGCTAGCATTTCTGTTGGGAGGTGTAAGCGGGTCCACCATCACGATCCGAGGGCTCAGCGACGAGGTGCGCGATGAGTTGAAACGTTTTGCGGCTTTGAACAATCGCTCCATGGAAGCCGAGGCGCGTGAGGCTCTCACCAGGCACACTCTCGCCAACTCCGTTCGGGCGCGGGCCGGCGTCTCCGCGATGCGAGTGGTCCGGTGCTCACGGATGACGACCTCTATGACAAGACGGGTGCGCCCAGGTGATCCTCGGCACCTCGGCCATCAGGGACCCGTCCGGTCCTGAAGCTCCTTGAAGCTTCGGTGGGCCAGTTCGTCCAGGAACGCCGCCCCGTTCTCGACGCTGCCGACGTAGTGGCCGAACAGTTCCATGTTGATGCAGCCGAACAGTTCGGTCCAGCCCCGCAGGACGATGAGGATCAGCTCGTCGGGAACATCGCCGGGCATTCCCTGCTCACTGATCCAGTGACGCACCCTCGCGAGGTCCTCCCGCAGCGCCGGGCCCGGTTCCGGTGAGTCCGGCGGCGGCGTCGTCCCCGCTTGCGACCTCATGTCCGAGGCGATCCGGGCCAGCAGGATCGAGATCCGGGACGCGGCCGGGATGGTTTCCGGCGGGGCCTGGTAGCCGGGCACCGGGGTGCCGTAGATGAGGCCGTACTCGTTGCGGTGTTCCAGCGCCCAGGTGCGGGTGGCGTGCCACAGCGCCACCCAGCGACCCTCGTGGTCTCCGCGCGGGATCCTGCCCTCGGCCTCCTCGACGGCTTTTCCCAGCGACTCGTAGGCGTCGACGATCAACAGGGTCAGGAGGTCGTCGCGGCTCTTCACGTAGCGGTACAGGGCGCCGGGGGTGACCTCGAGGTCGCGCGCCAGGGCCCGCATGCCCAGCCCGGAGGCTCCCTGCTCGACGAGGTGCCGGTGTGCGACCTCTAGCAGTCGCCGCGTGAAGGCGTCGCGGGCCTGGCGGCGTGGAGTGGGGGTCATGGTCCCAGTCTCGCACGACACGAAGAACAAAACCGTGAACGCTGTTTACAAAATGGCGTGAACGGTGTTTACTGTTCTTGGGGGGCGACAGAATCGGAGGAAACATGGAACACATCACCGTCATCGGAGCAGGACCGCTCGGCAGGGCCGCGACCCGCTCGCTCGTGGAGGCCGGGCACCGGGTCACGGTCGCCACCCGCAGCGGCACGCAGCTGCCCGGGGCGCAGGCCGCCAGGGCCGACGTCGTCACGGGCGACGGCCTGGAGGCGCTCGCACCCGGGGCCGCGATCCTCGCCTGCTGCGGCATCACCTACACGATCGCCGGGTGGCGCCGCGACTGGCCCCTCGCCATCGACAACCTCATCAAGACGGCGGAGCGGCAGGACGCGACCCTCGTGGTCACGGGGAACTACTACTCCTACGCGCGCGGCCGGATGCCGATGCGCGCCACCGATCCCCTCGACCACCCGCCGTCGGCACTGGGTGAGGTCCGGGCCGAGGTGTCCCGCAGACTGTTCGCCGCCCACGAACAGGGGCGCATCCGCGCGGTCGAGGTGCGGGGGTCGTCCTACCTCGGGGCCGACGCGGGCCCGGGCGCCTACCTCGGGCCGCGGTTCGTGGATCCGCTGCTGGCCAAGGGGGCGACGAGCGTCCTCGGCGATCCCGACCTGCCCTACACCATGACCGCCATCCCCGACTTCGGGCGTCTGCTGGCCCGCGCCGCCACTGATCCGGAGATGCCCGGCCGGGCCTGGCACGTCCCCAGCGCCCCGGCGGTCAGCGTCCGCGAACTGGCCCGGATGTTGCTGCGAGCCGCCGGTCGCGACGACGAACCGAGGTTGCGCAGCATGCCGGCGTCGTTGCTGCGTGTGCTGGGCTGGTTCTCCCCGACGCTGAGGGCGGTGAGGGAGACCCTCCACCAGAACACCGAACCCTTCGTCGCCGACGACACCGACACCCGCGAACTGCTCGGTGAGACCCACATGCCGTTGGAGGAAACGGCGGCGGACATCGTTGCAGCCCGGGGTGGGAAAGCTGCTTGAGTCGGGCTGCTCGCGAGCGGGTGGGCCTGCTTGCCGGGTGCGGATGGTTTCGACTCGGGTCGCTCGTTCCCCGCGACCCGGCTCAGCCAGCTTCGGAAGGGAAGGGCGCTCACGTGCTGGCTCAATCGGCTGTGAGATCGAGGCGTCTACTGTGGGGGCATGACCGCACATGCCGTCACCCGTCACGAAATCTTCCAGACCAGCCTCATCTCCGCCCTCGCCCAAGGCGTCTACGAGGACGAGATGACCCTGGCCGAGCTCCTCGGTCACGGTTCCTTCGGTATCGGCACCTTCAACGGGCTCGACGGCGAGATGATCATCCTGGGCGGTGTCTGCTACCGGCTGCGCGGTGACGGGTCCGTGAGTGTGCCCGAGTTGACGGAACGCACCCCCTACGCCGTCGTGACCAATTTCGTGCCGAGCCTGAGCCGCTCCTTGACGGGTCCGATGACCCGGGAGGAGTTCTCCCGGGCCATCGATGCCTTCGTGCCGAGCTCGAACTACATGTACGCGCTGCGGGTGACCGGCCGATTCGCATGGGCAAGCGCACGCACGGTAACGAAACAGGACCGTCCCTACCGGCCCATGATCGAGGCCACCGACGGCGAGGAGATCGCCCGCCACGAGGACTTCAGCGGGACGATCGCCGGTTTCCGCACACCTTTGTACGAGTCGGGAATCTCGGTGGCAGGCTGCCACGCCCACATCGTCGACGACGACCGCACCTGGGGCGGGCACCTGGTGGATTTCGTCCTGGAGGAGGGCGAGGCCGAACTGTGCCTGGGCACCGACTTCCACATGCGTCTGCCGCTGACCGAGGAGTTCCGCACCGCCGACCTGTCGGAGGACATGACCGAGGAGATCCGCCGGGTAGAGCACCACTGAAACGTCGCCTCGCTTTTTCCCGAGGCGCGAGGCCGGACCACGGCCCGCTTCATGTGAGTTTGATGAAGGATTTCTGCAGGACGCGCTTGCCTTTTCGTGATGTGCCTGCGCTACAGCGCTGGCGTTCGACCGATGGGCTGGCTTTTGCGAGGACGGTGCGGTTCGAGGCGAGGATCAGGCCAGGTCGTCGTGCATCTTGTGAACCTTCTCCAGGGTCGTCTCCAGTCCGCTGGAGTGCATGTAGTCAGCGACGTACTTGGGGTTGTACTTCTCCAGTTCCGCCTCGCGGGTGACGATTTCCTGGTAGAGGGCGTCGCGTTCCTCTTCGGTGTTGTGGTACTCGGTGTGCAGGTAGGAGTGGGCCCGGCGGTCCAGGCTGCGGATTGCGCTGGCGACGAGACCCTTCCGGCTGAGCAGGGAGACCGCGACGGTGATCGTCAGGATGGTGAGGATCACGATCAGCGAGTCGATGTCACCGATGTCCCACACGTCGACGTGTTTCCCGCCGTTGATGAACGGCACGTTGTTCTCGTTGAGGGCGTGGAGGATCAGCTTGATGCCGATGAACCCGAGCACCGCGGTGAGCCCGTACTTGAGGTAGATCAGGCGGTCCAGGAGGTCGTCGATCAGGAAGTACAGTTGCCGCAACCCCATCATCGAGAAAGCCGTCGCCGTGAACACCAGGTACACGTTGGTGGTGACGCCGTAGACGGCGGGAACGGAGTCCAGCGCGAACAACAGGTCGGTGCCGCCGATGGCGATCATCACCAGCAGCATCGGGGTCAGCACCTTGCGGCCGTTCTCGATGGTGAACAGTTTGTCGCCGTCGTAGTGGTCGGTGGTGCGCAGATACTTCTTCGCGATGCGGATGACGAAGTTGTCGGCGTCGCCGGACTCCCCATCCTCCGGGGCCAGCATCCGCCCGGCCGTGATCATCAGGACCAGACCGAAGATGTAGAAGGTCCAGCTCCACGCCTCCAGCATCGCCTTGCCGAGCGCGATGAACCCCGACCTCGTAAGCAGCGCGAAGACGATCCCGAACAGCAACGCCTTCTGCTGATCCTGCCTGGGCACGGCGAAGGACCCCATGATCACCAGGAAGACGAACAGGTTGTCGACGCTAAGCGCCTTCTCCAGCAGCCAGCCGTTGAAATACTGGGTGCCCATCTCGACGCCGCCGAAGATGGTCACCGCGACCCCGAAGAGGATGGCCAGACCCACGTAGATGATGGACCAGACGGTGGCTTCCTTGAGGGTGGGGGCGTGCGCCCTGCGGACGTGGGCGAAGAAATCGAAGGCAAGCAGGCCCGCTATGAGCAGCAGGGTCAGGACCCAGATCCAGAAAGGGACGGACAACCGGTTCACTCCTCGATAGAGATTCGAAGGGCAGTCGCGGGTCGATCCGGGAAAGCGATCTGGGCGACCTCATCAAGGGTACCCGTCTAGGCCGGGGGCAACAATCGTCATCCACTCCGTGCCGTGAACCTCCCGTCGGTTGTGATGGTGGGCCCCGGTAGTCTCGTGGCAGCGAAGTTGTGGAAGGGAGCCGACGTGACCATGAAGACCCCCCGGAGGGCTGTGTTGGCCGCCGTGACGGCCTCGGCGCTGCTGTTCACCGGGTGCTCCCCCGGCGGTTCCGGGCAGGAACGCGACACCCCACCCGACGGGGTGCCGGCCGCTGACGACGTGGTGGCGGGGCTCGCTGCGGGAATCCAGAAACTGGACCTCACAGGCGTGGCGCTGTCCACCCCGCCGGCCGACGCCACCACTGAGCTGAAGACCATCTTCGCGGGCATGGATGACATCACGCCGACGGTGGAACCTGCGGGAATCCGCTACGCAGCCGACGGCAAAACCGCCACCGCGCACCTCAACTACACCTTCCCCGTCGGCCAGGAAGGTTGGAAGTACACCACCACCGTCCCCCTGGAGAACGCAGACGGCAGCTGGCAGGTGACGTGGTCGCCGACGGTGGTGCACGAGAAACTCTCCGCCACGACCCGCCTCAGGCACCAGCGCAGCTGGCCGAAACGCGCCGCCATCAACGACCGCGACGGGGTGGCGCTCGTCGAGGAACGCACCGTCTACCAGGTCGGCATCGACAAGTCGAAGTCCGAGGAGTCCACGTGGCAGGCGGCCGCCACGCAGCTGGCGCAGCTGCTCGGGGTCGACGCCGCCGAATACACCCAGAAGGTCCTGGCGGGCGGCCCCAAACAGTTCGTGGTGGCCAAGACCGTCTCCCAGGACCAGGTTCCCTCCACGGTCTCCAGCATCCCCGGGGCCTTCGTGAAGGAATCCACCGCCAGCGTCGCGCCGTCGGACACGTTCGCCGTCGGGCTGCTCGGCAGGGTCGGGAACCCGTCGAAGGAACAGGTGGAGAAGTCGGGCGGTGCCCTGATGACCTCGGACATGGTCGGGATCAGCGGCCTCCAGCAGCGCTACGACGAGCAGCTGCGTGGGGCGCCGAAGATCAACATCGACGTGGTGGGACGTTCAGGCCAGAACGTCGATCCCGTCTCGTTGTTCTCCCAGGAGGCCAGCGTCGGCAGCTCCATCCAGCTCTCGCTGGACCGCGCCATGCAGGAGAAGGCGGAATCGGTGCTGAACAGTCACGTCAGTTCCGGGATCGCGTCCCTGGTGGTGCTGGACGTCAAGGACGGTGGGGTGCTGGCCGCCGCCAACTCGAAGGGCGCGGGCGAATACCCCTACGCCACCTTCGGGAAGTACGCGCCCGGCTCGACGTTCAAGATCGTCTCGTCGCTGGCGCTGCTGCGCTCCGGCCTGCGCGCCGACTCGGTGGTGCAGTGCCCCGCCACCATGCAGATCGGCGACCACACGCTGAAGAACTACGACGGCTACCCGGCCGACAAGACCGGCAACATCACCCTCACCCAAGCGGTCGCGAACTCCTGCAACACCGCGTTCGGGACTAACGCTGACAAGGTTTCGCAGGAGAAACTGCAACAGGCCGCCGCCACCCTCGGGGTGGGCACCGACTACGACGCCGGGTTCGCCTCCAACTTCGGGAAGGTGCAGTCCGCCAACGCCCCGCTTGATCTCTCGCTCAGCATGATCGGGCAGGGCGGCATCGAGATGTCGCCACTGGGCATGGCGACGGTCTCGGCCAGCGTCGCCTCCGGTGAGACGCGCATCCCGTGGCTGGTGAAGGGACACGAGGCGAAGTCGACGGCCACGCCACTCAGCCCCGACGAGGCATCGCAGCTCCAGACGCTGATGAAGGCCGTCGTCGCGGAGGGGTCGGGCAATGTCCTCCAGGGAGTCATGACCGGAGCCAAGACCGGTACCGCCGAGTTCGGCGACGCCGCCGCCGACACCGCCCACGCCTGGATGATCGCCTGGAACGACAAGTACGCGGTGGCGGCCTTCGTCCAGGACGGCCAGTCGGGTTCCGGGACGGCCGGGCCGATCATCAAAGCCATGTTCAGCTAGGTGTCCGGGGACCGGGGGTCGGGTTTTGGCTACCGGTTGCAGGGTGGTTTCGACTCGGGTCGCTCGTTCCTCGCGACCCGGCTCAACCAGCTTTGAGAGGGGACTCGCGACCCGACTCAACCGGCTTCGTTCGAGAAGGGTCAGCCTGCGATGGTCAACGCCCGGGCCACGATGGCGGCGACGGCCAGCACCGCGACCAGACCCACCAGCGGCCACTGCCAAAGTCGCCGCTGCTCACGGGGAAGCCAGATCAGGGCGGCGGTGACGGCCAGGCCGCCGACCAGGCCGCCGAGGTGCCCCTGCCAGGAAATGAAGCTGGATCCCACGAAGGTGATGGCCACGTTCACGCCCAACCAGACGAGGATGGTGCGCACGTCGCCGTGGTGTTTCCAGGCGATCAGCAGCACCGCCCCCATCATCCCGAAGATCGCCCCGGAGGCACCCATGGTCGTGGTGTAGGGAGCGGAGAACCACACCACCGCCGCCGACCCGGTCAACGCCGAAGCCAGGTAGAGCGCCAGGAACCGGGCGCGTCCCAGCACCGATTCGAGCTGCGGGCCGAGCACGTAGAGAGCCACCATGTTGAAGGCGATGTGGATGACGTCGAGGTGGGTGAAGGCGTTGGTCAGCACCTGCCACCAGGCCCCGGACGCGACGCCCTCTGTCCACGTCGCCCCGATGGCGGCGCACTGGGCAGGGGAATCCACCGCGAGGATGTAACGCTCCGTCGCGCAGAATCCCTGGGCCTGGATCGCAAGCATCCTGAACAGGGGGCTTTCCTCGCCTCCGGTCAGCAGAATGGCCAGCCAGATCACCGCATTGATCCCGACCAGCACCTGCGACGTCAGGGCGGGCCGGGTGCTGCGGGCGCCGCCGTAGGGCAGCTGCCCCTGACGGGTCTGCCTGCGACCCGCGGCGACGCAGTCTGGGCACTGGAATCCGACGGAACCCGCCACCATGCACCGCGGACAGATGGGACGGTGGCAGCGTTGGCAGACGATCCCCGTGGTCTGGTCGGGGTGCCGGTAGCAGACGCTCTCTAGCATGGCCGCAAGGCTACCCGCCGGGATCGTTGTCCCGTGCGATTCGTTTCGGAACAAGGTGGGGCCGGACCCGCCGAGTATCGTGTTTTCCCATGGGAGCAGGGCATTCGCATTCTCATTCAACGGAGGGGCTGGAACACGTCGGGGTGAACTGGACGGCACGCAACGTCCTGATCGGTTTCCTGGCGGTGCTCGGGGTGCTAACGGTGGCCGGGTTGATCTGGCTGTGGCCATCGGGACAGGACCTGTCGTCGAAGGTGAACAAGATCTACGACGCCCAGAACCTCACCCACGAGAGCGCCACAATCACCGACATCAAGGACGGTTGCGACACTCAGCAGGTGGGGCAGGCGAAATGTCTGACGGCGACGGTCACCATCAACACCGGCGAGGACGCGGGCAAATCGGTGGAGATCGCACTGCTCGGCCCGCAGGCGCAGTCCGGGTTGAAGCCCGGGGACGTGATGGAGGTGAATCGCATCAACGCCGGCGACGAACCCGTTTGGTCCTATTCATCGGCCAATCGCCTCCCGGTGCTGGGGGTGCTGGCCGCACTGTTCGTCGTCGTGGTGCTGGCGGTGGCGCGTTGGAAGGGATTGTTCGCGCTGCTGGGGCTCGGGTTCGCCGGGGCGGTGCTCGTCGGATTCATGCTGCCGGCGCTCATCACCGGCAAACCGGGTATCGCCGTGGCGCTGGTCGGGGGCACGGCGATCATGTTCGTGGTGCTCTACGTGGCGCACGGTGTCTCGATCCGGACGTCGACGGCCCTCGCCGGCACGCTGCTCGGGCTGGCGATCACGGTCGGGCTGGGAGCGCTGTCCGCGGAGTTCGCCCGGTTGTCGGGTTTCGCCGACGAGAACGAGTACGACCTGGCGCAGCTCCTGCCCGGGATGAACTTCCGGGAGCTGTTGATGGTGGGCATCATCGTCGGCGGGCTCGGTGTGCTCAACGACGTGACCATCACGCAGAGCTCGGCGGTGTGGGAGCTGCGTGCCGCGGCCCCGAAGATGAGTCGCGGGAAACTGTTCGCGGCCGGCATGCGGATCGGTCGCGACCACATCGCGTCCACCATCTACACCATCGTCTTCGCCTACGCGGGCGGTTCCATGGCGGTGCTGCTGCTGCTCTACTTCACCGACCGTCCCGCCACCGCCCTGCTGAACGCGGAAATGTTCGCGGGCGAGATCGTCCGTACCCTCGGCAGCGCCATCGGCCTGGTGCTGAGCGTCCCCATCACGACCGGCATCGCGGCCCTGACCGTCGCCTCCCCCGAACCGGAACCGCGGGGACGGCACGCTATGGGTGTCGATGTGGAGTGAGGGAAGGCCGGCTCCTCGCTCTTCAGGACAGCAGTCCGAGGGGAATGACCGCGACCCCGTCGTCGCGACGGTAGGCGTATTCGCCGGTGGTGACGACCACCTTGTCGACGAGGCGCCCGCCGATGCGATCGCCCAGCCAGTGGAGGTGCCGCACATCGGCATCGTCGGGGTCGCGGGTCAATTTGACCTCGATGGCCACCACCCTGCCCGCGGTGTTCTCGACGATGAGGTCGATCTCGTGGTCCCCGTTGCGGGTTCGCAGGTGCGATGTTCGCAGCCCGGTAGCCGTGGCACGTGCCCTCACGCACAAGGTGACCAAGGCCTCGAAGAGCTGCCCCAGGATCTCCCCCGAGCCCGGGGCACCGCTGAGCAGTTTCGCGGGGGTGACGTCGAGGAGACGGGCCGCCAGCGCCGGGTCGAGCAGCTGATGCTTTGGCCCGGTTTTGAGCCTGGCCAGCGGGGCCAGCGACGTGGTCCAGCCCGGGACGGGGTCGAGCACCCAGATCCGGGCGAGGAGGTCGCGGTAGGTCTGGGTTGCGGCGCGGCTGGGTTTGTCGGTCTCGCCGGCGGTTGCCGCCCCCAGGATTGCCGTGTAGGAGGCCGGCGTTGATGTTGCGGCGGCGTAGGCGGTGAGCCAGGCCATCAAGGCCTGGGGGCGCCGGACCAGCACCCCCTCCTCGGGAAGGTCGCGGTCGACGATGCGGGCGAGGTAGCTGTCGAGCTGGAGGCCCAGGGCGGCGGGACGGATGCCGCGCAGGCCGGGCAGCCCGGAGGCGCATATTTCCTCGGCGTAGTCGGGCAGTCTGAGCGGGCTGTGTCCCTCGATCGTCGCTTCGCGTTCCAGGAGCTTGGCGACATCGATTCCGCCCGGGGCGACACCGCGTTCGGTGAGCGACATCGGTCGCATGACGAGGGATGCGATGCGTCCCGCGCCGGAATGGCTGGTGGTGCCCGGCCGTGGGGTGGCGCTGCCGGTGAGCAGGACGGCCAGGTCGCGGCGACGGTCCACCGCGCGACGGACGCGATCCCACACCGGTGGATAATGCTGCCATTCGTCGATGAGGACCGCTTCGTCGATGCCGAGCAGGGCATCCGTGTCGGCGCGCAGTGCTGACAGGGTGTGTGGGTCGTCGAGTTCAAGGACACGCTGCACGCGACGGCGTGCGGTCTCGGTCTTGCCAACTGCCTTGGCCCCCTCGATCGCGATGGCGGGCACGTCGGGGAAGACCTTGTCCAGGAGGTCATCCAAGGCCCTGCGCAAGTACTTCACAAGCCTTACCATACAAAACGCAGGATTCCTACTGGTCAAAACGCATGATTTCTACCAGTCAAAACGCCGAACCGTGGCAGGTCGGGACGAGCGGTGGAGATCCTCGTCCGCCGCGTCGTTGCGGGTTCGCAGGTGCGATGTCCGCAGCCCGGCGACCGTGGCACCTGCCCTCACGCACAAGCTGACCAGAGACTCGAAGATCCGTGGCGCAACGAGGCGATTGCACGACATCCCGAAGAACAAGTGCAGGTGCCAGTGAGGCTGCTGCACCCGAGTAATGGGTCCGCTGACGGATGAGGGTCCCGGGCTGGGCCGTCCTGTTCTGGAGCGTGGGTGGGTTCAGCGGCGACCGGGATTGGTGTCGAAGGGGCGACGCCATCTGAGCCCGGGGAAACGGGCAAATCCGGCGTCCGTGGTGATGAAGGTGGCGCCGACCTCGATGGCCATGGCCGCCAGAAATGCGTCGGGAATGACATTGCCCCGGGCCCCGAGTTCTCGGCAGAGGTTCTCGAAGATCCGCCAGTGCTCTCTTCCGGGGCGGATGCGGACCGCCGATGGGGCTGTCAGCACCGTCTGGCAGAAGTCCAGTGCCACGTCGGGAGGCGTCGGGTCACGAAAGACCCGGTGGTTCGTGACAATCCTGAGGAAACCGGACAGGATCTGCTCGGAGATCCCGAAGGGTTCGTCTCCCGACAAAGCGTCAGTGAGCCATGTTTTGTGCTCGTCGAATCGAGGGGATTCGGGCCGGTGCGCGTAGATGAAGAGATTGACATCAGCAAGCAGCACGGTCGCCATCCTCAAGGAGGACCGCGAGGGCTTCCTTGTCCTCAAGGTCGACGCCCGGTTGGAAGCCGCTACCGCCGAAGGTCGGCAGTGTGATTTTGTGGCGTGGCTGTGGTTGCTCTGCGAGCAGGACCTGCAGACTGTCAGAGATCACGTCGCTCAGAGTCTTCCCTTGGGAGGCTGCCCGTTCCTTGGCGCGACGCAGCAGTCCTTCGTCCAACGTGATCGTGGTGCGCATGGATGCATCATAACGTCTGTCATCTGCATCAAGATGCATGCCGGCTCGTCGCGTTGGTCTGCCCCTAAGCGGCGGGTGGTGTCGGGACAGGCCACCGGTGCCATGGATCACTCGCCTTCGCTCTTGGCCAGTTGTGCCCGCAGATCGTTGGTGGACATTCCCATCAGCGCCGCCACGGGCCGCAGCGTGATGTGCCCCTTACGGTGGGCGGCCAGCAGGTCGCGCAGCAGGAGGGCCGGGATGCGGGGTTGGGAGGCCTCGGCCACGCGGGCGGCGTAGTCCTGCTGCCTGCCCAAGGTCTCTATGACGCGATCCATCTCCACCGCCAGCAACCGGTTCCGTTCGGTCCCGTCGATCAGCTTCAGGTTCCCCAGCCGGTGGGCCAGCGCGGTTGGCGAGACCTGCAGTTCCCAGACGAGCTCCTCGAACCAGAGCGAGCCCCGGTGGACGCGATCCGCCAGGGCTGCCTCCGGCATCAGCAACTCCGCGGCGAACGCGTTGGCCCGCATCTCGCCCTCCCCGCCACGGGTGTAGACGTTCTCGTCGGTGTGGAGCTGCTGGTCGTCGCTGGCCGCCAGGTGCCCCAGCTCGTGGGCCAGGGTGAACCGCTGACGGGCGGGGACGGTGGAGGTGGCGGCCAGGATCAGCCGGGCCGAACCGGTTGCCGCCGCGAGCCCGTCGAGCTGTCCGAGGGGCTGGATGGCCACGTCGACGCCGAGGTCCGTCTCGATCAGCGCCGCCAAGTTGGCCGCCTGCTCCACAGGGGAGCGGAAGCTGCGGCGCAGCCGCTTGGCCAGTCCGATGCCCTGTAGGACCCAGCGGTTGCCCTTCAGGTCCCCGGCCTCGAAGCGGATCTGTTGGGGGAAACCGAAACCCTCCAGGGCGTCGCGCAGGTTCGTCAGCTCCCGGGCGCGGCTGAGCGCGGCACCGGCGCTGACCCCGTCCGCCCCAGTACGTGCAGCCGCGGCGAAACCGGCCTCGGCGCCCGTCAGTAGCCAGTCGACGGTGACGCCGCCCTGCTCCGCCACGAGCGCCAGCTCCAAGGACGTAAACCTCCTACTGCCCGCGAGGGATTTGGACAGCTTGGTCTTCTCAATGCCGACGCGGGCCCCGAACTCCATTTGGGTCAGGCCTGCTTCCTTGATCAACTGTCGCACCCGTTCCTCAACACCCATGGGAACGAGCCTAAAAGCAAGTTGCTCTAATCGCAACAAGTTGCGTTATACTCTACCGGTAGTACCGCAGCGACGGTAAGAAGATCGCCGCGATCCTGAAACGACACGTTCGGCGACGGGCAGGGCCCGCCGGGGGGTGACCCGTGGCCTGGGAGGGGGATAGGGTCGGGGTAGTCCAACACTCGAAGACGAGAGGCGACCACATGCGTCGAGTACTTGCGATGATGTCCGTCCTGGCCCTGGGGGCCGCGGTGCCATTGCAGAACGAGGCGGCAGCGGACGGGGGGACCGTGATCCACGTCTCGGTCAGCAGCGGCTCCGACTCTGGGGACGGCTCTGCCACCAGTCCTTACAAAACGATTTCAACTGCCCTGACGAAGGCCTCCGACGGCGACACGATCGAACTCGCCGAGGGCGTCTACCAGGAGGGTGAGCTGATGGTCACCAAATCGGTCACCATCACCGCCGCCTCCGGGGCCAAGCCCGTGATCTCGGGTGCGAAGAGCCCCGACACGTGGAAGGACGCCGGCAACGGCACCTGGGCCACCGCCAACGACATGGTGCGGTTCTGCGACGTCTGCACCACCAACGCCGACCCGTCCGTCGAGGGCATGGCGGCCCATCCCGAACAGGTTTTCGTCGACGGCCAGCCCCTGACCCAGGTGGCGACGAGGGCCGAGGTTACCGCGTCCACCTTCTTCGTCGACGACCCCGACCCCGTGACCCTGAAGGATCCAAAGAACAACCGGGCCGGCTACAACGTCAAACCACACACCGGAACCTCCTACGTCATCGGCGTCAATCCCGCCGAACACAAGGTGGAGGTGGTCCAGCACTCGCGGGCCCTCACCGTCACGACGGACAAGGTCAGCCTCAAGAACCTCACGGTCGAGAAGTACGCGCCCGTGCAGGCCTGGGACTACAAGGACCCCCAGATCGGCACCCTGAGCGGCGGCGCCATGGTGCTGGCCGGCGGCCAGGGACTCAAGATCGAGAACTCGGCCTTCCGCTACGCATCGGCCGCCACCGCCCTGGCCATCACCGACGCCAAGGAGGCCACGATCAGCGGGAACACCATCGAGAACAACGGGGCCGTCGGGTTCGGGATCAACCGGTCCAGCAACGTCAACGTCGAGAAGAACCGGTGGACGTCGAACAACACGGCGGGCTTCAACACCACCTCCTGCGGCGCCTACTGCACCATCGGCGACACCAAGATCACGCACTCGGAGGGTATCCGCTACGCCTACAACACCGTCGACTACTCGAACGCCGGCACCGACGTCTCCAAGCCCGACACCTACAAGAATGACCAGCGGGCCGGGGTCTGGTTCGACGAGGGGGTCATAAACTCCCAGGTGATCGGCAACTACTTCGTCAACGTGCCGGTGGCGATCTTCAACGAGGTCTCCTCCAAGAACATGATCGCCTCCAACATCATCGAGGGCGCGGGCATCGGCATTCACGTCTCCGGATCGGACAACACCCAGATCTGGAACAACACCATCTCGCACGCGCTGACCAGCATCGCGATCCGGGAGGACTCGCGCTCCAAGGGCTGCAACGCCCGCAAGGAGGACGGCAGCTGCGCGGCCGAGGAGAAATGGAGCATCGAACACGGATTGTCGTGGGACACCACCGGCACCGAGGTGTTCAACAACATCCTCTCCTCCGAGCAGTCCAGCGCGCTGGCCGACGACAAGTGGCGCTATTCGGCGACGCTTCAGGTCGTGGGCGGCAAGAACGACGACGGTTCCGGCGCTTTCTACGCCAACGAAATGGTCGCGGGCATCGACCACAACGCCTACTACCGGGCACCCGCGCAACCGGAGGTGCCGAACACCACCGTGATGTGGAACTGGGGACCGGACAGGTTGAAAGAATCCGTCAATGCGGAAACCCTCTCCGAGTTCACCAACAACGAACACGTGAAGGTTTCCGATCGTGAGGCCAACGGCCTGGACCTGCGCGGCACCCGCGAGGAGAACCCGCTCTTCGTGAGGGAAGCGGCGGATCCGACGGCGTGGAAGACCTCCGACTTCCACCCGAAGCCCGGCGGTCCCGCGGTCGCTTCGGGCCGGCCGCTGCCTGAGAACGTCGCGAAGGCCCTCGGAAAGCAGGCCGGGGTGGCCGTGGACCGCGGCGCCCTGTTCAACGCGGCCTGGCAGGACGGCGAACCGTCGGCCCCGCCGTCGTCGCCCACCCCAACCTCATCCGGTACGCCGACACCGTCGCCCAGCGACCCCCGCGGCGGCAAGATGAAACCGGGGCTCCCGAGGACCGGGATCCCGGCCCGGACCGCCTGACGACGGACGGGAAACAGTGGAAAACGGGTGCCGACCCTTGGTCGGCACCCGTTTCATCTGATCTTTAGAAAAGCGCAGCGACCAGCCAGGTGGCGCCGATCAAATACAATGCGGCATAGACCAGGTGCAGCGGCAGGTTGAGTTTCGTGTAGAGGTCGATTTCTGGTTCCGTCAACTCTTTTCCGCTCGCCATTTTCTCCTCGACCTTCCCGAATCCCGTGACGACGTGTATCGTCAGGAAGATCGGGAGGATGGCCAGCGCGTAGACCTGCGCGGGCAGCGGATGGGTGGAGTGGTTCAGCAGCAGCGAGACTGCGGCGAACACCATCTGGAGTGCGAAACAGATTCGGTAGAGAGCCTTCGTGTTCGAGTCGGTGCGGAACGGCGCATAGCTTGCCTGGAGCTCCTTCACCCTGCCATTTCTCAGCATGTAGGTGTAATAGGAGCCCAGCGTGATGACGTAGCTGGTCAGGTACCCGATCAGCACGGCACAGAGAATTGTGTTCGTCAGATACGTGAATTTTCCAATGAATTCCACGGCTTCATCCTAGGAGCCGTGTCAACAGGGTCCCGGGTCATTCCTCGTCATTCCTCGAAACCGAAGCGTTGCGCCAGGGCCGCGGCGTGGGCGAGCCAGTCGTCGCGGTCGACCGGATCGCAGTCCGCGTAGCTGCGGGCCGACAGGTGGGACAGGCGGGCCAGGCCCGGGTGCCCCGGCTGGATGGCCAGGGCGTCGCGGAAACTGGTGGCGGCCCTGCGCCACATCGCCCGGTGCTCGGGATGCTCGGGCGATATCAGCTCGCCCAGGCGCGCCGACGTGGTGCCCAGGTCCCACAACGCCCGGAGACTGCCCGGGAGGGCCTCCGCGATGCTCTGCTGGATGGCCAGGGCCTCCAGGTAGTGCTCGGCGGCCCGGACGGGGTCGCTGAGGGCGGTGATCCCGCCGAGCTGGACGAGGGCGATGGCGAGGTCGCGAGCGGCCCGGATGTTCCCGGGATGGGCTGCCACGGCTGCCCGTCGCAGACCGAGGCATTCCTTGGACAGCGACAGCGCCTGCTCGGGGTCGGTGTGCTCCAGCAGGATCGTGACGTTGCTTAGAGCGGCGGCCAGGTCGTGTGCGGCCTGGAGATTCCCGGGCTGCGCCGCGGCGAGTTCCCGCAGGATCCCCAGCGCGCGCTGGTAGTACCCGAGGGCCTGCTCGGGATCGGTTCCGGACAGCAGGGTCGCGATGTCGTTGAGGGACGAGGCCAGGCCGTGCCGGAGCGAGAGATTGTGGGGCCAGGCGTCGGTGAGTTCCGTGTTCACGTCCAGGGAGCGCCGGTACAGGGCCAAGGCCTGCTCCGGATCGATGGGGGTCAGCATCTCCGCTACGTTGCGCAGCGCGATGCACAGGTCCAGGCGGATCCGTCCGCTGTCGTCGCGATAGTGCTCCGCCAGGAACTCGGTGATCTCCAGGGACTCCCGGTAGTGGGCGAGCGCCTGGGTGGGATCGGTGTCGCGCAGCATCCTGCTGATGTCGTTCAGGGCGACGGAGGTGTCCCGCTTGAGCTGCGGGTCGTCGGGGTGCTGTCCCGCGAGGTCCCGGGTGATCTCCAGGGCGCGCCGGTAGTGGGTCAGGGCCGTGGGCGGGTCGGTGGTGTGGAGGGCGTCGGCCAGCCTGGCGTTGGCCTCGGCCTCGGCCCGGGTGCCGGTGCCTGCCAGCTTGACGCAGGCGTCCAGCAGGATGGTCCTGAGCCGCGTGTCCTCGGGGGCGGCCAGCGCGACGCTCCGGAGGAACTGGGGAATCTGCGTCACCAAACCGGGGTTCGAACCCAGCGGCCGGGACAGGACGCCCAGCAGCGCGTCGACCTCCCACGGCTCGGGGAAACCCGCCTGATCCTCCGCGACCTGCTCGGCGCGGTCGATGACGTAGCGGTCGATCGTCGCGTCCTCGTCGGTCAGCAGCGGGGCGGCGGCCTCGGCGACCTCCTGACCGAGCGTCCCCGTCGCCCCGGGAGGATCGGCCCCGTCCCGGACGAGCCCCCGGACCTCGAGGAGGTGGCGGACCGCGGCCCGGGCGTCGTCGGTGAGGTCGGGGACGAGGCCCTCGACCCAGGGCCAGACCACCCGTCTCCCGGGCGTCGCGGCCGCGAGCAGCAGGACCCGGGATGCCCCGGGGGCGGTGCGTTCCAGCTCTTCGAGGACTGCTTTCAGGTCGAGCGGTGCTGGCATGGTTGGCTCCTGTCCGTTTCACCGCTAAGTCTGGTCGACCGGGGCGCAGAGGTCACCCCTCGTGGGAGAGTTGACCGCCGAAGCGTTTCTTGAGAGCGGGGCCGTCGCTGTCGGCGGACTTGAGCATGCCGATGGCGGCCCAGGTCAGCGTTTCCGCGGTCAGGTTCTTCACCATCAGGGTGTGCCGGAACTCCATGACCAGGGAGCCGTTGAGGTCTTCGAGGTACAGGTGTCCGAGCGCGTAGGAGTTGTCGAAGGCGACGAACTTCAGCAGGTCGGGGGTGAGCCTGAGGTCCCTCAGAACCGGGATCTCGATGGTGACGAACGAGGCGTCGTCCTCGGTGTTGACCCAGATGAAGGCCCGCGCCGACCCGTAACGCAGGGTGAAGGTGTTCTCGTCGGCCTTCTGCAGGTTGCTGTCGATCTTGAGCAGCAGGTTCTGCACCTTGAAGAGGGCGGCGGGGTCGGGTTTCATGGCGATCCTTCGTGGTCGTGTGCCGGGCTGTCCCGGAACGATTGGAGTCGTAGCCAACATACTTGCCGACCGGCGATCCCGGCATCCCGGGCCGGGACGTTTCGCGATCGCCCGGGCGTTCTCGCCGCTGCTCCCCGCGGTTCGCTTGCCTTGCGGTCGTGTGCCTGCGCTGTAGCGCTGGCGTTTGTCCACAAGGCAGGCGTTCCCGTCGGGAAGGCCGGCGGACGTCGGGAAGGCTGGTGTTCGACCAGTGCCTGCGCCGGATCCCCTACAGGATCACCACCCTGCGACCCGCCGGGGCCGCCGGGACGTTCGAGGCGACGTGGCGTGCCGCAGGGACGCATCGGGTGCTGCCCCAGGACCGGATCGCCGCGAGATCCTCCGGGTTGGTCTGGGAGAACGGCACCACGTTGGTGAAGAATTTCTTGATCTCCGGTTCCGGCGGCAGCCCGGGCATCCGGTCGACGTAGACCTTGGTGGCGATGTCGTGGATCACCGCGTCGATGTCCGACCCCGAGAACCCGTCCGTCAGGGTCACCAGGTCGGTAAGCAGTTCCTGTGACGGCTCCGCCCCGAGGTATTTGCGGAAGTACAGGCCGATGATCTCCTCCCTGTCCGGCGCCTCCGGCAGGTCGACGAAGAACAGCTCGTCGAAGCGTCCCTTCCGCAGCAGCTCCGGCGGCAGGGTCGACACGTCGTTGGCGGTGGCCACCATGAACACCTTCGCCGTCAACTCCTGCATCCAGAACAGGAACTGCCCGATCAGGCGACGGGTGGTGCCGCCGTCGGATCCCTGCGCCAGGCCCTTCTCGATCTCGTCGATCCACAGCACGCACGGTGCGACGCGCTCTGCGGTCGCGAGGGCCTCCCGCAGTCTCCCCTCCGACTGTCCCACGTACATGCCCAGCACGGAGGCCATGTCCAGGCGGTACAGCGGCAGCCCCCACTGCGAGGCGATGGCCTTCGCCGACAGCGACTTGCCGCACCCCGGCACCCCCACCAGCAGCACCCCTTTCGGCGGGTGCAGCGGGGTGTCCGTCAGGTCGGCCTTCATCAGCTGTTCCCGCGGCCGCAGCCAGTCCTTCAGGTTCCCCAGCCCGCCGACGGTGAAGTCCTCCCGCAGGGGGATGCGTTCGATGCCGCTCAGGTCCCCGAAGATCCGGTCCTTGAAGAAGCTGAGCTCCGAGAGGTCCTCGTTCCGCACCACCCCTTTGGCGACGAGGCTCGCCACCACGTTGATGGCCTCCATCTCCGTGATACCTGCGAGGATCTCGGCGGCGCGCGTGACCTCCGTGTCCCCCCACTCGATCTGCACCACCTGCCGGTGGTCGTCGATCATTCCCGCCACCACCAGGCGCATCTCGTCCTTGTTCGGCAGCTCCAGGGCGACGCTCATGCCCAGCCGGGACAGCCCCGTCCACACCGGGGACGAGGAGATCAGGATGATGGTGCCCTGCCGCGACTCGGCCAGCCGCACCAGTTCCGCGAAGTAGCGTGACATGGAGCTCTCCTGGTCCAGGTCCTCCACATCGGTGAAGATGAAGTTCGCGTTGGCGCGCGACTTGAACGTGGAACGCGCCTGCTCCATTGCCAGCGCCAGCGACGTGTCCTCGCTGTGAAGCTGCCGGGTCAGCAGCTCCCTGATGCCGTCGCTCAGCGAGTGTTCGAAGAACGTCAGGGCGCGCATGTGGTTGGCGCACTCGGTGATCAGCGACATCACCCGCGTGGGTTCTATCGACTGGATCACGATCAACGGCACCCGGGCGCTCAGGTAGCGCTGCACGAGGTTCTGGGTTTCCAAGAAGTTGGGCATGGTTCCTTTCAGAGGATGCGGCGATGCGACCAGCGGTTCGCGGGACTGGCGTGATGGGCGGGAGGTGCCGGCGGGGGTGCGGCGGGCGGCGGGTCGGCGGCGAGCACGGCGGTGATCGGGTTCTGTTTCACCACCAGCAGCCGTGCCCCCCAGAACGTGGCCTGCCCCGGCTCCTGGGCCGCCATGTCGCGCATCTGCTGTTCGAGTTCCCCTTGCATGCGGGTGACATCACGGGTGCACCCGTCGTCCAGGACCTTGCGGAGCGCCTCCGGGAGTCCCGGATGCCGGGCCAGTTCGACGCGCCGGCGCAGGTATCGCCGGGATCCCGCCAGCGCCCGGGCCAGCTCGAAATCCGTCCGCGCTTCCTGCGTCGTCCTGCTCAGGTTCTCCTGCCAGGCGTCGGTGACCGCCTGGATGGCCTCGGTGATGTGGTCGACCAGCCTGGAGAAGGCCTCGGGGGACAGGTCCTCCTCGGCCAAGGCGGGCAGCCCGGTCAGGTCCTGTTGCGGATTGGTGCGCCAGTCCCTCAGGGTCAGCACCCAGGTTTCGTAGTCGGAGCGTCCAGGGATCATGCCGATCCCCGTTTGACGAACAGCTCACCGGGTGGCAGCGGCTCCCACTCGGGCAGATCGCCGGCTATGAGCCGTTCCCGGCCGGTGAGGGCCTTGCCCTTGTCGCGGCCGGGCCGCAACACGTTGCGCTGCACCAGCGGGGCCTCCGGGGGTGGGGTGTTGCCGCGCGGTACGAAACGCGACGCGGCCGGGCGGCGGACGACGGCGGGGGCTTCGGGTGGGATCGGAGTCGTCGGTTCGGACATGTCAGTTCTCCTTGACGGTGGTGGGCCAGCCGTCGATCAACTCCAGCAGGGGGGCCTCGAAGGCGTCCAGTTCCTTGTAGGTCAGGTTCGCATCGGTGAGTTCGGCCATGGCATTGCGGTAGAGCTGGACGGAGTGGTCGTAGGCCTCCTGCCTGATGTGTTCCAGTGCCTTGACCTCCTGGGCGGCGGCTTTCTTCTTCTGCTCGCCCAGGTACCAGATGACCCCCGCGCCGATGAGCGCCGCGAGGAGCCCCGCGATCGGGTTGATGACGAGCAGCACGACCGCGATACCGGCGGCGATCAGGGCGGGTTGCAGGTAGTACTTGTTGCCGAAACGGGCCCGTTCGATCTTCGGGTTCATGGTGTTGCCCCAGGCATCCCGCAGGAGCCCTTCCGCGGCCTGCTGACCGGAGTTGACGTGAACCTTGGCGCCGACGAAACCGTGGGCGGAGGCGTGGTTGGAGTGGTTCGGGTTGAAATCGAGGACGATGTCGGTTTCCTCCTTCGCCCGGTAGCCGCTGCAGTAGCGGCCGACCGCGGTGCGGAAGTCGTCCCGGGCCACGCCGATCGCCATTTTCTGGGTGTTGATGCTGATGCCGAGCAGTTCAGGACTGATCGCACCCATGGTCTGGATGGTCACCACGTCGTTGGTTTCCTCCAGAGCCTCCTGCAACAGCTCCGCCTTCTTCTCCGCCCGGTTCAGGTCCCCCCGTTCCTCGATCACGGCCTCGTGGTAGGTGACCTCGCGTCTGAGGGGCAGCTCCTCGGCGTCGAACTCCGTCACCAGCGTGTCGAGGATGTCATCCAGGAGGTCCTCCAGGGAGGTGGGTGGCGGCGCCTCGTGGTCGCGCACCTGCCGGTACTTCGCCAAAACCTCGGGCAGCGCCGAGGCCGCCTCCATGTTCTCCCGGATGGTGTTCCACTGGGCGCACAGGTGTCGCAGGGTCTGGTACTCGTTGCTGCCGAGCTGGAGCTGGTGGGATGCCAGTTCGGAGGTCCAGCGCCCGACCTGCTCCTCGACGGCCTCCGGGTGCTGCCGGAGCTGCTTGGACCACTCGGCCAGTTTCGCGGAGAGCAGTTCGTTGCCCTCCGGTCCGAAGGCGTTGCAGGAACTGGCCTCGAGGATGACCGCGAACTCCCGGGTCAGCGCCGACGGGTCGAGTGAGGCCATGTAGTGGCGCAGCCAACGCACCGAACCGGACATGCGTCCCTGCCTGCGCAGCACCAGGGTGAAGAACAGGCTGGTCTTGTGGCGGTCGCGGGAGAAGGCCTCCTGGACCGACTTCTCGGCGATGTCCTGGCGGTCGTGGGACCAGGCCGCCAGAGCCACCAGGGCCGGGGCCAGCCAGTAGCGGGGGGTCTGGATCATCAGTTCCTCGGCGACGTTGGTCGCCACGGCGTTGGAGATGTTGCCCACGTCGAAGCCCTGCAACAGGCCGACGGAGGTGCGGCGGACCACGGAGTAGTGCCCGAACTCCCGGTCCAGCTGCGCCTTGAGGTCCACGATCTTCACCTGCGACTGCTGCACCGCGGCGACGCGGGCGGCTTCCTCGACGAACTGCTGGAACTCCTCGCGGAGATCAGCCAGCTCCGAGCGGGTCAGCTGCAGATCGTTGCGGACGGTTCCGAGATTCGCCTGGACACCGTCTATCTGGCTTCCGAGATTGTTTATGATCTCGCGTCCCACTTCGTTGATCTGCCGGGACAGGGGGGTCAGGTCGATGGATGTTGACATGGTTCTCCTGCGTTCTCAGGTGACGGGGTTGCCGTCGGGGCGGACGGGAATCACGGCGCCGTCACTGTAGACCTCGATGAAGGCGTAGGCATCGTTCCGGGCCAGGGGGCGGGCCATGGCGAACTCGGGTGGCACGGGTTCGTTGTGCTTGAAGTGCCGGACGATGTCGCCGGAAAAAGTGAGGATGTGATCCAGGTACGGTTCCCCGAGCCAGCATTTTGCGAACAGGCCCACCGGCATGCCGCCACCGGAGTCGTTGTAGAGACCCCCGACGAAGTCGAGCAGTTCCCGTTTGGTGCGTTCGTCGGTGGCGGTGTCGAGTTTCCGGATCGCGCCCAGGAGTTCGCCGGTGCGTCGCCTGGCCCGGTTGCTCCGCTCGTAGGGGGTGACAAGAGCTTCGCCGTGTCTCTCTCCGGCGGTGGTCCCGGGGGGTGCAACAACGCGGCGGTTACCGGGCCGTCTGATGAGCTCCATCGGTTTCCTCCTGGTCCAAGATCTATGACGGACGAAAACTCAACCGGCCGTGTCGAGATCCTTCAGTATGGTGAGGATATCGGGGGTGACCCGGTCCGGGGCATGGCCTCCGATCTTGTCGGCCGCCAGCTGGAAAGCCCTCGGTCGCGACAAGCCGTCTATGCGCAGGTGTTTGTAGAGGGCGACGAGCTGTTTGCCGAGCACCACGGCCGTGAGGTCGATGTCGGTGGCAGCGTGCTCCTCCCGCAGCTCCTCGAATGCCCCGTTGCTGAGCAGCGGGGTCGTCAGGTTCTCGTGAACCCAGCGCGGTCCCAGGGTTCGTCTCGCGATGTCCGTGACGAACGCGATGTCCTTCTTGATCTCCTCCCGGCTGGGGATGTGGCCGTCGGGCAGTTTGGCACGTTCCTCGACGAGCCCGTCGACGGGCCAGCGCCCGGGGACGTGGGCGGGGGTGAACGGGTAGGACCGCATGATCCGGAACAGCCTGGTCAGCCATTCCCTGCGGAGGTCGCCGAGGCTCTCGAACCGCGCCACCACACGACCCGCGGCGCCGTCGTTGCGGGTGGGTTTGGCCTGGGCTCCGATCCGGACCCGTTCGGCGCGTTTCTGTTCCGAAAGCTGGCTTCTGGCCACCCGGGCCAGGTAGGCGGGGAGGTTCTTGACGGTGCGGTCCGGGTGACGGCTGTTGTACCGGGTGAGCTGGTTCACCATGCGTTCGATCAGGTCGTGGTGAAGATCCAGGCATCCGGTTTCCTGGCAGGCGGGGTGCAGTCCCGTGCCATCGGGGTCCTTGCGGCCGTAGGGAGCTGTCCGGGTGGGGCAGTCCGCCAGGTGGTGGAACCGGGCCGATCTCTCGGCCCGGGCGACGCGCCAGGCCGCCTCGGCGACGGGGGCGATGTCGATGCCGCGCCAGTCCACATCCTTGGTTGTTCCGGCTGCGGCTTCCCCCGTCATGGCCAAAAGCTTTTCGCAACCACCTGACGAAGGTGAGTGGAGGGCGCGAAACTGGCACAGAAATGACACAGGCCGGATTCTGCGCGCAAAGCCAACCGCGCGGCACAGCCGAGACAATCAAGAGTCTAGTTACCGGAAGACCCCACCCACAGGGGCGTTGTGTCGGCTTTCTGGCGGACACGTCCATGACGTGTGGCCGTCCGTCATGGAGGATCGAACAGGAAGGAACCCGGTGGAATCATCACGAGAGCAGCTGCACGACGAACGGAGGTGCGCCCTTTGGGGGGTGGTGTGGGTCGCGCGCAGATGTGAGGGGCTTCGGCGTGGGTTCCGTCGTGGTGCGTGGTCCGCATCCCGGATGCCCGGCGACGAGGTTGGTGCGGGATGTCCATGCGGACCCGTCCACCGGGGGCAACGGCAAATCCGGGGGTATCGTCTTGCCTCCCGGGAAGCTGACCTCCCGGAACCTGGGCGGGCGTCCGGGTACGTCACCAGGAAACGGGGGTGAGCATCGATGGGAACCGAACGGTCGCCGATCCGCCACGTCGGCCTGGGGACGGTGTTGATCGGACACGAGCCCGTCGCGCCCGCCGGTGCGGTCGCGATCAATCTGCCCGGTGCCGTACTGGACTTCGACCCCGCGCGCCCCGACCTAATGCCGTCGTGTCTGGCGGGGGACGTCGAACTGGCCGTCCCCGGGGTGGAACAGATCTTCGGAAGGGCGTCCGCCAAGGGGCTGCTGGACGTGGCCTTCGAGCAGGGGTGCAAGTCCGGGGTCTATCAGGTGCGCGAGGGCGAGGTCCTGGGGTTGCTGCGCGGGTTGGTGGAGATCCGCTGGTGCCGCGACAACTCGGACCTGCTGCTCGACTCCCTGCTGCTGGACCTGGAGGAACTGACCCTCCTGGGGCGCCTCGCCGACCGGATCGAGGTGGACCGGGAGTGGCGGGAACCGCTATTGGCCCTGCTCGGCTGCCTGACTCAGAGCCCGGAGACACTGTCGCGCGTCCAAGGGCATCCGGCGTCGAGGAATCTGCTGCTGGATGCCGCCGATGTCTTGGCGGGGACGGCGATCCCGGATCCCGAGCCGGTGAGGCGGCCGGAGGCACTCCAGTACGCGCTGGCCGCGGGGGGGATCGAACCCGAGGAAGAGGAGGGCGAGGAAATCGAACCCCGCCCGCCGGCGGGGCCCAGCGGAGTGCCGGCCGTGAATGACGCGCGGCACCTGACCGCCCAGGGGGTGTTCGACCTGCGACTGTACGTCGTCACCGGCGACCGGGGGCTCCTGGAGACGGGGCGCTCCGCGCTGGAGACCGCGACGGGGACCTGGCAGGCCAGCGGGGCCCGGGCGGAGGCCGCGGCGGCACGGAAACTGCTCGACCTGGCCCGGGATCCCGATTTCCCCGCGAACTGGCCCGTGCGCCCCAGCGTCGCGGAACAGGTGCATGCGCGCACTGGTACGGAACCTGGGAGAAGGTCGTCGGTTCGCTGGCCTTGATGTCGGTTCGCTGGCCTTGGTGTCGGTTTGCTGGGCTTGTTCACGTTTGCCTGCGCTGTGAGGCCAGCGAACTTCAACAAGCCCAGCAAAACAGGATTAAGGCCAGCAAACCGGGAACGGGACGGTCGGGTGTTCCTTGTTCTTTCTACCGCGCTTCCGCGGTGGGATGTTTCGTCCCGGTCTCGACGTCCAATCCGAGGTCGGCATTGCTCCGGCGTCTGGGTTCGAGCTCGAAGTTCTTCAGGATCATCCCGTAGCGACGGTCGTCGTAACGGGACAGCGAACACACCAAATCCCGAGCGGTCTCCGCCGAGACCTCCTCGAAATCATGCTTACCGCGGCTGGACAACTCCCAACCCACATCGTCGTCGCCGACCCATTCCCCGAAGTTCGGGACCCAACGCCAGGTGGAGGCGCCGTCGCCCACGACCATCGCGGCCAGACTCGCGAACTCCCCGTCCGGACCCCGGGTGGCGTAGAAGTAAACCTTCTCATCCCACATCTCGTCTCAACCTCCTCGCCTCGACCACGAGACCACATGATTTGACGCGTCCACAATATTCTGGGCGGGCCCGGAGAAAATACGGATCATCCCGACGAGCCCGCAGGAACCGGGTCCGCCAGTAGCGCGCGTGGAGCATGTGAACTCTCCCGGGTGCCTCCGGGGACTCCGAGAATTGATTTGAGTCAAATCCGCCTTGAGATTCGTGGTGGTTCCAGACGTGGGGTTCCTTGCGGGTTGGTTCTTCGGGTATTGGGCGGTCAGCGGCCGCCGAAGCCGGGCAGTGGGCGACCGGTTTCGAGCGCCCGTCTCAGCGCGACGACGGCATCAGTCTCGGGGAGGCCGCTGATGCCACCCCCGTCGGGACCGGCCACGGGCAGGCGGAACCGGTCCACGTATTCGGCGATAAGCCTTCTCAATTCAGGACTACAGTCAGTCATGCAGCGCTTTCTTCATGATCCAGTTGAAAACCTTCGCAGCGGTGGGGTTCGCGAGCGGTGCTTCCATTATGTCAGCAAATGCTTCGACGAGTTTGCGCACCGCGGCCCAATAGTTATGTCCATAGGAGGTGGCATACGCCTTCCTGTAGGCCGCGTTTCAATCCGTTTTGAGGTTCGCGGTGGTTCCAGACCCTACCCCTGACATGCCGTTCTGACAAGCCTTTTTGCGGGGCCTTACACACTACCCCCTCTCACCCCTCCGGGTGGTTGCTGGAACCTGCTCGAAATGGGGTGAAACCCCTTGTCAGGTGCCGTACACACCTGAGGCCTTTTTGGTCGTTCTCCAACACCCCTCCTTACGGGTGTCTCCAAAACGCCTGGTGGGCGTCCTCGCTTGCTTGCACGGTACCGTCTCAGTCGGCGACCTCTTGGATGATTTCGATGCCCTCGGAGGCCAGGAGTGACCCCATAGTGTTGACGACGTTCTCGTCCAGCGACTGCTGGCCCTTCGTGAGTTCGTCCCACGGCTTGTTGAAGTGGTGGCCCTCGCGGCCGTTGCGGCGCTGGAAATGGCTCCAGCGACGGTGTTCGGCGACGCTGAGGGTGAGGATCTGCTCGTCGGTCAGTGCGGGCGCGGGGGCTGGGGTTGTGCTGCGACGCCAGTCGAGGCCGACGGAGGCCAGTTTCACCGGGTAGTCCAGTACCACCGCCCGGTTGCTGCTCTTGTTGAACTCGGAGAGCTTCTCCCACGGGGTTTCCACTAGTTGCGATCCCGTCGGGTTGCCCTCCGCCAACGCCTGCTGCTGGTAGCTTTCGTGCACCCGTTCCGCCAGGCGTTCGATGCTCTCGGAATCCAGCAGTGGCGGGGTGTCGCTGGTGACCGTCCAGCCGGAACGCTGCATCATCTCCGGCAGGCGGGAGGCTAGGTCGAGGGCCCACTGCTGCACGTCGTGGATGTCGGCGTTCCCGGGCATTGCCTCGGCGAGGAGGTTCCGCAATTTGAGCTGCATGGAGCGCAGCTGCGACGGTCCCGCCAGCGGGGCGGGTGCCAGGGGAATTCCGGTTTCCGCTTTCATGCCGCCCGCCTCCAGCACCTCGCGGGCCGCCTTCGCGTTGTCCCGGGTGAGCAAGTGGACGCCCAGGTCCAGTCGGAGCGTATCGGGTGTGACATCGACGATTTCGCCGCTGTTCTCGTCCCGCACGATGTCCGTGCTGAACAGGCTCGGGGAGTCCGGCGGCCAGCTCTCGGCGTCGCGACGAAGCTCGGAGCGGAGCAGGTCGGCCTCGTTGCGTTCAAGAACCTTCGGGTCGGCCAGCAGCGCGTCCCGGGAGATCAGCCGCACCCGGTCGGTGACGTCCCCGAACAGGTCCTCCCAGTGGGTGTTCTGGTCCACGACCAGGCCGATGTGGGTGGTGGGGTCCTCCAGCAGCTCCCTGGCGATGGTCACCGCTTTGCTGGATTCCGTCAGCGCCAGGTAGACCCGGATGCCGCCGACCGTTCCCCTGCCCTTCTCCGGCGGCACCCAGGTGTCGCGGAACTCGTTGACCCTCGCCTCGACGCACGCGGGAAGCGGGGTCATCTGCTCCACCTGCACGGCGTCGCCGAATTTCTGGACCAGGTCGCCGGCCCAGCCGGTTCGTTCGCTCAGGCAGAGGACGCGGGGCCGCCAGCCGTCGTGCTGCCAGCCGAGGATGATGCGACGCGTCAACTCGGCCGCCAAGGGGCCGTCGCCCACGACCACGGGGTCGGGGACGGCGGCGGCGCTGGGGAAGGGCGGGCACAGCCGCAGGGTTTCCAGCGCCAGCTGGGTCACGCGACACACCGTACGGGTGGCGTCCGAGGAGTTGCGCGTCCACTGCCGGGCCAAGGCGGGGGAATCGAACAGCGCCAGCGGCTGGGTCGTCGGGGCGGTCGAGGCGACGCGGCAGACCAGGTTCGCGGTCTCGTTGTCGTCGCCGCCGACTATCACCACGTCCTCGGCGCCGCGAAGCACCCCCGTCAGATGCGGGTCGCTGAGGTCCGGGAGAACCGAGACGCCCCTACCCGCCAGCCAGGCCTGGTCGGAGGGGCCGAGGTCGCCGACCACCACGACCTTCGTACCTGCCTTGCGGTAGGTGTCGTTGCCGGCCAGCGACGCCGCTTCCGGCCCGTTGCCGACCACGACGACGTGGTTCCTGCGCAGTCTGGCGTGGAGGAGCTGTTTCTGACGCGTGAAAACGGTCCGGAGGACTTTCGCCACCGTGTAGAACGCGACGATCAGGGCCAGCCAGCGTGCCACCTCCAAGGTCAGTGGGGGGTTCTGCTCGGGCATGTCCAGGGTGAACAGCTGGAAGGCCCGGTAAAGGGCATCGCACCAATGGAGAGTCGGGTCGGCCTCCAGCCAGCCCCACGTACCAAGCACCAGCGCCGCGATGACCAGCGTCCCGAGCAGGTACAACTGACCCAAGCCCCGGTCCTTGTGATTTTCCATGGCCACACCAACCTCCACGAATCGACCTCACGATTCCATGACGGACAATTTCGCATCAAGTCGGTTGAGCCGGACCGCACGGCACGCCTTTGACGGACAGGACGCGGTCGGAACCGAACCGGGGTGGCGTAGGGTCGGGGTATGGACGCCACTACCCGGTTTCGCCGGTCGGGTCGGGTCAGGCTGGTCCGGGTGGCCGAACGGGCCGAGACCTGGACCACCGACTCCGGCAGCCCCATGAGCGTTGAACCCGGTGACATGATCGTCAGTTCCGGGGAACGCACCTGGAGCATCAAACCCGACTCCTTCGCCGCTACCTATACGCAGGTCGAGGGGGATGTGTACGAACGCACCGGCGAGGTGTGGGCGCGACGCGCAGAACCGGGGGAGAGGGTGGCGACCCAGGAGGGGGAGGACGTCGCGGGGGAGGGCCAGTGGCGGGTCACCGACGATGACGGCAACTCGTGGTTCGTCCCAGAGGACGTTTTCACGGCGAACTACCGCCCCGCTCCCAAAGCTGTTTGAGCCGGGCCGCCGGGCGTCGCTGGCCCCTGAGTCAGCCCTCCTCGAATCCGAAGCGTTCGGCCAGCTCTGCGGCATATGCGAGCCACTCGTCCCGGTCGTCGGGGTCGCAGTCGGCGTAGGAGAGGGCAGAATCGTAGGACAGGCGCCCCAGCTCTTGGTGTTCTTGCTGAATACTCAGCGCTTCACGGAAACTGAACGCCGATTCCTCCAGTAGGGAAAATTTCTCGGGATTCTCGGTGGGCATCAGTCGGGCCAGTCCTGCTGCTGATTCTCCCAGATGCCACAAGATTTGAAGATTCCCGGGCTGTTGTTTGTTGAGGTCGCGGGTTATGGTGATGGATTCTTGGTAAAGCTCAGGAGCCTGCTCGGGATCCACATGGGCAACCCCGTTCAGGGAAGCGGCGAGATCTCTCAGAGCCAAGAGATCGCCAGGCAGTTTTTCGACGAGGTTGCGTCTGATGTCAAGTGACTCTTGGTAGCGTTCCAGAGACTTCCCGGGCTCGGTGTCGCGCAGCATGCCGGCAACATTGATCAGCGAGAGGGTGAGGTCTCGTTGGGTCTGGAGGTTGTCGGGTAGTTGCTTGGCGAGTTCGCGCCGGATGGTTAGGGACTCCTGGTAAAGCTTCAAGGCTTGCTCGTGATCAGTGTTGCGCAACATGTAGGCAACCCTGTCCAAGGCGACGGTGAGGTCTCGTTGGGTCTGGAGGTTGTCGGGTAGTTGCTTGGCGAGTTCGCGCCGGATGGTTAGGGACTCCTGGTAAAGCTTCAAGGCTTGCTCGTGATCAGTGTTGCGCAACACGTTGGCAACACTGTGCATGGAGCTGGTGAGGTCTCTCAAGATTCGGCGGTCGTCAGGATGGTTTTGAGCGAGGCCGCGCCTGATATCAAGGGATTCTTGGTAGTTTCCCAAGGCCCTTGAGGGTTCGGTGTAGCACAGCATACCGCCAAGAAAGTTCAGTGAGAGAGCGAGATCCCGTCGGTTTTGAGAATCGTCAGGTTGGGCTTCGGTGATACTTCGGATTGCCGTGAGAGATTTTTCATAGTTCGCGATGGCTTTTTTGGGTTTGGTGTTCCGGAGGGAGGCTCCCAGCAGCATGTGAGCCAAGAAGCTGGCCCGCGTGTTGGTGCCTGTCAGTTGCTTGGTCAAGTCTTGCAGCATGACGGCGGTACGGGTGTCAGTCAGATACGTCAGTGCAATTTTACGGATGAAATCCGAAATCTGTTCGAGGAATTTCGGGTTGCGAGTCAAGGTTTGAGGCAGGGTGTCCATGATGGTGTCGACTTCCCACAACTCCGGCGCCTTGTTGGAGTATTTGCTGAGTTCGCAGGCCCTCCGGATGACGAAATCATCCACCAGACTGGTTTCCAGTGTCCCTTGTTTCCTGAGATGATCGGCGATGAGGCGGTGCATACGTCCCGTGAGTCCGGTGTGGTTTCCTTCAGTTATCAGGTCGCGGCTCTCCAGGGTGCGGCGGATCTGAAGCCATCTTCCTTTCAAATGTTGCGGGGTAGGCTTGAAAACTTCGGGGATGGTTTCCTGTGTCAACTTCTTCAGCCAGGGCCAGGGGATGGTGTCTGGTGGCATGGCGGCGGCCAGTCGAAGGACCGGTAGGGAGCTGGGGAGGGTTTGTTCGAGGTCGGTGAGTGACTGGTCGAGGATCACCGACAGAAGTTTTTCGCGATGCTTGATCTGGGTTTTCTCCCTGTCCTCCAACATTGCGTCGCTTGCGGTCAGGTTCTGTGAGCGCAGGTAGGTCAGGTAGTCGCGGACGGTGCTCTCTGGGTGGGTGGACAGGTAGACTCCGGCCTGTTCAACGGCCAGGGTGAAGCCGTCGAGCAGTTCCGCCAGTTCTCGGGCGGCGGCCAAGTCATCCTCATTGCGGAAGTCGGGGCTGTTGTCCCCGTCGCGATCCGGTTGGAAAGCCCGCAACAGAGAAACAGATTCTTCGATGCTGAGTCCCTGAAGGTGAATCTGCTTCAAACGGGTTGAACCTGCGAAATCTTCTGACCCGAGACGGGTGGTGACTGCCACATGCAAACTGTTGTCTTTCGGCAACACGCCCAGTTGAGGGTCGGTCAGAAGGGCCGATTCGGATACGTTGTCGAGTATCAGCAGTACATGGCCACTGGTGGTTCGGCGTCGTAGTTCTTTCAATACGCTGCGGCCCGCGAGTTCCGGATTGTTTCTGATGTCCTCAGGGAGCTCGAATTCGAGCAGTTCGGGAGCGAGCCGGGCCAGCAGGGGCAGCATCTCCTTCGCCCCTTCGGAAGGGATCTGCCAGATGCCTCCTGCATAGTGGCCTTGGTTTTGGTTTCCGTAGTGCCTGACCAGTTCGGTTTTCCCTATGCCGCCGAGACCTCGCACGGCTGTCACTATGCCTACTGTTGAAGGGGATTCCAAGGCATCGCCGAGTTTAGTGAGTTCTTGGCTGCGCCCTACAAACCGAGAAGTGCCGCGCTCCAGATTTCCGGTAACCGTGTCCCGTCGACGGAACTCTTGTTTCTGCTGGTACAGCTCGTCGCTCAAAAGCAGAGCTTGAGCTGCCAGTTCATCCGGGACAGCTGTCACGGTCAGGCGCGTGAACACATTCCGCAGGTCATGGCCATGCATTCGATAAATTCTATCATGCCAACGTCCATGCTTCTCATCAGGCTGATCGTCCCGGGAGGTGTCTTCCAACAGCAGCGGCACTATGCCGGATGGGTCGTCGGGGCCTTTTGGTTTGGTTTCGTGTGCCTGGAACTCCCACAGGCAGAATTTGCTCTCGAAATAGGGCTTGGACACGCATACCAGCAACACCTCAGCCTCGCGGATCGCCCGGGCCAGCTGGGTTTTCCATTCCTCTCCCAGCTTCAGGTCGTCACGGTCGAAGAAAACCTCCTTGCCAGGGTCGCAACGCACCTCGAAATCATCCTTGGCCGCATCTCGCAGTGCCTCCACCAGGCGTGTCACCCACTTCCCGGCGTCATCCCGGCGGGAGTAGCTGACGAACACCGAATACCTACGAGACGGTGTGGGGTTCTCAGGGGGTGTGGGGCTCTCAGGGTTCGTTGGGGGTGTCGACATGGCATCCTTCTGAGCTCGCTGGGTGATCCTTATGAACCCTACTGGCGGACAGAACCGCCGACGGACCCGGACAGGTCAGCCCCACCCGCGGGTCGGGACCTTCTACCGGGCGCCAGAAGTGGTTTCGACACAGCCGTTTGCTGACGCTCACGTGCTGGCTCAACCAGCTTCCGGCGACCCCGACCCGGCTCAACCAGCTTCCGGGGATATGTCGACACGGGCGTCGGCCGGGGCGGTTGCCAGTTCTATGTTTGCGGCGGCCAGGATCCGGGGCAGGTGGCGCATGATCGCGATGTCGTAGTGCTGGACCTCCGGGATCTCGTTCCAGGGTTTGGCCCATTCGTGATCCCCGCGACCGTTGCGGCGTTCGTGAATGGCCCAGCGACGGTGCTCCAGCCGGCCGAGTTCCCTCAGCAGCGCCTCGTCCAGCTGCACCCCTTCCTCCTTCGTGGGGCGACGCCACGTCAGGCCCGCCGCGGCGTGGGTCACCGCGCTGCCCGTTATGGCCGCCCGGTTGCTGGCCTTGTTGAAATCGTCCAGGTTCTCCCACAGTTTCAGCGCCAGCGGCGAGCCCGTCGCGTTGCCCGTCTCCTCGCTGATCCTCTGATAGGCCAGGTGCACCTGCGGGGCCAGCAGCTCCACCAGCTCCGGGGTGAGCAGCGGGTCGTGGCCGGCGGGACGGCGGGGGGTGAAACCGGCGCGGGCGGCCAGCACCGGCAGTCGCGACGCCAGCTCCAGGGCCGTCAACCAGGTGCCCGGAGTCCTGTCCCGGCCGAGCAGCCCCAGGATTCGCGACGCCATCGCGGCCAGCTCCGGCGGGGTCAGCAGGATCGCCGACGGCTCCCTCGCCCCACCGGGGGCAAGCTCCACCGATCCCGCCGCGAGCAGCTCCTCGCAGGCCCCGGCGAGCCTCGTCAGCTGCCCCCGCAGCTCCTCCGACTGCGCCTCCCAGACCGCCCGGCCGCCCGGGGAGTGGACGACATCGGCGAGGATCGGCCCCTCGGGCCGGGTGGCCTCGGCGTCCGCGTTGCTCAGCCAGGCGACGTCGTCCAGGATCAGCTGGGCCAGCTGCTGCGCCGGTGAGAACCGCGGGTCCAGGGCCAGCACCGCCGAGTCCTCCAGCGTGAACTGCGCCACCCCGGGCAGCTGCGGCCAGCGGATCCCACCGGGGGTGATCATCGCGACCCGCGCCTCCCGCACCTCCCGGGCCACCGCGGCAGCGACGACAGGGGTCAGCACCTCGTCGGCGCAGGCGACGATCACCGCCGGCCCGGTGGGGGTGCCGCGTTTGGGGGGAGGAGCGTCCCAGCCGGCCAGCAGCTCTCCGATCCGCCGCAGCACCGGTTCCGGACGCAGCGACCCCTGCGACCACGAGATCCGCGCCGCCCCGCCCGCCCAGTCGGCCACGTCGCGGGCCCAGCTCTCGTCGCGACCCACGCAGTGCACGATCATCGGCTGGCCCGGTTCGGACCAGCCCGCCACCAGTTCCTCGGCGATGGTGGCGTTCAGCGGTCCGTCGCCGACGATCACCGGTGGCGGGGCCGCCCGGTCCGGCGTCGACGGCGACACGGCCGCCAGAACAATCCGCGCCAGCCGCCTCCCGTAGGCGGCGACCCGCACCCGCGGATGCCCCTCCCACAGCGCCGCGACCGCCTCGTCGCGGAAGACAACCTCGATCGCCGCGTCCCCCGGGGCGGACAGCCGCTTAGTGAGCAGCCGCGCCGTGATGTCGTCGTGGACATCGGGGCCGATCCGCCGCGGCCCGGGTGTTGCAATGGCATCCTGAGGCATGGGACAAGTCTGGCATCCGCGTGGAAAGGCGTGACGTGGAGGAAGCGGGAAGGCGCGGCCGGGTGGTGCAGATCGTCGGCGACGGCGTGGACGGAGATTGGCTGACGTGGCGCTGGAACGACCCCGACCGCCCGGTCGGGGTGCATCGCGTGGAGGGGCTCCGGGAATCGGTCGCGGCGTTCCGCTCCGCCCTGCCCCAGGAACCGGACTCGGATAAGGGGAAGAGCCCCTGCGACCTGGAGTGGCTCGTGACCTTCAAAACCGTGAGTCGGCAGGACGAACTGAAGAGGCTGGGGTTGTACGGCCCCCTGACCCGCCGCGACGACGAACTGGAGTTGATGCGGGCGTTGTCGCGGGCGCTGCTGCCCGGCGACCTGCGCCGCCAGCTGATCGAAGCGGCCGCTGACGGGGAACGCGTGGAGGTGCGGGTGGCGCCCAGCCCGCCCGCCGCCATCGTGCCGTGGGGACTGCTGGTACTTGACGACGATGACATGCGGCTGCTGGATGTCGCCGACGTTTCCTGGATCGCCCCGATCCTGCCCCGCGACATCGACCCGGACGTGCCCTGCGCCACCCCCGCGACGGGCGGTCGGGCGCTGCACGTCGTCGATCCGAAAACCAGCAAAGGAAGGGTGCTGCCGGGGACGTTCGAGTCCTGCGGCTGCCACGGGCACGGCGCGGAACAGTTTTCCGCCGGGTACAACGGCCTTGAAAAGCTCCGGGCCCGCCTCGAAACGGGGGCCGGGAAGATCGCGCGACTGCTCATGATCGGGCACTGCGCCACAGGGACGAGGGACGCCGCCGACACCGTTTTCTTCATGGGCGACGGCGAGGCGAACAAGCTGCGGGCCTCGCGGCTGGTGCGGGAGGCCGGGAGATGGCGAATACCGCCCAGGGTCGGGGTGGTGGCGTGCGCGTCGGGCACCGACCTGGCCCAGCACGAACCCTTCGGACTCGGTACCGCGCTGCTGATCAACGGCGCCGAGGTGGTGCACGCGACCCTGTGGACGCTGCCCACCGACTACGCCATCGGGCTCGTGGACACCGGGGCCGTGGGGGCCTTCGAATGGTTGGCGCAGGCCGTCGACCACGCCCAGTCCGACGCCGACCCGGTGGCGTCGCTGTGCGACCTGCAACGCAGGAAACTCGCCGCCTGGCGAGAGAAACCCGGCCTGGGATCCTCCCCGCTGCTGTGGGGTGCGCTGATCACCATGACGGCGCCCGCCGGACGCCGCCAGAACCCCGGTTCGGCGTCGATCCCGTAGTCCTCGGGCTACGTGACGGCCCCCTGGTGGATGAGTTGCTCAGCTTCAGCGCATAATCTGGAACCCATGGAACAGCAGGACCAACAGCCGGCGCCCGAGTCGGAGAAGAAGCGCAAACGCGCATCGAAACGCCCGAAGTCCCGCGCCCGGAAGATTCTGGCGAGGACCGGGCTGGCGATGCTCGTGTTGTTCCTCGTCGCGAGTCTGGCGGGGGTGGGCGCCTTTTTGTACTTGTACGCGACAACGAAGCTACCGGACCCGAACAGCGACTTCACCACCAACACCACCTTCATTTATTACAACGACGGGCAGGAGCAGCTTGGCTCTCTCGCCGTGCAGAACCGCATCACCCTCGACTACGACAAGATGCCGCAGGTGATGAAGAACGCCGTGGTGGCGGCCGAGAACTCCACCTTCTTCAGCGACCCGGGGTTCTCCATGCCGGGCATGCTCCGCGGCCTGTGGACCATCGCCCGCGGCGGTGACGTGCAGGGCGGTTCCACCATCACCCAGCAATACATCAAGATTCTCTACCTGAGTTCCGAACGCACCGCGGGCCGCAAGATCCGGGAGTTGATCCTGGCCATGAAGATGGGCCGGGAGGTGCCCAAGGAGAAGATCCTGGAGGGCTACCTCAACACCATCTACTTCGGCCGGGGCGCCTACGGCATCGAGGCGGCCGCCAAGTCGTACTTCCTGAAGTCGGCCTCCGAACTCAGCCTGTCCGAGGCCGCGACCCTCGCCGCCATCCTCAACAACCCGGCAGGTCTCAACCCGTCCGCGGGCGAGAAGAGCAGGGAACGGCTCCTGGGCCGCTACCAGTACGTGCTCGACCAGATGCTGGAGAACAAATACATCAGCCAGGCCGAGCACGACGCGGCCTATCCTGCTCTTCCCGAGTTCCCCGAGGTGCCGGTCTCCGACCGCTACGGCGGACCGAAGGGATTCCTCGTGTCCCAGGTGGAGCAGGAGCTGTCGAGCCTCGGTTTCAGCGACGCCGAGGTGCAGGGCGGCGGCCTGAAGGTGACCACCACCCTCGACAAGAACATGCAGGACGCCGCAGTCGCCACGGCGCAGAAGTACACGGAGGAAGCCGCATCCAAGGCGAAACCCCAGCAGGACGCATCCAAGCTGCACGTCGCGATCTCGTCGGTCGACACCGCCACCGGTGGTGTCCTGGCGATGTACGGTGGCCCCGACTACACGAAGGACTCCCGCAACTGGTCGACGACGCCGCGTCCCGCCGCTTCCACGTTCAAGTCGTTCGCGACGGTCGCGGGGCTGCGCAACGGCTACTCCCTGGACAGCACCCTCAAGGGCGACACCTTCACCCCGCGCGGTGACGGCGTCCCGGTCCGCAACGAGTTCAACGAACAGTACGGTGACGTGACGCTGCGCAGGGCGGTTGCAGAATCCATCAACACGGCCTTCGTGGACATGACCGAGTCCATGAAGAACGGCGCCCCCGCCGTCATCCAGGCCGCCAACGACGCGGGTGCGCCGAGCGGGGCGGGCTGGGACGTCAACAACCGCATCGCCCTGGGGGCCGCCGAGGTGAGCCCGCTGAACATGGCGAACGCCTACGCCACCCTCGCCGACTCCGGGAAACGCAAGGACGTCCACTTCGTGGCGAAGGTGGTGGATCGCAACGGCAACACCGTCTACGAGGCGAAGAAAGAGGGCACCCAGGCCATCGAGGAGAACGTCGCGGCCAACGTCACCGACGCCCTGACCTCCGTGGTCGAGGAGGGCACCGGCACGAAGGCGTCGCAGCTGAAGCGGCCCGTCGCGGGCAAGACCGGAACCAACGGTGTCGACGACTCCATCACCTCCGCCTGGTTCGTCGGCTACACCCGGCAGATCTCGACGGCCGTCATGTACGTCGCGGGCGATTCCGGCAACGAGAACCTCGATGCCTACAAGAAGCCCGGGGACAAAACCTTCTTCGGCTCCGGCTATCCGTTGACGACGTGGGTGGAGTACATGCAGACCGCCACCAAGGGGCAGGAGGTCAAGCAGTTCGACAAGGCCAAACCGATCCAGGGGAAGTCGTCCGCGCCGTCGCAGGCCCCCACGCGGAGCGCGCAACCCACCAGCGCGCAACCCACCCAGAGCGCACAGCCCACCCAGGAACCGTCGTACGGGGGCAGGCGGCCCACCTCCGATCCCACGGACGCGGGCCGTTCCACGCCCTCCACGCAGCCGACCCGGACCAAGTCGCAGGCCCCCACCTCCCAGCCGACCGGCGGCGGCAAGAGCACGCAGCAACCGACGGGCGGCGGGGACAAACCGACCAACCCCGGTGACGGCGAACGAGGCCCCGGCGGTGGCCGGCAGAGCAACGGTGGGTGACTCGGGCAGCGGCGACTGACGCACCCCGTGGAAACCTCCCGCTTCCTCGCCCGGGGCCCTGGCCGCGGAGCCTTTAAGGTGTTCGCATGAAAAATGCGCTGCTGGAGGGGCTCGGCGGGCCGGCCGGGCGTTACGCCCGGCGTTCGGGCCTCTGGTTCGATCCGTTGCCGTGGTCGTTGTTGGTTGCCACGGTGCTGTTCGTGGTCTGTTCACTGCGGCAGATACCGTGCGTCCAGACCTCCGAGACCGTCCGGGTCAACGCGTTCATCGTGCTCTGCTACTCGGATGTGCCGCTGGCGTGGAACAGCAGCGGGTTCGCGTTCGGCGCCCACCCGCTCGACGGCGGGCAGATGCAGTATCCGCCGCTGCTCGGTTTGCTGCTTTTCGTCGTGATCGGGATCTCCGGTCTGCTCGGGGCCCCTGTCGGCAAGTCGCTGGGGGTGCAGGCCCAGCTCGACGGGTCGCAGGTGTTCTACGCCGTCTGCATGGTGCTGCTGTTCGCGTGTTTTCTGCTGTGGGTGCTGTGCCAGACCTTCATGGGCCGCGACTCGCGGGGCGGCCGGTACCGCTCCTGGGACGGCATGTGGCTGGCGGCCTCGCCCGTGGTCCTGGCCTCCGGGCTGGTGTCGTGGGATCTGTTCGCGGTTTCACTGGCCGCCCTCGGGTTGCTGTTGTTCTCCAAGGGGCGGCTGGTGTTGTCGGGGGTCGTGCTCGGGCTCGCGGTCTGCGCGGGTCTGATGGCGATCGCGGTGGTGCTGGCCGTCGCCCTGGCCGTTGTGCTTCGGGGCCGGGCCGGGCAGGTGGGGAAATTCCTCGGAGCCGCGGCGGCCACCGTCGCGCTGCTGCATCTGCCGTTGCTGATTCTGAACTGGGAGGCCGTCGCCAGGTACTACCAGGGTGAGGCGACGAAGAACCTGTCCTACGGGTCGCTGTTCTACCTCGGGAAACTGTTCGGCTGGGAGGTGCGGGCCGCGGGGTCGCTGGGACTGATGCTGACGGCGCTGCTGCTGGTGATCGTGGCGGCCTGGCTCTACCTGCGGGGACACCGGCCACGTGTCGGCACCCTCGTGGTGCTGTTCGTGTTCCCGACGGCGCTGTTCGGCGCCACCTACGCCCCCCAGACCGCGCTGTGGCTGCTGTTGGCACTACTGGTGGGGCGGCTCGGCCGCCTGGAGTGGGTGGCCTTCACCGTCACCCAGGTGATCTACTGGGCCGCGGTTTGGGGGTATCTGGGCGGGCAACTCAACTCGAACCCGAACATCTACTTCGCCACCATCATCCTGCGAATCGTCGTGGAGGTCTGGATCTTCATCTCCTGCCTGCGCGACGCCGCCGACCCGGGCCACGATCCGCTGCGCACCCAGCAGGTCGCCGACCCGATCGGCGGTGTGCTGAACGAGGCCGCAGGCCCATTTGCACGGTTGCGCAGCACTCAACCCGAGAATCGAGCCGAAATGGGCCAGTTTCCGGCTTGAGTGCTGCGCAACCGTGCGATCGGCGGTGATGCCCCTCAGTTCCAGACGAGTTCGTCGCAGGTGGTGGTGGTCTGGCGGGTGGTGACGGGGATTTCGTCGCCGACCTCGACCCCGGCGCTCGTGCCCCCGACGAACACCATGGAGGCGTGCATGTGCGGGGGTTCCGCGAAGGGGCGTTTGCGACCCGCGATGCTGAACGGCGACCTCGAGACCCCGGCGGCGTCCAGGACGCCCTGCGCCAGGCTCACGCCCCGCTGCCGCAGCGACCGGGCCGGCGACGGCGCCGACAGCGCGATCCCGTGGGAGGTGCCGCCGCTGACGATCACCAGCCAGCCGTCCCGGGGGGCACGCGACTGGTTGTAGCCGTAGCGGGCACCGCGGGCAACGCGGTGCACGTCGAGGACGGTGGCGGTGGTTCTCAGGGCCTGCGGGGCCCCCAGCCACAGCCGGGTTCCCATCCGCATCCGGGTCTGCACACCCAGCTGGGTGCGGAACCTGCGGTAGTCGTTCACGCCCAGGTGTGAAACCCACACCGCGCCCCGCTGATGGGCCACGGCCTCCGATGCGAGCTGCTTGGCCTCCGACAGCTGCCCCTTCAACGGCAGGTGCATCGTCCAGCCCTCGAATCCCAGTTTCCCGGCATCCACCGACGCGATCTCCTGCGGCGTGATGCCGTGCCTGCGCATCGACGTCATGAGTTCCACCACCACCCGGGTTCCCGGATGCGTGGTGCGCAACTCGTCGAGGTCGGTGAGGCGGGAGACGACGGTGATGACGCGGGGATCGTCGAGCAGGGCCGTGGCGGTCTCGTCGAAGGGCCGCCACGGGTTCAGGACGATCACGTCGCGCGACCATCCCGCCTCCCTGACCGTCGCGACCTCGTGGGCGGTGCCGACCGCCAGGCAGTCGCTGTTGAGACGTTCGGCCTCGCGGGCCAGGACGTCCAGTCCGAGGCCGTAGCCGTTGCCCTTGGCGACGGGCACCAGCCCCGGGAACTCCTCGTGGACGTGCTTGACGTGGTCGCGCCAGGCGCGGGTGTCGATGGTCAGTTTGAGGGTCATGTCACCGCCGCTTCAGGTACTGCTGGAAGGCGAAGTGGAGGAACGAGCTGATGGGTTTGTCCCATTCCCCGAGGTAGGCGACGGCCTCGCCTCCCGTGCCCACCTTGAACTGGATGAGCCCCAACTCCGGGTCGTCGGCCGCCAGGCCCTCGGTGATGCCGCGCAGGTCGTAGATGTCTGCTCCGGCGTCGCGGGCGTCGCGCATCATGCGCCACTGGATGGCGTTGGAGCCGCGGACCTCGCGTTTCGCGGTGGTGGAGGCACCGTAGGAGTACCAGGCGTGGGTGCCGACGCGAATGAAGGTGGTGGCTGCCACCAGGTCGCCCTCGTGTTCGGCCAGGTAGACGCGCATCCGGTCGGGTTCCTCGGCGTTGAGGGCGTCCCACATGGTCTCGAAGTAGGGCAGCCCGCGGCCGGTGAAGTGGTCGCGTTCGGCGGTTTCCAGGTAGATGCGGTGGAACCGGGCCAGGTCGGCGCGTTCCCCCCGGGTGACCGTCACGCCCAGCTTGTCGGCCTTCTTGATGTTGCGGCGCCACAGCTGATTCATGCCCTTCAGCAGCTGCTCGTCGGTCAGTGCCGCGCCTTCGGCGTCGGTCAGGCGCAGCTGGTAGTTGAACTTCGGCTGCCCGGCGGCGAAGCCGTGACCCTCCGCCTGGGGCTGCCAACCGAGATGATCCAGGGTTCGCAGCACGCGGGTGCCGGTCAGGGTGGTCTCGTCGGGGGTGGCCTGCGACAGGGCGGTGATCCCGGGATCGGCGATGGCGGCCTTCACGGTGGGCGCCAGCCAGCGGTGGTGCACCACGGTCGGGCCGATCCGCACGGCGAACGCCTTGTTGCGGCGGGCGTGGGCGACGAGCGCCTCCAGGTGGGCGTCGACGTCGGGGCGGTCCCAGTCGAGGACGGGGCCCTCCGGCAGGTAGGCCAGGTAGCGGGGCAGTTTCGGCAGCTGCCGGTACAGGACGAGCCCCACCCCGGTTAGGGTGTCGCCGTCGAAGAAGCCAATGGATTCGGAACGCCACTCCGGTTTCACCTTCCCCCAAGCGGGAAGCTGTAGGAAACTCGCCTGACCACGAGCCGCCACGAAGGCCAGGTGCTCGTCGGCGCTGATCGTCTTGACGGTGATGCTCACGACTACAACCTACCGGCTGTGGCGGTTACGTTCGTGGGATCCCCCGGGGATTGAGGTCGAGCCGGGCCGAGGTCTCTGTCGTGTATGGCCCGGCTCAACCAGCATCAATCGGACTCGCCTGCAACGGCCCGATACGTCTCCATTATCACACGAACGGCGGCCAACGTGGTGAGGAAACCGGCAGGGGCCAGGAACAGCGAGACGACGATGAGCAGTGGATTCTGGCTGGTGAACCCCATGGCGAGGATCGCGACCGCCAGGAGGGCCGCCGTGATGGTTCCGAGAAGGTAGGCCGTTTTGATGGCTGCGGTGCTCAAGCGGCGTTTGAAACCGAAGTCGAACAGCGCGGCGAAAAAGTTGTTCGGGCTCGGTGGAACCTGCGGTGGCTGCTGCTGGGGTGGGGGTGCGGACTGGCCCATAGGTCCGCCCGGGGAGGGGGAGGGCGGCAGGCCCTGCGGGGACGCGTTGGAGACCGCCTGCTGGCCCCAGGCGTCCGTGGCCTGCGGGTCCCAGACGTTCCCGGTGGGCTGCGACTGCTCCCACACGTTTCCCTGCTGGTCGCCGCCGTACGGGTCGTGGGGGTACTGCGGACTGCTCATGATGGTTCCTCTCCACACGGGCGCACTCAATCACCGACCACTCTTGCACATTCCCGCCCCGGAACGGACGGAGGGTGGGGCCGGGGTGTCGTCCCGGCCCCACCCGTCGCGGACCCTCAGGCCTTGATGTCCTCGATCCTCTCGCCGATCCGCATGCCGTAGAAGGAGCGGTAGCAGAAGAAGGCGGAGACGAGCAGGAACACCGCGGCCAGGACGTGGGCCAGCACACCCAGGCCCTGGGCGGTGATCGCGGTGGCCAGTTCGACGGCCAGCAGCCCGAACAGCGTCGAGAACTTGATCACCGGGTTGAGCGCCACAGAGGAGGTGTCCTTGTAGGGATCACCGACGGTGTCACCCACGACGGTGGCGTCGTGCAGCGGCGTGTTCTTCGCGTCGAGATCCACCTCGACGAGTTTCTTCGCGTTGTCCCAGGCGCCGCCGGCGTTCGCCATGAAGATGGCCTGGTAGAGCCCGAACAGCGCCATCGCGACGAGGAACCCGATGAACAGGAACGGTTCGGCGAAGGCGAACGCCAGGGTGGCGAAGAACACGCCCAGGAAAATGTTGAACATGCCCTTCTGGGCGTACTGGGTGCAGATCTCGACCACCTTGTTGGAATCCTGGGCGGAGGCCTTCGTCTCGCCGTCGAGGTGCAGGTTCTGTTTGATGAACTCCACTGCCCGGTAGGCGCCCGTGGTGACGGCCTGCATGGAGGCGCCCGTGAACCAGTAGATCACCGCGCCGCCCAGCAGCAGGCCCAGCAGGAACGGGGCGTGCAGCAGCGACAGGTTCTCCAGGTTCTCGGTGAGCTTGTTGGTCAGGCCCATCATGATGGAGAAGATCATGGTGGTGGCCCCCACCACGGCGGTGCCGATCAGCACCGGTTTCGCCGTCGCCTTGAAGGTGTTGCCCGCGCCGTCGTTGGCCTCGAGGAAGTGCTTGGCGCGTTCGAAGTCGGGGCGGATGCCGTGATCGCGTTCCAGCTCCTCCTCGATGCTGGGGATCTCCTCGATGGTGGACAGCTCGAACACCGACTGGGCGTTGTCGGTGACGGGACCGTAGGAGTCGACGGCGATCGTCACGGGCCCCATGCCCAGGAAACCGAACGCGACCAGACCGAACGCGAACACCGCGGGGGCGATCATGAGCTGGCTCAGCCCCATGGTCGAGATGATGAAGCTCAACCCCATCAATCCGGTGATCGCCAGCCCGATCCAGTAGCCGGAGAAGTTGCCGGCCACCAGGCCGGAGAGGATGTTCAGCGACGCCCCGCCCTGGTTGGAGGAGACCACGACCTCGCGGGTGTGGCGGGCGTTGGTGGAGGTGAACACCTTCACCAGCTCCGGGATCAGTGCCCCGGCCAGGGTGCCGCAGCTGACGATCAGCGACAGCTTCCACCACATCCCGTCGGGCAGGCCACCGATCAGCGTCGCGGAGGTGCCGAAGGTACACGCGATGCACAGCACCGAGGTCAGCCACACCAGCGACGTCAGGGGCGCCTCGAAGTCCATCTCGGCGGCGTCGCGGTAGCGGGCGCGGGTGATGGCGGCGTTGACGAAGTACGAGATCCCGGAGGCCACCACCATCACGGCGCGGATCACGAAGATCCACACCAGCAGCTGCACCTGCACCATCTGGTCCTGGACCCCGAGGAGGATGAAGGTGATCAGCGCCACACCGGTCACGCCGTAGGTTTCGAAACCGTCCGCCGAGGGGCCGACGGAGTCACCGGCGTTGTCGCCCGTGCAGTCGGCGATCACGCCGGGGTTGCGGGCGTCGTCCTCCTTGATGTGGAAGACGATCTTCATCAGGTCGGCGCCGATGTCGGCGATCTTGGTGAAGATCCCGCCTGCGATGCGCAGCGCCGACGCGCCCAGCGATTCACCGATCGCGAAACCGATGAAACACGAACCCGCGATCTCGCCGGGCAGGAACACCATGATGACCAGCATCATCGCCAGCTCGACGGAGATCAGCACCATGCCGATGCTCATCCCGGAGCGCAGCGGGATGTCGTGGCAGGGGTAGGGGCGCCCGGACATCGCGGCGTGCGCGGTGCGGGAGTTGGCCAGGGTGTTGACGCGGATGCCGTACCAGGCCACCGCGTAGCTGCCGCCCATGCCGATCAGCGAGAACAGGATCACCACGGCCGTCCTGCCCACCCCGAAATTGACGAGGAACAGGTAGTAGATGACGATGATGGCGGCGATGAAGGCCCACAGCAGCATCAGGAACCGGCCCTGCTGTTTCAGGTAGGTCTTGCAGGTGGTGTAGATCAGCTCGGAGACGTCCCGCATCGCCGTGTGCACGGGCATGCGGTTCAGCTGCGAATAGGTGATGATCCCGAACACCAGGCCGAGGGCGCACACGATCAGTCCGAGACCGAGCAGCACGCTGCCCGGCAGGCCGAGGAAGGAAACGGAATCGAGCTTGGGCAGCTGGAGGTTCGCCTCCCCGCCGATGTGGCTACCCGACTGGCCGCCACCGGAATCGCACGAGGTGAGACAGAATACGCCGACCGCGGCTCCGAGCAGCCCGATGCCCTTCGTGGGATTGCGCCGGGCGGGCCGTGGGTCCGTCGCGGCGCGGAGGGCTTTCTCTTCTGGTGCTGTCACCGCTTCTCGCGGTAGCTCGGTCATGATGCTCCCTAGCGATCATTTGTGTACTGGCTACGTCGCCAGTCTGTCCCGGCACACTTTACGCCTGCGGTTTGCGGCCCGGAAGAGTGGCGGGAGGGATTTCGAGGGGAATGGGTGTCGCGAAAACATGGGCGGCCCGGCCGGCGGAAAACCGCAGGCCGGGCCGCCTGACAGGTCCTTCGGGTCCCGGATGGTTCCGTTGCCGTCAGGAAGCGGTGATCAGGGCTTCGAGGGTCGTCTCCCAGCGGGCGCGGAGAGCCTCGAGGTCGGCGTCCTCGGGAAGGTTGCCGTGGACGATCGTCAGTTCCGTTCCGCTGTCGACGGCACGCATCCTGAGGTCGACGAGAGTGGCCGGCGCCCCTTCGGACGCGTGCCACGAGAACCGGATCTGTTCCTTGGGGTGGAAGCTGCGGGTGATGCCGTAGGTGCCGTCATCGGCTTTCCACGACTCACCCTTGTTGCCGAGCTGCCCGCCTGCGCCGAGCAGTGTCTGCGCTCCGGCGGGGGTCATGAGGGCCCTCCAGACGGCTTCCAACTGGGTGGGAGCCACCCGGGTGACCGCCACGCTTCTGGTTTCGCTTACTGCCTCCGTGGTCTCCATGATGATGCCTTTCATCTCTTCGGGCGTCGCCTGTGGCGTCCGGTGCATCAAGCCTAGTAGCCCCCGGGGCTGGACGGGAGGGGGATCGGGGAAAAGGCGACTTTTGGCCAGCGGGAGGGGCGGTTCGGCGAGCCCTTTACGCCGGCGGGCGGGCCCCGAGGGCCGGCGCGGTTCGCGTCGAAACGACGCCCGGTCCCCGGGAGATTTGATTTTTCCGGAAAAGTTTTCCACAAGCACTTGTGGGAAAGTGTGTTTTCTGTGGATTGTTCACTTTCGTTCAGGAAACGCAGTGGGGGCGGGTTCTGGTGGCGGTGTGCGCGGTGGGAAGGGTTTCCGGTTGGCCGGGATGGGATGATGAGAATCCTTGAAAGTGGTGTTGAGGAGGTGCGATGACCGGTTGGCGCGAATTCGATCCCGCCCTCACGCAGGTGCTCGTCGAACTGCCCGACGAGGCCGTTCTCGTCGTCAGCGGCAGGGGACGGCTGGTGCAGTTCCTCAGGGGCGGGGACCGGATGGCGGTGGAGGTCAGCAACGACTCCCCGGGTGACGAACCCCGCCTCAGGGACCGGCAGTGGCGGCTCGCCGACGAATGGGCCGGGCTGTGGCGCCGCGACTTCCCCCGCCCCGCGGGTCAACGGGAGGCGGCCGTGATCGTCGCGGAGACCGGGCACGTGCTGCGCAACGTGTGGGGCTGGACCGGTCTCGATGGGTTCCGCTACGAGTCGTGGGTGGAGATCACGCGGAAGGTGTTCGGGTTCTTCCCGAGAAGCGAGGAACGGCGCATCCGGTGGCCGGGGCTGGGGTTGCCGGAACGTCTCCACCCCGATCGCATGGACGAGTGACCCGGTCGGCGTCTCCTCACCGGGTCAGGCGCTTCACCAGCGCGGGCACGTCGTCGGGGGTGACGGGACCCAGCCACTCCATGTCGGGTTGCACCACGACGATGGGGGCCCGGTTGCACGGGTAGCAGCAGCCCGTCGCGGTCAGCAGCACCGATTCGTCCAGCGCCCCGGCCTCCGCCAGCGCCCGGCTGAGGGCCTCCTGCGTCTCGGGTGCGCCCTTCGCGTTGCAGCGCGGCCCGCGGCACACCAGCACCTGCCGGGAAACGGGCGGGGGTTGTTCCCAGTTCGGGTTGGTGAGGGAATCGCGCGGCCCCAGGCGGCGGGCCTCTCCGGGGCAGGGCAGCTCCCCGGGCAGCCCGCGCAGGGGACGCCGGGAACACCACAGCTCCAGCAGCGGCCCACGCGAATCGAGCCACCAGCGCGCCACGCGGCCGAGCCATGACGCCGGCCCCAGGTCGTCGCCGAAGGTGACGCCGACCAGGTGCACCGGATCCGATCCGAGTCCGGCCAGCTCATCCAGCTGGTTCACCAGCGCCGGCCCCTCGCCCTGCAGCACCGCCACATCGGCTCCCAGCCCGTCCGCGACCTCCGCCAGCTCCGGCCAGCGTGCCGCGTCGGAGAGGGCGAGGGTGACCAGAAGGGTTCTCATCCGCGGCTCCGGTTCACGCGCCTTCGGTCGTACACCTCGAAGCGCCCCTTGTCCTTGATGGTCTCGGCTGGCTGAGTGCCGGCTCGGACCCCATGTGGGCCTGGCCGGAGGCGGCGGTGGACCGGGACACGGGTGTTCAGACGCATGGAAGCTCTTTCCAGTTGGGCCTTTTCGCGAGGCGTGGATGACGTCGTCGGCTGGTATTCGGACTCGAGTTCATTCCGTCGCGGACGCCTTCCCGGGATTTCTCCCAGTGGCCACGTGCCCGTTAGGTCCCTCTCACCGCTGCGCGTCAGTCCCGGATTCCCACCGGGTTCCCCGGCGCCTGGGGCGCCACCGACGAGCACACCGTAGCAGTGTGGTGAGTGTTGCCTGCAAGCGCCCTTCCCGGGTCGTCGGGCCGTCGTGGAATCCCGGTGCGGGGTGGGTCCGATGGCACTAGGTTGTTCCCGTGACTCAAACCCAGACCCAGGCGCCCGCCGCCGCCCTGCGCGAACGACGCACCTCCTGGGGAAAGATCTTCAGCTGGTGCATGTGGGACTGGGGAACCCAGCCCTTCGCCACCGTCATCACCACCTTCGTGTTCAGCACCTACATCTCCTCCGGGTCGCTGTTCGGGACCGGTGCCGGCGACGACACGCCGGCGTTCATGCTGGGCGTAGCGATGGCCGTGGCCGGGGTGCTCATCGCGCTGCTGGCGCCGGTGCTGGGGCAGGGCACGGATCGCTCCGGGAGGCGGATGTTCCACCTGCGCTGGCAGACGTGGGCGCTGGCGGCGGTCTCGGCGGCGCTGTGGTTCGTCGCGCCCGGGCAGCAGTACCTGTGGCTGGGCTTGGCGCTGCTCGGGATCGGCAACATCGTCTCCGAGGTGGCCAACGTCAACTACTACGCCGCCATCGACCAGGTGGCCACCCCCGGCAACGTCGGCCGCGTCTCCGGGTACGGCTGGGGCATGGGATACCTCGGCGGGATCGCGATCCTGCTGCTGATCGTCGCCGTCGCGGGCTCCGACATCGGCCCCGACGGGGTGCGCAACTCAATGCTGCTGTGCGGGGTGTGGACGGTGCTGTTCACCATTCCGTTGTTCATGGCCATCAAGGACCGGCCCGTGGCCTCCCCGCCGCCGCGCCAGTCGCCGGTGCGGGCCTACCGCGACCTCATAGGTTCCGTGATCCGCATCCACCGCGTCTCCCCGCACACGACCTGGTTCCTGCTGGCCTCCGCGCTGTTCCGCGACGGCCTGGCAGGGGTGTTCACCTACGGTGCGGTGCTGGCGAAACTGGTGTTCGGGTTCAGCACCGGCGAGGTGATCGTCTTCGGGGTGGTGGCCAACGTGGTCGCGGGGCTCGCGACCATCGTCTTCGGGCACCTGGACGACCGGACCGGGCCGAAACGGGTGATCCTGATCTCGCTGGGCGCGCTGGTGGGGTTGGGGTCGTGCATCTTCCTGCTCCACGACCGGGGGCCGGTGGTGTTCTGGATCTTCGGGATCGCCATGACCTTGTTCGTCGGCCCTGCGCAGTCGGCGTCGCGGTCCTTCCTGGCGCGTCTGATCCCGGAGGGTCACTCGGGTGAGGTGTTCGGGCTGTACGCGACGACCGGCCGGGCGGTGTCCTTCCTGGCGTCGTCGCTGTGGGTGCTGTCCCTGTGGCTGGGATCGTTCCTCGTCCCGGCGGGCGAGTCGGCGGTGCACTTCGGCATCCTCGGGATCGTGCTGGTGCTGGCCGCCGGGCTGGTCGTGATGATTCCCGTGCGCGAGGCCCAGCAGGTCATGCACCGCGGATGACCGCGGCCCGGTTCAACCGGCACGAAACGCCTCCCCGGGTGCCCGTTTCGTGTGGCCGCTCGTCCCCGGATGGCTATCCGGTTCCGGCAGGGGCGCAAAACGGGGGTTCAGCGGTTAGGCTGGGGGTATGTCCGACTGGTTTGCCATCAACGAAGACCTGTGGGGCACCGTCGCGGGGTCGCGACCTCCGCTGTTCTACTTCTTCGACGGTTTCATCGACTCGGGACGCGTCGGTGCGACGCTGATCGAGGCCCTCCTGGAGCACTCCGAACCGCAGCTGCTCGGGTCGTTCAACATGGACCTCGTCCACGACTACCGTGCCCGCCGTCCCGCCATGGTCTTCGACCGCGACCACTGGGCCTCGCTCGAGGAACCAGTGCTGAACCTGCACCTGGCACGCGACGCCGAGGGAATGCCGTACCTCGTGATGCGCGGTCCGGAACCCGATCACCGCTGGCGACTGTTCCGTGACGGACTGGTCGGGCTGGTCCAGCGGCTCGACGTCTCGATGCTGCTGACCGGTTACGGCATGCCCATGGCCTTCCCGCACACGCGCCCCACGCCCTTGGCGATACATACCACCGATCCGGAGCTGCGGCAGCAGAACCCCCGCTGGATCGACCGCCTCGAGATCCCGGCGTCCTTCTCCTCCTACCTCGAATACCACCTGGGGAAGCTCGGGATCAGTTCCTACGGAGCTGCCGCCCACGTGCCCCACTACCTCGCCAACGCCTCCTTCACACAGGCCGCGGCCACCATCCTTCACCGCTACGCGGAGGTGACAAAGCTGGCCCTGCCCACCGACGAACTCGACCTGGCGGCCGAGGCCAACCTGATGGCCATCGAGGCCGACACCCGCGGCGACGAGACCGCCCGCGAGCTGCTGCACCAGCTCGAGGAGCAGTACGACCGCTACACCGAACCCACCGGCGAGGACCTGCCCTCCGCCGACGAGATAGCGGCGGCGGTGGAACGTTTCCTCGCCCAGCGCGACGACGGCAACCAGCCCCCGCCCAAGGGGGAGTGAGGCCGGTCCTTCTAGGGGCGTTGCCAAGAGGAGCGTCGCACGCTCGCCGAACGTTTCGCCAGCGCCGAGGCCATTCGCCGCGGTGCCGTCGAAGAGCTCGCGGCAGAACCGTGACGTTCGCCGTCGAAGAGCAACGGCTCCCGGCATGTGCTCAGTGATCGGCGCCGTCGAGCTGTTCGACGAGGTGTCGCAGCAGTGGGCCTGCGACCTCTATGGTGTCGGATGCGCCGCCCTCAGAGCCGGGCGCGTTGATGATGATCGCCCGCGTCCCGGCGCACTCCACCACCCCCGCCAGGCCCCGCGACAACAGGGCGTGGGGGTTCTTCTCGGCGCCGCGACGCCGGACGGCCTCCATGATCCCGGGAAGCTCGCAGGCGAGCAGGTCGAGGGTGGCCTCGGCGGTGACGTCGCGCGGCCCGACTCCCGTGCCTCCGGTGGTAAGCACCACCCGCGACCCGGAAGCGACGGCCTCCCGGATGGCGGCGCGGATCATGACGAGATTGTCGGGCACCACCCTCGGCTCCCGGGTCTCGAATCCCAGCCCGTTCAGGGACTCCCGCAGCAGCGGGCCGGAACGGTCGGGGTAGATCCCGGCGGCGGCCCGGTCCGAACACGTGATCACTGCGGCCAACATGCGGGAATCCTAGCTCCCGTGCAGGGACGGATCCGTTCCGTGCAGGTCGGGGCGTCGGGAAAAAACCCGGCTGCGCAGCACTCAAACTCAGAAATTCCTCTTTCGGGGCACGAAACGGCACTGGGTGCTGCAAAACCGGATTCTTCCGCTACCAAGCGTGGTTTTCGTGATACGCCCTAGGCTGGGTGGCACCCAACCCAGGAGTCATCTTGCCCCTCACATCCGTTGCCGACCGTCTGCGCGAGTCCATGTGGCGTTCCGCCAACGACAAACGCCTCAAACGCCTTCAGCGGGTGGTGGACGCCATGCCGGAGAACCCGCCAGAGGCCCCGACATCCTTCGACGCGACCAGTGACGCCGAACTGGCCGGTTTCCTGGCGGTCGCAGGTGAGGTGGCGGGGCGGGAGGTGGGGCTCGACCCCTTCCCCAACCAGTACCTGGCCGCCGCCGCCCTGCTGCGAGGGTTCTCCATCGAACTGGCGACCGGGGAGGGCAAGACCCTCGTGGGTGCGATGGCCGCCGCCGGCTGGGCCCTGGAGGGGCGCCACGTCCACGTGCTGACCGCCAACGACTACCTCGCGGCCCGCGACGCCGACTGGATGGGTCCGCTGTACCGCGGCCTCGGACTGACCTGCGCGGCCGTGCAGGCCGACCAGGACCTCACCGCCCGGCAGACCGCCTACGCCGCCGACATCACCTACTCCTCGGTGGCCGAGGCCGGTTTCGACCTGCTCCGCGACCGCCTCGCCGCCCGGCCCGGGGACCGCACCGGGGCCCGCCGCGAGGTGGTGCTCGTCGACGAGGCCGACGCGGTCCTGCTCGACGAGGCCCGCGTGCCCCTGGTGCTCGCCGCCGACGCCGAACCGCACCGCGATGAACACGCCCTGGGGCTCGCCGCCTACGTGCGGGGCCTCGAGGCGGGCCGCGACTACGTCGTCGCGCCCGACCGTCGCACCGTCCACCTCACCGACGACGGGTTGCGCCGCGTCGAGGACGACCACCCCGACCGCGACCTGTTCGGCACCGACTCCGAGTTCCTCGTCTCGCTGAACCTCGCCCTCCACGCCCACGCCGCCCTGGAACGCGACGTCGACTACCTCGTCGCCGACGACCGCGTCTGGCTCGTCAGTGGGTCGCGGGGAAGGGTGGACCGGCTGCAACGCTGGCCCGACGGGCTGCAGCTCGCCGTCGAGGCGAAGGAGGCCCTCGAGACCGCTCCCGGACTCCAGGTCCTCGACCAGCTCGTCATCGCCGAACTGGTCGGCGGCTACGACAAACTCGTCGGCATGAGCGCGACCATGCGGTCCGCCGAGGAGGAACTCGAATCCCTGTACGGGCTGCAGGTCGCGGTCATCCCGTCGCACCTGCCGTGCCGCCGCAACGACCACCCCACCCGGCTCCACGCCACCTCCGGGCATCGCGACGCGGCCCTGGCGGACCTCGTCCGGGAATCCGGGGAACGGGGGCGACCCGTGCTGGTCGCGACCCAGAGCGTGAGGGAATCGGAGCGGATCGCGGACCTGCTGCGCGGCCTCGGCGTCGAATGCGTGCTGCTGAACGCCCGCAACGCCACCGAGGAGGCCGCGATCATCTCGCGGGCCGGTGAGGCGGGCCGGGTCACGGTCTCGACGCAGATGGCCGGGCGCGGCACCGACGTGGTGCCCTCACCCGAGGCCGTCGACGCGGGCGGGCTGCTGGTGGTCGGGGTGGGGCGTTTCCCCAGCGCCCGACTCGACGACCAGCTCCGCGGACGCGCCGGCCGGCAGGGCGATCCGGGGGAGTCGGTGTTCCTCGCCAGCCTCGCGGACCGCCTCGTCACCGACAACGACCCCGACCATCCCGAACCCGCGGTCGTGGACGGCGGTGGTGAGGTCGAACAGTGCCGCGCGAACCGTCGTGTCCTGGGGGTCGTGGACCATGCGCAGCGGGTCAGCGACGGCGACCAACGCAACCTGAGGTGGCTGTCGTGGCGTTACGGCGAACTGCTGCGCCGCCAACGCACCCATCTCGTCGAAGTGCGCGAAACCTGTCTCGAGGGGCCCGAGGCCCTGGACCGGCTCGCCGAACACGCGCCCGAGGAGGTCGCGGAGCTGGATGAGCGGGTCGGGGAGGACGAACTCGAGGAAGGGGCGCGACTGGCGCTGGTCGCAGCCATCGACGCCGCCTGGAGCGCGCACCTCGGGCACGCAGCCGAGCTGCGCGAGGGCATCCACCTGCGGGTGCTGGCCCGCGAGGATCCGCTGACCGAGTTCGAGAAGGAGATGGGGGCGGCCTACCAGGGCCTTTCCGGACGCATCCTCGACGACGCCGTCGCCGCCCTCCTGGAAGCTCCGGTCGTCGATGGGCGGCTGGACCTGGAATCGCTGGGATCCCGTATCCCCAGCGCCACCTGGGCCTACACCGTCACCGACAACGAACTTGGCGACGATTTCACCCGGATGGGTCGCGCTCTGCGCCGTCGCCTCACGGGTCGAGGATAGCGTTTGCCTGCCTTGTGGGGTCGGTCCGGGGTTCGCTTGTCTTGTGGTCGTTTGCTTGCGCTGTAGCGCTGGCGGATGACGGTTGGGGTGGCGTTTCCGTCGGGAAGGCTGGCGGATGACGGGAGGGCCAGCGGATGACGGGAGGGCTGGCGTCGAGGCGGGCGATCGCTGACAGGAGTTTTGACGGGTACCGTGTCGCGGCGCCCTTTGGCGGTCTCGGCGACGGCCTCCCCACTAGGGTGGGGACGTACAGCCGTCTAACAAGGAGAGACCGTGAAGGGCATCGTTGTTTTCTCCGGTTCCGCCCATCATGCGCTGGCTGACGAGATCTGCGACCATCTTGAGGTTCCCCGGAGCCACGTGAAGATCTCCCGGTTCAGCAACGACTGCCTCCAGGCCCAGCTGCTCGCCAACTGCCGACAACGCGACGTCTACATCGTGCAGCCTCTCGTGCCACCCACCCAGGAGCACCTGATGGAGTTGCTGCTGATGGTCAACGCCGCACGCGGCGCGTCGGCAGCGCAGATCACGGCGGTGATCCCGCACTACGCCTACGCCCGTTCCGACAAGAAGGACGCCTCCCGCATCTCCCTGGGCGGTCGTCTCGTCGCCGATCTGCTGGTAACCGCCGGCGTCGACCGGGTGCTGACGATGAACCTCCACGCCCCGCAGGTCCACGGGTTCTTCTCCGTGCCGGTGGATCACCTCACGGCGCTCGGCGTCATCGCCGACCACTACCGCGGCCGCGACCTCAGCAACCACGTCGTCGTCTCCCCGGACCTGGGCAACGCCAAACAGGCGACGCTGCTGGCGCGTCTGCTCGGGCTGCCCGTGGCGGCCGGCAACAAACAACGCCTCGCCGACGACAAGGTGGTGATCTCGTCGGTGGTCGGTGACGTCGCGGGCAAGAAGGCCATCGTGCTGGACGACGAGATCGCCACGGGCGGGTCGATCATCGAGATCGTCTCCCGGCTGGCCGACTTCGGCTGCGCCGAGGCCTCCATCGCCTGCACCCACGGCCTGTTCGCAGGCTCGGCGGTGGAGCGCCTCACCTCCGCCACCCACATCTCGGAGGTGGTCTCCACCAACACCGTCCCCGCCCCCGGGAACTTCCCGGGCCTGAAGGTGCTGAGCGTGGCGTCGCTGTTCGCGGAGGCCATCGCCCGCATCCACAGCGGCAACTCGGTTTCGACACTGTTCAACGGGGTCGATCCCGCCTACGCCCAACCCCAGGAACCCGAGGGCCTGTTCTGATTTCGAATATTCAGCGACGCCTGCCGGCGCGGATTCTCTCCGCGACCTCCCGCCAGGTCGGGACTATCACCCCGTGGGGGCGCATCATGGTGCGCAGCCGGTGGCGGGTGCTGAAGATGCCGATCAGGCCGACGGCGAAGAACGGGAACTGCAACGCCATGGCCTGGTCGAGCTGTTCGGCGGTGTAGTCGCCGGAGGGGTTGAGCCAGCCCAGGAAGGCGCTGATGGCCAGCAGACTCAGGGTGGCTCCCGTGAAGGAACCGGTGATGACCAGGCCGTTTGCCGCGCCGAGGCGGTGCGGGGGCAGCAGGGTGCGGGGATAGTCGAATCCGATGCCGGTACCCGGACCGCCCGCGGACATCGCGACCACCAGGAGAATCAGCAGCCACCACGGTGCCCTTCCCGGCCACAGCAGCGCCGCCGCCCATCCGAGCACATTGACCCCGATGACGGTGAGAGCCAGATTGCTGCGACGCAGCGGGTGACGTGAGGTCAGCCAACCCAGCAGCGGTGAGAAGACGATGGCGCCGTAGACGGTGAGGCTGAACAGGAAGGCGGCCTCGGCCTCCGAGAGTCCCTCCGCCCGTTGCAACCATGGGATGCCCCAGATCATCGCGAACACGTTGACACTGAAACCGCTGGTGAAGTGCACCCAGAACCCGAGCCGGGTCGCGGGATGCCGCCAGGCGTCGGCGATGCCGCGGGGCAGGTCGGAGAGCCTCTCCTCCTTCGGTGCGGGACGGGTCCGGCCGGGGGGCACGTCGCGAACCCAGACCGCGCTCATGACCCCCGCGACCCCGGATGCGAGGGCCGCACCCAGGAAGGCCCACGCCCAGCCTTGGGCGTTGAACAGGGGAAGCAGGATGGTCGCGGAGGCCACCTGCCCCATCTGCCCCAGCAGTCCCGCCAGCTGCGTCAGGACCGGCACCCGCGACGGTGCGAACCACTCGGGGATGAGCCGCAGCAGCGAACCGTACATGCAGGCGTCGCCGATCCCCAGCAGGATGCGGGCGGCGAAGGCCAGCGGAAGGGAGTCGGCGAAGGCCATGATCACCTGCGCGGCGACCATCACCCCGGAGCCTGTGATCATCACCACCCGTGACCCGTAGCGGTCCACCAGCACCCCGGCGGGTAGCTGCGCCAGCGCGTAGATCGCGAGTTGGAGCATCACGAAGGTGGAGATGATGCCGACGCTGGTGCCGAAATGGTTCGCCGTCTGGATCCCCAGGACCCCGAGGCTGGTGCGCTGCATGATCGCGACGCAGTAGGCGAGGATGCCGACGCCCCACACGATCCAGGCCAGCCGCCCGGTCCTTGCCACCTCGTGCTCCTTTCCCACCACGTCCGCGGAAAGTGTAGAGGCTCTGGGAGGCGCAGTTGGTTTCGACTCGGGTCGCTCGTTCCTCGCGACCCGGCTCAACCGGCTTGTGGGGGTGGAAGTTGGTTGAGCCGACCTGCTCAGCCGGCTTCAGGGAAGGGGCCGTTCAGGCGATGCCGAGGATCTCGGTGACGAAGACCAGGGTCGCCCCGCCCTTGATGCCGGCCTGCGGGACGCCGTGGTCGCCGTAGCCGAGTTCGGCGGGGATGGACAGCAGGACCCGGGAACCGACGCGCTGACCCACGAGGCCGTCGTCCCAGCCGCGGATCACCTCTCCGACGCCGACGCGGAAGCTCAGCGGCCGGCCCCGGTCGTAGGAGTTGTCGAAGACTGCTCCGTCCCAGGACTGCCCGAGGTAGTGGGTCGAGATGGTGTCGCCCGCCTTGACCTCCGGTCCGGTTCCGGCGTCGAGCAGCTGCACGTGAAGGCCTTCGGGGGCTTCGGTGCCGGGGAAGGTGAGGGTTGGTTTTGAACCCTTGGTGCCCTGCACGGAGGGCATTTTGGTCTTGCTCATGTGCCAGGAGCCTAGCGACACCCGGGGCCGACCGTCGTCAGTCGCCGCTGAGCGCCTTCACCCAGTCGGGGGTGGGGGTGGGGATCTGGTCCTGGGTCACGTCGCAGCTGGCCTTGGTGCCGGGGGCGGGCCCGAACTCGCGGCCCGCGAAGATGTTGGTCTTGACCCACTCGTAGTAGGCGTTGAACTTGCCCGTGTCGTAGGGGTTGTCCTTGGCGCAGCGGGCCACGTAGTAGCCGACCACCTCGGGGAGGGTTTCCAGGTTGTTCCTGCCCGCGTAGGAACTGAAGACTTCCTGCTTGGCCGCGAGGCCCTGGAACTCGGTCCAGTACTTGGGGTTCGAATCCCGGTCGGCGTTGAAGATGTGGGTGAACTCGTGGATGACGATTCGCGACAGGCGGCCGATGTCGCCGAGATCGACGGCTTCCTTCCACTTGGTGAAGTCGAAGGTCAGGTAGCCGGGTTTCGTCAGCGACCAGTCGCCCCAGGCGAATCCACCGATGCTCGCGGCGTTGATGCCGATGGTGCCGGATACCTTGGCCTTGAGATTGGCCAGGAAGTCGGTGCAGGAGACGGCGTCGAGGGCCTGCCACACGACGCTGATCTGGGTGCGGTTCGCGTCGGTCCAGCCGTTGCCGGCCAAGGTCACACCGAAGTTGTCGGACAGCTGCTTGGTGATCTCGGAGATCGGGGCCTTGTCGCCCGGCCAGGGATGGGTGGTGGGGCAGGGGGCGTGGATGCCGACCACCGACGGCCCCACCGTGGCCTTCTCGCCCTTGGCGGTTGCCGATGCTGCTAGAACAATTCCTGCGATGGCCACCGCGGCCGCGGTCAACCAGATCACAAGCTTGCGCATCGGCATCTCCTGCTTTCGGGTACGGACTGGGAAAGACTCTCTCAGGATTCTCAGGAAGTCAAATTCAGGGGAGAGTCGGGGTGAACCCCGGTGCACTTACTTTGCTCAGATTATGTGATATGGGCCGCTGACGGCAGGTGGACCGGGTGATGGATTTCCGGTCGGAGGGCGTTCCCGGGGCGTCTCGAGAACGGGTGCGGTGCCCGTTTCGTCCCCGGCGGTGGACTAGTCTTCGGCCATGTCGCTGTTTGAACTCCGCCGCACCGATCACCCTACGCCCGAGGTTGAGCGTGCCGCCATCGTGGCGGATCCGGTGTTCGGTAAGTTCTACGCCGACCACATGGCCGTCGCCGACTACACCGAGGGTCTCGGCTGGCGTGACGCCCGCATCATCCCGACGGGCCAGTGGCAGCTGCATCCCGCCGCCGCGGTGTTCCACTACGGTCAGGAGATCTTCGAGGGGCTGAAGGCCTACCGCCACGCCGACTCCTCGGTGTGGCTGTTCCGTCCCGAGAGGAACGCGCGGCGTTTCATCTCCTCTGCTGAACGCCTCGAAATGGCGCCCTTCCCCGAGGAGCTGTTCCTCGCATCCCTCGACGAACTGGTCGCGCTGGAGCAGGAGTGGGTGCCGCAACCCGACGGTGAGCGCAGCCTGTATCTGCGTCCCTTCGAGATCGCCGACGAACCCTACCTCGGGGTGCGTGAGGCCAAGAACTACCGCTACGGCCTGATCGCCTCGCCCGTCGGCGCCTACTACCCGGCCCCCGTGAAGCTGTGGATCACCCCCAACTACACGCGGGCCGCTCCTGGCGGCACCGGCACCGCGAAGTGCGGCGGGAACTACGCCGCCAGCCTCGCCGCCGCCAACGAGGCCGCCGCCCACGGCTGCGGGCAGGTGCTCTACCTCGACGGCGCCGAACACCGCTGGCTGGAGGAGTGCGGAACCATGAACTTCATGATGGTCACGAACGACGACCAGCTCGTCACCCCCGCCCTCGGGTCGATCCTGGACGGCGTCACCCGCGACTCGCTGCTCACCCTCGCGCCCGAACACGGCCTCACCCCCGTCGAGCGGCCCATCTCCATCGACGAGTTGCGTGACGGCGTCGCCTCGGGTCGGGTGGCCGAGACCTTCGCCTGCGGCACGGCGGCCGTCATCACCCCGATCGTCGGTTTCAACTCCCCCGAGCACGGCGCGCAGGCCGTCGGCAACGGGGAGCCCGGTCCGCGCACCCGCGAATTGCGCGCCCACCTCCTGGACATCCAGTTCGGCCGCGCCGAGGACCGGCACGGCTGGCTGCGCCGCGTGGTCTGAGGCCCGGCGGTGTTCCGGGCCGTCATCGGCACCCTCGGGTACGTCGTCCGCGCCGGCCGGGTGCTGCTGGTGCACCGCCAGCGCGCCGGCGACGACCACCAGGGCAAGTGGAACGGCCTCGGTGGCAAGCTGGAACCCGGAGAGGATGCCGCCGCCTGTCTGAAGCGGGAACTCCGCGAGGAGGCCGGGATCGATGTGACCTCCCTGCGGCTGCGCGGAACCGTCGCATGGCCGGGTTTCGGTTCGGACGGCAGCGACTGGTTCGGGCTGGTTTTCCTCGTCGACGCCTTCGACGGCGAACCCCCGGAGCGCAACGACGACGGCCCGCTGCGCTGGGTTCCCCTCGCCGGGCTCGGCGACCTGCCCATGTGGGAGGGGGATCGCCACTTCCTTCCCCTGGTTTTCGACGGCGGACCCCAGTTCCACGCCGTCATTCCCTACCGCGACGGCCAGGTGATCCCCGAGGGGGTGGCGGTCACGCGCATCTGAGGCCGGGAAGGGAACTCCGGCGCCCGGAACGTGTTCCGACGCGTCTCAGGGAGCTCTCAGATAGACCTTGGGCAACACGCAGGAGGAATTCGCTTGTCATACTTTTGGTCGGCAGAGTGCTTGTCTTGTTTCCGGGGTCGTGATGCTCCAGGCACGTCTCTTCTCTTCCTCCGCCGCGCGCAGGTGTGCCGCGAGAAGCGGTGAACTGCCTAGTCAAAGCCTGTTCGGTGGTTTCGTTTGGGAGGGTTTCGTTCTCTTCCGGGTCCCGTGGCGGCGATTTTCCGGACCCGGCTGGAGGCCGCTCCAGAAGCCTGATAGAAGTCTGAGAATCTTTTAGGATTCTTTCCTCCGAGTGCTAATCTCGGCGCGTCGGCATGGATAGCGATTCCGTCCCACCGCGAAAGGAGTTGAGAGCGCATGAGGCGGCCACGGTTCCACGGTCATGAATCAGAAGGTCGCGCGGTCCTGTGTTCCGGCTCGAGGTCGGGGTCAACCGGCGTGGAGCCAGTTGCCTCGGGCTGCGCGGTGACGGTTCGAGATCATCCCGGACGAGGACCTCGCGGAGAAAACCGCCGCGCGCAAGGGGTGCGCGGCGCGTCGGATTCCGGGAGGTTCAAGGAGACCCACCTGGGGACGACAGCGGGTGATGTCTCCAAACCGACGGGGTTGGGGTCCGGAAACAGCCCCAACCCCGCCCGGGTCGCCTGAACGGCTGCCGCGGCGCGTGAGCTCCAAGGGGAACGGACCTCACGACCTGACCGCGACCGCAGGTGTTCCGCCGACTCCGTCGCCCCAGGGGGGTTCCGGAAAGACCTGGTGTCACCGGGATCGAGCGGTGGTGGCACCGGAACCAGAGGTTCTGCGAAACGGAGGACGGAACCAGCGAAGAAGGCCTGATCGGGCGACCCGGGGGTCCATCCGGAACCCCGAGACTTCTCAGTAATCTCTCAGACAAAGGGATGTCGTACGTTTGGATGACTCTCTGGAGTTGCAACCGGCGATCCGTCCCGCTCGTCCCTCCGGTCCGTTCGCGAACGGAAATCCCGAGCAAACCCCCTTGTGACGGGCGAAATCGGCGACCTGCGTTGGGTTCGTCCGGGCGAAATGGGGAGGAGACTGCAAGGCGTCACCGCCCCCGGGGGCGAGCTGAGAATCCTCAGGAAAAGTTTGAACTCGAGGGTTGCGCTGTGTTACGAAGGTGGTGTCCGGGCAAGGACGTGCCGGGCGGGTGATCCGCAGCTTGGCATGACGTTCAAAACAGAACAACGTGCCCGGTACCGCAGGGTTTCAGAGTGCGGGCAATAAGGGCCCGGCCCGCCGATGACTAAGGAACCTCATCTGCCGCGAACCAAAACAATCAAGGAGTCAAGGCGATGCAGACCACACAATCACAACTGTCTCGAAGAAAACTTCTCTCCACCACGGTGTTTGGCCTCCCCGCCATGGGAGCCCTGGGTGCTCTCGGCCTCTCCGGAGCCACGCCCGCATCGGCCGCCCAGACGACCGGGGCCGATTTCCTGAGGACCGCGGAGACCAAGACCGGCTGCTCCTACCTCTGGGGTGGCACCGGCCCCGATGCCTTCGACTGCTCCGGTCTGATCCAGTGGGCACTCAAGCAGCTGGGGGTTGACTTCCCCCGCACCTCGGAACTGCAGATCGGGGCCAGCAGCGTCATCGACCTGGGGCTGGCCAGGAAAACCCCGGGGGCCATCATGTGGCGTTTCGGTCACGTGGGTATCTCCTGTGGCGACGGCGTCCACACCTTCGAGGCGCGCAACTACGACTACCCGCTCCAACGTTTCGACACTGAGCCGGGAACCAGCGCGTGGGTTTCTGGCGGTCTCGTCCCGGGTCTGATCTACCCCGACCTGTCCGAGACCATCAGCCTGACCGTCGACGGCTACTGGGGATCCAGCACCACCCGTCGCCTCCAGGAAGTGCTCGGTACCACCGCCGACGGTCTGGTCTCGGGTCAGAGCGAATCCTGGAAGAGCGGGAATCCGGGCCTGACCAGCGGATGGGAATGGATGCCCGATGATTCTGCCCATGGATCGGAGGTGATCCGTGCGGTTCAGCAGAAACTCGGTACCGAGGCGGATGGTCTCATCGGCACGAACACCATCAAGGCGCTCCAGGCGCACTTCGGAACTGTCCAGGACGGCTCCATCACGGAATCCTCGAGCTGTGTCACGGCTCTCCAGAAAGCACTCAACAACAACACGTTCTGACTGTGGGGCCGCCCGGGTCGTCGACGGAGGCTGACCCGGATGATCACCGCCGCTGTCCATGGGGGAAAGAGGTAGCGTCGCCTCTGACCTCACAACAATGTCGTGAGGACCGGCGCAAAGGAAAAGGTTCGATCCATTGGAGGAAGGACCTGATCCGCCAAGGATTGACCACGAGTTCAAGGAGTTAGGAATCAATGAATATTGTACGGCCACAGATGTCCCGCAGGAACCTGCTGACGACCGCTGCGCTGGGCGTCCCCGCCATGGGGCTGCTGGGCGCGGCCAACCTTATCGGCGCCACGCCAGCCTCGGCTGCTGCTTCCGGACGTGACTTCCTCCAGACGGCCGAGGCCAAGGCCGGATGCCCCTACATCTGGGGTGACGCCGGCCCCAGCTCTTTCGATTGTTCCGGGCTGGTCCAGTGGTCGCTCGCCCAGCTGGGTATTTCATTTCCGCGCGTCTCCGGTGCCCAGTACGACGCCTGCAACCCGATCAGCCTCGAGCAGGCCTGGGCGACCCCGGGCGCGATCCTGTGGTTCGACGGGCACATCGGTATCTCCTGTGGCGACAACAACACATCCTTCGAGGCCCGAGACGAGACCGTGCCGGTTGGCTACTTCAACACCGATCCCGGGTGGACCAACGGCGGTCTCGTTCCCGGGCTCGACTACAGCGGTGGCGGAAGCCAGCAGCCCCCCAGCGGCTCGGTGACCGTTGACGGCTACTGGGGTACCGCCACCACCCGGCGCCTCCAGGAGGTGCTCGGCACTCCCACCGATGGGGTCGTCTCGAGTCAGGCCGTGTCCTGGCAGGCGAAGAATCCGGGACTCACCAGCGGCTGGGACTGGGTTTCCGACAGCCTGGCGACCGGGTCGACGGTCATCAAGGCTCTCCAGCAGCGGCTGGGTGTCGACGCCGACGGTCTGATCGGCACGAACACCATCATGGCTCTCCAGGGACACTGCGGCACGCCCCAGGACGGGTACTTCTCGGATGGCTCGACCTGCATCATGGAACTGCAGAAGAAACTCAACAACGGCGCCCTCTGATTGACGCCCCGGCGTCCCTTGCGGCGAAAGAACACGAGACCTCCGCCACGAACCCACAGGTTCGTGGCGGAGGTCTCCCGGAGTTCTGAGCTGATCTCAGGGGCCGTTCCGGGGAAACTCAGGGGGGTGCAGCTCTGGTGTCTTCGTGCTCGTGCGGAGACACTGGAGTTCGAGGCGTTGTGAAATGGAGGACGAAATGAGTGAAGAGCAAAGCAGCCAGGAGACTCACGAGGTCGAGAACAACCAACCCGGGCAGGCCGGGGTTCCCGAGGGGGAGATCATTCCCGGGGAGACCGGGCGGGACAGAACGGACAACGAAAAGCTCGACGACGCCGCGCTCAGGTTCATGGCGGACGCCGCCTACGCCGTCGCCGGATTCGCCGGGCTCGTGGGGGAGAGGGCGAGGGCCTTCTACGACGAGCAGCGCGCCGAGTACGCCAAGACCCACCCGGATGTCGAATCCCCGGGCGCCAGGGAGTTCCTGGAGCAGCTCGGCAGCCACCTGAACCGGTTCGTCGACGAGATCAACAAGGGTTTCCGCGAACTCAGCGACAAGGGCCGCGAGGTCATGAAAAGCAGGCCCGTGAACCCGGAAACCGAGAAAACCGAGCCCACGGATCCCGAACCCGCGGCACCCGAACCGGCGGAACCCGGACCCGCGGAACCCAACGGTGAGGAATACGGCGAGGAGTACAGGCAACCCGGAAACAAGTAACGACTCCCCCGAAGTTGGTTGAGTTGCCCTTCGCTCTGCGAGCCGGGCGTGTCGAAACCATGGCGGGGGTGTCCGGGGGTGTGCTGGCTACGTCACAACCCTTTCCCCTTCCCCTGTGCACGAATCGCGGAAGAGGAGCGGTTCAGCGTCGGCGGGTTCAGAGGGTGTGCGCAACAACAGTTTCTGGAGGTGTGTTGTGCGGTTGGATGAGCAGCGTCGTGGGTTGATGTTGGTGTTGTTGGGGCAGGGCCGGTCGTGTCATTCGATCGCGCGGGAGTTGGGTGGTAGTCCTTCCACTGTGAGGAAGGTGGCTGTCGAGGCGGGGATGGTGTTGTCGAGGGGCCGGGTGGGAGGGGTTGGTGGGTTGAACGAGCATCGTTACAGTCCGCGGCGGCGTCGGCGGCGGTTACGGGAGAACCCGGTGTTGGAAGTGGGAGAGCCAGCGCAGTGGCGTGACGGGCAGGGCCGGTTGACCCTGGCGGGGCGGATCCTGATCGAGGTTCGGGTCGGTGACCGGGTTCCGCCCTCCCAGATAGCTGCAGAACTCGGTGTCCACCGTTCCACGGTCTCCAGGGAGATGAAGCGTTGTCCTGGCCGGTACCGGGCCCAGCCGGCGCAGCGGCTGGCAGACTGGTCACGTCGGCGTCCCAAGGACAGGAAGCTGGTACTCGGGACACCGTTGTGGGACGAGGTGGTGACACGGTTGAACAACAAACATTCCCCGCAGCAGATCGCTCACCGGCTGCGTCAGGACTTCCCGGAGGACCCCACGATGTGGGTCAGTCACGAGACGATTTACCAGGCCCTCTACGTCCAGGCCGCCGGCGGGCTGCGTCATGAACTCACCGTCGAGAAAGCCCTGCGTTCCGGACGTACCACCCGAGGTCCCCGGTCACGGCTGTCCGGGCGGGGTAGCCGTAGCTGGATCGGTGAGGCCACCATCACCAACCGTCCGGCCGAGGTCGAGGACCGGGCAGTTCCCGGGCACTGGGAAGGAGACCTCATCATCGGCAAGGGCGGCACCTCGGCCCTGGTGACCCTCAACGAACGCACCACCCGCTACACCATGATCCAACGGGTCACCAGCCGTGACTCCACCACCGTGACCGACGCGTTGATCCAGATGGCCCGCCGACTCCCGGCCACCTTGATGACGACCCTCACCTGGGACCAGGGCATCGAGATGGCCCAACACGCCCGCTTCACCTTCGCTTCGGGCTGCCAGGCCTACTTCTGCGATCCCCACTCTCCCTGGCAACGCCCCACCAACGAGAACAGCAACGGCCTGATCCGGGACTTCTTCCCCAAAGGCACCGACTTCACCCACATCACCGACACCCAGGTCCAACACGCTGAAGACCTCCTCAACACCCGACCCCGCCGAGTACTTGACTGGGCCACACCAGCCGAGAAAATGGAACAACTACTCAACGTTGCACACACCACTTGAAACCGCCGTCGTGTGGTGACGTTGAACCGTCGAGCCTCCGCGAGTCGTGCACGGGAGGGACATGTAATGCCGCTGTCCATCGGTCCGGTTCAACTGGCTTTGGGGCCGATGCTCTTTCCGCAGGGGCTAGGATTCCCCTCATGCCTCGTCACACCATCAGCACCATGATCGGGAAGCTCGTCAAACAGGTGGCACGGCTTAGGGGCAGTGGTTCGGCGCTGCCCGGGCTGGTGGTCGAGAGGATGGATCGCGGATACCTCAGGCGCACCCTGGAACCCCTCCCCGGTGGCGTCGTGCTGGTCTCGGGTACCAACGGCAAGACCACCACCACGAAGGTGGTCACCGAGTTGCTGCAGGCCGTCGGGTACAAGGTGTTCACCAACCGCACCGGATCGAACTTCTCCCGCGGGGTGATCTCCGAACTGCTGCCGCTGGTCAACTGGCGCGGCAGACTCGACGCCGACATCGCCGTCCTGGAACTCGACGAGGCCTGGGCCGTGCACTTCGTCCGCCAGGTCAAGCCGCGCATGAGCCTGTTCCTGAACGTGATGCGCGACCAGCTCGACCGGTTCGGTGAGATCGACACCGCCGCCGAGATGCTCGCGAAGAACGCCGAGGCCGCCACCGAGGCGGTGATCCTCAACCGCGACGACCCGCGCGTCTACCGCATCCGGGAACGCGCCAAGGCGGAGGCCGTCTACTTCGGCACCACCGACGAACTGCTGGCGCTGATGCCCACCGACGACACCCTCAAGGGCGGCCAGGCCCACGCCAACCACGAGGCCCGCGCCGACGTGCTGCTGAAGGCCATCGACGGGCGACGCGCAACCTACGAGATCGACGGGACCGACCACGTCGTCGAGATGAGCCTGAACGGCGTCTACAACCTCATCAACGCCGCCGCCGCCCTGACCCTGGTACGGCGGATCGTCGGCGACGCGGTGCCCACGCAGAAACTCCTCGAGGCCCTCGGCAACGTACGGCCCGCGTTCGGCCGCGGCGAGACCATCACCTACAAGGGCGTCCCGATGGAACTGGTGCTGGTGAAAAACCCCAGCGGCTTCCGGTTGTCGCTGCTGTCCTTCGCCGATGGCAAGGCGGACAACATGATCGCCATCAACGACAACTACGCCGACGGCCGCGACATCAGCTGGTTGTGGGACGTCGACTTCACCCCCCTCGACTCCGTCGCGCTGGTCACCGGCACCCGCGCCGACGGGATGGCGCTGCGCCTGGCCTACGACGATGTGCCCGTCGGGGAGATCGAGGCCGACCTGCAGCACGCCCTCGACCGTTTCGCCGCCCTCAACCCGGGCAAACCGAAACGCATCTACACCACCTACACCGCCATGACGGCCCTGCGGAAACTGATGTCCGGACTGGCCCTCGGCCAGGACCAGGAGGCGGTGGCATGATCCGCATCGTCCAGCTCTACCCGCGCGACATGAACCTCTACGGCGACTGGGGCAACGCGCGCGTGCTCCAAAAACGCCTCGAATGGCGCGGAATCGACGCCGAGATCGTCGACCACAACCCCGGCGACGACACCGACCTCGGATCCGGAGACATCTTCCTCGGCGGCGGCGGCCAGGACGCCGGGCAGGACAAGATCCAGGAAGACCTCCAACACCACATCGACGAACTGGGCCGCCTCGTCGAGGACGGCGCGCCGATGCTGCTGATCTGCGGCATGTACCAGCTGCTGGGCCGCACCTTCGTCACCGGCGAGGGAAAGACCATCAAGGGAGCGGGCATCCTGCCGCTCGACACCCGCGCCGGCACCGACCGGCTGATCGGCAACATCACCCTGGAAACCCCGGAGTTCGGGGAGGTCGTCGGGTATGAGAACCACTCCGGCCGCACCTACGTCGACGACGGCCACGAACCCCTCGGGAAGGTGCTGCGGGGCGCGGGCAACAACGGCGAGGACCAGCAGGAGGGGCTGCGGTACCGCAACGTGATCGGCACCTACCTGCACGGCCCGATCCTGCCCGCCAACCCGAAGGTCGCGGACTTCCTGATCACCAAGGCCCTCGAACGCCGCGGCATGCCGACGGACCTGGCGTCGCTGCCCGTCGACGAGGTCGCCGCGAAGGCCCACCGCACTGCCAAGAACCGCCCGCGCTGAAACCCCCGGGACGGGGTGAAGCCGATTGGCCGGGCCCTTGCCCCCTGCCACGCGGGATTTCCCGGTCCGGGTGGCGCCGCTAATCGGGGAGCGCCGGGACCTTGAGGATCCGGGGTTCGCGGGATTCTTCGGTCATCGAAGGAATCGCCGCCGACAGGGCGATCACCCCGAACACCATGGCGGTCAGGAAGCTGTCCTTTCCGATGTTCGTGTACACGGCCATGGCCGTGCAGGCGATGACCAGAGCGATGGGGCCGAGGAAGGTGCCGTTGGAGACCATCCCGAAGCTGAGCAGCGTCATCGCGACGACCGCGAGGCAGGGGATGAATCCCGCTTCCAGGGCCGCTGTCGGGGTGACCCGGAACGACAGGAAAAGGCAGGCCAGCAACCCCGCGAATATCCCGGCCGCCACCGATTTCAGGTGTCCCATCGGCCTGGGAGCGTCGTCGGAAGGTGACGAGTGGCGCAACAGCAGCGCCGCTCCCGCGGCGATGAAGGTGGCCCCGCCCATCCAGGGGAGCATCGACTTGAGCGGGGCGGCCATGGACAGCGGCAGAACGAGCAGGAGAGTGCCGGTGCCGGCCGAGAAGAGGGCCGCGGCATTCCCGTGGGAGAGGAACCCGATCACCACCGGGACGACGAGACCGAGGAGAATGCTGGCGGGAGGCGTCTGGGCCGGGCCGCCGGACGGCGACCCTCCGGGGGCCGCGCTGAACAGGATCAGAGCGAAACCGAGGAGGGCCCCGAGCAGCAGGTTCGTCAGGCAACGGCAGAGGACACCGACCGTGATGGGCTCCTCCAAGGTCACGTACAGCGGGGTCTCCCACTTCGATTCGTCCATGCCCGTCTCCAAACGATCGTGCCCACGGGGCAGGCGCTGATCGATGCGCTCCCCGGCAACAATTTATTGCCCGACCGGGTCAGGGGCGCGGATCCGTGGCGGGTCCCGGTCCGAAACTTTTTTCAACCCCGCGGGGTGGGCCTCAAACATCCACCGGGCAGGGGAAACCCGGGAAAAATCGGCACAGGGGGTTGAAGGTGACCCCCTCGCCTCTTAGTGTGGAGACACCGGAGCTTGTGGAAGCAAATCGTTTGCCGGGACGTGTGCGGACGTGCCGAACAAATTGGCTCGTATTTCCGCGACAAAACTGAATGTCCAGATGATCACGTGCCCACCAGCGGGCACCGGTCGGGTCGGTGACACCCCGGAAGCCCGGCATTGCCGACTCGGCGAACGCGCAAGACGTTCGAAACGGATCGACAGGAGCAGATCGGTGTTTTCCCACAAACCCAGATTCCTCGCAGGGTGATCGCACCCTCGGTTTCAGTTTTGCTCTGAGCCGGGCCGTTCAACCGTTGAAACCGCGGCCGGGACGCGATTTTCGCATCTGATTGGGGAAGTGTTTCTCGGAAAGTCTTCTTCCATCGCGTCACATCCGTCCCGCCTTTGGTGAAGTGCGCCCAAAATCCAAGAGACAAGGATCAAACAATGACCATGGAAAAACCCGGAATGTCGCGTCGGCATTTGCTGAGAACCGCAGCCGTTGGTGTGCCCGCCATGGGCGCGCTGAGCGCAGTGAACCTGTTCGGCGCCCCAGCGGCGAAGGCAATCGACCTGGAGGTCGACGGCTACTGGGGCTCCGCTACGACCTCCGCTCTCCAGGAGGTGCTCGGCACCCCCGTGGACGGAATCGTCTCAAGCCAGAACGAATCGTGGCGAAAGTACAACCCCGCCCTGACGAGCGGCTGGGAATGGGTTCCCGGAGAAATGGCCACGGGGTCAACCGTGATCGCCGCACTGCAGAGCAGGATCGGCGCGAACTCTGACGGGCTGCTCGGGCAGTCCACCATCCGGCTTCTGCAGCGGTGGGTCGGCGCGCCCGTGAGCGGGTTCTTCGACAATCCTCGCAGGGACAGGAGAGGCAACGAGCCTTCCAACGGCGTCTATGAACTGCAGCTGCGACTTCAGAAGGGGACGATCTAGGCCCTGTTGATGAAATCAACTACTACCTCGGGTGACGAGAGACGATACCGGGTGATGAGCCCTTGGTGTTCCCCGGTGTTGTGCACACGAAATTCCTGAACCGCGATGACTAAAGAGGAGAAATGATGACCATCGAACGACCGGGATTCTCCCGCAGGAAACTGCTGAGCACCGCCGCCGTTGGTGTGCCCGCCATGGGTGCGCTGAGCGCCGTGAACCTGTTCGGCGCCCCCGCCGCCAAGGCCAACCCCTATGTGCCGATCGACGGCCTGTGGGGTTCCGGCACGACGGCGGGCCTCCAGGAGGTGCTCGGCACCCCCGTGGATGGAGTCGTCTCGGGTCAGAACGAGGAGTGGGCCGGACCCAACACCGCCCTGACGAGCGGCTGGGAATGGGTCCCGGCCTCTGATGCGACCGGTTCGACCGTGATCAGCGCCATGCAGAGCAGGATCGGCGTGGCTGCGGACGGCCTGATCGGCCCGGAGACCATCAGGGCACTGGCGCACTACCTCAAATGGTCCGACGACAGCGGCGTGCTGGTCGAGCCGTCCCAGGTCGTCGGGTCGCTGCAGGGGCGCGTCCAGGACGGCTGGTTCTGAGAAGAATCTGAGGAAAACCTGAGAAAGATCAGCGTGGGGGGTTGCGGGTGAACCCTTCGGGGCTTACAGTGGAACACAAGGAGTTGCGAAAGCAAACATGGCTTGCCGGGCCGCGATTCAGTGAGTCGCGCGGTGCCTCCCCGACGACTTGACGTCCGGGATGGATGGCCCGGACCGACTCCCGGTTGCACATCCAAAACTGAAATGCCCGGGCGATCACGTAGAAGCCGGCCGGATCTGCCACGGCCGGTGTTCACGGAGCGTGAGCAAACCGTTCTCGTTGCGAACGAGGGCCTGCGCATCAGAAGACCCGACGCCCGGGATTGCTGGATGTTCCCGTTGCGTTGGTGCCCCACCGCCGGTTCGAATCCGTTCTGCTCGCCGGCGGTGGGGTGCACCCAGAACCCACAAAAGATCAAGAGACAAGGACCGAAATGACTATCGAAAACCCCGGAATTTCCCGCAGGCGCCTGCTGACCGTCGCCGCCGTTGGCGTGCCCGCCATGGGCGCGCTGAGCGCCGTGAATCTGTTCGGCGCCCCCGCCGCCAAGGCCGCCAGGCTGCGCATCGACGGCGTGTGGGGAACGGGAACCTCGCTGGCCCTGGAGGAGTTCCTCGGACGGGTCGTGTTCCCCGGCGCCAGGCTCAACGAGGGCGGGTGGATCCGTAGCCAGGCCGCCTCGTGGGCCGCGGTGAATCCCGGCCTGGGAGCGGGCTGGGAATGGGTGCCCGACAAGCAGGCGAACGGCTCGGCGACCATCGCCTTGATGCAGCGCTGGCTGGGGGCCGGCCGCGACGGGCTGATCGGTCCCTCCACCATCCGGGCCCTGCAAGCCCACTACGGCAAGGTCACCGACGGCGTCCTGGACGACGGTTCCCCGACCATCGCCGCGCTCCAGGACGAACTCAACCGCTACCTCTGACCGTGACCGGCTCACTTCGTCGCCGTGGACGACCGAGTGATCCGAAACCGTGCGAAAGGATTCAGAAACAATGACCGTTGAAAAATCCGGATTCTCGCGCAGGCGTCTGTTGACCACCGCCGCCGTGGGCGTGCCCGCGGTGGGGCTGCTGGGGGCGGTGAACCTGTTTGGTGCTTCTGCCGCGAAGGCGCAGACGGTGGCCGTTGACGGCTGGTGGGGAGAGGCGACGACGAGCGGGCTCTGGAAGTTTCTCCGCTACGTCGTGTTCCCACACAACTCCCTCAAGCCCAATACCCACATCGTCTACCAGCCGGCCTCCCAGGCGGCGGCGAACCCCGGTCTGGGATCCGGATGGGACTGGGTCTCCGATGACGAGGCGGAGTACAACGGCGGGTCGCCCATCATTCGCATGATGCAGTGGTGGCTGGGAATGGGGGTCTCCTACGGCAACGACTACGACGACGGCATGATCGGCCCCTACACCATCAGTGCTTTGCAGAACCACTACGGTCTGACCGCGGACGGGGTTCTGGACGGTCCCTCCCCGACCATCTCCGCGCTCCAGACCGAGATCAACAAGTACGTCGGATGAGGCGGTTCGCGCAGGCCCGGGGGAGGTTGGCCGGTCCGGTCTCCTCGATGATCTCCGCCCCGGGCCTGCGCGTTCCAAACCCGAATTGAAAGCAGGGCGAAAAGAAATGACCATTGAAAAACCCGGATTCTCGCGCAGGCGTCTGCTGACCACCGCCGCCGTGGGCGTGCCCGCAGTGGGGCTGCTGGGGGCGGTGAACCTGTTTAATGCCCCCGCCGCGAAGGCCGCCCCGCTGGCGACCGACGGCTACTGGGGGTTCGAAACCACCAGGGTGCTCCAGCAGCTCTACCGTCTCAACGTCGACGGCTGGGTGCTGAGCCAGCCCGCTTCGTGGGCGGCGTCCAACCCCGGGCTGGCCGGCGGATGGGAATGGGTCTCCGATGACGGTGCCCGGGGCTCGAGCGTGATCAGCAATCTGCAGAGAATGCTCCGCGTCACCGCCGACGGCCTCATCGGCCCCACCACCATCAAGGCCATGCAGGGCCGCTACGGGGTCACCCAGGACGGCGTCCTGGACGAGGGATCCCTGACCATCATGAGGCTTCAGGCGGAACTCAACGCCGTCAACGGATACTGACCTCTCCGCCTGGAGGAAATGCCGCGGGATACGGATAGGAGAAAGCGGAACCCCGGGCCGAGCGGGTTGCCTCCTCCCTGGTGGATGATCCGGGGGTGTGCCGGGGTGACGATGGTGCGCGGCGCAGCACCCGCGAGGCGCCCGAAAGGCAACGTTCGGTAACCTTGGCCAGTGTCCTTGCCCTCGCTGCCGGCCCTGAATCGCGGTCTACCCGTCACGTCGCACTCCAGCCGGGTGCACCACGTCGTGATGCTCGTCCGCACGCACGCCGACGACCCGCGACTGCCGGTGCTGCTGAACGCCTTGGCCGGGAAGTCCAGCTACCACGCCCTGCTGGCGGTGGAGGCCGCCAGGGCGCTGGGCGACGAGGACCGGCTGCGGGAGCTCGCGAAGCACCCGTCGCGGCGCGTCCGGTTCCGGGCCGCGGCCTGCCTTCCCCTCAGGGTGAAGGACCCGCAGGTCTTCGCCGCCGACTACGCCGCCCGGCCGATCGGGGAGCGGCGACGCCTTCGCCGCCGGATCATCGACGAAGGCCATCACGAACTTGCGGCGGCGCTGCTGGCGGCGCCCCTCCCCGACCGGGAACGCGCCGGGTTGCTGATCGCCTGCGACTCCGAGGCCGTCGCGGATCACATGCCCGAACTGGGCGACCTGGTGCCGAACCTGGCCGCCCTGGCCAACCGGCATCCCGATGCGCTGCTGGCCGAGTTGCGCCGTCGTCTCGAAGGAGCCCCAGCGGATCGTCGCTCCGCGATCTGGTGGTGGGTCGCGCCCGCCGCCCGTCACCTGGCCCGCCACCGTCCCCGCGAGCTGGCGCTCCTGCTGGCCGGCTCGGAGGCCTCGCAGGGGCTGCCGCCGCTGTTTCGTGGCGTCGCCGGGACGCTGCTGGCCGCCGCCCCCGAGGAAATGGCCCGGCTCCTGGCGGCCACCCCCGACGACTGGGCCCAGGACGGGGACGCGCTGCGCAACCAGGTGCGCCGGCACTTCCGGGAGTTGAACCGGGAACAACGGGCCCTAATCCTGCGCGCCGAACGCGACGACGACCGCCGGGTGGCCGCCCTCCTGCGGGGCCTGCCGCCCGGGGAACGGGCCCTGGCCTTCAGCGACGCCTACGAGGGTGTCGAACTGCGCGACCGGGAATGGAGCGAGGAACTGCTCGACGCCCTGCCCCGGGAGCTGCGGGAGACCGAGGCCGCCCGGATGGCGGCGCTGCCCGCCAACCAGGGCCGGGGCGATCAACTGAGGCTGGCCGCCTGCCTGGCCCTCGGCGACGCCATCACCGTCGCCGAACCCTGCCTGAACTCCAGCGACGCCGACGAACGCGGGGCCGCCTGGCGTGCGATCCTCGCATCCGCGTTGCGCAGCCGCGACCCGCGGGAGGTGGTGGTCGCGTTCGCCCGCATCGAGGCCCTGGCAGGTGAACAGGACCCGGTGCGGAACGCGGCGACCTCGGCTCTCGCGGTGGCCAGCGGCCGGACCCTCGACCTGATCCCCATCGAACGCCTGAAGAAACTGGCGGGCATACTGACCGACGCCCGCGACACCTCCTCCGCCACCTTCATGAACCTCCAAGGCGCGCTCTGGCGGCTGCTGGTCCACCGGGCCCAGCAGGGTGAGCCGGTCCAGGAACAGGTGGAGCTGCTGACCCGGCTGCCCGGTTCCTGCGCCGCCCCGGCGGTCCTGGCCGCCGGCCGGGTCCTGGGCGTGGGCGGGAAACTGCTCCTGCCCATCCCGGCCGCCGCCGCGAAAACCTTGGCTGCGGGGTTCTCGCAGACCCTCAGGTCCGAGGCCGACCGGGGCGAGTACGACCAGGTGAACTGCCTGGCCGTGCTGCTGGGCCGCGACCGCCACGACCTGCCGGAGATCACCGGCATCCTGCGCCGGGCCATCAGATCCCACGACCCACGCACCATCGACCGCGCGATCCTGGTGTGGCTGGCGCCCGTGCGGACCCGCGGCGAACGGCTGGCGGGGCTGCTGAAACTCGATCCCTCGTTCGCGACCCTCGGACACGTTCAAGCGGACATCTGCCGTCACCGGCCCGATCTGGCAACCATTTTGTACCGAAAGATCCCGATCTCCGGGCGCCTGCACGACGAAACCCCCTACATCGGGGTCGCCCCCGGGCCCTTCGACGGGTGGTTGCCCGAGCAGAGCCGCCCCTACTCCCAGGCCCTGGCCAGGTTCGTCGACGACGAAACCCAGGACCGGTGGCAGCGGCTGGCCGCAGTGGAGGTGCTGGGCCGGCTTCCCTGGCTCGCCCCCGACGCGCTCGAACCGGACAGCACGGAAACCGTGATCCGGGAGGCGCAACTGACGGCGGCGTTCCGCTCACCCGCGGTGGAGTGGTCGCTGACGGATTTTCTGACCGTGCTGGACACCGACCTCGCCTCGGCCGCGATGCTGGCCGCCACCCGCGTCGTCGACGAACTGCCGCCCGCCGAGACCACCAAGGCGCTGATGGTCGTCGCCACCGACCAGTGGCGGAAGGTGAACGTCCGCAAACAGGCCGTGCGGCAGGTGGCGCGCCTGCACCGCCCCGAGGCCGCCGAGATGCTGGTGGACCTGGCGATGGACATCACCGTCCACCGTGACGTGCGACTGGCGGCGACCGCCGGGCTGATCGAACTCCTCGACGACGAATGGGCGTGGGAGGCGCTGTCCGAGGCCGCGGCTGGTGGTCGCGAGGCCGCCCGGGTCCTGGCGGGCATCGATCCGGGCCGGATGTCGGCCAGGCACCGGGCCCGGTTCGGGGAGATCCTGGCGAAGACCTCACCGGAACCGGAGCTGGTGGAGGCGCTGCCCAAGTGGGTTTTCTGGACCCCGAAGATCACCGGGCGAATCGTCGAACTGCTCTCCTCGGAGGAAATTCCCGTCCGGCAGGCCGCGGTCCGGGCGCTGAGCGGTGCGGGTTCCGGGCTGCGCTGGGGCATGCTGCTGGTGGCGGTGGCCGGGATCGCCGCGGCAGCGGCGGACGAGCCGGACGACTCCATGGAGGAACTTCCCAACCAGCGCCTGCTGGAGGACGTGGTCGCCGCCCTCCTGCCGGACAGCCCCCGGGTCCGGATGGAGCGGCGCGCCCGGTTGAAGGAACTGGCCGCGGCCCTGGCGGCGTTCCCGCACACGGCCTGGCAGCACTGGCAGGTGCTGCTGGCCGCCACCGACTGGAACGACCCGCTGACCGACCTGACCGAACTCGCCGAGGTCGTCGCCGATCCGCTGCGGGCCCGCGAGATCCTCGAACTCACCCGGCAGACGCTCAAGGAGCTGCACGAGGCGCGGCTGTGCGGTGATTTCGCCGTCGCCACGGAGGAACTGCTGGCCCGCGGCGACGCCGTCACCGGAGCGATTGCCCTGGCGCTGCTGGGACACGCGGGCGACGAGGTGGGCTGGGACGACGCCTGGCGCGCCCGGCTGCGAACCGCCCGCTCCCACCCGGTGCCGGCCGTGGCCGCCTGGGCCCGGGAAATCCACGTCGGCTCCTGGACCACCTGAATCCGGTCGAGCCGGGCAGCGAGGAACGAGCGGCCCCACACCCAAAGCTGGTTGAGCCGGGCAGCGAGGAACGAGCGGCCCGTGTCGAAACCACTTCTGGCACCCGGTAGGCAGATCCGGCCACAGGTTCCCGGACGCCCACGGCTTGGTTTCGACACGACCTGCTCGCTGACGCTCGCGGGTCGGCTCAACCAGCTTTGGGGTGGGATGGTTTCGATGCGACCTGCTCGCTGGCGCTCGCGGGTCGGCTCAACCGGCTTGGGGCGGGTCCCCCTCAGCTGTCGTCCGGGCCGTCGGGGTGGGCGGCCAGACCGACAGCGCCCACACCTGCGCTATTCCCGACAGCAGCAGCACCCCGGCGCACGCGAGGGCCAGCAGAGTGGGGGAGACGTGCGGAAGAAGCAACCCGCAGGCCCAGATGAGGACGAACCCGCCCGCCAGTTCGCTCGAACTGGAAACCGCCATGGCGCGACCCAGGAAGCGTTTCGGCAGCGCCTTCACGCACCCGACGAACCAGAGGTTCATTGCCATCCCCAACGCGACGGCCGCCAGGAAGAACCCGGCGACCACCACCGCACCGGGCAGGCCGAGACCCGGCGGGAGAAAAGCGACGGCGGCCGCCGCGGAACAGACGGAGGAGACCAGCAGCGGCTTCGAATCGGGAACCCAGCGGGTCACGACACCACCCACCAGCAGGCCCGCGACATAGGCGGTGGAGAACATCGCCCAGCCTGCGGCGCCGCCGTAGCTGCGGGCGGCCAGCACGGGCCCGAGCAGCTGATAACCGGAGAGCCACGCGCCGGCCGCGAGGAAACCACAGACGGCGCAGGCCACCAGCCACGGCGAGCCCCGCAGGAGTGCGCGAAACCCTCCGGCAGAAACCCCGGCATCCGGTTCGCCCCCGCCGCCGGTGGAACCGACACCTTTCCCGACCGCCTGCAGGAGCGCCGCGGATAGCAGGAAGGTCGCCGCGTCGACCAGAACGGCCACCTCGGCGGATACCACGCTGATCAGGACACCGGCGACGGCCGGCGAAGCGATCCCCGCCAGATTTACCAGCGTCGCCTGGGTCGCGACGGCCCTGGTCAGCTCCTCGCCCTCGACGACCTCGGCAATCATCCGCCGCGACGACGGAAGGGTCAGGGAGGACAACGCCTCCCCCAGGAACAACAAACCGCCGATCACGACGATGCTCGACCTGGCGTGCAGCAGACCCACCCAGAGCAGGACCTGCACCACACCCGCCAGGCACCGCAGCACCTGGGTGGTGCGGATCGGGCTGCGTCCCCGGTCCGCCAGCACACCCCCCGCGAGGGTCATCACCACCGGGGCCAGCGCCCCCACCGCCAGAACTGCCGAGAACTTCGCCACCCCGTCGCGGTCACCCAGCAGCGCGAAGGCCACCGCTATGGGGGCGATGCCGCTGCCGAACGCATTGAGCGCCTGCGCCACCGAGACGGTCAGCACCCGCCTCGCGTGGGAGCCGGTGGGGCCAGCCCGTTTCGTCACGTCTTCTCGTGCTCCTCAGGGGTGTGGTGGCCTGCGGCGTGGGGGATGCCGTTGACGTAGAACCAGCGGCCGTCCACCCGGAGGAAGGAACTGACCTCCCGCATGGTGCCGGTCTGGTCGCCCTCCTCCCACGTGGCCGAGAACGCGACCATTCCCTCCTCGTCCCAGGCCTTGCCCGCCCCGCTGTGTTCGATGGTCAGGCCGGTCCAGCGAAGTCCGGGCTCGGGATCGATCGACTCGGGACGGGTGTTGGGATGCCAGGTCTCCAACAGGTAATCCCTGAGCCCCAGCGCGTAGGCGCTGTACCGCGAGCGCATCAGGGCGACCGCGGTGGCCGCGGGCCGACGGCCCTCGTGAAGGGGACCACAGCACGTCTCGTAGGGGCGACCGGTGTCGCAGGGACAGATGTCGGGGGGAGCGCTCACGAACCCAGTATGTCGCCTACCGGTCAATAACGCTCAATCAATGTCGTCAATTGAGAAATGGTGAGGCCGGGGAAGAACGGTTGGTTGAGCCGGCTTCGGAGGAGAGGGGCGTTCACGCGCCGTTGTTGGCCGCGGAGCGGGCGTCCTTGGCTCGCATCAGGTCCAGGGAAATCATGCTGCCCAGAATTGCCAGCCGCCGGTCCGGGGATGTGCCGGGCGGGTAGTACAGGGCGTACCGGTCGTGGCCGAGAAACGCCTTGGCGAAGCCCGCCCGCTCCCTGCTGACCTGCGCGACGGCCCCTCCGCCGTTCGCGTTGACCACATTGAACTCGCGGTCGAAGAAATTTCCCTCCACCATGAACTCCTCCCCGGTGCTGAGGGCGATGGAGAACCTGCGGGAGAAGAACGCCACCTTCCTGGCGACGGTCGCCAGCATGGAACCGTCACCCCGCACGATCTCGTAGGTGTCCCGCCAGAAGTCACGAACGTCGCTGAGGTGCGCCAACCGGCTGCCGTCGGCATCCAGCACGTCGAACTCGCGGGGTCCCAGGAAGAACCGGCGGGCGCCGCCCTCCGTGCCAGCCACCATGCCGACGACCCGTCCCTGGTCGTCGAGGATGTCGAACTCGGGGGAGAAACCGCTACGGAACTGCTGCAGGATGAGTAGATCCTGATTCAGAAGACCAGCTTGCCTGCTCATGACTCAAGAGTAGAAGGCCGGGAGGTCAGGATAGGCTGGTGCAGGGGGCAGGAGCGATGGCCGTTTGATCCGAGGAGGGATCATGAACCCGCTGAGTGCCGAAGACTTCATCGCGTGGGCCGATCGGCTCGCCAGGCTGCCCTGGCCGCTCACCCTCGACGCCTTCCGGGGGACGGCCATCGGTTTCGGATGGTCCCCGACCGACAGGCCCTGGGAGTTCGTGGTGGACTTCACCAGCGGGCCGCGGCGGATGGTGCTGTTCGGGGGCAGGTCGGGGGGAATCCACAACATGTCCTTCCCGCTCATCAAACCCCCGGGCGAATCCGCGGAGGATGCCGCGCAGCTGAACGAGCTGTTCGTCTCCTACGAGACCACCGGGACGCAGGCGTGGGGCAAACCGTTCTACACCGACCCGAGCGAGGACCCCACCGTCGCCTGGCGGCTGCCCAACCACACCGTCGCCGAAATAGTCGGCGGCCCCGACATGATCCTCTCGACCTTCTTCACACCCCAAGGGTCGTTCATCTACGGGTGAGCCGGCCCGAAGCTGGGTTCAACCAGCTTGAGGGGTCAGCGTGCCACCAGGGTCAGGACCGTGACCTCAGGGGGGCAGGCGAAACGGTACGGGGCGAACGGCGAGGTGCCGATCCCGGCCGAGACGTGCAACCAGGCGTGGTGCCCCTCAAGCCGGTGCTCCGACAGGCCCTTGACGCGGTCCGTCGGGAGGTCGCAGTTGGTGGTCAGCGCACCGTGGCCGGGAACGCACACCTGACCGCCGTGGGTGTGACCCGCGAGGATCAACTCCACCCCGTCGGCGGTCATGGCGTCCAGGATGCGGCGGTACGGGGCGTGGGTGACACCCAGGCTGAGATCCACGCCGTCGGAGGGGGGACCGACCACGGCGGGGTAGTGGTCCAGGTCGTGGTGGGCGTCGTCGGTGCCGCGCAGCTCAATGCGGTACCCGCCAGCCTCGACGATGGCGCGGCGGTCGTTCAGGTCACGCCAGGCGCCGCTGCGGGTCAGGGCCGCCCGCAGCTGTTCGGTGGCCAGCCGCTCCGGGGTCCCGGAGAGCTCGGAGCGCCCTTGGATGACGTAGCACAGCGGGTTCTTGAACTCCGGTTTGTGGTAGTCGTTGGAACCGAAGACGAACCCGCCCGGCACCTCCTGCAGCCGTCCCAGCGCCGACATCAACGGCCAAGTCGCGGTGTCACTGGCGATGTTGTCGCCGGTGTTGATCACCAGGTCGGGTTCCAACTCCGCCAGCGACCGCAGGAAATTCAGTTTCAGCTGCTGGCCGGGCAGCAGGTGGATGTCGCTGAGATGCAGTATCCGCAGCTCAGAGCCACCCGGGGGCAGTACCGGAACCGTCACGTGACGCACCCGGAAACGGGTGGCCTCCACCAGACCCCAGGCGAAGCAGCCCGCCGCAACCGTGGCGAGCCCCTTCGCCACCCTGAACGGCGTTGTCACCGTTCACCGGTCGGGACCGTGGTGGGCATCGGTTGCCCGGGTGATGGGACCGGGGGCGCGCCCACCGTCGGAGCGGTGGTCGGCTGGGGTCCCTTGGAGAACTGCATCCGGATGGTCGAGAACTTCGCGGCGCTGCCCGAGGGGCTGATCTTGCCCAGATAGGTTCCGGCCGGCTGGGGGCTGAAGACCTCCATCTTGGCCGTGGTGAACCCGGCATCCTCAAGGGTCTGCTTCGCCTGCTCGTAGCTCATGCCCGCGACACTCGGGATCGGGACCTTCTCGCCCTCAAGCACCCGCTGGTTCGGGGCCTCGAAGCTGGTGTGGGGGACGTTCTTGAGCGCCGCCGACATCGCGGCCCGCCAGATGCCGCCCGCATCCTTGCCACCCGAACCCTCCAGGACGGTGCCCGTGGACAGCCGCATCCCGTCGATCGACTTCCTGTGGTTCTGGTAGTACGGGTTGATGTTGTCGACGGCGATGTAGGAGACACCCGCCATGTCGGGGGTGTATCCGGCGAACCACACGGACATGGCGTCATCGGTGGTTCCGGTCTTGCCCGCCTGGGGTCTGCCGTCCGACATGCGCGCCCTGGTGCCCGTGCCCTGGGTCATGACCGTCGACAGCACGTGGTTGACGCCGTCGGCCACCTCGGGTTCGATCACCTTCTTGCAATCGGCCGACGGGATCTCGATCTCGGTGCCGTCCTTGGCCTGCACGCTCTGCAGAATGATCGGGTTGCAGTGCACCCCCCGGTTCGCGAACGTGGCGTAGGCCTCGGCCATGGACAGCGGCGTCACGTACGCGGTGCCGAGCACCCACGACGGGTAGTTCGCCATGCTGCGCATGTCGGTGCCGTCGGCGAGTTTCACGCCGAGTTTCTGGGCCATGTCGATGGATGCGCAGATCCCGACCTTGGCCTCCAGCTGGATGAAGTAGGTGTTCACCGAGTTCTGGGCGGCCTTCAGCATGTCGATGACGCCGTAGGCCTTGTCGTAGTTCTTGGGTTCCCAGCTGCCCTGGAAGGTGAACGTGCCCTCGCAGTTCTTGAACTTCTGCCCCTTGAACTGCATGGTTTGCGGGGCGTCGAAAGTGGTGCTGGTCGGCACGCCCTGCTCCAGGGCGGCGCCTATCACGAAGGGTTTGAAGGTCGACCCGGGCTGGAAGCCCTCGATGCCGCCGTACTGGGTGGACACGTTGACGTTCTGCCAAGTCTCGCCCTCACCGCTGCCCAGCTTGGTGCGGCTCTGGGCCATGGCGGTGATCAGGCCGGTGCTCGGCTGGATCAGCACGGACCCGCCCCAGACCGGGTCCTTGGCGCCGACGGTCTGGGAGACGGCTGCCTCCGCTGCCTGCTGGGCCTCCGGGTCGATGAGGGTCTTGATGGTCAGGCCGCCGCGCTTGAGCCGGTTCGTCCGCTCCTCGGCGGTTGATCCCAGCGAGGGCATCTGATCGGAGGTCAGGGTGCGCACCACGTAGTCGCAGAGGATCGGGAACTGGGAGGCGGTACAGCCGTTCGGGGTGGTCTGCAGGTTGGATTTGTCGAAGCCCTCCTGCATGGCGGCATCCGCCTCCTCCTTGGTGATGGCCCCCACCTCGGAGGAGGCCATCCGCTTCAACACCTGGTTGCGGCGCTCGATGGCCTTCTCGGGGTTCTTCACCGGGTTGAAGGCGACGGGGTTCTGGACGATGCCCGCCAGCATCGCGGCCTGGGCGAGGGTCAGATCCTTGGCGGTGGTGTTCCAGTAGTGGTGCGCGGCCGCCTCGACCCCGTAGGCGCCGTCGCCGTAGTAGGCGATGTTCAGGTAGCGCTCCAGGATCTCGTTCTTGCTGAAACGTTCCTCGACCGCCATGGCGTAGCGCATCTCCCGGATCTTGCGGTCGATGCTGACGGCCTGCGCGGCCTGCACGCCCTCCTCGTCGCCGCGGTCCTTGGCCGCCTCGATCTGCACCTGCTTCACGTACTGCTGGGTGAGGGTGGAGGCGCCCTGGGTGGAGCCGCTGAGGGTGCGGATGACGGCGCGCCCCAGGCCCTGGATGTCGATGGCGCCGTGCTCGTAGAAGCGGTGATCCTCGATGGCGATCTGCGCCTTCTGCATCAGCGGGGAGATCTGCTCGAGTGCGACGTAGGTGCGGTTCTCCTCGAAGAAGGTGGCCAGCTCCGATCCGTCAGCCATCAGGATCTTGGACTTCTCCGACTGTGGCGGGGTCTCGAACTCCGCCGGCAGGTACTGCATGTTGTCGGAGGCGGCTTTGGTGAAACCGCTCGCGAGAGCGACGAACGGCACCGCCAAACCCGATAGCAGAAGCCCGCACAGTACGCTGACGGCCAAGAACATCGCTACGGATTTGCCCTTGCTTCTGGGCGCGCGCGTCTTCATGGCCCAAAGTGTACGTGAGGTTCACGACAGGCCAAGGTTCACGCCTCCTGGGGTACCTCGTCGTCAAGGGCGGACAGGTCCGGTCGGCGGAACAGGCTCACGGTCGCCGCGGCCAGCCCACCCCACAGGGTGAGGATGGCGACGATCATCATGACGATGGCTGCTGCACTCATGCGGACACCTCTTCGGAAACCTCGTGTTCGTTGTTCTGCTCGTCGAAATCAGTGCGGATGCTGCGCCGCCACGGAAGCAGCGTCAAAACCACCGCGATGATGATCAGCGCCGCGGACATGCCCCAGCCGAAGATCACCAGCAGATGCTGCGGGTAGTTCTCGTAGGGTTTGCCGAGCTTGCCGATGAAGTCGTTGATCAGCATGTAGCCAAGCACCAGCGGCGAGGCAACACCGACCAGCGCCATCCAGCCCCGGCCCACCTTGAAACTGGAGAAACGGTTGAGGTGGTCGCGCAGCACCGGGAGTTTGCGGACGAACCACACCGTCGCGATGATGCACGCCAGGGCCCCGCCGAGGATGCCGTACTTGTTGACGAACTCGTCGGTGATGTCGAGGAAGTACAGCCCCGTGGTGGTGGACAGCAGGAAGATGGACAGGATGGTCATCGGGATGCCGATCACGAGGGTGGCCTGCACCTTGGGGATGCCCAGCTTGTCGCGCACCGCGGAGACGACCACCTCGACGATGCTCAGCAGCGACGTCAGCCCCGCCACCGTCAGGGAGGCGAAGAACAACACACCCATCAGCGACCCGAGGGGGGCCTGGGAGATGATCGTCGGGAAGGCCACGAAAGCCAGCGTGAGGCCCTGGCCGGCGACGTCGGAAACCCCGAGCCCTGCCTGGTTCGCCATGAATCCGAGGGCCGCGAAGACCCCGATGCCGGCCAGCAGTTCGAAACCGGAGTTGGCGAAACCGACGACCAGCCCGGAGCCGGTCAGGTCGGTGCGGCGCTTCAGGTAGGAGGAGTAGGTCAGCATGATGCCGAACCCGACCGACAGCGAGTAGAAGATCTGCCCGAAGGCCGCCGCCCACACCGCGGGGTCGCCGAGCGCGCCCCACTTGGGGGTGAACAGGGCGTCCAGGCCCGTGCCCGCTCCGGGCAGGAACAGCGACTGCACCACCAGGACCAGGAACATCACCACCAGCAGCGGCATGAAGATCTTGTTCACCATCGCCAGGCCCTTGTTGACGCCCAGCGCGACGGTGATCAGGGTGACCGCCCACACCACCAGGATCGGGATGAACAGCGACGGCACGAAGTCGAGGCCGACCCCCGGGGTGTCCGCGACGTGCAGGAAATCCCGCATCAGGAAGGTCTTCGGGTCGGATCCCCAGGCCTGGTTGATGCTGAAGAGGGTGTACATCCCGGCCCAGCCGATGATCGCCGCGTAGTAGATGCCGATCACGAAGCAGACCATCACCTGCCACCAGCCGAGGCTCTCCGTCCAGCGTCCCATCCGTCGCAGCGACAGCGGGGCCGAACCGCGGTAGCGGTGCCCGAGGGCGTAGTCGAAGAACAGCAGCGGAATGCCCACCGCCAGCAGCGCGATCAGGTAGGGAAGGATGAATGCCCCGCCACCGTTCTTGAACGCGACGTACGGGAAGCGCCAGATGTTGCCCAACCCGACGGCCGACCCGATGGCCGCCAGGATGAAGTAGTTGCGGGAGTTGAAGCTCTCCTGCCTGGGCGCACGCTTTTCCATTGATTCCGCTCCGAGGGTTTTACTCGGTTCCACGGCTGGGTGGTACACCCGAAGGGTCGCGGAACCTTCACGATGAACGCTTCAACTTAGTACGAGAAAGATGTGGAAGTGGAGCGCGTCCAGCAAATGGGCGAGTCGGTTTGCAGGATTGTTATCAAACCAACCCTCCCTCGGCTGGGAGGAGCGAGGGGGAGCGGCGCTAGACTCAGCCACGTTCACCGCCCGTCAGGAGGAGTTTTGCGAACCATGACCACCCGAACCGGGCTCCTCCGTGCAGGACTGGCCCTGTGGGACGGAGCGAGCTGGAGTGTCGCCGCCATGGCGCTGGTCTTCGCCAGGTACACCCTCACGCTGGCCCGGCCGGAAACCCAGTTCGTCATCCAGTACGTCGTCGCCGCGGTCATCCTGCAGATCGCCATCGGCCTGATCACCAAGCTCTACCGTGGCCGTCACGGCATCGCTTCGTTCGAGGAGTCGGCGCTGCTGGCGCTCATCACCCTCGGGATCGGTTTGGTGCTCGGGATCTTCTCGGTCTTCTTCGCGACCCCCGGCTACCCGCGGGTGGTGACCTTCACCGTGCCGCTGGCGGCGCTGGTGCTGATGGCGGCGGGCCGTTTCCTGTTCCGCACCGTCAGCCGCTCCACCCAGCACCACGAGGGCGGGGAACCGGTCCTCGTCTACGGTGCGGGCAACGCAGGCCAGCAGCTCGGGCGGCTGCTCGCCTACGACCCCGACGCGCCCTATGAGGTCGTCGGTTACATCGACGACGACCCGGCCAAGAGCAACCTCCACGTCCAGGGAGCCAAAGTCCTCGGGAAGCGCGGGGACATGGTCTCCATCGCCCGGGCCCACGGCATCAACAAGATCATCGTCGCCATCCCCACCGCCGACCGCACGTTCATGCGCGAGATCTCCGAGCTGGCCGACGAGGCGGGCCTGGAGACGCTGGTGATGCCCTCCACGAAGGACCTCGTCTCGGGCCGCGTCGGCTTGGGGGACCTGCACCAGCTCAACGTCACCGACCTGCTGGGGCGCGCCCAGATCAAGACGAACCTCGGGGAGATCGCCGACTACCTGTCCGGCAAGGTGGTGCTCGTCACCGGGGCCGGCGGCTCCATCGGCTCCGAGCTGGCCCGCCAGCTCCACCGGTTCGGGCCGAAGGAACTGGTCATGCTGGACCGCGACGAGTCCGGCCTGCACGGAACCCAGTTGTCCATCTACAACCAGGGCCTCCTGGACACCCCCAACATGGTGTTGTGCGACATCCGTGACGTCGAAGCCCTCGACAAGGTCTTCGCCGACCACCGTCCCGACGTGGTGTTCCACGCCGCCGCGCTGAAGCACCTGCCGATGCTCGAGCAGTATCCCCTCGAAGGCTGGAAGACCAACACCATCGGCACCCTCAACGTGCTGCGCGCATCCGAGAAGTACGGGGTCCAGCGTCTGGTCAACATCTCCACAGACAAGGCCGCCGACGCCACCTCGGTGCTCGGCAAGACCAAACGCCTCGCGGAGGAACTGACCGCCTTCTACGCCGGCAAGACCGGTCGCACCTGGCTGTCCGTGCGGTTCGGCAACGTTCTCGGGTCGCGCGGGTCGATGCTGCACACCTTCACCCGCCAGATCGAGCAGGGCGGTCCCGTCACGGTCACCCATCCCGAGATCACGCGCTACTTCATGACCATTCCCGAGGCCTGCGAGCTGACCATCCAGGCCGGTGCCATCGGGCGGCCCGCCGACGTCCTGGTCCTCGACATGGGTGAACCAGTGCGGATCCTGGACGTCGCCAAGGACCTCATCAAACGCTCCGGCAAGGACATCCGGATCATCTTCACCGGGCTGCGCCCCAACGAGAAGATGCACGAGGTGTTGTTCAGTGACGACGAAGACCGCACCCCCACCACGCACGAGATGATCAGCCGCGTGAACGTTCCCGCGCTGGACCCGGAGCTGCTGGAAACCGTCGACGGCTCCGATCCGGAGTCGTTGAGCAGGCTGACCCATCAGCGCAACGCCAAGGAGGCGGCCCGGATGGCCGAGGAACAGGCCCACTCCGGTCTCGACGGAATCAACCTGGAGCGGCCCAGGTCCTGACATGCGAATCCTCTACATAGACCACTACGCCGGATCGCCGACCCTCGGGATGGAATACCGTCCCCACGCGATGGCGACCGAATGGGCGGGGATGGGCGCCGAGACCGTCCTGCTGGCGGGCACCCACTCCCACCTGAGGAAGAAGAACTTTCCCGACGCGAAGCCACTCGAACCCGTGGAGATAGATGGCGTCGAGTTCCGTTTCATCCGCAACCGCGCCTACGACGGCAACGGCATCGGGCGGGTGCTCAGCATGGCGGACTTCGTCGGCCGTGGTTGGCTGGCCGCCAGGCGGATCGCCCGCGAGGTCCGGCCGGACGCCGTCATCGCGTCCTCCACCTATCCCTTCGACACCTACCTGGCGCAGCGGGTCGCCAAGGCGTCGGGGGCGCTGCTGGTCCACGAGATCCACGACCTGTGGCCCCTGACCCCCATCGAGCTGGGCGGGCACTCGCCGAAGCACCCCCTCATGTGGGCGATGGCGCAGGCGGAGAAATCGGCCTACCGCAACAGCGACGCCGTCGTGTCCATCCTGCCGAACGCGGAACCCCACGTCCGGTCGCTGGGGATCGTCACCCCCGTGATCCCGATTCCCAACGGCATCGAGAGCGACGCCCCCCACGAGCCGGCGCCCGAGGCGTTCGCCTCGCAGGTCGAGGACCTCCACGAGCGCGGGCGCGCCGTCATTGGCTACGCGGGAGGCATGACCAACGCCAACGCCATGGACGATTTCGTCTCCGCGATGGCCCTGATCCGCGACGAACCCGTCACCGCGCTGCTGCTCGGCGACGGCCTGTACCGGACCGACCTGGAGAAGCAGGCCAGGGACTCCGGGGCGCACGTGATCTTCGCGGGCAGCATTCCCAAGTCGCAGGTGCACGAGGCGTTGAAGCTGTGCGATGCCCTCTACATCGGGTCGAAAACCAGCCCCTTGTACACCTTCGGGGTCTCGGCCAACAAGATCTTCGACTACATGGCCACCGGGGTCCCGATCATCAACGCCTTCGCGTCCGAGCACTCACCCATGGTCTACGCGGGCTCCACCATCCGCGCCCGTGGTGAGGACCCCGCCGACATCGCCCGCGCCATCAGGGAGGCCGTCTCCCTGCCCGCGGAGGAGAGGGCCAGGCTGGGGGAGCTGTCCGTGGCCTGGGTGCGTGAACACCACGCGATGCCCGTGCTGGCCAGGCAGTTCCTGGACGTGCTGGGCGGGCGGTTCTGAACCCCGCGATGACGGGCTAGGTCGTCGCTTCACAATGGTAGATTTACGGAGGACCGGGCGTCCGCCGGTCTGGAAAGGCTTCAGTACATGACGCAGGCCGCTGCCATCGGTGTGGTCAATCACGGTGTGGGAAACCTAGGGTCCGTGATGAACATGTTGCGTTACATCAACGCCGTCCCGGTGTTGGTCTCCACCCCCGAGGAGGTGGCGGCTCAGCACCACCTGATCCTTCCCGGGGTCGGCTCCTACGACGCGGGAATCGCCGGTTTGCGGGAATCCGGGATGGCCGACGCGGTCCTGGATCACGCGGCCGCCGGAAAACCCCTCCTGGGAATCTGCCTCGGGATGCAGATGCTGCTGGAGGGCAGTTCCGAGGGCGAACTCCCCGGCTTGGGTCTGATACCAGGGCATTGCGAGGCGTTCGCGGATCACGTGACCAATCGGCGCATCCCGCACATGGGTTGGAGGGATGTCCATTCCGTCGAGAACGGCGGTTTCGCCCTTCCCGATCCAGGACGCTTCTACTTCGCCCACTCCTACTTCGCGCCCTTGGACGAAGGCGGGATCACCTGGGCCCGCGCGACCTACGGGGTGGGCTTCAGCGCGGTCGTGGGCCGGGACTCCGTGGTGGGCATGCAGTTCCACCCCGAGAAGTCCCACCGTTTCGGCATGGCGGTGCTGACTGAATTCGCAGGATGGCGAGCATGAGAGCACGAGTGATAGCCACGATGCAGCTGCTGGACGGCTTCGTCGTGAAGACCCGGGGATACGGGAAGACGACCTACATCGGCGATCCGATCAACACGGTCAAGATCTTCAACGACAAGGGCATCGACGAGTTGGTGGTCGTCGACATCTCCGCCCGGCGTGGAAAACCGGTGGTGACTCCCGCCCAGATCGAGGACATCGCCACCGAGGCCTTCATGCCCCTCGCCTACGGCGGCGGCATCAAGACCTACTCCCAGGTGCGCGACATCCTCTCCGCGGGGGTCGAGAAGGTCATCTTCGGTTCCGGTCTGCTCGACGCGCAGGACACCGTGGCGACGGCCGCACAGAACTACGGCAGGCAGGCCGTGGTCGGTGCCATCGACGTCGGTGTCGACGACCAGCAGCGGTTCCGTCCCTTCCCGGGCGGCGGGGGACGGCCCCTCGACCTCGAACCCGCCGAATGGGCCCGGCAGGCCTGTGAACTGGGGGCGGGCGAGCTGATCGTCACGGACATGACCCGCGAAGGTGAGATGGGCGGCTACAACCTTGACTTGGTGCGCTGCGTCGCGGACGCGGTGCCGGTTCCGGTGATCGCGCACGGCGGGGCCGGCAGGGTCGAGCACTTCGCCGCTGCCCTGGAGGCGGGGGCCGCCGCCGTTGCTGCCGGGTCGATGTTCACCTTCTACGGCCCGCACCGGGCGGTTCTGATCACCTATCCGACGGAGCAGGAGCTGGATGCCGTCCTGCCGCAGATCAACGACTGACAGGAGCTGAGGATGACCGTTCTGGAGTGCAGCCACTGCATCATGCGCAGCGTCGACGACCCGGCCCTGGAGTTGGTCGACGGGGTCTGCAACCACTGCCGCCGCTACGAGGAGCTGCTTCCCAGCAGGGTCTTCACGGGAGCCGACGGCGAGGCGAAACTGTCCGCCATCGTCAAGGAGATCAAGGAGGCCGGCGCGAAGAAGCGCTACGACTGCCTGATCGGCCTGTCCGGCGGCGTCGATTCCACGTCGGTTGCGGTCAAGGTCAAGGAGCTGGGGCTGCGACCCCTCGCGTTCCACGTTGACAACGGCTGGAACACGGAACTGGCCGTCAGCAACGTCGAGAAGACGGTCAAGGCCCTTGACCTCGACCTGGTGACCGAGGTTCTTGACCTGCGCCAGTTCTACGACCTCCAGCGCGCCTTCCTGCTGGCCTCCACCCCCGACGCGGACGTGCCCGCCGACCACGCCATCCAGGCGTGCATGTGGAAGTTCGCGCGCAAGTACGGCGTCAAATACATCATCTCCGGCATGAACTTCCGCACCGAGGCGATCAGCGTCCCGTCGTGGTCCTACGGGCACTCCGACTGGCGCTACATCAAGGCCGTCCACGACAAGTTCGGGCGCGAGAAACTCACCACCTACCCGCATTTCGGGTTCACGGAGCTGGGCTACACCAACACGGTGGCGCGCGTGCGGATCGTCAGCATCCTCAACTACTTCGAGTACAACAAGGCCGCCGCGGTCAAACAGATGCAGGAGCAGCTGGACTGGCGTCCCTACCCGGGCAAGCACTTCGAGTCGATCTTCACCCGCTTCTTTCAAGGCTACATACTCCCCGTGAAGTTCAACATCGACAAGCGCCGCGGGCACCTGTCGGACCTGATCAACTCCGGCCAGCTCACCCGCGAACAGGCTCTCGAGGAGATCGAGCACAACGACTACACCGAGGACCTGATCCGCCGCGACCGGGAGTTCTTCTGCAAGAAACTGAACTTCACGGATCGCGAGTTCGACGACTTGATGGCCGCGCCCGTGAAGTCGTTCCGTGACTACAAGAATTCCTACGGTTTCGTGCAATTCCTGCGAAACGGCGTCAACGTGCTCCGCAAGAGAGGTTGGTATCCGAAGTGAGTCTCGCCCTGCATCTCTACCAGTCGCCCATGGACAACGAGTCCAGGTTGATGCGGATGGCGCGCAGCCTGGTGGCAGCGGACCTCGGCGTTCAGGTCCGGCTGGTGGGCTTGCAGGTGGACGAACGTTCCGGTCTGCAACCGGTAGAACCCGGCATCGTGATCGACCGGGTCGGTTCCCCCACCCCGAAACACGACACCCTCGTGAGCCGGTTCCAGAAGGTCGGGGGCTGGTTCCAGGAGGTCTACCGGGGCTACCGCGACGCCGACATCGCCGTAGTCAGTGCGCACGCCGTCTGGGCGCTGCCCCTGGCGTGGGCGCTCGCAAAACGGGCGAAGGTCCCGCTGGTCTACAACCCCCACGAACTCGAGACCCGCACCCCCACCATGACCGGGGTGAAGAAGACCCTCGCCGAGCAGGTGGAGGCCCGTTTCATCCGTCGTTGCCAGGTGGTGACCGCCGTCAACGACGAGATCGCTGACTGGTACGCCGGCCACTACCGGATCGCGCGGCCGCTGGTGGTGGTCAACTATCCGGCAAAGGTGACTCGTGGACGCCCCGCCCGTGACCTGCGGGGCGAACTGGGGTTGTGTGACGACGAGGTGTTGTTCGTGCACACCGGTCACCTGACCGAGGGGCGGAACATCCCGCTCATTCTTGAGGAGTTCGCGGCAGGGGCCAGGCATCACGTCTTGTTCGTCGGGGCGGGGGACATGCAGTCCCTGGTTGATGAGGCTGCGGCGCGGTCGCCGTTCATTCACCGCATGGATCCGGTGCCACCCGATGAGGTGGTCTCGGTGGTGGCGGGTGCTGACATGTCGCTCGCGTTGATCGAGACTCTGTCACAGTCCTATGCATGGGGTTCGCCCAACAAGCTGTTCGAGGCTCTCGCTGCGGGAGTTCCGGTCCTGGCCTCCGACGTTCCCGAGGTGCGTCGCCGCCTGGGGCCTCTCGCCGGGGAGCTGATACTCTCCTCCCCGAAGGACCAGCTGCGGGGATTCCTGGCCCGTCTGGACCGCCCGATGGCGTTGTCGTACCGGGAGCACCTGATCCCGCTGCCCACGTGGGAGGAAGGCGTCGAACCCCTGGTCGAGACCTACCGGGCTCTTCTCCAGGGCGGCTGAGCCGATCGGTGGGCCAGCTGGTTGGGCCGGCCTGCTCGGCCAAGGGCTCACGGCCTGGTTTCAACCGGGTTTCAGGAAGGTGTCTGAGTTGACTTCCCCTTCGGGAAGACCGCCGTCCCGGTGTCTCTCAGAACTGCTCGTAGATGAAGCCGCCGCTGAGTGGCGGGCCGAACAGCAGCACCAGCAGGATCGCCAAGAACATGAGGAAGGCCAGTAGCGTCCACAACCAGGTGCCGAATCTCGGCTCCGGCACGTCGAACGGCGGCAGGTTTCCGTCTTTGACACGCACCGGATTCACAGTGGGTTGCTCGCCCAGTCCTTGGAGGTGGTCAAGAAAGCGCGAAATCGATGCAGGCCCGGTTGACATGCAGCCACCCCTTCCATCCCAGATGCATCACGTCGTAAAGGAAATACGGGTCGTATTCGTGACCCGAGAAATCTGCCAGCTTGGCACCGTGTTGGGCGGCCACCTGCCGGATCCGTTCGTAGTACATGGCTCGCCGTCCCGCCGGGTATCCGGTGTAGTCGTACCACGTTCCGTGCACCGGGGCGCTGATCAGTAGCACCTCGATGCCGTGGGCCTTCGCCACCTCCAGGAACAGCTCCAGGTCTCCGTACTCCGGGGAATCAGCTGCGTAGTCCAACTCGGCCATCGACCCCTTGGACTTCTCCAGGGCCGGTTTGACATAGGTCGTGTAGTAGTTGTCCTCAATGTTGAGGTCATTGCTGGAGGCCGCATCTCCCTCCCGCTCGGCCGCGGCGAACTGTGCTTCCCAGTCGATCCCGGATACAGGTGTTGCTCCATCCGCGATGAAGTACGGCGCGGTGTAGCGCGCACCGTCGACGGCCGACTTCGCCAGTTCCACGCGGCCGCTGACAGCCAGCTCCACCCGGTCAAGCCGGGCAGCGGGATGCGTGGAGGTTTGGCGTAGCGCGGCGACGCGATTCGCGATGCGCTGCCGAAGATCCTCACTCAGCCGGGAATCGCCCAGCAGCCGGTTGTAGCTCTCCGCGGAGAACACGTCCTGGAATGCCCCCGGCAGCTCGCCCTCGTTGGTGAACCACTGGGGCGAAACGATCAGAGCGACTTTTTTCAGCGGCGTCTCGGAGGCGGTCGCGGACAGCACGATTGCTTGGTGAAGCGACTGGGTGTAGCCGCGTCCCGAGACGAACAGGTCGAAGTCGCTGACATGCTGCGGAAAGAACCGGGCGGGGTTCTGCGGGGCCGGTGAACTCAGCTCGGACGAACCGAACAGCAGCAGATTGCGGTTGCCTTCCGGGGCACCTGCCACCGCACGGGAGTAGGCCGTGGGGTCACGCAGCCGGTTCAACGTGGTCGCGTAGAACAGGTCGCGTTTCGACAGGCTCGACTGCCCGTTGGCGAACACCTCAGTGCCGAAGAAAGCCGGTAATGCCGGGGTGAAGAAGAACCCCGCGAACAACGTGCCACCGAGCGAGACTCCGAGCAGCTGGGTAGCGGTACGGCGTTTCACAGTTTCTCGTTGACGAACGCCAAGATCTTGGTGACCGTCGAGACGTCGTCGCGCTCGATCTCGGTGGGTGGCACCTGGATGCCGAACTCCTGCTCCAGGCCGAACAGCAGTTCGACGAAGCCCATTGAATCGATCAGGCCGGCCTCGAACAGGTCGAGGTCCGGATCCGACAGCACTTCATCAGTGTCGCAGACCTGGACGATCAGGGCGGAGACCTTCTCTTCAACTTCCGTCATGCTCATGCCTTTCATTGTCGTCGTGGTCGCTCAGTGGGCGAAATGCCCCGAGAACAGCAGGAAACCGAACATCGCCAGGTGGAACGTGGCCGCTATCCCCAGCAGCCGGTACCAGAGCTTCTTGTGATGCTTCTTGTAGAACCCGGATTTGCGTTCGTAGATGTCGTTGAGCACCAGCAGCACCCCGTGGTAGACACCGTAGACGATGTAGAACCACTCGCTGCCGTGCCAGATGCCCATCAGGGTCATGTTCACCAGCAGCGCGACGTGCGAGGCCCGCACCTTGTCCTTGAACACCTTGCGGCGCATGAAAGCCATCAGCAGGCGGGTGTAGACGTAGTCGCGCAGCCAGAACGACAGGGTGATGTGCCAGCGGTTCCAGAAGTCCTTGATCGACTCGGACAGGAACGGCAGCCTGAAGTTCTGGGGGGTGCGGATCCCGAACAGGTACGAAGCCCCGACCGCCATCAACGAATAGCCGGCGAAGTCGAAGAACAGGTTGAACCCGTAGTAGTACATGTAGCGCACGGTGCCCCACCGCGAATCCGGCAGGTCACGCAGCCAGCCCGCGAACAGCGTGGCCAGGGCAAATTTGTAGAAGGCACCCAGCACGATCAACCACAGCCCGCGGCCGAGGATCGCCAGGTATTCCCCAGGCTTGAACCGCCGCTCCGCGTCCTGCAGGAACCGGCGCGACCGGTCGATAGGCCCCGACGAGACCGTCGGGAAGAACGCCACGAAGTACAGGTGGTCCAGCACCGACTGGCTCTTGATGAGTTTGTCGGAGATCTCGACGATCACCTGCACCGCGCGGAAGGTCAGGTAGGACACCCCGATGAACCCGAGGCTGGGGAAGTGGAACAGGCCCGTGACCTTCACCAGGATCAGCGGCAGCAGGGCCAGGACCACGGCGGCTCGGCGTTCCCAGGCGTTCTTGTTGCCGTGTGTCGTGATGAACCACAGGTGCAGCTTCATCAGGACCGTCTCGCCCACCAGAAAGGCCCCCAGCAGGGCCAGCTGCTTCAGACTGCCGGCCAGGGTGATTCCCAGCATCGCGACGGTCGCGAACAGCCCGTAATACTTCAGGTTGCGCCCTGTCAGTCCGAGGACGACGGCAGGCAGGGCCAGCGCCGCGAGCGCCACAAAGAAGGTGAGCTCACCAAAGGCCGCGATCACAGGGCGGCCCGCAACGCCGTCCGGTCGGCCTTGCCGTTGGCGGTCAGCGGGATCGCCTCGACATAGCTGAAGGACTTGGGGATCATGTAGTCCGGCAACAGGCCCTTCAACTGCTTGCGCAGCGCCACCGTCGTGCGCAGCGGGCTTTCGGGGACCTCCGGGAGCTGCACGAAGGCGTGCAGGTGGCTGATCGGACCGCCATCCTCCTTGGTCACGGGCAGCACCACCGCGTGCTGCACGTCCGGCAGGCTCCGCAGGTTCGTCTCGATGTCCTCGATCTCGATGCGGTAGCCGTGCAGCTTCACCTGGAAATCGATGCGACCCGCGAAGTGCAGCATCCCGTCGCGCAGGAAGCCGGCGTCCCCGGTGCGGTAGGCGCGCTGACCGTTCACGACGGTGAACTGCTCGGCGGTCAGTTCGGGCTGGCCGAGGTAGCCGAGGCTGACGGTGTCGCCCGCGATCACGATCTCCCCGGTCTCTCCCTCGTCCGCCAAGGTGTCGTCGGGGCGCCGGATCTGGATCGTGGTGCCGGGTTTCGGGGTTCCGACCGGCAGCACGGGGCAGGCGTCGAGCAGATCGTCGTCGCACACCACCGACGTGACGGCAACCGTCGACTCGGTGGGACCGTAGGTGTTGATGACACGCGCATCCGGGAAGCGACGACGCAACTCGCGGGCCGTCTCATTGCTCAGGGCCTCACCGCAGAACAGGAAGGTGCGAAGCCTCGGCAGCAGGGTGGCGTCGAAGGCCTTGGAGGCCAGACACAGGTCCGCGAACGACGGGGTGGAGACCCAAACCGTCGCGCCGGAGCGGCCCACCTCCTCGTACAGGTCCTTGAACCGGGCTATGTGGTCGCGGTCAATGCTGACCATTTTCGCCCCCGAGGCCTGCGACATCATCAGTTCGTAGACGGACAGGTCGAAGGAGAAAGGCGCCTGGTTCAGCAGCACGTGGCCGCCGTCCGGGGCGGGACCGATCAGCGTCAGCGCCCAGTCGACGAAGGCCGCCACCGATGCGCGGCTGATCTGGACCCCCTTGGGTCGCCCGGTGCTGCCGGAGGTGTAGATGACGTAGTACGGCTCGTCGTCGCCTACCGCTTCGAGGTCCACCTCGCCGGATTCCGCCGTCGCGAGGCGTTCACGACCCCACACCTCGATTCCGGGCACCTCGACCGGGTCAACGGCCAGCAGCAGCCGGGCGCCCGAACTCTCCATGATCGCGCGCAGCCGGGAGGCCGGGGTGGAGCTGTCGACGGGAACGTACGGATGCCCGGACTTCACGCAGGCGAGGAAGGCCACCAGCATCAGGGGGTGTTTGTGGCCGTGGACGATTACCGGGGTGGAGTCGTCCGGGAAGGCGGCCGCGATCGCCCCAGCCAAGGATGTGGAGCCGGATTCCAGTTCGGCGAAGGTGAGTTCCTCGTCACGCCAGCGATGGACGACGCTGCTTCCCGATGTCGCCGCATGAGCGGATACGGCTGCGATGATGTCCAAGATGCCTCTCCCTGGGATTGTGGGGCCTCGAGAAAGTATAAAGGTCCCAACGGATGGGGCTGGTTGAGCCAGTGCTTGACCGCCGGGGGTTCGGTTCAGCTGCGGAAGATGGCCGCGATGGTGCCGAGGATGATCTTGATGTCGCCGGTGAAGCTGCGGTTGCGCACGTAGTCGCAGTACATGGCGACCTTTCTCGGCAGGATCACCTGCGTGTAGTGCTTCTCGGGGTCCTCGGCGGCCGCCAACTCGTCCTGCTCGTTGCGGTACGCGATGGCCGCGGGATCCGTGATGCCGGGACGCACCGAGAGGATTTCCGCGCGGGCCTCCTCGCCCCACAGCTCGACGTACCGGGGCACCTCGGGGCGAGGCCCCACCAGGGACATGTTGCCCAGGGCCACGTCGATCAGCTGCGGCAGTTCGTCGAGTTTCGTCTTGCGCAGCACCTTCCCGAGGGGGGTGATGCGGTTGTCGTCGGCGCTGGTCACCTGGGAACCGGAGTTCGCCACCCGCATGGTGCGGAACTTGTGGATCCGGAAGAGACGCCCCCCGCGGCCCACCCGTTCCTGGCGGAAAAAGACGGGGCCGCGGTCGCCGAGCCACACGAACAGGCTGACCAGCACCAGGATCGGGGCCAGCACCACCAACCCGATGACGGAACTGACCAGATCGAAGACACGTTTGGCGATCATGGTCACTCCAGGATGGACCGGACGGCGTCGACGACCTGCGTGACGTCGTCGCCGGTCATGGCGGAGAAGATCGGCAGGCTGACGGCCCGGGCGAACTCGGCGGTGGCGACGGGGAAGTCCTCCGGGGCGTGGTGGTAGGTGTCGCGCCAGTAGGGCTGGAGGTGGAGGGGAATGAAGTGCACTGAGGTACCCACCTCGTGTTCCGCCATCAACTCGATGAAGCGGTCGCGGGAGACTGGCGCGTCGGGGTTCAGTCGCATCACGTACAGGTGCCAGGCGTGGCTGGAATCCTCGGGTGCGTGCGCCGGGAGTGTGACCGGCAGGTCCGCGAAGGACGCGTCGAAGCGGCTGGCGATTGCCGCGCGGCGGTCGGCCATTTCGCTGGCTCGTGTCAGCTGCACACGTCCCATCGCCGCCGCGGTGTCGGTGAGATTGTACTTGTAGCCCGGTGCGACGACGTCGTAGTGCCAGCTCGGTTTGGTGGAGGAGTAGCGGTCGAAGACGTCGCGGTTGATGCCGTGGAGCCGCATGGTGCGCATCCGGGCGGCCAGATCGGCGTCGGGGGTGACGACCATGCCGCCCTCACCGGTGGTCATGGTCTTGGTGGCGTAGAAGCTGTAGACCGTCGCTTCGTGGCCGTGCGTGCCAACCAGTTTTCCCTCGTTCAGGGTCGGGAACGAGTGGGCGGCGTCCTCGACGACCTTCAGGCCGTGGCGTTCCGCGAACCCCGTGAGGGCCCCGTCGGGCACTGCGAGCCCGGAGAAGTGCACCGGGGCGATGGCGATGGTGCGGTCGGTGACCTTGCGTTCCGCATCCTCCAGGTCGATGCACAGGGTTCCGGGATCGACGTCGACCAGGACCGGGTCGCCCCCGAGGTAGCGCACCGCCTCGGCGGTGGAGGTGAACGTCCACGTGGGAACCAGCACCTCGGTTCCGGGACGCACCCCGATGGCCTCGAAGGCCAGGTGCAGGCCCGCGGTGGCCGAGTTGATCGCCACCCCGTGGGCGTCGGCGCCCAAGAACTCGACGAACTCCTTCTCGAAGGCGGCCGCGTTCGGACCGGTCGTCAACCATCCGGAACGCATGGTCTCGACGACGGCCTCGATCTCGGCCTCGGTGATGTCTGGGCGCGCGAACGGAAGGAAAGCCATGGATGGGAGCCTACACGCGCGCCCCGGTTACGCCTGCCCATGTCCGTCGACGACGGCACGGGGTAGCCTGAACCGGTGATTTCCGACAGTCGAGGGGACAGGGCATGACGTTCACCCCGGTGCAGCTCAACTCCCCGGCGAAAACATCGAGTGCCCGCAAGGGCATCTTCTCCATCATCACGGTCGGTCTGCAGGGCGGAACCCGCACGATCTCCAACTGGTTGATCGCCCGGGTTGCGGGGCCGGCCATCTACGGGGCGGTCGCCAACGCCTTCTCCCTGGCCTCACTGCTCCACACGTCCTGGCCGTCCAGTGCCCAGCAGGCCGCGTCGAAGTTCATCGCCCGGGCCCGCGGCAAGCAGGACGACGCGGAGATCCACGCGGTCGCGAACCACATCTCGACTCGGGTGCTGCAGGTCACATGCCCGTTGGCCGTGGTAGCCCCGGTGCTGTGGATGACGCTTTACGGCGGGACCTGGTGGGAGGGGCTGTGCGTCAGCGCGATGCTGATCACGCTGTGCACGTCCACCTATGCCCGCGGGGTGCACTTCGGGGCCGGGCAGGTGGCGCGCGGCACCAGGGTGGACATCGTCTCCAGCGTCATCGGGATAGCGGGGACGGGCCTTCTGCTGGCGCTCGGGGTGCACAACCTCCTGCTGACCGTGCCTCTCAGCCTCGCGCTGGGGGCCTACTCGCTGCTGTGCTGGCCATGGACCGCTCACGGACGCCCCGGGCGGGGGCTGCGCAGCGAGATCGACAAGTTCGTGACCTTCTCCGCCATCGGCTCCATCGCCAGCTCGGGCATGCTGTACCTGTCCCAGATGATCACCGGGTGGTTCGGGGACGCCGCCTCGGGCGTCTACGCCGCCGCGGCCCAGCTCGTCACCCCGATGGCCATGATCACCGGCGCCCTCACCGCGGTGCTCTACCCGGCTCTCGCCGCGGCGCACGGCGCGGGGGACAGTGAGAAACTGCGTTCCCACACCGACCTGACCACCCGCGGTTTCGTGGCGTTGCTAATCCCGGTCTTCGGGGCCCTGGCCATCGCTTCCCGGCCCCTGATCCACCTGATCTACGAGCTGGGGCGCGGGAAGGAGGGCTACATGGAGGCCGCCGTCCTGATGCCGGTGTTCTGCGTCGCCCTGCTGCTGAACAACGTTGCCACCCCGTCGGTCAGCGCAGTCACCAGCGGCGCGCACAGGAACGTGCGCTACTCGATGCTGCTGTCCCAGGCCGGGTTGCTGACCGCGATCGTCGTGTGGGTGACGACGGTGCCTTTCCTCGGGCTCTTCGGGATCGCTCTGGGCTACGGTGCGGGCGCCACCCTGACCGCCCTGTCCCTGATGGGGGTCGCATGGCGGCAGACCGGTCAGCGGTGGAACGGGCTCGCGTTCTTCCTGCTCGGAAGCGCCGCCCTGATCGGACTGGCGTCCTGGGCTGTCCAGAGCCTGTCACCCTCCTACTGGATCGACCTGGTGGCCGCCGTGATCTTCGGGATCGTCTGGCTGGGCCTGTCGGTGCGGCCGATACGACGGGTCATCTCCGCCCTCAGGTCCTGAAGGGTGTTCCCAGGAGTCAGGGCAGGACCAGGCCAGCGACCTTCACGCCGGTTGCCTCGACCAGGTTGAGGACCTGGGCGACGTCCCGGCGGGAGCTGGTGCCCCGCCGCACCACCAGCAGGGTGGTGTCGGCGAGTTTCGCGCCCAGGACGCCGGCGCTCGATGCGGTCAGGGGACCGGTGTTCACGAGTACCCAGTCGTGCGTGGCGCCGAGTTCCCTCAATGCCTGGGCGTATCCGGTGCGGGTGAGGAACTCGCCGGGGTTCGGGACCGGCCCGCCGGCCCCGACGACGTCGATCCCGTCGGCAGGGGAGACGACATCGGCCAGGGTGGCGCGCTGGCCTACCACGTCGGCCAGCCCCTGGGTGTTCCCGAGGGGACGGGAGGCCAGGTCCAGGTCGACCAGGGCCACGCTGGCTCCGCTTCTCGCGGTTGCGGAGGCCAGTTCCCGGGCCAGGTCGGTGGCCTCGGAGTCGATCCCGCTGACGGCGATGACGTTCTCGCCCGGACCCGCGGACAGATAGGGCAGGCCCTGGCTGAGTAGCTGAGCCATGTCGTTCAGTCCGGAAGCGGTGAGCACCGCGTCGTCGGTGAATTCCCGCAGGTCCTCGGGGCTGCGGATCTTGTCATCGAGGAAGGTCCGCAGGAACAGGTAGAGGAAAGCGACCAGCAGGCCGACGGCAACGCCGACCATTGCCCGGGTGAGTGTCCCCATGGTGGAGGCGGCACTCGGCTCGGTGGTCACCTCGATGGAACCGACAGTCAGCTTCACGCCCGCGTAGGAGGGCAGCGCGTTGTCATCGACGGCCGCCCGGAACTCGTTGCCGATGGCGTTCATGACGGTGGTGACGCGCTCCTCCGGGCCGCTCAGCGACGCGGTGAACACCAGCGACTGGTTGGGGGTGCGGACGTCGAGGGCCTTCTTCAGCTGCTCGGCGGTCATGGCCGGATCCACGGTCTTGCCCGCGGGGGTAAGCACCCGCGGTGAGGTCAGCAGTGCGGGAGCTGATGCGGCGAGCTGGTCGATGGCGGGTTTCTCGCCCGTCGGGGAGGTGCCCTGCTCCGTGACGTGCATCGTGATGGTGAGCGATGTGGTGTGCTCGGGCTTGTTGGTGAACTGAACCACCATCGCACCGAGGACGGCGGCCAGGATTCCTGCCAGCAACGCACCCAACCAGTAGCGGGACACTAGCCTGAGATACGATCGCACTGACATCAAGAAGGGCCCTTCCACGTGTGATGATTCCAACAGCTTAGCGGCAACTCTGCGTAGACTGAGCCTGCCCAGTTACTAGGAGGAAGAGTATGCCGGTGCAGCCCAGCGTAGTGTGGATCACGTCCGGGTTCCCGTATGGCGGTGGGGAACAGTTCATCGAAACGGAGGTGCCCCACTGGGCGGAGTTCAAGGGCAGGGTCATTTTTCTGCCCGAGAACCACATGGGCCGCGGCAAGCGGCCCACGCCACCCGAGGTGGAGGTTGACACTGGGTTGATGTCCGACTGGCATCGTCGTTCCGCTCAGCTGAAGAACTCCTTCAAGGCCTTGTTCTCCCCGGTCCTCTGGCGTGAACTGAGGTATCTGTTCGGCACGAAACGGGTCAGTTTCTACAAGCTCAAACATGCCTTCCTGTCCGTGGTGCGGGTGCAGATGGAACTCCAGCACCTGCGGCGGATCGCGGCCGGGCTTCGTCGCCCGATCGACGTGGTCTACACCTACTGGTTCTCCGTGGGCACCTGCGCCGCGGTTCTCGCGCAACGGGAGGGGATCGTCAGGAAAGTCGTGTCGCGGGCGCACAACAGCGAGTACTACGAGGACGCCAGGCCGGAGGGGTACACGGCCCTGATGCGCCAGTTCGCACCCGAGATCCACACCCTCGCTGTCATCTCGCAGCACGCCGCCGAGTACGCGTCGCGCTACGGTCTCGGCCCTGGGCAGGTGAGGGTGTGCCGGCTCGGGGTCCTGGACTGCCCGATGTGTGTCCCCGCGGATCCCGGAACCCTGGAGTTGATGTCGGTCAGCACCCTGAGCAGGTTCAAGCAGCTCCACATCATGATCGACGCCGTCCGTCTCGTCGCCGAGGCGCTGCCGGAGGTCAAGGTCGTCTGGCGGCACGCGGGCGACGGGCCGCTGCGTGAGGAACTCCACGCCTTGGTAGCCGCGAAACTGAACGGTGTTCCCAACCTGACCCACGAGATGCTGGGGCACATCAACAACCCCGACCTGCTGAAGCTGTACGCGGACAGTTCCGTAGACCTGTTCCTGAACACCAGTTCCAAGGAGGGCGTGCCGGTCTCGATCATGGAGGCGATGGTGCGCGGAGTTCCCGCGATCGCCCCCGACGTCGGTGCGATCCGTGAGGTCGTGCTGCCGGAGTTGCTGCTCCCGGCCGATCTCACCCCGAGGGACATGGCCGACCGGGTGCTGGCATACCACGAACGCGCCAAGGATCCCGCGTTTCGCCAGCAGGTGCGGGAACACGCGCTGGCCTCCTACAACGCGGACGCGAACTATCCGGCCTTCGTCCGCTACATCGGCGAGCTGGCGGAGCAGGACGGGTGAGAATGACGAGAGCAACGACCGCCGGGCAGCGCAGGAGCCTCCAAGGATTCACCTCGGTGCTTCTGTTCCTGATGCCGGTGGTGGCTTCCCTGGGTTCGGTTGTCTCGATCGGCGGTTTCGCCGCGGCCCGGCCTCTGGCCGCCGTCCTGGTGGTGGTGACCTTCCTGGTCACCCCGCGCTGGAACCGCGTGTCGATCTGGATCGTGGTTCTGATCGTCTGCTGGCTGGTCTGGGGGTTGGTGATGCCCCACGGCACGGACGCCTTCAAACGCCTGCTCTCGATAGCGCTGAGCTTGGCGAGTGTCCTGGCCTTCGTCCTGTACCCGTGGACCCGGGAGAGGCTGCGGCTGCTTGGGCGGGCTTGGTTGTTCGCGTGGATCGTGGCGGTGATACCGGCGATCTACGAGATCGTCAGCGGCAAACACCTGCCCAACTACCTGTCGAGTTCGCCCGGCTGGGTGCGGGAGTCCTCCGACGACATCGCCTCCTATTTCGTCAACCCCAATCCCTTCGCCTATTTCCTGTGCGCCGCCATGGCCGTGTTCATCATGGCCTCGCGGCTGGAGAAACGCTGGGTGCGCAACGTGATGCTCGTCTGCTGTGCCCTCAGCCCGGTCATCATCTACCCGACCAACAGCCGGCTGGTGCTGGCGGTCTCGTTGGTGATGCTGGTGTGGATGGTGGCCACCCGGGAAGTCGTGCGTCCCCGGCTCAAGTTGCTGACGGCGGTGTCGGTGACGCTGGTCATGGTAGCGGTCGTGGTGCTCATCAGTTCCCCCGCCATCATGAACCGCATCTTCAACTCGTTCGAGGGGTCGGGATCCGACCGGTTGAAGCTCTACATGAACGCCATCTGGATGTTCCTGTCGACCTTCGGGCTCGGCATCGGGCCGGGCATGTTCGAGAACACGATGCGGCGCAACCGGGTGCCCTACATCACACACGAGGCCGTCAATCCGCACAGCGGCGTCTTCGAGATCCTCAGCCAGTACGGTTTCCTCATCGCAGCACTGGTCGGGGCGGCTCTCATCGCCGTGGCGTGGCGTGGCATGCGCGGCCTCGGCAGGATCGACGAGGCACCCGAGTACCGGATGATCCGGCAGGGAGTCGTGATCACCGCCATCATGATTCCGGTCCTTTCTTTCGGCGACAGCACCTTCCTGGACTCCCCCATCGCATGGATCCAGGTGGCCACGTTGCTCGGTTTCTACTGCGCCTACCGGCAGATCGCCCGTCCCGTTCCGAAGTGGGCGAGGGACGGTGACCCGGAGGTGCCTGAAAGATTCCGGGTGGTTCGGCGGACCCTGGCCGCGGATCGTCGTGACGACGAGCCGGTGGCGGTGCCGGCCGGATGACGGGCGAGCCCACCCGGTTCTCCCGGTGGGGGAACCGGATCTCGTGGCTGCTCGTGCCCTTGGCTGCGGTGATGCAGTTCGTGTGGCTGAGACGACCCGTGAGCATCGCGGGTGTGACGATGACGCTGGAGTTGCCGCTGTTCGGATTTCTGGCGTTGATCGCCGCTCCTTGGGCGGTGGCGCGGATCCGGGTGATGAATCGGTGGGTTCAGGTGTTGGCGGGAGTCTTCACCGTCCTGATCGTTTATGCCATGGTGGGTATCGCGTGGCGTGCCGGTCCCGTAGTTGAAACCTCCCACTTGACTGTGGTTCCCGGCTCCTATTTGTTGGTGCCGCTGCTGACGGCGCTGCTCGCGATGGCGGCCGGTCTCGGACTCGCGATGGCCGCGGACCGGCGGCACCTTCCCGTCGTGCTGACTTGGGCGGCGGGGGCGTTGGTGGTCGCAGGATTCGTGGCCTGGCCGCGTCAGGTACCGGTGCATCGTTCCCTGCGCCTCGCGACGGCGCTGGGAGGATCGGCCTCGATCCACCTGGTGTTCTTGCTGGCGGCGGCCGTCGGGCTGGGCTGGTACCTGCGGTCCCGCGGGACGGTGCGGTCAGTGGTGGGAGCGGCCGGACCTGCCTGGCCGGGACTGGTGCTGGTTGTCCTCGGGGTCACGGGTGTGCTGGCGACGGGGTCGCGCGGCGGCCTGCTGGCCCTGGTTGCCTGGGTGGTGCTGCTTGCCGTGCAGCTGTTGTTCGGCCGGAACGGGCGGCAGCGGAGGCTGTGGCCTTGGCTCGTGACGGCCGGGGCCGGCATCGGTGTTGCCGTTGTGGTGGCTGTCCTGTTCCCCTCCCTCGGGCGGCTGTTCTCCCTCGGTGATCCGCTGCGGGAACAGAACTTGTTCTCCGCGCTGACCTGGTGGACGCGGGACTGGCAGACGATCGTCGCCGGTGCCGGGTCCGGGCAGGTGTGGCCCTGGTTCGCCATCGACAGCGGCCTGGTGCCCGCACCCGGCGAACGGATGGTGCCCACTCCTGCCGGCCAGGTGCTGCTCAGCCCGCACTCGACGCTGCTCGCGGTCGTCGTCGAACTGGGCCTGGTGGGCGCGCTGCTGGCGGGGGTGATGGTCTTCGCCCTCTGCAAGCTCGCCCTGCGGGGGCGCGAGGACGCCTTCGCCGCGCCGCTGGCGCTGGCGCTGCTGGCAACCCTGGTGGCCTTTCTCTTCGACACCTACCTGTTCAAGGAGTTCGGCAACGCCTTCTGGTGGTGGCTGGCCGCGGGAGCCGTCGCCGTTTGTTGCTCGCCCGTGGAACGGCAGGCGCTCAGCAACAGCACCACCAGCCCCAGGTGAGCGCCCATCAGCGGCTGGCTCAACCAGGTCGAGTGGGCCGTCGACAGCGGCAGCACGGTCACGGTCAGGGCGATCGCGGCCGATCCCAGGGCGCGCGTGAGCGTGTCGCCGCCGCGCATCCAGCGGCAGGCACACACCACCATCGCCACCAGGGCCGCGGCGAACACCGCGAAGGTGACCACCCCGTACTCGCACAGCACCTCGGTCAGGCCGGAGTGGGCGTTGTTGAGCCCGTAGAACTGGTGGGGGTTCTCCGGCAGCAGGGCCCAGTGTTCGAACCCGCCCGGCCCGGTCCCCAGGTAGCCGGTGTGCGGCAGGATCCACAGCGCCGAGTTGAGAAGCAGCAGACGCACCCAGATGGAGGAGCCGGGGGCGGTGGCTTGATCCAGGTGCAGGTATTCGAGTGCTTGGCTTCCTGGCGGCATCCCGAGTGCCATGGAACCGGCCAGCAGCGCCAGGAGGATGACGGTGACCAGGCGGGTGCGCCGGTTGCACAGCAACCACACCACCACGCCGATCAGGAAGGCGATCTGGGCGAGCCGTCCGCTGGTGCGCAGCAGCAGCACGATCTGCCAGGCTGCGAAGGGAATCAGGAGCCAGCGTGTCCAGCCGGGCGCCAGACGCCACGCCAGGGGAACAAGCAGCAGGCCGACTGTGATGTGATATGCGTACAGGTTGGGGTTGTCGTAGGTGGCGGCGATCAGGTTGTAGGTCCAGTCCAGGGGCTTCCAGTAGACGGCCGGGGTGTTGCCGGGAAGGTACTGATCGGTGAGGATCTCCCAGGTGCCCACCACACCCGTCACCGCAAGTGAGGCCAGCCAGCCCCACACCGCGGCGCGAACCATGCCACGATCAGAACCGAGAATGCTGAACGCCAGGCAGACCAGCACCGCGAACCCGAGGACCGCCCCGTGACTGAGCTGCACACCTTGTGGGAAACGCAGTGCCCCGAGCGCCCCGAAGGCGAGGAACACCGCGGAGACCACCACGACCCCCACCAGCACCGGATCCTTGGAGGGACGGCGCAGGAACTGCCAAGCGGTTCCCGCCGCCAAACCAAGGATGACCAGGCGGGAGGGCATCAACAGCCCGCTGGGAAGGTAGATCGATACCGCCACCAGGGAGGGCAGCACGAAGATCCCGATGCGGATCAGCCACTGTTCGAGCCGCTTGTTCAGCACATGGATTCCTTCCTCGCTCAATGCCGGCCCGTGGCCCGGGACGATGCGACGGATCGTCTCGTGCGCTGCTGGGCGGTTACTGGTTCATGGAGTCCCATGACGTCCTTGATGTCCCGTGGACCGGCGCGGGCGAGTCTACTTCCACTCCTCCAGGAATTTCATGCCGTTGTCCCCCAGCTGCTGGGGCGAGAGCGCCTTGGTCGTGCCCATTACCAGAAGGCGGTCATACTTCTTGTCGGTGATGCACGTCATCACCGTCGTCTTCTTGTTGTTCTTGAGGGAGATCTCCTGGGGGCCGCAGGTGAAATCGCCGACCTCGGCCGGATCCTTCAGTTTGCTGCGCACACTCTCGAACTTGTTGGGGGAGTCCGTGAAAACCATGATCTGAGTGCTGTCCGAGGAGTCGTAGAAACTGACTTCCTGGCTGGTTTTGCTGTAATTGAAGTCGCCGAACTTCTTGGGAAATTCCGGGGCGGTGGCGGGCCCAGTTGTCTTCGGGGCGGAACTCGTGGCCGTGGGGGTTGAGCTCGTTGCCGTGGGGGTTGAGCTCGTGGCCGTGGGGGGTGATGTGGGGGACGCGGTGGAATTGGAATTTTTGGTGATCAACCACCAGGCGCCCAGGCCCAGGGCGACCACGAGAACACAGATGAGCACCACCAGCACCATCCGGCTCTCCCCTCCGCCGGGTGGCTGCGGGGGCTGCGTGTACCCGGGCGTCCCGTAGGGCTGGGAGTAGCCCTGCTGCTGGGGGGGTAGATAACCCTGCGGCTGTTGGGAATAGCCCTGCTGGGGGTAGTTCTGTTGGGGTTGGCCTCCCCAGGGCGGCTGCGCGCCGGGCTGGTTCATGTTGGGGTAGGGATAGTTGGTCATGTACAGCTCCTCGCGAACCATGGTAGGAGAACCGGCGGGTCAGATGGGTGGGCGGGCTCGATAAATGCCGGTCCTACGCCGCTGCAACCGCACGCAGCATCCCCGGCCTCTGGGGTGGGTCACGGAAACCACGTCCAGCCCCGGCGCGACGGATCTGGCGATCTGACGCCCCGTCTTCCTGACTGGCGCCCAACCCTCGGGTTTTGTTGACGCAGTCTCCTACTTCCAGGCCTCGAGGAATTTCTGTCCTTCTGCCCCCAATTCTTGGGCGGAGGCGCTCTCGTTGGAACCGAGCTCAAGAACTCCACCGTACTTTTTGGTTATGCACATCATGAAGTACTTCTTCTTTTTCGTTTCCTTGTCCTCGTAGAAGCTCCGGCCACAGGTGAGCTGTCCAACCTCGGTCAGGTCCTCCATTTTTTTGCGTTCCACGTCGAAAAGGATTTCGAGCGCCAAGAATTGAGCCACAATCCGGTCGCCCGAAGAATTTTCATAAACGTTGCTTCTGTCAATGTTTTTAACGAAATTGTAGTCGCCGAACTGTTTGGGCAACTCCGGTGCAGTGGTGGGCGACGGGGTTGGTGTCGAGCTGGATCTTCTGGGCGTAGGGCTGGGGGAGGTGGTCGTCTTGCTGGGCTGCGTGTCTGTTGGGCTGGGGGAGGTGGTGGTTGGTGTGGGTGTGCTGGGGTCGGCTGGTTTGGTGTTGTTGGCGATGACCCACCAGGCCCCGAGACCCAAGGCGATCACCAGGATGCCGATGATCACGATGAGCAGGATGCGGTTTGTTCCTCCGCGGCCTCCGCCGGGTGGTTGTGGTGGCTGTCCGTAGCCGGGGGCGTAGGGCTGTTGGTAGCCGGGTTGGGTGTAGGGCTGCTGATGGCCCGGTTGTCCATATCCCTGAGGTTGTTGGGGGGATGGCTGTGGTGGTTGTCCGGGTCCTTGGGGTTGTTGGGGGGATGGCTGTGGTGGTTGCCCGGGTCCTTGGGGTTGCTGGGGGTACGGCTGGGACGGCTGCTGTGGATATCCCTGCTGGGGCTGTGGCCCCTGGTTCGGTTTGGCCTCCCAGGGCGACTGCCCGCCGGGCTGATTCATATTGTTCGCTGAAGGGTGATCGTTCATGTGTGGCCTCCTAGCGGACATAGTATGAGAGCCAGGAGTTCACGCGGAGGAGCGATCCATCGACTAGGCCCTCAACGCGAGGCTGGGCTTTGCCGGGCGGGCGGACGTAGTTTTGGGTGATGCCGACCACCTCACGCCGCTGGAACCACAACATCCACTACCACGGCGTGATCCTCAGGGAGATATCCAAAGGAGCCCGGACCGCCCTCGACGTCGGCTGCGGCAATGGGCTGCTGACCCGGGAGTTGCAACGGGTCGTACCCGAGGTTGTGGGAATCGACGCCGATGAGCGGGTTCTGGACCAGGCGCGTCGGGACTGCGGAGACGTCGATTGGGTGTCCGGAGATTTCCTGACCCATGATTTCGGCCGTCGTTTCGACGTGGTGGCTTCGGTGGCCGTGCTGCACCACATCCCCGACCTCCGGGCGGGCCTGAGGCGGTTGGCCGCGCTGACCGCCCCGGGCGGGGTCCTGGCGATCGTCGGTTTGGCACGGGCGACGAGACTCAGGGACCGACTGATCCACGTCCCGGGTCTGTTCCAGCACTGGTGGTTCTCGGCGCGGTACGGCTTCTGGGAGCACGCGGCCCCGACGGTGTGGCCACCGCCCCACGACTACACCACAATCCGGCGGGTGGCCGCCGAACTCCTGCCCGGGATGGTGTGGCGGCGCCTCCCGTTGTGGCGCTACTCCCTGATCTGGCACCGTCCCGTCACGACGTGAGATCAATGCCGCAACCGGTGAACTCTGCCTCTCCCCGTTCCGTCAGACGGACCGCCCGGGTGGTTCCGACCCGGGTGATCCAGCCGCGCTCCAGGAACAGCCCGCACAGCCGCGTCCCGAGAGGCCCGGCCAGGTGGAGGCGGCGTTCGGTCGCATCCATGCAGGAGTTCGCCGCCAGGGAACCCAGCCCGGTTTCCCACGAGTCGAGGAGATCACGGCCGGCCTCCGTGGGCCGCCAGGTGGCGTCGATCAGGTCCTGTCCGCGCAGCTGGTCGGCGAGCCCGACCCCGAGTCGTCCCGCGAGGTGCCGGTAGCAGGTGCGGCCCTCCCGGAACCGGGCCTCGTCGGAGGACGCCCGCAGGCTCCGGGGCGTGGGCAGGAGGGTGCCGGAGAGGACCCCGAGGTCCTCGATGACCCGCGCCACGTGTTCACCGGCGAGGGTGACGTAGCGGTGACGGCCCTGGCGTTTCTCGGTGGCGATGCCCCGGGCGACGAGAACGTCGACGTGTTCGCTGGCGGTGGAGCGGGCCAGGCCCGCGTACCGGGCGAGCTCGCCGACGGTCCAGGCCCGGTTCGTCATCAGCGCGGTGCACATCGCGGCGCGCGACGGATCCCCCAACGCGGCGGCGACCAGGGAGATCTCCGGCATTCTCTCGGGAAACGAACGATCGGGCACCCTTCCATTCTCGCCGCCCCGGGTTCGGCGCGCACCGAATCATCCGGGCGTGACCATGGTTGCCGAACTCTGATGACCGGGACTGAACGAGGAGGCCTGGATGGTGCGCGACAACAGGCGGACGGCGACGGCCGCGGTGCTGCTCGGTTTCTTCGTCGTCATGCTCGACGTCACCGTCGTCAACGTGGCCCTCGGCGGCATCGGCGCCGACCTGCGGATCGGGATCGGGACGCTGCAATGGGTCGTCGACGCCTACACGCTCGTGCTCGCGGCCCTGCTGCTCGCCGCCGGGGTTGCCTGCGACCGCATCGGCGCCCGGAAGGTCTACCTGATCGGCCTGCTGGGGTTCGGGGTCCTGTCCTTCGCCTGCGCGATGGCGCCTACCGGCGGGACGCTGGTGGCGGCCCGGGCCGTGCAGGGAGTGGGAGCGGCGGCCGTCGTGCCCGGGTCGCTGACGCTACTGGGCGCCATCCACCCCGACCCTGCCGCGCGGGCACGGGCGATCGGCCTGTGGGGCGGAGCCGGGGGAGTGGCCGCCGCCGTCGGGCCGATCCTCGGCGGGATGCTGGTGACCGCGGTCGGGTGGCGGTCGGTGTTCTGGATCAACCTTCCGGTGATCGCCGTGGCCGTTCTGCTCACCGTCGGGGCCATCGACGGGACGCGCGGGGCCGCACCCCGGGGCCTGGACCTGTTCGGCCCGGGGCTCTCAGCGCTCGGGCTCGCCGCGGGAACCTGGGCGGTGATCTCGGCGGGCGAACACGGCTGGGGGATCCCGCAGCTCGCGGCGGTGGCCGTCGGCGCTGGGCTGTTGACTGGTTTCGTCGCCGTGGAACGTCGCGTTCCCGAACCGATGCTGCCCCCCGGCCTGTTCGCCGGGCGGGGTTTCACGGTGGCCGTGACGGTCGGGTTCTGCCTGAATGTGAGTTTCTTCGGCCAGCTCTTCGTGCTGTCCCTGTTCTTCCAGCGAACCCTGGGTTTCGACGCCTGGGACGCGGGTCTCGCGCTCGCCCCACAGGCCTGCAGCGCGGTTGTCGCCGCCCCGCTCGGGGGCAGGGCGGCCGCCCGGTTCGGGGCTTTTCCGGCGATGTTGACGGGGCTGGTCCTCGGGGCCGCGGGGTTCGCCGGAACCGCGTTCATCGGCCCCGGCACGGCGCCCCTGGTCGTCTCCGGCGTCACCTTCGCCGCGGGGTTCGGAATGGCCTTCGCGATGCCCGCCGCGACCGCCGCAGCGGTCTCGGCCGTCCCGGACGAACTCGCGGGAACGGCCGGAGGGGTCGTGAACGCGGCGCGGCAGACCGGCAGCGTCGTCGGAGTCGCCGTCCTGGGTGGCGTGGTCGCGGCCGATGCCTCCCCGTCCGGTTTCCGCGTCGCGCTGCTGCTGGCAGCCGGGATCTTCATCGCGGCCGCGGCCCTGGTGGCCGCGGCCGCACGTGACCCGGCCTGACCCCCTCGGGACGGGGTTCCTCAGGTGATGCTGGCCGCGTAGATCTCCGCTATGGAGGCTGCGAGCGTGGAGTCGAACTCCTCCTTGGTCTGGTCGTCGCGCAGGCCCGCGAGCAGGGCGCGGGAGAAGCTGGCGATGAGACCGGGGTTGCGTGCCAGGTGCTCGTCGGCCTCCTCGCGGCTGTAGCCGCCGGACAGCGCCACCACCCGCGCCACCCGCGGGTGGGCGATGAGACCGGAGTACAGGCCGTCGACGGTGGGGATGGTCAGTTTCAGCATGACCTCGCGGCCCTCGGGCAGGGCGTCGATGTGCCCGGTGAGGTCCTTGAGGAGCAGCTGCTCGGCCTCGGCCTTGTCCGGGGCGTGGATGTCCACCTCGGGTTCGATGATCGGCACCAGACCCGCGTCGAGGATCCGCTGCGCGACCTCGAACTGCTGGTCGACGATGGTTCGTACCCCCTCGGGGTCGGCGCGGAGGATCACCGAACGCATCTTGGTGCCGAAAATGTTGGCCTGCACGGCCCGCGCGAGCAGCTCGTCGAGGCCGGGCATCGGTTTCATGACGCGGACACCGTTCTCCTCGTCGGCCAAGCCCTTGTCCACCTTGAGGAAGGGGACGATGCCCTTGACCTCCCACAGGTAGTCGGCGCTCGGGCGGCCCTCGATCTGCGAGTCCATGGTGCGTTCGAAGAGGATCGAGGCCAGGATGTGCCGGGAGTCGAAGGCCGGGCTGGTGATCACCCGGGTGCGCATGGCGTGGACCAGGTCGAACATCTCCTCCTCAGTGGAGTAGCGTTCCGGCCCGATGCCGTAGCCCTCCAGTGCGCGTGGGGTGGAGCCGCCGGACTGGTCGAGGGCGGCGACGAATCCCTGGCCGTTGCGCATCCGGTCCATTTGCTGAGTGTTCATGGCGTCTCCTCGGTGTAGTTGTGCATGTCGGCTGCGATGACCGAACGGCCCGCGGCGACGCGGGTCCGGTTAATGAATTCGATGTTAATAGTTTTCACGAGGGGCACAAGAAGCGGGGATTTCCGCGGCCGGAGCCCGGGATCCGTGTGCGGCCCATCAGGGTTCGGATGTGAGTCCGTCCAGCGAAACGGGTGTTTCGTTGTTGTCCTCCCGCAGCGTCTTGGTCTCTTTGGCCTCGAGTTGCCGGGCGCGGCGGCGGGCGGTCAGTTTCTTGATGTGCGCGTGATGGTTCTCCAGGACGAGGTCCTGCCGGTCCGCCTGGTCCACCAGGGCCTTGAGGATATCGTCGAACCGCAGGAGCATCAGGTCCTCCGCGACCTCCACCTGGCGCCGCCTAAGCAGGCGTTGTGCCACCTCGGACAACGCCCGCTGGAGGACGGGGATGATCTCCAGCAGCAGGAATACCGTTCCCACCGCCCCGGCCATCAGCCCGCGGGTCTTCGCGACGTTCCACCTCCAGGGGGGACGTTTCCTGAACGGCAGTTTCTTCGCCACCTGCTTCGCGGCGTCCTCGTCGGTGAGCAGCTCGTCCAGGCCCTCGATGGGTTCGCTGCTGAGGAGGGCCACCAGCAGCCGGAACGGGAGCTGCGGGCGGGGTGAGAACGGCCAGTCGACCGCTTCGGGGGCGACGGGCAGGTCCGCCAGGAGGGCGTCCACCTGTGTTTCGATCTGCTGGCCCTTCGGTAGGGCGCGCAGCTTCTTGAAGATGGCTTTCTCGATGTCCCGCGAGGTGTTGGCCGTCATGAAGGCGGAGTCCGGGATCGAGACCACGAACGCCTGCAGATCCACCTCCTGGGTGTCGGCGCTCAGCTTCCGGAACTGTTCGAACAGCGGCGACAGGGGATTCTTCTGGTCGGTCAGCAGCAGCTGGAGGAAGTAGGCCGCGACGTTCTCGGTCAGCTCGCCGCCGGCGTTGGATCGTTTCCTGAGCAGGCGGGCGGTTCGCCAGTACATCCAGACCAGTCCGAGGCCGTAGTACATCGCGCCGTCGTGCAGGCAGGTCCTGAACAGGTCAACGATGTCCTCGGCCAGGCGCGCAAGTTCCTTGTCGCTCAGGGATCCGGCCTGTGCGGTCCGGTGCTTGAAGAGTTTGATCCGGTTCCGGAAGGACCGTTCCTCCCGCTGCCAGCGGGCCGGGTCGTGCCGCAGGACCTTGAACAGCAGCCGGGGGGCGTGGAAGAACACGCCGGGTTTGAGACGGAAGGGTGAGGGTTTGTCCGCGGCCGCCTTCTTCGCGACCATCGGGTCCGCGTTGGGGTCGGTTCTGGCGTTCAGGTTGGACATCAGGTCGGCCGGTTTCAGGTCGAGGTCGATGCCCGCCGAGCCCACCAGGCCGGTGATGACCTCGGTGACGGTGGTGACGGCGAACTCGTCCAACGGGTACATCACCCAGTCGTCGTCCTGGCCTGGGAGGAGGCTCCTCGGGTCCAGTGACCCGTTGGGGTTCGTCATGGCGTTGATGATCGTTCCTCCCAGCTACCCGTTACCGCTTCCCATTGTGTCAAACCTGCGGGGTGCGCTTGTGTTTTCTGGCTGTTTGCCTGCGCTGTAGTGCTGGCGTCCGGCGGGAGGGCTGGCGTTCACGTCGGTAGGGCAGTTTTCGGTGGCCTTCGTCTAGGACATCCCCGTTTGTGGGTTCCCCTGCCCGGATGGCGAGAAGAGCTTGGCCAGCGAGACGGGGGTCGCGTTGCCGTCCTCCTCCCCGATTTCCGCGGCATTCGCCTGCTTGGCCTGGCGTTCAGCCATTTTCTCTTGGTGCTCCGCGCGGCGTCGGGCGACGAGTTCGTGCTGCGGTTCCCGGCCCAGCAGGCTCTTCGAGATCTCGTCGAACTTGAGGAGGACGAGGTCCTCAGGCGTAGCCACCCTGCGATGTTCCAGCATGCGCCGCGCCACCTCGTCGAATGCCTGGTGGAAGACCGGGACGATCTCCAGCAGCAGGAAGACCGTCCCGACCGCGCCGGTGAGTGTCCGCTGGGTTTTCGTTACGAGCCGGTTCCAGCGCGGGCGTTTCCTGAGCGGTAGTTTCTTCGCCACCCGTTTCGCGACATTCGTTCCGCGGGACGAGCCGTCCAGTCCGTCGACGGGTTCGCTGCTCAGGGCGATGACCAGCAGCCGTGGCGGGAGTTTCATCCGGGGGGAGAACGACCAGTCGAGCTGTTCGAGGGGAACGGGAAGATCGGAGAGGAAAGCGTCGATCCGCGATTCGAACCTGCGGCCCTTGGGTAGGGTGCGCAGTTTCTCGAGGATCAGGTTCTCGAGGTCCGCCGGGTTCTGGGTCTTCAGCAAGTCGGTTTCCGGGATTTCCTCCAAGCGTTCCGGCAGGTGAAGGTGCTGGGCGTCCTCGTTCAGTTCCTGGTATTGCCTGAACAGGGACGACAGGCGGCTCCTGCGTTCGGCCAGCAACTGCAGATAGTAGGTCAGGATGTTGTCCGCCAGGTCGTCGGAGGCATCGGGCCGTTTCCTGAGCAGGCGGTTGGTTCTCCAGTTCGTCCAGGCCAGACCTAGGCCGTAGTACGTCGCGCCGTCGCGCAGGCATTCCTGGAACAGGCCGGTGATGTCGCCGACCAGAGCCAGCAGGTCCTCGTCGCTCAGGGATCCGGCTTGCGCGGCCCGGTGCTGGAGGCGACCGAGCCGGTTCCGGAGGGAACGTTCCTCCCATCGCCAGCGATTCGGGTTGTGCCGCAGGATCTTCAACAGCAGCCGGGGGGCGCGGTGGATCACGCCGGGTTTGAGGCGCAAGGGAGAGGACTCCTTTGCCGCCGCCTCATCCGCAACAGCCGGGTCCGCGTCGGTCTCGGCACCCCAGTTCGCGATCAGGTCGGCCGGGTCCAGGTCGAGGCTGATGCCCGCCGAGCCCACCAGGTCGGTGATGACCTCGGTGACGGTGGTGATGGCGAACTCATCCAGTGGGTACATCACCCAGTCGTCGTTCTGGCCTGGGAGGAGGCTCCTCGGGTTCAGCGACCTCTCGGGGTTCGTCGTGGCGTTGATGCTCGCTCCTCCTCCCTGCCCGTTGCCGCTTTCCATTGTTTCAAACCTGCGGGGTTCGCTTGTCTTGTGGTCGTTTGCCTGCGCTGTAGCGCTGGCGTTCGACGGAAAGGCTGGCGTCGTTCACCCCAGAACCTGACCGTGGTCATATATTGACCACGGTCAGGTTCTGGTCTAGCGTGGACCCATGAGCGATCGAGTGAGCCGCAGGCGCGCCAGGACCCGGGAGAGGATCTTCACCGAGGCCATGCGACTGTTCGCCGAGCGGGGATTCGACGCCGTCACCGTCGCCGACATAACCGAGGCCGCAGACATCGGCAAGGGCACCTTCTTCACGCATTTCCCCAGCAAACGCGACGTCTTCCGGTACCTGGGGGAGCAGGTGGTCCGGGTCGTCCTCGACGCGGATGTGGGCGACGGCACCGCTGAGGAACGCCTCCGGCGGATGCTCGACGCCGCCGCCGACTGGCTGGAGGCCCACCCCGAACCGGCCCGGCAGATGGTCAAGGCGCGGTCCTTCAACCTCTCCCTCGACCTCGGTTCGGAGAATCAGAAACGCTTCAACGCGGCCGTCGCGGACATCCTCGCCGCGGGTCGCAGCAGCGGCGAACTGCGCGACGACGTGCCCCTCGGGGCCGCCGCCCTGGCCGTGCAGTGCGGCTACTACGCGTGCGTGATGACGTGGGCCGCGCACCCCGACGGGGAAACCCTGCGCGACCGGTTGGCCACCTCCCTCGACATCATCCTGAACGGGCTGAAGTGACCTGTCCCACGACGAACCGCCGCGCCCTGCTGACCGCGGCGGGCGCGGGCATGGCGGTCTCCGCCATGATGCAGACCCTCCTGGGCAATGCGACCCCCCGGATCGTCGACGAACTGGCCGCGCCGGAGCTGTACGGCTGGGTCGCCGGCAGCTACCTCGTGTGCTCCACCCTCCTGCTGCCGCCGTTCTCCCAGTACACCGACCGCCTGGGAACTCGCCGCGTCCTGGTGGCGGGGCACGCCTGCTTCCTGACCGGCACCCTGCTGATGTCCTGGGCACCCACCATGCCGCTGCTGCTGGCGGCCAGGGCCGTCCAGGGCGTCGGCGCGGCCGCCATCACTCCCGCAGTGCTCGCCGCCCTGGGACTGAGCCTCGACGCATCCTCCCGCGCCCGCGCGCTCTCCCGGCTGGCGATCATCCAGCTGGTCGCGAACCTGATCGGCCCGCCGCTGGGCGGCTGGTTCACCGACGGGCCCGGGTGGCGCCTCGGGGTGCTGACCGGGGTACCGCTGTCGCTGGTCGCGCTGCTCGCGGCCCGGAGCTTCCCCGCCGCCACCCCACCCGGGGGCTGGTGGCGCATCACGGTGCGCGGATCGTCGCCGCGCGGCGCCGGCCCCGGGGCACTGGTGTGGCTCGCGGCCCTGTCCGGGGTGATCTCGATCGGCGCGATCACCTACGCGCCGCTGGCCCTGCAGACCCTCCACGGCGTCGACGCCACCACCACCGGCTGGTTCCTCATCCCCATGCTCCTCGGGATCGGGGCGGGAACCTTCGCCTCCGGGCGGTGCGCCCCGAGCACGTGGGCGCGTCCCCTCGGCTGGGTCCTGGGGTTTTCCGGGGCGGCCCTGGCGGCCTTCCCCCAGCTCGTCGTCTTCCTGGTGGGCATCACCCTGCTGGGGGTGGGTGTCGGCCTGGTGCTGCCCCTGCTGCTCCTCGACGCGCAGGCAACCGCATCCGAGGAGCGCATGGCGCGGGCCAGCGGAATGGTGCAGTTCGGCCGCAACGCCGGTGCGGCCGCCGGGATCCCCGCCCTGAGCCTGTGGATCATCTCCGGACTCGCTGCGGGCCCCGCCCTGACCGGTTTGTTCGCCACACTGGCCGTCCTCGCCGCCCTCGGGCTGGTGGTGTGGCTCACGCAGGGCGGCGTGAAGGAGAGGAAACGATGATCATCGGACTTGACCGGGTGCGCGCCACCGACATCCCCCTGGTGGGTGGCAAGGGGGCCAACCTCGGGGAACTGATCGCGGCGGGCCTTCCCGTCCCCGGCGGGTTCTGCGTCACCGCCGAGGCCTACCGGACCGCGATGACCCCACTTCGGGAGGAGATCGCCGGATTGCTGGAGACCGGGAACCACGACCGGCTGCGGGAACTCGTCGCGGCCGCCCCGCTGCCCGACGGACTGGCCGACCGGATCCGTACCGCCGCGGGAAACCTCGACGGGCCGGTCGCGGTGCGTTCCTCGGCCACCGCCGAGGACCTCCCGGACGCGTCCTTCGCGGGTCAGCAGGAAACCTATCTGGGGGTGGCCGGCGGGGACGCCGTTGTCGAGGCGGTGCGCCGCTGCTGGGCGTCGCTGTGGAGCGACCGGGCCATCGCCTACCGCGACGAGCAGGGATTCACCCATGACGACGTCGCCCTGGCGGTCGTGGTGCAGCGCATGATCCCGGCCGACGCCGCAGGTGTTGCGTTCACCCTCGATCCGGTCACCGGGCGAAGAAGGGTGGTGATCGAATCCGCCTGGGGGCTCGGCGAGGCCGTCGTCTCGGGTGCGGTCACCCCCGACTCCTTCGCCGTCGAACGCGGCCGCATCGCCGAACGACACATCGGCGACAAACGCATCCGCATCGACATGACCGCCACCGGCGAAACCGCCACCACCGAACTCCCCGGCGAACAACGCGGCCGGGCATCCCTCACCGACCACGACGTGATCGCGGTGGCGCGGCTCGCCGAGCAGGTCGAGCACCACTACGGCCGGCCGATGGACGTCGAATGGGCCCTGGCCGGCGGGAAACCGTGGCTGCTCCAGGCCCGGCCCATCACCACCGCGGCCCCGGTGGGGCCGGATCGACGGGTGGGGCGGACAAGTCGCTTCATCCGCAATGACATCATCGAGCACTTTCCGTCGCCGTATCCTCTCGACCTGATGGTGACCCGGATCCTGGTGCGCTGCCTCGACGCCACCACCGGGTTCGCCGGGCTCCGGATGCGGCCCATCGACGGGCTCGTCGAGATGGATGCCGACGGCGCCGTCACCATCGGCCATCCCCGGATCTCGTGGTGGCGGCTGCCCACCGGGATCGTCCGGATCGCCCGGACCCCGTGGCGCGACCCGCGCGGCTGGGATACCGACACCGGCGCCAGGGTGCGACGGTTCACGGCCCGGCTGCGCGACCTGCCCGTCGCGACGCTGCCCGGCGCGGACATCGCCGAGGCTCTGACGGAGGCGTCCGGCCAGGTCGAGGCCATGGTGACCTCCCGTTTCGTCGAATACCTCGGCTTCCACGTCCTGCGCGGGGTCCGGCTCCGCGTCCTGCTGCGCCTGGCAAGGGTGAAAACCCGGCCGGAGGACCTCCTCGGCGACCTCGACTACGCCACCGTCGTCGTCGACCGGGAACTCGGCCGGCTCGTCGCAGCCATCCCCGAACCGGTGCGGCGGCTGCTGGCGCAGGACCCCATCGACGTCGACGCCGTCACCCAGCAGGACCCCGAGTGGTGGGGGAGGGCCGAGGACTTCCTCGCGAGGCACGGGGCCCGCACCACCCGCATGTACCAGCCGTTCTCCAGCCGATCGTGGCGCGACGACCTCCCCGCCTTCCTCGGAACGGTCGCGATGATGGCACACACCGAGCGGCGCGAACCAGTCGCCGCGCGCCCCCACACCGACCTGATGGCCGAGGCCACCGGCCGGCTGCCCCGGTTCCTGCGTCGCCGGTTTCTGCGCCTCGTCGACGACTACCGCGCCGGTCATGTCACGCGGGAAGCCGGGGTGGTGGACTTCGAGGAGCTGGGGGAGCAGATGCGCCGCCTGGCCCTCGAGGCGGGACACAGGATGGTGGCGGCCGGGCTGCTGGCCGAGCCGGGGGAGGTGGTGCTGCTCGGTTTCGATGAGCTGCTGGGCTGGCTGCGAGGCGAACCGGTGGACGTCGCGGGGATCGTTGAGCGGCGCCGCCGCGCCCGGCACCGCGCCCTGGCGGCGTGGCAGCCGGAACGCGACCCCGTGAAACCGGGGAGCGGCATGACCGGGGTGGCGGCCAGCCCCGGGATCACCTCGGGGCCGGTGCGGGTCATCTCCGGCCCGGCCGAGTTCAAACGCCTGCGGCCCGGCGACGTTCTGGTCTGCCAGGCCACGGACCCCGCCTGGACCCCGCTGTTCGCCTCCGCCTCCGCGGTGGTCGCGGAAACCGGGGGACTGCTGTCGCACGCCGCCATCGTCGCCCGCGAATACGGCATCCCCGCGGTGCTCGGGGTCCTCGAGGTCACCACCCGCCTCCACGACGGCCAGGTCGTCACGGTCGACGGAAGCGCGGGACGGGTGCGAACGGAAGAAACACCCCGCTCCGTTGCCCGCTGAAACCGGGGACAGCGGTCGGTCGTCTCCACGGTTTCCCGCAGCGCCCCGGCGGTGGGTGATCCTTCTCCCGGGAGTATTCCTGAGGAAAACTCCCGGAGAACCAGTGGCAGCGCTCCGGGAACGGGACGGAACGGGCGTAGGGAAAGACAACGGCATGAACGCGGCTTGAAAGGGTGTTTCTGCATCCTTCTGCTTTTGGTCTATGTTTTCCGTCCAAATCGCACTCACTTTGGATAATTCCCGAAATGCGAAGTGGTAACCGGGTTGTAATGTGACGTATACTCCCCGAGTCAATTGAGGAGGGGCATGTTCAGGAGAAGTGGAGCTAGAGGGGGGAGGAAGCCGCTTGCGGTTTTCCTTGCGATCCTGATTGCCGTGGCTGGCCTCATGGTAATTAATCCCGCGGCGAGGGCGGCCGAGGTGAGCGCCATTGATTCGGGAAGCATCCGTGTCACGAAAACCGATCAGGGCGATTCCACGATCTACATGTACAGCAACGTCCGGGTGGATGCGAACTGGAGCATCCCGGACGGCACCGGGCACGCCGGCGACACATTCAAAATGGGTCTGCCCGAGGAACTCGGCGGCATCGTGGGCAGTTTTGAGCTGAAGGGCAAAGAGGGGGATCCGCTGGTCTATGGCACCTGCCAGGTTGCCAGAGCCGAAGTGGTCTGCACCCTCAACGCCACCGTGGAGGGCAAGAACAACGTCGGCGGTTCACTGTGGGTGCGCGCCCAGGTGATCAAAGTCACCGAGGCCGACAAGTTCGTCTTCACCCTCCGTGGCAACGTCAAGGTCGATGTTCCGCTTCCGAACGGGCAGAAGGGCATCGGCTACAACCCCAAACTTCCCACGGACATCGAGAAGAGCGGCTGGTTCGCCAGCGGCGATCCGAAAGGTATTCGCTGGAACATCGTGGTTCCCGGCGCCAAGATCGCCGATCGCTCCCGGACGGTGATCACCGACACCTATGGGGTTCAGGGCACCAAGCTGACCCTCCAGCGGGACAGCATGCAGATCTTCTGGATCCCCAACACCCCGAAGTGCTGGACCGAAATCACCAGCCCGGAGTGCCGCCACAACCTGGATTCCTCGACTACCCCGTCGGTAAACATCGCCCACGACGAAAACAAGGACGTACTTAAGGTCACCGTCGACAACAAGGGTCAGAACTTCCAGGCCGACCGGATCTATGTGCTCAACATGACCGTGAAAACCGACACCAAGATCATCAACGGATCACGGTTCACCAACACCGTGACCGTGGATGGCGAAAAGCGCACGTCCACCGCCGTGAAGAGCGCCTCGGGTGGTGGTACTGGTTCTGGTGACACGGTTGGGCACATCGGTGTGAAGAAAGCCGTTGTGAATGGCAATGTTCCCGGTGACACCGTGTTCCCGGTGACCTGGACCTATGAATACGATGGCGAAACCTACACGGGCGAACTGGCGCTCGGGGCTGATGGGACCGTGGAGACTTTGAACAATGTTCCCAACGGTGTGGTTGTTACCCTGACTGAGAGGGTGCCGGTGGTGGCCGGGTTTGATTTTGGTGATCCGGTGTTCTCCGGTGCCGGGGTGAGCGATGGGATTCCGGACGCCAACAGTGCCCGGGTGAAGGTTGAGGGTATGAAGACCGTTGAGGTAACTCTCACCAACCCGGTGACCCCGGTGGTCAAACCGGTTCTGAGCAGGGTCGAGGTGACGCCGGGGGTGTGTGCTCCGGGTGCGTCGGAGCCGTCGGAGCCGACGGTTGAGGTTGGTCCTACTGATGGGATCACGTATTCGGTTCCGGAGTTCTCCAAGGCTGGGGATCAGGTGACGGTGAAGGTGACCGCGACGCCTGCTGCGGGTAGGGAGATCGATGATCAGAACCTGCCGGCGGGGTGGGTTGCCAATGGTGATGGTTCCTTCACTTTCACCACGACGGTCACGCAGCCGAGGTGTGTGACTCCCGTTGCTCCGAGGATTGATGTGGGCACCTGTCCGGCGGATTCGTTGACGCCGACGCCTCCTTCTGCGGTGTTTGATCCGGTGGAGGGTTTGGAGTTCTCCGAGCCCAAGATTGAGGTCAGGGATGGGAAGGTGACGGTCACGGCTACTGCTACGGCGAAGCCTGGTTTCCAGATTGGTGGTGTTCTGCCGGAGGGCTGGACCCGGGTTGATGAGACCACTGCGACCTTCACTGCCACCAGGGATCAGCCGGTGTGTCAGGCCAAGAAGGTGGTTCCGGTGGCGCCTGTGGTTTCGGCGAGTGTTTGTAGGGTTGGTTCCACCGCGCCTAGTGAGCCTGAGGTTACGTTGCCGACCACGGAGGGCATCGTTTATGCGGTGGCCAGTCGTGAGTTTGTGGGTGGGAAGTTCCGGTACACCGTTACTGCTGCTCCGGCTGGTGAGGTGTTCGTGATTGATGCCGACAGGCTTGGTGCGGGTTGGGGTGTTCCTGTGAATGGGGTTTCCACCTACACCGGTGAGGTTGATGTTCCTGCGTGTGTGACTCCGGTTGTTCCGAGGATTGATGTGGGTGTTTGTCCTGCGGATTCGTTGACGCCGACGGCTCCGAGTGCCTCGTTTGATCCGGTGGAGGGTTTGGAGTTTTCTGAGCCGAAGGTTGAGGTCAGGGATGGGAAGGTGACTGTTACGGCGACTGCTGTGGCGAAGCCGGGTTTCCAGATTGGTGGTGTTCTGCCTGAGGGTTGGACCCGGGTTGACGAAACCACCGCGGAGTTCTCTGCTACTAGGGATCAGCCGGTGTGTGACACGCCGACGCCGCCGGTTCCTCCGTCGGTGACTCCGACCCCGGCGCCGACGACCACCGTCACGCCGAGGCCGGTCAAACCGGGCCTGCCCAAGACCGGCGCCTGACCCCGGAGGACCACTGACTGGGCCCCGATCCCACGGAATCGGGGCCCAGTCCTCGCCCGCAGCGCCGTAGACTCGTCCCATGGATGACACCCCAGCGCTCAGGAGGCTCCGGGAACTCGGGGTGGAGCACACCGAGGTGCGGCACGGACCCGTCGGTTCGGTCGCGGAGGCGGCGGCGGTGCGTGGCATCGAGGTGCGTGACCTCGTGAAAACCATCGTCGTGCGGCGCGGCGCCGGCGACTACGTCTTCGTCCTGGTGCCGGGGGACCGCGAGTTCTCCTGGCCAAAGCTGCGAACCCTGCTCGGGGTCTCCCGCCTGTCGATGCCCGACGCCGCCGAGGCGAAACAGGTCACCGGATACGAACGGGGCACCATCACACCCTTCGGGGCCACCCATCCCTGGCCGGTGTTCGCCGATTCCTCCATCGTCGGCCGGTCCATCTCCATGGGAGGCGGGGCCCACGGGGTGGGGGTGAAACTCCAGGCCGACGACGCGATCGCGGCCCTCGACGCCACGGTCGCCGACCTGACCGCTCCGTCTTCCCACGCCGGCTGAGCCGGCCAGATCCATCGAGGCTTAATTCATGGCCCTCCCCAAGTGTGCGCTGACCAGGAGTTTTCCGACCGGCACACCGTCTGTGAATAAGCCTCATCGTTATGTTACGTGGAAAACTTTTGGTCATATCGTGAAAGGTTTTGTGCCGTACACGGCACAAAACCTTTCCGAATGACATAACGATTCCGTGGGGTGATTCTTCAGCCAGCGGCGGGAGTGCTGGGTTGGGAAGTGTTGTCCCGCTTGAGGATGATGGCGCCTGCGATGAAGAGGATCGCGACGACGGGCCAGCCTCCCCATCCGGTGAATGCGGCGGCGACGGGGTCGTAGGGGTGGTTGACGTCGTTGAGAGGCGCGAAGATGAGCAGCGCTGGCGCTATGGCGTTGATGGCGGCGTGGGCGGATGCTGCTGCCCAGACGGAGCCGCCCCAGTTCATGAGGAGCTGGATGGGGATGGTCAGGCCTGCGCAGGTGATGATGAACATGAAGACGCCGAGCTGGGGGTTGTCGGGGTAGTTGTGCCCGAGCAGGATGGCGGGGGCGTGCCACAGACCCCAGATGATGGCGGTCAGGGCGAGGGAGGCGGTGACGCCGAGGCGGTCGCGCAGGCGTGGGTAGAGCCAGGCATGCCAGCCGATCTCCTCACCCAGGGCTCCCACCATGCCGGCCAGGAACAGCATGGGGATGACTCCTGCGATTCGCGGCCAGAAGGCGTCCCACACCTGGGAAGTGGTGAGTCCGGTCTGCCCTGATGTTTCCAGGACCTCCTGGAATTCGGAGAGGTTCGTCAGGTCGAAGTGGTAGGTGCCCAGCAGGGCCGAGGAACCGAGGGAGGCGAGGATCAGGATGAAGGCGATGGGGATGGAGAGCAGTGACCAGAGGAGGGTTTTCCTCCAGACTCCCTTCAGGCTGATCTTGAGGGTGGAGAACAGGGGCTTCTTCTCGATGAAGCGGACCACCGCTGCTGCTGCCACCGCCGGGGTCCACATGAAGGTGGTGGAGAAGATTGTGCCGATGAGTGTTGTGGGTCCGGCGTTGAGCAGGAGCCCCGGGATGAACATCATCCATCCCAGGCCGAAGGCCAGGGCCGTGTAGATGATGATCGGTTTCCACGACCGGTCGACGGTGTTCTCGGCCGGCGTGGAGACCGACCGGATGGGTTGGGACATGAGGATTTTTGACATAGGGTTTCTCTTTCCTGTGAGAAGACTTCTGCTCACGTCGTGGAAGGTTTTGTGCCGTGTGCGGTACAAAACCTTTCCGAATGACATAACGACAGGAGACCGGGGATGGTCAGGGCAGGGGCCCGGGATGTTCAGGACTCGACGGGGAGTGTGATGTGCGCGGACGTCGGACCGCCGATCGGGCTCTGGATCGCCAGGACGCCGTCGAAGGCCGCCAGGCGTCGTTCGATTCCGCGCAGACCGGTGCCGGTCTGGGGATCGGCCCCGCCCCGGCCGTCGTCGGTCACGCTGATCCGCAGTTCGCCGTTCTCGATCCGCAGGTCGATGTCGACCCGGTTCGCGCCGGAGTGTTTCACCACGTTGCCCAGCAGTTCGGAGACCGCGAAGTAGGCAGCCGACTCCAGCGCCGGGCCCACCCGCTCGGGAATCTCGACGTTCACCTCCGCGGGTATCGCACAGTCCGCCGCCAAGGCCCTCACGGCGTCGCCCAACCCACGGTCGGCCAGCACCGGAGGATGGATTCCGCGCACCAGGTCACGCAGCTCGCCAAGCGCCGTGGCGGAGGCGTTCTTGGCCTCGGTCAGCAACGCCTCGGCGGCCTCCGGGTTGCTGCGCATCATCGCCTGAGCGGTATTGATGGTCATGCCCATTGCCACCAAACGAGCCTGGGTGCCGTCGTGGAGGTCGCGTTCGATGCGGCGCAGCTCGGCCGCGGAGGAGTCGCGGGTCTCCCGCCGGGTCTGCGACAAAGCGGCCATCCGGGTGCGTTTGGTAGGGCCCAGCGCCCACCGGACGAAACGGTTGTGCAGTTTCACCCACCAGGGCGCGAGGAGCAGCCCGGCGAGCAGGATCAGCAGGCCGGGAATGGGCATGAAGGGCGCGGTGGCGTCATTCACGGGGACGAACAGGTAGAGACCACCGTTGTGCCAGTTCTTTACGAACGGTTCCCAGATGATGGGGAGCGCCAACCCCAACAGTCCGCTGATGACAATGGCCATGCCGAGACACGCGAGCACCACGGAAACGTACAGGTCCATGAACAGCCAGGCGAAGTCGCGCCAGGTTCCGGGGTCCTTCAACAGCCACACGGCCTCGTCGAACCGGCCCCTGAAACCTGGCCCGGCCGGTGGCAGCGGCAGGTACGGGGACTCGACCCGGATCCCCGACCACTGATAGGCCATGCGGCGTTTCCAGTCGGCCAGTGACCGCAGCGCCTTCACCGCGACGGGCACCAGCAGGATTCCGATGCCGAGTGGGATCAGGGCGGCGGCCATCCAGATCGCGAAGAACAGTGCGATCGACACCGGCCACAGGGTCAGCAGCAGAAGGCACCGGCCGAGGGCTCGCAAGCTCGAACCGATGACCGATCTGCGTGAGGCCGGTGCGCTGAGGTGGGTGTTCATGTCATCTCCTTGACTCTCTGATGCCCACAATCCTGCTGGCGTCCGGCCCGGAAAACAGTGGTGAAAATACCACTTTTCAGAATGGTCCGAACCGGGCTGCGACGGAGAAGCTGCCCGTGTCGAAACCATCTGATGATTGGGCTGCACACCCGGCCTCGGGAAACACCCTGCCCCGCGTAGCCTCGTGTGGGATGGCAGACTCCTTCCCGGAGGTGATGAGTGGTGCGTGTGTTGATTGCCGAGGACCAGTTTCTGCTGCGCGACGGTCTCAGCCGGATGCTGCAGGCGCTGGGCAATGAGGTTGTCGCGGTCCTGCAGACCGCTTCCGAGCTGCGCAGGGCGCTGCTGACCGAGGACGTGGACGTCGCCATCGTGGACGTGCGACTACCCCCGACGTTCACCGACGAGGGACTGCGAATCGCGATCGAGGCCCGCAAGAAACGCCCCGGGCTGCCGGTGCTGGTGCTCTCGCAGTACGTCGAAACCCTCTACGCCCGCGAACTCATGGAGGACAGGCGCGGCGGAGTGGGCTACCTCCTCAAGGACCGCGTGCTTGGCGGTGAGCAGTTCCTCGACGCCGTGCAGCAGGTGGCGGCCGGGGGCACCTGCCTCGACCCGGAGGTCGTAGCCCGGATCCTCGGACGCCGCACGGGACGTCCCCCACTCGACCGACTCACCCCGAGGGAGATCGAGACCCTGACCCACATGGCGCAGGGCAAGACGAACGCCGCGATCGCCAAAGCGATGTTCGTCACCGAGAAGGCCGTCGCCAAGAACGTGAACAACATCTTCGGCAAGCTCCAACTGGCGCCATCCGGCGACGACAACCGTCGCGTCATCGCCGTGCTGCAATACCTGGAGGCATCAGACCCCGACACGTCCCCGCAGCCTCAGGTGGCTGGCTGAGCGGGAGAACCCCGAGGTGGACACACGCCTTGCGCGGTGAAGGGTGGGCCGGTTCACCCGGCTCGGAGTGCGTCCGCCCAGAAGGGCAGGATGTGTTCCAGACGGCCGTGGATGCGCAGGGTGGCCAGGTCGTCGGCCCGGGTGACGCCGTCGCCCGCGATGATCACGTCCTTGCCTTGCTTCACGGCCTGGCGAGCGAACCGCAGCCCGCTCATCACCGTCAGTGTGGAACCCAGCACGAGGAGTACCTCGGCGGCGTCGAACAGGGCATTGGCGGCCTCCACCACCTCGCGGCGGGCGTTCTCGCCGAAGTAGACGACGTCCGGTTTGAGCATGCCGCCGCAGACCGGGCAGGCTGGGTAGGTGAACCCGGTCATGCCCTCAACCTCCGCGTCGCCGTCGGGGGCGGTGCGGGCCCTCTCCGACAGGTCGCCGAGCCGGGCTGCGACCTCCGGGTTCAGTTTCAGCAGCCGGACCTGCAGCTCGGCGCGACCGGAGAGCCGTCCGCAGCCCAGACAGACGACGCGGGCCAGGTTGCCGTGCAGATCGACGACCGGCTCGGAGCCCGCCGCCTGGTGGAGCCCGTCGACGTTTTGCGTGACGACCCCGGTCAGTGGGGTGTGGCGGCCGAGCCCCGCGAGGGCCAGATGCGCGAGACCGGGGCGGGCCGCCTCGAACCAGTTCCAACCCACCGTCGAACGCACCCAGTAGCGGCGACGACTGAGGTCGCTGCCGGTGAACTCCTGGAAAGTCATGGGGGAACGCGGCACAGCGTCGCGGCCGCGGTAGTCGGGCAGGCCCGAGCCGGTGGACATGCCCGCGCCGGTGAGCACGACGGTGGGGCGGCCGCGGAACAGGTTGAGGGCCGCGGTCAGGTCGGCGTCGGGTGAGACGCGTCCGAAACCGCCATCCCCGGGTCCCCAGGCGGGGGTGGCTACACCGGTCGCGGTGCGGAACCAGCCTCCTACATCACCCAGATTGGTCACCGGTCAAGCCTAGAACCATGAGCCGGCCGGGGAGCCGGGTCACCGGCCGAATCTGTGAACCAAAACTCCGATACCCTGACTCGGGAATCCGGCGAGTGACGTAGCTCGTAACGGTTTCCCATGAACGACGGGAGATGGCGTGGAGCCCAGATACAGGCAGCCCGGGACGCCAGGTGGTTTCAACCCCCAATGGCACCCCCAACCCGCGATGATGAACACCCCTCCCCCACAACCCATGCAACCATTCCCGTCGCAGTACGCCGCACCGGGACAGGTCCCCCCGGGGAACGTGTCGCCCTATTACGGGACGACGTTTCGCCCTGCTTGGCAGCAGCCGAACCTCCGCCGCCCGGACCGGGGGCCGCGACTTCCGGTCGTCCTGGGGTGTCTGCTGGTACCGTTTCTGCTGATCATCGGGGTGGGGGCTATCGTGAACAGCTCGTCCCAGGACACGTCCAGCGCCCCCTACACAACATCGGAGCCCCGGATCACCCCGATGTGGACCGCCACCCCGGGGCGGACCGCCACCCCGGAAAAAACCGCCACCCCTAGGACGAGGCCGTCGTCGCAACCGACCGTTTCCCTTCCTCAGGTCGAGGTGCCGTCGCTGCCGTCCTGGCTTCCGTCACGCGAGTGGAAAGACCTTCCGACCACCAGCAACAAGGCACCCACCGGGCTGATTGACCACCCGGTGTACAAGGCGAACTATCCCGTCGGGAACTGCCCGACCTCGCCGAAGGGATTCAAGAACCGCGAGAGTCACACCGCGTACTACGAATCCTTGATCGCGTGTCTCCAGGAGGTGTGGCGCCCCTACCTGACGGCCCTCGGCGTCGAACAGAAGTCCGTCGACCTGGTCGCCTACGAATCGAACGTCAATACCCCGTGCGGTTCCGACAACCAAAATCTCACGGCTTTCTACTGCCCCAGTAACACCACCATCTACGTGTCGCGGAAGAAATACGAGTACGACGCCGATTACGGGCAGTATGCCGCCCAGACCGCCATTCACGAGCACTTCCACCACGTGCAGAACCAGCTGGGAATCCTCAGTATGAGTAAAAAGTTTGATGCGGACGAGATGGAGGTCAGCCGCCGTATCGAACTCCAGGACATCTGTTCTACCTCACGCCTCCAGCTGACCCTGAACCTGGGTATTACCGCCGACGACTACAAGAGCTTCTTGAAAACCCCGTTGGGAGACGAGGAGCACGGCACCAAGGAGACGATCATCCATTGGAAGAACCGGGGCTTCTACATGACGACACTGCAGGGTTGCAACACCTGGGGGGTTTCCTCTAGGGAAGTGGCCTGAAAGGTGCCACCCCGGAAGGATCCTGTTCCGCCCGGCCAAGAGATCGCGACCCCATCCCCCCGGCCCCGTCATCCCCGAAAGAAGACTGACGAAAGATGGCAATGACTTCCCCGGATTGACCGATCGGCGCCCTCCGCGTCAATTGATGTCCACCTCCGGTAATTCCTGAAAATACAGGTCGAATGAGATGCGGCTGGTGGCATACAATGCCGTGACGAAGGAGGGGAAAGTTGAAAACAATCAGTGCCCGCAGGGGGCGGAGATCGCTGGCGGTCTTCCTGGCATTCCTGATCGGTTTGGCCGGGATCGCGATCGTGAGCCCCGCGGCCAGGGCCGATGAGGTCGCGGCCATTGACTCAACGAGCGTCAAACTCACGAAAATGGACGCCGAAGAGGCCGCGATCTACATGTGGAGCAATGTCCGGGTGGATGCGAACTGGAGCATCCCGGACGGCACCGGGCACGCCGGTGACACATTCAAGATCATGCTGCCGAAGGAACTCGGGGGAGCCGAGGGCACCTTCGAGCTCAAGGGCAGGGAGGGTGATCAGCTCACCTACGGGAGCTGCGAGATCACCAAGACCGAGGTGGTGTGCACCCTCAATGCGAACGTCGAAGGCAAGAACAACGTCGGCGGCTCGCTCTGGGTGAAAACCCAGGTCATCGCCCTGACGACGGCCTCCAAGCTCAGTTTCGAAGTGAGCAACGGAACAAAGGTGGAGGTGCCGCTTCCCGACGGGCAGCAGGGCATCGGCTACAAACCCTACGTCCCGGCCGAGATCGACAAGTCCGGGTGGTTCCCCGGCGCCGACCAGAGCACTATCCACTGGCGCATCGTGATTCCCGGGGACAAGATCTCCGATCGCTCCAGCGTGACCATCACTGACGACTACCTGCAGGCGGGATCGAACCTCACCGTGTCCGCGGGACATCCGAAGATCTTCTGGATCCCCAGCACCCCGAAATGCTGGAACGAACTCGAAAGCGCGGAATGCCGCAACGACCTGAGCGACTCCAGCGTGCCGTCGAGCACCGTCACGATCGATGACGACAAGGACCAGGTGAAGGCCGTTCTCGACAACAAGGGCCAGAATTTCCAGGCCAACCGGATCTACGTGTTCGACCTGGAACTCACGACCGACGGCGAGATCCCCGTCGGTTCCCAGTACGTCAACCGGGGATTCGTGGACGGTGAAATGCGCACCGCCCGTACCGTGAAAACCTCCTCGGGTGGTGGCACGGGTTCCGGTGACACCGTCGGGCACATCAGTGTCAAGAAAGCCGTCACGAACGGCAATGTTCCCGGTGACACCGTGTTCCCGGTGACCTGGTCCTACCAGTACAAGGGTGCCACCCGCACCGGGGAACTGTCGGTCAGGGCCGATGGGACACCGGAGACACTCAACAACATCCCCAGTGGTGTGGTCGTCACCCTGACCGAGAAGGTTCCGGTGGTGGCCGGGGTTGATTTTGGTGATCCGGTGTTCTCCGGTGCCGGGGTGAGTGATGGGGTTCCGGATGCCAACAGTGCCCGGGTGAGGGTCGAGGGCCTGAAGACCGCCGAGGTGACTCTCACCAACCCGGTGATTCCGGTGGTCAAACCGATTCTGAGTAGGGTTGATGTGACGCCGGGGGTGTGTGCTCCGGGTGCGTCGGAGCCGTCGGAGCCCACGGTTGAGGTTGGTCCTACTGATGGGATCACGTATTCGGTTCCGGAGTTCACCAGGGCCGGGGATCAGGTGACGGTGAAGGTGACCGCGACGCCGGTTGCGGGTAGGGAGATCGATGATCAGAATCTTCCGGCGGGGTGGGTTGCCAATGGTGATGGTTCCTTCACTTTCACCACGACGGTCACCCAGCCGGTGTGTGAGAAGGTTGTGACTCCCGTGGTGCCGATCGTGGATCCGGGGGTGTGCCCGGTGGATTCGACCACCCCCACCCAGCCGACCGTCACGGGTGTTGAGGACACCGAGCAGATCGACTACAGCGAGCCCGTCGTCGTCGTGAACGGTGACCAGGTGACGGTGACCGTGACCGCCGCCGCGAAGCCCGGGTATCGGATTGATACTACGAATCTGCCCGAGGGATGGGCGGTTGTTGGTGGTGTGGTGACCTACACCACCACGGTCACCCAGCCGAAGTGTGTGACTCCTGTTGCTCCGAGGATTGATGTTGGTGTTTGTCCTGCGGATTCGTTGACGCCGACGCCTCCGAGCGCGGCTTTTGATCCGGTGGAGGGTTTGGAGTTTTCCGAGCCGAGGGTTGAGGTCAGGGATGGGAAGGTGACGGTCACTGCGACTGTGACGGCGAAGGCGGGGTTCCAGATCGGTGGTCCGTTGCCGGAGGGTTGGACGCGGGTGAACGAGATCACTGCGAAGTTCACCACCACCAAGGATCAGCCGGTGTGTCAGCCCAAGAAGGTGGCTCCGGTGACGCCGACGGTTTCAGCGAGTGTTTGCAAGGTTGGTTCCACCACGCCCAGTGAGCCTGAGGTCACGTTGCCGGTCACGGAGGGCGTCGCCTATGCGGTGACTGGCCGTGAAATTGTTGGCGGGAAGTTCAGGTACACCGTCACCGCGACTCCGGTGAGTGAGATGTTCGTGATTGATGCCGACAAGCTTGGTGCGGGTTGGGGTGCTCCTGTGAATGGGGTTTCCACCTACACCGGTGAGGTTGATGTTCCTGCGTGTGTGACTCCCGTCGCCCCGAGGATCGATGTGGGTACCTGCCCGGTCGGGGCAACCACCCCGACACCTCCGAGTGCCTCGTTTGATCCGGTGGAGGGTTTGGAGTTCTCCGAGCCCAAGATTGAGGTCAAGGACGGGAAGGTGACCGTTACGGCGACTGCTGCGGCGAAGCCTGGTTTCCAGATTGGTGGTGTCCTGCCTGAGGGCTGGACCCGGGTTGACGAAACCACCGCGGAGTTCTCTGCTACTAGGGATCAGCCGGTGTGCGACACCCCGACGCCGACGCCGACGGTTCCTCCGTCGGTGACCCCGACCCCGGCGCCGACGACCACCGTCACCCCGAAGCCGGTCAAACCGGGCCTGCCCAAGACCGGCGCCTGAGCGGCCGAACGGTTCCGCGGAACGGACAGGTCCCCGACCCGGTAAGGTCGGGGACCTGTCCTCCTTTTGGTCGGAGGGCCGACAGCAACCGGACCTCAAGTTCGGGCTGACTAGGGGATTCGCCGTCGAGCAGGTCCCGAAGGGTGGGAAATCCGTCCCGAAACGGCGTCGCCGCTCGCAGGTGAATGACGAAACATAGTAGCTTCATGCTCCCGGCGACCCGGCGCGCGGAAGGAGTGCTAGCAGATTGGGCTGGCACTTCGCAAGGGCTAGCCTAGTTACTGTTCAGGCATTGTACTTGGGACAGGCAAACCCTCTCGACAGGAAGGAGACCCATGAAGTCGCCCTACTGGGATGTCACCATTACGGGTAGAAGCGATGCGACTGTCAATGGGGTATCGGTCGAGATGGTGGTGCCCACCAACGTCTACTCGTCGGTGTTCCAGCACCTCGCCACCGCGGCGCGCCAGGCGGGTCGGCCCGTGCTCGCCCGGGGCGTGGACGAGACCCGCGGTGGCCGGGTGTCGTGGTTCACGGTGGACGCCGACGGACAGGCGGCCGCCGCCCAGCCTCCCGAGGCGATGTCCACCAACAGCCAGGCCGCATCCCCCAGCAGGGCAGCCCTGCCGACGCCGCGGCGTGCCCCGGTCGCGCACTCGACGCACCCGGAACCCCAGCACGAGGCCCCCGAACCCTCGACCGAATCGTCACCCGCCCGTGCCCTGGCCAGGCCGGAATCGCAGATGCCCGGACCCAGCGTGCCGGCCTCTCCTGCGCGGGCGCGAATGCCGGAACCCCAGGAAAGCACCATCTCCCCGGTGCCGCCGGACGCACCCCCGCCGCCCGAACCGCCCCGGCAACCGGCGCCGCCCGGGCGTCCGGAACCGCCCCGGCAACTGGAGGCACAGAAAACGCTGCCGCCCGCGATCTCGCCGACCATGCCCCCCAGGCAGGCCCCGCCGCCACCCAAGGCGCCCCAGCGACCGAACTCCTCGCAGCGACCCGACGCGCCCCCCAGGAAGGGCCCACCGCAGCCACCCCCGCGGCCGAAACCGCAGGAGTTCTCCCCGCCGACTGCCTCCCCCGACGTGCCGTTCCGGTCGATCTCGATGAACGTGCCCCCGCCCCAAGCCCCTCCCTCGCAGGAGACACCACCGTCGTCGCTGCTCGTGCGTCCCCCGAAGGCCGTGCCCCAAGGCGGTTTCCGCGGGGCGATGTACCGGTTGACGTCGGGGCGCGTGAACTTCGGTCCCAGCCAAACCCAGATCCGTCTCGCGGAACGGGACTCCCGGATCTCCCGGTCGCTGGAACGCCCCTACAGCACCGTGTTCCTGTCCTTCAAGGGTGGCATCGGCAAGACATCGACGGCGGTCGGGGTGGGCCTGGCCCTCGCCCAAGCGCGTGGCGTGCCCCCCATCGCCATCGACGCCGACCCGGACTCAGGGGACCTGGCCGAGCGGCTGCTCGGGGAGGAGGAGATGCTGCGCGTCCGTCCCCGCAGCATCACCGACCTGGTGCGAGACATCCCCAACGTGCGGACCTGGACGGACCTGTCCGGCTACATCACCCAGGTCGACCGGCTGCACGTCGTCGCGGGCGAACAGGACCCCGCGGTTTCGGACAGTCTCACGGCCGAGGGCTACAAACGCGTCCACGACCTGGTGCAGAACTTCTTCTCCGTGATCCTCACCGACTGCGGCACCGGCGTGACCCACAACGCCATGAGCGGGATTCTCTCCAAAGCCGACAGTGTCGTGATCGCCACCGGCTACGCCTTCTCCGGGGTCAAGAGGGCCGTCAGCACCATCGACTGGCTCTCGCAACACGGCTACGAAAAACTGGCCCAGGAAGCGATCGTCGTCCTCACCGACAAGGACAACGTGTCGATCCGGGTGCAGAAGGACATGGTGCGCACCCACTTGGCCACCCACAGCAGGCAGGTGTTCGTGGTCCCGAACGACCAGGCCGTCGCTGACGGCGACCGCATAAACCTGGAACGGGTCCAACCCCGCACGAGGGAGGCATGGGCGGAGGTCGCCGCGGCCCTGATCGACGGCTACCAGTAAGTCTTACCCGACAGCGCGCTCCCGGAGCTCCTGATCGCCAATCGTCGAGGCGGCAATCTGCTCATCATCAAGGCTTGTAGAATGAGCTGACTTTGCAAGACGGGGATGGATGTGAGCGGAACCGTGAGGTTGCTGGGTCACTTTACCCCTGCGTTTGAGGAGGACTGATGAACTGGGAATCGCAATCTCCTCTTTTCGGGGAGGTTGAGAAGGATTGGTTCCGCCTCCCCGACGATGTTCCAGTGTCCACGATCTTCGTTGACGAAAGCGGAGCAAAGAACTCCAGCGGTGGATTTTTCGTCGTGGGGTTTCTGAAAGCGCGTGAAAGTGCTGCACTGGATCGTGAGATTCGACACCTGCGACAGCGGCACAAATTTTTCGAGGAAATGAAATTTAGTGGAATAAAGCGAGAGTCCCTCAGGTTCTTTTACGACATGGTGGAGCTCGTCGCCGATTCAGATGTGCGCGTAGGGGGGTCTGTATACGATTCGCGTCGATCATTCATAGGTCGACGTGCGACCTGGGAGGTGCAGGCGAACATGTCAGCAAAGCTTGTGGTCGCGAATGTCAACAAGGGGGAATTGGTCAATGTGTTTCTTGACCTGGTGCAAACTCCACATGGCGAGACAGTGGCGGCTCGGGTCCGGGACCAAGCCAATCAGAAATTGGGACAGCGCGCGGTTCTGGGGTGCTACGACCTCGATTCGAAGTCGAACAATTTGCTGCAGGTAGCGGATGTCATCGCAGGATCCATTGCCTATGCACGCCGCTCCTGGGCCGGGGATACACCAGATGCTCCTGGGACAGAGTAGACTCCCAAGGCCAAAGTGGCAGGGCGTCTGCGAAGGGCGCTCGGTCTGGACACGTACGATGATGTTCGCGCGGGCAAGGTCAACATCCTTACCATGAATCATGGCTGACGCCCCAGCATGGAAAAGTATGGGGTGTTGCACACGGACGGTTGTGGGGGCATACTGAGGATGCCAGGTGGCCTTGGGGTAGCTCCCAGCACCCACCGGTCCGGGCGCGGAGTCTCGCGTACTGGTTGCGCTGAAGCATAGCGCGTACATACGTTGTGTGGGCCCCGTTGGCGCGGGGCCCACACCCTTGTCGGCGGATGGCTTTGATCAGTTTTCGCCCGTTTCCGTCACCTGGTCGGGTTGGTTCACGATCTGTACCGTTCGCACTGGCTGTCCGGAATGCAACAACATGGCGCGGCCGATCGGTAGGGCGCGTGGCCTTTGGTTGCCGAGCAGCATGCCCTCGGAGCGGTCTCCGGAGAACATGAACCCGGCGGCTCCGGAGTCGCGCATCGTATTGACCAGGGGGTCGTACATGGCCCGTCCCGCGCCGGTCATCCGCCTGGTCAGCACGACCGACAACCCGACCTCGTTGCCCATCGGGACAAATGGCATCAACGCCTTGAACGGTCCGGCACCCGATCCCAGGGCGTCGTAGTCGTCGATGAGAATAACGATGTGTGGTGTTGGGGGCGCCACCTCGACGGATGAGTCCACGCTGCGCGGCACCCTGGCCTCGAGTTCCGGCACGATGGCGGTCACCAGTTTCTGTGCCAGGACGGCACTGGTGGCAGTTCCGCCTAGATAACCCTCCGGAACGACGCCGGTCAGGGAACGCCGGGGATCGAAGACCGCGAAAACCAGTTCGTCGGAGCTGTGAGTGCGAACCAGTTCAGTGACCACCCGCCTCAGCATCGTGGTGCGTCCGGTCCCGGAGTCACCAAAGATGATGAGGTGTCTGTCGGGTCCGTTCATGTCCAGCACCGTGGTCGAGAGGTCGGTTTCGTCCAGACCTAGAGCCACCAACGCCCTGCCTTCGGGAAGTTCGACTCCGTCGGGGGAGAGGTTTGCCGGGAGCAGCCTGACCGGCACGGCCCGCTCGGTTGCGCCGACCGCAACCGCTTCCGAGAGATGCTGCAACCCGTCGGAGACGTCCTCGGCGGAATCAACCCCGTCGATCCTGGGAAGTGCGACATGCGTGAACAGACCGTCGGTGACCAAAGCGCGGCCGGGACGATCCGCGGGTAGGGTTTCCGCTAGGCGTCTGCCGTGCGCGGACTCAGTCGGGTCAGTCAGCCTGAACTCGATTCTGGTACCGAAAAAACTCTGCTGCGCCAGACGGATCTCGTTCCAGCGGGTTGTGGTGGCTATGACATGGATGCCGTGCGCGGCGCCGCGGCGTAGCAGGTCGAACACGATGTCGGTAAGCTCCTCGAATTCCTCCGAGAGCTGTCCGTAGCCGTCGATGAGCAGCACGACCTCCGCGAGATTGAGCGAGGGATCGTCGGTGATGTTGCGTAATGTCGCCAAGGAGTCAATCCGAAGCTGCTGGAAGATCAGCTCACGTTGATTCAACAGTCCCCGCAGCTCCTCCAAGGTGCGTCGCACCACCTCGTGGTCGGCGCGGACGGCCACTCCGCCCACGTTGATCAGGTCGCGCAGGTTCAGCAGCGATGAGCCGAGCAGGTCCAAGACGTAGACGCTGACCAACGATGGTGGATGGGTTAGCGCCAGCGATGCAGCGATGGTGCGCAGCAGGGTCGTCTTTCCGCTGCCTGGTCCTCCCGCGACCTGGGTGTGGCCGCCGGAAGTGAGAAGATCCAGTTCCCACGTGTCCTGCCATTGGCGGGCTGGGTCGTCGATGATTCCGATGGGGAAACGCAGCGGGGCGCTGGAGTGGATCCGCAGCCCGGAACTCGTCGGTCGGGGTTCGCCCGCGACCGTGTCCAGCGTGGTGGCTTCGGGCAGCGGGGGCAGCCAGATCGGTTGGGTGGCGCGTTTCTGCTGCCGGAGCTGATCCATGACGGTGCTGAGAACCGTTGGACCTGTCGTTTTCGTGCTCACACGCGTTGCTGCGGGCATGCTGTCACCTGCCTCGGCGCGGGTGACGAGATAGCTGGGCACCGGGAGCACGACGGGAGGGGCTTCAACTTTTTGTTCGAGCTCCGGGTCCTCCGGCAGTGGGCCGGAGACGAAACCTGCGCGGAACCGGGTGTAGGTGGTGGTGTCCACCTTCAGGTAGCCGTAGCCGGGGATCGGAGGCAGGTGGAAGGCGTCGGTGGTTTCCAGGATGGTGCGGGACTCGCTCTCCGACAGGGTTCGCAAACCGATCCGGTAGGACAGGTAGGTGTCGAGCCCGCGCAGTTTGCCGCCTTCGATCCGCTGGCTCGACAGCATCAGGTGCACTCCGATGGAGCGTCCGATCCGGCCGATGGACAGGAACAACTCGATGAAGTCGGGCCGGGCGGTCAGGAGCTCGCCGAACTCGTCGATGATGACCAGCAGGTGCGGGAACGGGGCCAGACCCAGCTCGGGACGTTCGGCGCGCAACGCCCGGTAGGTGGTGATGTCCGCGATGTTCCCGGCGTCGCGCAACACCTGTTGGCGTCGCTGCACCTCGCCGGACAGGCTGGCGTAGACGCGTTCGATGAGGCTGGCGTCGTCGGACAGGTTCGTGATGATGCCCGAGACCTGGGGTGCGCCGTCGAAGGGAGCGAAGGTGGCGCCGCCCTTGTAGTCGACGAGCACCATCGCCAGATCCTCCGGATCGTGGCTGACCAGCAGCCCCAGCACCAGGGTGCGCAGCATCTCGCTCTTGCCGGAACCCGTCGCCCCGACGCACAGGCCGTGCGGGCCCATGCCGTACTGGGCGGCCTCCTTGAGATCGAGGGTCACGGGTTCGCCCATGTCATCGGTTCCGATGGCGACCCGCAGGAATCCGGTCTCGCCGCGCGGCGCCCACGCCCGGGAGAAGTCGATGTTGTTGTAGTCGGGCACCCCCAGCAGTTCGGCGAAGGTCATGACGTTGCGTGCGGCGTCGTGTTCGTGCGAGTCAGGGGACAGACGCAGCGGGCTGAGGAAATGGGCCAGGGCATTCGTCGAGTCCCGGTTCAGGTCATCGAGGAAACCGGTGACGACTTTGGGGGCGGCATCAGGTTTCGGGTAGGTTTCGACCACGAAACTCCCTGGTTCCCTTCCTGCGCTGATCCGCGTTGTGATGAACCCGGGTTCGGCCCTGCGATCGTCCAGGAGGTAAACGACCGTGGTGCTCACCTGGCTCAGTTTGATTTGCGGATCCGTTGGTGTAAAAGTTGTGGCCGCCTGGCCGTACTGGTCCACCAGAACGAGGATGCGGCCGTGCTGTATCTCCTTGCCTGTGAGCATGGCGCGACGGGCCTCGGCCGCGCTGGAGGAACGGGAGTCGAGTTCAGGGCCTAACACATTGCGCAGCCGCGCGATGCTCGGCACGATCACTCTGCCCGGTCCGAACGGGCCTTGGACGTTCTGCGCGGCGAGCTGCGGTAACCACGAGAACCAGTCCCAGTCTTCGCGATGCTCGTCGTCAACGACAAGCGCGAGTTGAAGGTCCTCAGGGGAGTGGAAGGTTGCGGCCTGCATGGTGAGCAGGCGCGCCACCTGTTGAACGAAATCCCGCTTCCCGACGACGCTGATTGCGCCTATGGAATCGAGGTTGACCAGCAGCGGCATGTTCGGGGTGTTGCTGAAACGCGACTTGATCAGTTCCACCTCGTTGTCCATGAAAGGGTCGCTGCGGGTGATCGACCCTTGGGGGGATTTCACCTTGATGTCGCGGGAATGGACGGTGCCGATGCCAATCCGGAGCTTTAGGAAGTCATCGTCACCGCGACGACGCTCCCACAGCCGGTCGGGCGATCTGGCGATACTGAGTAGTTCCCCGGGTGCGGGATGGATGCGATGGGCGTCGGCGAGTCGTCTGGTCTCATCAGCCCGCAACTTGTCGCGTTCCTTCTCCAGATACTCGATGTAGACATCACGGCTTTCACGGCGTTCCTTGCCTGCCCTGCCCCGTTGGCTGAACATCATGACGCCGGAGGCGATGACTGTGACGATCATCATGAGTGCGCCGATGACCGCGAAATTGGAGCGCCGGAACAGCATCATGACGGTCATAGCGGCGCCGGCTCCGAGCAGGGGCAGGATTCGCAGTGCGGCAGAACCTGCCCCGTCGCTCCCGTCTGCGAGGGTGGGCGGGGACTCCAGCGGAACTTCCGGCAGCGATTGCAGGGCAGGGGTGGTTCTGGCCGGTCGGTGAACAATCCGGATGCTCATCATGTCACCTGTCGGGTGTGTTCATGGTCGCTGCGGCCAGTTCCCCGAGGACCACCTGGGTATTTTCGGCCATCAGGCGTAGATGCAGAGCGGCTCCACCCGCGATGTGGCGATCGTAGGGAAGGGCGAAGGCGTGGATATTGGAGTCGCGGAGCCTTTTCGCGTGGCGAGCCGAGTCATCCCCTGGTGTGCGTGGCACCAGCACCGCCTGGATAGCCGCGGGATTCACCCCTGTGGCACGCATCTCAGTGGCGGTCCTGGCAACTGCGGTGGTTCCCGCGGCGCTCGCCGATGCGATGATCACGACCGAGTGGGCCTCGGCGGTGAGTTGCACGGGTGGGTGTTGTCCTGCGTCGACGACCGTTACAGCAAAAAACCGGGCGAGGCCCCGAGCCATGGCTGCTGCGTTTTCGCGGGGTCGGATGACGGCGAGACGGCCGTTTTCCATCATGATCGACATCTGTTCGGCGAAGCTGGCGGCCGGTCGATCCGAGGCTGCCCTGGGAATCGGGTCGGTGTTCAGCCGGGAGGCCAGGTCGTTGCCGCTTTCCGTCGTCAGCACGGCCACCGGAGCATTGCGCGCCGCCGCCAAGGTCCTGGCCAGCCCAACCGTGATGCTGGTGGTGCCCGTTCCTCCGCTGGCGCCGACCACGACCACTCGCCGTCCGGTGGCGACCGGGCGCTGGGCCCCTGCGGAGGCCCGGGTCACGCGGGAGGCAACGTCGTCGCTGCGGAAGATGCGGGCGAACCAGGAGAAGAATCGGAGCCATCCGGGCATGGCGTGACGTTTTGACAGACGAGCGTAGTCAGGATGGTTGCGCAGGTCCGGGACCAGCGGGGCCTCGCGGTCGAGAGGTGTCGGCTGGGATTGAGGGACGGGCTGGGGATACAGGACGGGGATCTGCGTTTGCCGTCCAGGATCGAAGCTCAATCTGCCGGGGCGAGGAACCCCCATTACAGGCAGGTGGGTCGGTTCGGTTGCCTCCGGCTGCAGACGTCGCGGGGCCTGATCACCCCATTGCTGTGGAGGTGCTCCCTGCGCCGGGCGCTGCCCGGGCGGTGTGATGCCGGGAAGTCCTGCTGGTTCACTCACTGGAAACTCCCCAAGAGCTGGGTGTACAGGTCGAACATGCCGACGAGAACAGGAATGGTGACGATCACTGCCAAGGTCTCGATCCAGGTCGCGGCCCTCCGCAGCTGGGCTGCGGCCAGGTCCGATATGCGTAGGAACAGCACGATGGCGAGAAACAGTGCCAGTACAGCGGCCCCCGCTGGGGCCCAGACCGTCGCCAGTTGGGACCACGCGACGGTACTCACCGCGATGAGAGCGGCCGTGTAGATCGCCGTCCGTTCCGCGGCCAGGGGGAAGTGGCGTCCCCGGAGTGTCCACGCCACGACCAGCGACGAGACCATTCCGAGCGTCCACACGTTGCCGATGGCGGCGCCGGCCACTGGAAGAATCCCCAGGGTCCACAACCCCGCGAGTAGCGTCACGGCTACGGAAAGAACATGGTGGGCGCGGTCCAGGTGACCCACGACTTCGCTCAATGCCATGCTGGTTCCGTGTCCGACGGCGTCGTCGGCCTTGAAAACTCCTGCGATGCTGAGTGCGAGTCGTGGAGTCAGGCCGAGCAGCAGGAGGGCGAGTGTCGCCGTGATGGCGCCTGCCCTGACCGGGTCAGCTACCAGAAAATGGATCAACCACCACGCGCCGGTACTGATTGCGAGCACAGCCAAGCCGATTGCGTAGGCGAAATGCTGTCGGGTGTGAACCATCAGGGAGATGAATTGGGCAACCAACAGGATCAACAGGATCACCAGCGGGGACGTTCCTGTCATGAGTTGGAGCCAGGCCCACCAGATTGCGGTCACACCCGCTGCAGCGAAGTACGCCCAGGCCAAGTCCTTGCGCAGGATTTTGCACAGCAGACTGACCACGTAGAGACCTGCCGCCGTGACGCCGACATCCAAGGTGTCGGGTCCCCGCGGCAGAAGCAGAAAAACGAGCGCCACGACCGTCATCAGGGCCGAACATGCGCTCAACACCCAGCCGCGAGAAACATCGGACCACAGACCCGTGGCTTTGTGTTCGGCGGTTGCGTCGACGAGGTCCGAGACGACGGGTACCGGGGGTGTTTCCGTTTCCCGCGACAATTGCAGGACAGCGCCGTCGACGAGCCCAATCTCGCCCATTGGGCGGTGCAGATCGATGGGTTCGCCCAATGCGGTGGTCAGCGTGTAGGTGCCCTGGGGGCCGTGGGGTTCACCGAGTAAGCCGAGCAACTGGGGGAGCAGGGCCGTGGCGGGCTGGTCGGCGGGAACGACGAGATCGGCGTTGTGGGTGGTGCCCAGAACGCTGATCCGGAGGAACGGGTCGGCGATCATGATGTCTTGGTGGGAGTGGGCGTGGTGCTCAAGGTTCCGTAGCGCTGCTGTTGCTGCTGTTGTTTCAGGGCCTCAGCCCGGAGGATCGACGTGACGAAGGAGACGCCCACGCACACTGCGCAGATGACAACGGCCATGATCAGGCTGATGGCGAAGGTGCTCAGACGGTCGCGCCAGATACGGCGTGTGCGTTTCATCCCGAACAGGAAGCCGGCGAGAAGCCGCTTGCGACGCACCGCGACGGCGTCAATGAGCTGGTCGTCATAGGCGTATGGCAATCGCTTCTCCCTTTCTGCGGCGGGGCCGGCGGTGTCCTTTTGTAGGGTTGGACTTGCTCCTTGCACGAGTTAGCCTAGTCACTTGGACCACCTTGGGGCCTGCGGAGGCCCTGCTCTCACAGGAAGGAGACCCATGAAATCACCCTACTGGAATGTGGTGGTCAGGGGGTCGCGTGAGGCAACCGTCAATGGGGTGCCGGTTGACATGGTGGTGCCGACCAACGTCTACTCGTCGGTGTTCCAGCACTTGGCTGGCATTGCCCGGCAGCTGGGGAGACCTGTGCTGGCGCGTGGTATCGACGAGACCCAGGGCAATCAGGTGGCCTGGTTCACCGTGGACGCCAATGGTCAGGCCGTCGCCACTCCTCCTGAAACTGGGTCTCAACCGACGCCCCAACCGCATCCCGGTGCTGATGTGCCTCCCGCCGCCCCGGGGCCTTCCGTGCCCGGCAACGGCTGGGATCAGCAGGCGCCCCTTGGAGTCGGGATATGGGAAGAACCGGCTCCACGACACGCGCCTTCTCCCCAAGTGTACGGGGATGACACAGTACGGACCGCTGCGCCAAGGCCGCCGCAGCCGCCCGCTCAGAACACCCTGAGGCAGGAAACCCCGGCCGCCGAATTTCTGGATTCGACAACCGTGGTGCGGCAGCGGGCGCCCGAGCCGACGCAGAACCACGTTGTCCCGGTGCCTGTGAATGCGCCTCCCCCGCCTCAGGGTCCTGCGGTGGTTCCGGTTCCGGATTGGGGGCCTCCTCCGGTTCAGCCGGTTTCGCAGGTCATCCCGCCGCAGACGACTGCACAGCCGCCTGCGGAGGTGTTTCCCGGACCTCAGGCCCAACCGGCGGCGCCTGGCCCAGCAGTGCTGTTCGTGCAGCCACCCAAAGCGGTGCCGCAGGGCGGTTTCCGAGGGGCGATGTACCGGCTGACGGCGGGGCGCGTGAATTTCGGCCCCAGCCAGGCCCAGCTTCGTGTGGCGGAGCGGGACGCCCGGATCTCCCGGCCACTCACCCGCCCCTACAGCACGGCTTTCCTGTCGTTCAAGGGCGGTATCGGCAAGACCTCGACGACCGTCGGGGTGGGGTTGACGCTCGCTCAGATGCGGGGTGCGCCTCCCATCGCCATTGATGCGAACCCGGATTCGGGGGACCTGGCCGAGAGGCTGCTGGGGGAGGAGGAGTTGCTGCGCATCCATCCGCGCAGCATCACCGACTTGGTGCGAGACATCCCGCAGGTGCGGACGTGGACGGACCTGACCGGTTACATCATGCAGATTGACCGGTTGCACGTTTTGGCCGGCGAGCAGGACCCGGCGGTTTCGGACAGTCTCACGGCCGAGGGGTACACAAGAATCCATGATCTGGTGCGGCACTTCTTCTCCGTGATCCTCACCGACTGCGGCACCGGTGTGACCCACAACGCCATGAGCGGAATCCTCGCGAAGGCCGACAACGTGGTGATCGCGGCCGGGTACGCCGTATCGGGTGCGAAACGGGCCGCCAGCACCCTCGACTGGCTCGCGCAGCACGGCTACGCGCGCTTGGCACAGGAGGCGCTCGTCGTCCTCACCGACAAGGACGGGGTTTCGGCGCGGGTGCAGAAGGACACGGTGCGGGGTCACCTGGCCACCCACAGCAGACAGGTGTTCGTGGTTCCGAACGATCCTGCCGTCGCCGACGGTGACCGCATCAACTTGGCGCGGGTCCATCCCCGCACGAGGGAGGCATGGGCCGAGGTGGCGGCCGCCGTCATCGACGGGTACCGCTAGTGGACACACCACGACGGGAAGGGCTGGAGCATCGTTTGGGCGCATCGGTCATCTCTCGTGCTCGGGGACGTGACCCAGCTTGGGGTTAGGGTGGTTGTGTTCGTGCTGGAGGGGGAGCGCGTTGCAACTGTTGGTTTGTCGTTTTGAGAGGAAGGTGTTTTCGTGCAGTTCAGTATGACTGATGATGCGTTGCCCACGCTGAACAAGCAGACGAATGAGTCGCAGGCCAATATCGGGTCGCTGGTTCTTCAGCTGTCCGACGCCATCGCCCCCTTGGAAGGTAAGTTCCAAGGTGATGCTGCGGTGAAGTTCCAGGAGTTCCATGCAAACTCCGTGCAGTATGCGAATGATCTGGACAATGCGATGGCCTCCATCAGCGAGGGGCAGGCCGGTGTTCAGCGGTCGTTCGACGCTGGCACCGATGAGATGGTGACCAATGCACAGACGACTGCCGGTTCCGCTGATTACGCTACGGCGAATTTCCACGGCGGCGCTGCCTGATCGCGGTCAAAGCAGAATTACTTGAGAACAGGAGTTTTGTATGCCTACTGGCATGGTTGCATATGACACGGGCGTGTCCGAAGAGGTTCAGGGAAACATCAACAACATCTGCAACGAGTTGATGGCGGTTCTGACGGGGCACGACAGCGACGTGGCCTCGTTCCAGAACGATTTCACCGCCACCGGGGTGTCGGACAGCTACGCCGCCATCGAATCAAGGTTCGGTTCAGCGGGTACCGCTGTCGCCGACATGATTGTCTTGGTGAGAAAGGTTCTGAACCTGAACGACGGTACCGCCGTCAACACCGTGGGAAATGCGCAGAGGAGTGTCGATAACATCTGCTGAGCAGATTCTTGAAATGGACTCCTTGAGAAGGAGACCGTATCCGTAGCACGTCTTCTGTCTGAGGATGGTGTTGAAGAGAAACTGGGTTCCCCTGATCACGAAGGTCGGGGGAACCCGGTTTATTGCTGCTCGTTTGCGGGAGGCGTGTCTGCCCCTTGGGCGAAGGGGCTCTTCACAGGAGTGAGTGGATGAGGGGTCTGAACCCGCTGGTGTCGAGTAGGGATCTGGTGATGTAGTTGGTGAGGCTGCGGAATCCTCGGGCTGTTCCTCTGAGGCGTTCGAGGAAGCCGTTGATCGCTTCGGTGGGGCCGTTGCTGGTGCCGGGGTGGTCGAAGAGAATGCCAGGATGTCGTCGCGGTGGCGTGTCATCGTCTGTCCCAGCGAACGTAGCTTTTGTAGACCAGTCGGGATGCTGCTGTGGAGGCTGGTGATCAGCTGGGTCATGATCTTCTTCTCCTTGGTGGGTAGTTCGGTTTGGTAGGCGTCGATCACCTTTTGGTAGACGTTCCAGGTCACCTTGAAAGCAGCATGGCGTTGGTCGGCGAACACCTTGGCGAGCCGGTGCTGTTGTCTCTCGGTCAGGAACTCGGCCCTGGTTCGGGCGACGCGTCGGATACCGTAGAGCGGGTCACCCGAGCGGCATCGACGCCTCAGGGTATTTTGTTGGACGCATTAGTGGCTGCCTCCTGCCGGGGCCACCGTCGTGGAAGAGGTCCATCACGGTGACCACGGCCTCGATCGCTTCGACCGCGGCGGTTTTGTAGCCGGCCAAGCCGTCCATCGCGGCAAGTCTCCACCTTCTTCCGGAACTCCTCGGTTTGGGCTTCGAGCCAAGTATTGAACGCTTGTTTTGATCTGCCCTCGACCACCGCCAACAACCTCGATGAACCGGTTTTGGTTCTTGTCACAGTCAGACCGACTGATGACAGTGACGCATCTTGTCGCCAGCTCGGGTGTGTCACCACACGTGCCCATCCCCCGAGTGTGGTGACACCATTGAGGCGGCCAGCACTGTCGATGAATAACTTCATTACCGGCAGCCAGGATTGCGTCGCATGCGGTGTTCCAGGCCACCCCAAGATTGGTCGCGACCCTGGCGATTATCCGGTCGACCACGATTGATTTGACCGCCTGTATGACCGCGTCGCGTGACAGTTTTCCCTGCGATGTGGCCGCAGTCCGGATGTCATGACGCCACACCCGGCGGCATGACCGGCATTTGTAACGCGGTACCACCACTTCCAGGATTGTTGGTTTCCAGCCATAAGGCACATGCACCAAACGACGTGTGACCGAGTCATGACAAACCCCTGCCCGGCACAACCCGGACACGGCGACGGCGGTGTGGTGGAACGGCAACACAGCACAGTGTGATCGGACTCGATCCGCTGGCAGGTCACGCTCAGCCCAAGCTGATTAAGCCGGCAGAACGCATCAAGGCATGGTGAGGTAGCGTTTCGCACGAGAGCTCTTGGGTTTCAGATGAGGCGCAGACACCTTCATCCTGCCAACCCAAGGACCCCTCTCATCGACCCACCGCCCCTAGACGACGTCCTTCCACACACATAGCCCACCAACCTACCCCTTCTGTGAAGAGCCAGTGAAGGCTGTGAGCGAGTCTCTTGCTCGGGGTAAGAAGTCAGAAGATCTTCTTGAAGGCATTCTTGATGCCTGATCCTGCTTTCTTGGCCCCGCTCCAGACTGCTTCCGATGCGTCGCCGATCCGATCGCCGACATTCTTGCCGTCCCCGGTTGGAATCATCATGGCTGCGCCGACGGCAGCACCCACAGCAAGGCCGACAGCGGTTCCGCCAACAGGCAAGGCCGAGCCTATGGCTGCGCCTGTCAAGGCAGCGGCGGCCAGTTGCCCGGTGCCCCTGACAGCAGCGGTTTCGACTGCTTTGGATCTTCTCTCCTTGTCGGAGAGGCCGGGATTCTCTTCCTTGAGCTTTTGCTGGGCGGTGTCGTATTCGCTCTTGTAGGTGAGTGCGGCACCTACCACGAATGCGGCGCGTCCAGCAGCTTTGCCGACTGCTCCTACGGTCGTGCCGCCCGTAGTGTGTTCGAAACCGACTCCCCACTTTCCCTTGGGGCCAGATTTGATCACTGTGCTTGGCATGTCCGTGAATCCATTGCTCACGGATTTCTTGTGGAAGAACCAAGAATTTGGATCGAACTTGGCGCCCTTCCCGGGTATCTCGAATTTTGGTCCTCTGATCGTTTTTCCGTTGATTTTGGCGACGAGTTGCTTGCCCCTCAGCAATGGCGCCCTGTAGCTTGTTGCAAAGGAAACAAGCGTACTTCTGAACAATCCTTGGGTGTAGCCGTCGAATGCGGATTGCAGGGGATGCTTTTTGGTGCCGTCTTCATTTATATTTCCCAAATCCGCAGCGCACGTGTCCACTGCGTTTTGGTATTTTCTGGCCAAAGCCCACACTTCAACCTGAAGTGCTGCTCCTTCCTCTCCTCTTTTGTTTTTAGAGCTGGATGAGTCGCTTGCGTTTTTTGCGTCATCGGCAGTGCACTGAAATTCGGCATTGTTAAAGGTTGCGACCTTTGCCAAGAGGTTGGTGCGCTCGGTTTGCAGGGTCCTTGTTGTGGACGCGAAGGTCGTGATGCTGGTGCTGATGGATGCGGCCACGGATGAGACGTTCCCGGCTTTGGTTGCTGGAGTGTCGAGCGCAGCGAAAAGGCTCGTGTCTCCGGGTGCCTTGAAACTAGCAGTCAGCCCTTGCCAAGAGTTCTTGGCATCGGTGATGGCGGTTTTGAAATCGGAGCCGTGCGTCTTCAGATTTCCTGCGTAGGTGTCCAAGGTGTCCGGGTCGGCCCAGTTGTCCAGGCAAGAAGTGTCGACGTGTGTGACTCCGGGGCCGGAATAGTATGTGGGAGTTGATGAAGTCACCGTCATTTCCCTTCTGTCTTCTTGCCGTCCGTGATCTTTACCTCAGCGGGAGAGTTGGCCGCTCGAGCGGCAGAGGTTATCCCCATCAGAGGTTCGTTGTTTATCGTGGTTTCGCACCCTCCTTGGGCCTCGTGACCGCAGCTTGCAGCATTGGAAGCCTGCTCTTGATCAGCCAACTGGTATTGGTGAACAGCCTGCCTTCCGCAGCTCACGGCATTGCTGGTGTGTTGCTCCGCGGTGCTCATGGCTGGGGTCAATGCCCGATTGTAGATTTTGTTTAGGGCCGACTGGATGGGGGCGGCCGGTCCCGTTGCGCAGGTTGCCCCGAGGCTGTCGATGTCTCCTGACACCGAGGTGTGTGAGTTGGCTGCGGTGTCTTTGTGGGTTTCCACGGTATCGAAGATACTGAAACACGTCGCAGGATCTATTTCATAGAACATTCTTCTCCCCGAAATTGATTGTGGCTGCGGTCAGGGAAAGATATGCCCACAGCGGTTGGTCGTCGAAGGAAGCGATGGTCACTTCGTCCTGGTGTGACTCCTGATAGCACAGGGCTGAGCCTCGATGCGGGGTCGTGATCCACACGACGCCGTTCTTGGCGGAGTCGTCGATGAAGCTGAACTGCTGCCAAGGCTCGTCGGCGAATGCAGCCGCATCGCCACCGAGCTGTTGAGGCAAGGGCTGGCCCACCAGATGCTCAAGCATCTTCTGGATCTTGATTCCTGGCAGGCTGAAGGATGTCCGCCAACCGGGTTGGGTACCCGACCACATGAGGAGGACGCGTGCCAGGTCGTCGGTGGCACAACGGGCGAGGCGGATTTTCCCGCCGACCGGTTCCTGGGGGGACGGACCGATGAGCAGCAAGGTGGCTTCCTCCATGCTCCAGCCATCCATGCCACGGTTGTCCTCCTCCGGCCCGGAGTTCTCCAGGACCCAGTGTTTCCCGTGGTTGAACATGCCCAGGACCACCTCGCCCAGTTCCGTGGGGGACCCGTTGTCGTCGATGAAACCTGCTCCCCGTAGCTCCTCGCGGGGAAGTTGGTTCCTGGCCCGCCTTCCGAAGAAACCCGCCGAGGACAGGGATTTCAGCTCGGTCAGCGCACCGGGCGACAATTCGTAGGTGTTGCCCAGCAGAACGGGGGAAAGGTAGCCCTGCACCGTCACATCCTCGCGAGGGACGCCGTCGCGTGCGGTGGCCCACTGATCGAGCACGGCCTCCGGGACTTGGGTGGTCAGCTGTGGCAACACTCCGTGCTCCAAGGGACGCAACGAATCGAGGATCCGTTCGAAAGAGCCGTCGGGCCGCCAGGTGACCACGGGAAGGGTGAGGGTCAGTTCGGCGATGGAATTGCCCGCCACCATGAGGTCCTGGATCATAATCACGCCCAGTAGGTCATCCGTTGGTGGTTTCACCGGGGCCAAGGCCCAGATCCGTCGTCTCTCCCGGGGCCCCGGGCCCGCGTCGCCGTCGGGAATCGCCTCCACGTTCACGACGTAGGCGCCGGCCACCTCTTGGGGGATGGCACGAAGATTCGCTTGGGAGATGGATGCGAGGGTGGTGGGGGCGGGGTTGTCGATCCGGGACTCGCGGAGCACGATCGTCGGTCGGAAACCCAGGTAGTCGGGAGGTGCGCTTGCCGCCACCATTCCCTCTGCCGGGATGATCTCCCAGGCGTCTGGCGTCTCGAACGAAAAAGCCGCGCCGTTGAGTTCCATGTCGAACCTTCCTGCTCGGATGAGAGCCAGCCTAACTCGGTATGGGGTCACCCTCGCTGATCGAGACGGAACGCCAACCGGCTGGATCCGGAGGGTGGCTCCGCGAACGAGCGGCGCAGGGGGTGTGCATTGCTAGGCTGAGGTCATCCAAAACCACGAGAGGGCCGAGACAATGGAGTTCATTCCTGGAGCCGGGGCCTGCCTGGCCACCCGCAACGTCATCGAGAAGAAGGGGCTGGTGCGCTGGATGGTGCGGGGCGAGTCGAAGGCACCCGCCGACAACGGCTGGCAGATCATGAGCCACATCGACACATCCGAGTACCTCAACGACACCTCCAACTGGCAGATCGTCGATTTCAACGACCTGTGCACCATCGAACCCGCCCTCATCGGCATCTGGGACCTGCCCGTCGGCTCCGACCTGCAGATCGTGCGCGACGAACTGGGCATCCGGATCGTCGACACCCCCACGGGCCGGGAGATCCCGGTCGAGAACCTCTACGTTCCCCCGTCCCAGCGAGCGGAGTAAAAGGCACTCGCGCCTCGTCGCCCAGCTTCCTACCGCCGCGGGCTTTCGGGACTGTCCGACGAACGGTGTAAGTGGCTCCATCGCCCGTGAGGGCAGAAGGAGTCATGATGACCGAGACAACCACGAACAGTGTCGAGCTGGCCGAGGGGTCGGCGAGACCGGGGTCCGTTCTGGAACAACCCCCAGCAGGTCAGCGACGTCACGCAGGTCGTCCACGACCACATCGCCAGCGTGTACGCCGAGAACCGGACGAACTGCAACGCCAACCTCACGACCAACATCTTCGCCTCCGATCGCTTCAACTGCGACGTGCTCGCCCACGCCGATCTGTCGCGCACCAAGGGTGAGTCGCTCGGTCCACGGCTGGATCGGATCAACTGGGGCCTACGACCTCGTCGTGATCGACGAGTCCCACAACTTCCGCAACGACGAAACAGTACGAACTGGAACAGCAGAGGTAACCCGTGGAGAGACTGCGCATGACATCGCCCGACCTCACGCAGGCCAACATCGACAAGATCGCCGAGCTGTTCCCCAACGTCATGACCGAGAGCCGCGACGCCGAGGGTAACCCAGAAAGAGCCGTCGATTTCGACCTGCTGCGCCAGGAACTCTCCGGCCACATCGTAGAGGGGCCGCAGGAGCGGTACCGGATCGACTGGCCCGGCAAGCGCGCGGCCGCCTTCGCGGCGAACGCGCCGATCGCCAAGACCCTCCGGCCCGTTCGCGAGGAATCGGTGAACTTCGACACCACCAAGAACCTGTTCATCGAAGGCGACAATCTCGATGCATTGAAGCTGTTGCAGGAGTCATACCTCGGCAAGGTGAAGCTGATCTACATCGACCCGCCCTACAACACCGGCAATGATTTTGTCTACAAGGACGACTTCGCAGAAACCAGCGCCGACTACCTCGCCCGATCCGGTCAGAGATCAGAAACAGGAGACCGCCTCGTCGCGAACACCGAGGCAAACGGTCGCTTCCACTCAGACTGGCTCAGTATGATGTACCCGCGATTGAAGCTGGCAAGAAACCTGCTCGACGAATCAGGCATCATAGCAATCTCAATAGATGACAACGAAGTGTCCAATCTCCGACTTGCCTGCGACGAGGTGTTTGGCAGGCAGAATTTCGTCGCACAGTTCGTATGGACGACCAAGAACGCCGCTCGCGGAGTTCCTCCGAAGACGCTTCTAATGTCTAACCATGAGTACATCGTCGTATATGCACGGACCGTCGACAGCGTGCGGTTCCAGGGGCTGGATCGTGACGAAGCCGATTTCTCCAACCCGGACGGCGACCCCCGGGGCCTCTGGCGTTCAGAGAGCATGAAGGCAACTGGGGCCCAAGACAATTTTTTCACGATCAGTGACCCCAGGACAGGGAACGAGTTCCATGCGAACTGGGCGTTTTCGCGCAGTCGAATTGCCAAGATGATTGCTGACGGCTTGGTTCTCTTCCCGGACTCTCCGGAGGGGATGCCTCGACAGAAGAAGTTCATCGACTCCTATGTCAACGACCGTAAGGCATTCGTTACCAGCTTGGGCTGGTACTCGACTGAAAATGCAACGAAGTCATTGATGGCTCTATTTGAGGGCGAGAAGGTATTCGACTTTCCCAAGCCGCTGGAATTGTTGACATTCTTGATTCGCCAGGCGACTTCCGTTCATAACGAAGATCTGGTCATGGATTTGTTTGCCGGGTCCGGGTCCTCCGCGGCTGCGACGATGAAACTGAATGCAGAGGACGGCGGCGATCGCCGGTTCGTAATGGTCCAATTGCCTGAGCCGATTCCCGCGCGAGGGGCCGCTGGTCGTATCGGCATCAGGAACATTGCAGACCTTTCCCGGGAACGAATCCGGCGTATGGCCCTCGGAATTGGCGACAGAACTGGTCTTGTCAGTGTCGGGCTCGATCTTGGTTTTCGCTCCCTACGCGTCTATAGCAGCAACAGGGCAGATGTGCTGAAAACTGCGGATGACACGGAACAGCTTGGTCTCGACGATCTGGCCTCAAGTGTCAAGCCGGACCGTTCCGGTGAGGACCTGTTGTTCCAAGTGCTCCTTGACTGGGGACTTGAACTGTCGTTACCAATGACGCGCGAGCACATAGATGGCCGGGAGGTACTTTCTGTTGATGCCGATGCGCTGGTAGCGTGCTTCGCGGAGTCTGTGACTCCCGAGGTCGTGCGGGGGATCGCAGAGCGCGGGCCGCTACGTGCGGTTTTCCGCGACGATGCCTTCGACTCTGACGCGGCGCGCATCAACGCGGAGCAGGTGTTCCGCGAGGTATCGCCCGCGACTGAGGTAAGGACAATCTGAGGAACGACATGACCTTGACGAGCGACGAACTCACCGGACTCCTCGACCGGCTGTTGGCTGGTTGGGAGAACGAGGTTGTCGAGTTCAAGGAGGCTGCACATCAGTTCTCGGCGGACAAGACTGGTGAGTACGTCTCGGCGTTGAGCAACGAGGCGAACCTGCGCGGCCTCGCGTCGGGGTGGCTCGTGTTCGGCATCTCGAATGCTCGGCAGGTGGTCGGAACGTCGCATCTCCTCGAGGTGCAGCAGCGTCAGGCGTTGAAGCATCACATCCACGTGGAGGCAATGACGGAACTGAACCTCATTGACCAGATGGGCTACGGAATCCATCGGATGGTGCAGGATCAGGTGCGTCGTTTCCTGCCGCTGCCGGACTACGATCTCAGTACCACCGGCGAGGTGAAGCTCACGATCTCGGGTGCTGTGATTGATGAGTCCTACTCTCAGTTGCTCATGGTCCGCACCGATCTTCCGCTTGAAGACGTGCTTGCGCTGGATCGGGTTCAGAAGGGCCTCGAAATCAGCGAGAAGGCTGCCCGCCACCTGCGCAGAGTCGGGTTGATCGAGGGTCGTAAGCCCCATCGCCGGATCACTCCTCGTGTCGCTGCTGCGACCGGAGCGATGGCTGACTACATCCGTACCCGACCCCAGGCGGATGCGCACTACGCGGCTCTTCTGACTGATTTCCTCCGAGTTCAGGGCTACGCAAACCGTGGCGACGTGGAGGCGCTGCTCCGGCCCGCGCTCAGCGAAGCGCTCACCGAGCAGCAGAAGGCGACCAAGATCACGAACCTCCTGACGAAGTTGCGGCGTCGCGGTGTCATCGTCAATCGCGGCACCCGCACGAAGCCACGCTGGGAGCTTTCTTACGCAGGCGACGAAAGTGTGCAGTCCGAGCCCCCGCGCAAGAAGGATGACGACGCCAGCGGTACCGCCAGAGGCTCGGGATCAGCGTGAGCACACGCATCCCGGCCGCCCACACCCTTCTAGCAGCGACGACGAACAGCGCCGGTTGCAGAAAGAAAGACACTCGATGAAGCTCCAGTTCAAGGTCCAGCAGTACCAGACTGACGCCGTCGATGCTGTCGTCGAGACCTTCGCCGGGCAGCCGAAGCATGACGGCATCTCCTACCGGATCGACCCCGGCAAGGTTGGCTCCGTGACCGCCCCGGCGCTGTTCGAGGCGGTGGAACGCCCGGACGCAGGCCTGCGCAACGCCGAGATCGTCCTGTCGAGCGCACAACTGCTGGAGAACGTGCACGCGGTGCAGCGCTCGCGGAACCTCCCGCTGTCGGCGAAACTCGCCTCCAGCGCCGCCGCGCCGGGCGCCCCGAACCTTGATGTGGAGATGGAGACAGGTACCGGCAAGACCTACGTCTACATCAAGACGATCATGGAGCTGCACAAGCGGTACGGCTGGTCGAAGTACATCGTCGTGGTGCCGTCGGTCGCCATCCGCGAGGGAGTGAAGAAGTCATTCGACGTGACCGCCGAGCACTTCCAACAGCTCTACGGCACCAAACCGCGCTCGTTCATATACAACTCGTCCCAGCTGCACGAGCTGGAGCGGTTCAGCTCCGATGCCGGGGTGCAGGTGATGATCATCAACATCCAGGCCTTCAACGCCACCGGCAAGGACAACCGGCGCATCTACGACGAACTCGATGACTTCCAGTCCCGCCGCCCGATCGATGTCATCAGCGCCAACCGCCCGATCGTGATCATCGACGAGCCGCAGAAGATCGGCGCACCCAAGTCGCTGGAAGCGCTGTCCCGGTTCAACGCACTGATGCTGCTCCGGTACTCCGCCACGCACAAGGTCGATCACACGAAGGTGCACCGACTCGACGCGCTGGACGCCTACAACCAGAAGCTCGTGAAGAAGATCGCCGTGCGGGGCATCACCGTGAAAGGACTCGCCGGATCGACCGCCTACCTGTACTTGGACGCCATTGAGATCGCGAAGGGCGCCAAACCGCGTGCGAGGATCGAGGTCGAGGTGCAGACGGCAACGGGCATCCGGCGGCAGGTCAAGCGTCTCGACGTGGGCGCGAACCTTCACGATGTCTCGAACGGGATCGAGGCCTACAGGGGATTGTTCATCACCGAGATCGACGCGAACCGCGACGTGATCGAGTTGAGCAGCGGCGATGTGGTCGCGGCAGGGCAACTGGCCGACCGGGACGTCACCGAGGAGACCAAGCGGCGCATCCAGATTCGTGAGGTCGTTCGTGCCCATCTGGACAAGGAACGCGAGCTGTTCAGCCAAGGCGTCAAGGTGCTCTCGCTGTTCTTCATCGACGAGGTCGCCAAGTACCGCGACTACAGCCGTCAGGACACTCTCGGCGACTATGCGCGGATGTTCGAGGAGGAGTACGCCGCGATTCGTGACGAGGTGCTCGGCGAACTCGCCATCGACGCGGCGACCGAGGAGTATCAGGCCTACTTGCGTCGCGACGACGTGCGGCAGGTGCACGAGGGCTACTTCTCCATCGACAAGAAGACCAAGCACCAGATCGACGGCAAGGTCTCCCGACGCGGCGACGACAAGGGCCAATCCACCGACGCGGATGCCTATGACCTGATCCTGAAAGGCAAGGAACGGCTGCTCTCGTTCGCCGAACCAGTGCGGTTCATCTTCTCCCACTCGGCGCTGCGCGAAGGATGGGACAACCCCAACGTGTTCGTCATGGGGATGCTCAAGAAGAGCGACAACACCGTCTCCCGCCGCCAAGAAATCGGACGAGGCCTACGGCTGTCCGTCGACCAGCACGGAGAGCGGATGGACAACCCCGTCACCGTGCACGACATCAACGAGCTGACCGTCGTGACCGACGAGTCCTACACCGACTTCGTGACCGGCCTCCAACGCGAAATCTCCGAGTCGTTGGCCGCGCGGCCACGCAAGGCCAGCGTCGCGTTCTTCGTCGGCAAGACGATCCAGACCCCATCCGGCGAGTTGGTCATCGGGGAAGCCGTTGCGCAGGCGCTCTGCAAGTACTTGGCCAAGAACGGCTACGTGAACGATGACAACACGATCGCGGACGCTTACAAGCAGGCCAAGGAGGAAGGGACACTCGCCGCGCCGACCTCTGAGGTGCTGGGGCCAGTCATCGACTTCGTGTGGCCCCTGATCGATGTTCTCTACCTTGATCTGCCGGTGCCCACCGATGACCGCAGGCCGAAGAAGATTCCGCTGAACGAAGCCAATTTCGCGCGCAAGGAGTTCCAGGAACTGTGGGGTCGGATCAACCACCGGGCCGTCTACCAGGTTGAGTTCGACTCCGCAGAGCTGATCCGTAAGGCGATCGCGCACCTCGACAGGCACCTCAACGTCGCCGCACTGCAATACGTCGTGCGAGCCGGCCGGCAGCGGGAGCAGCTGAAGGCTGACGACCTGACCAGCAGCGGCTCCGGCTTCGCGATGCAAACCATGCAGACCCACACCGAGACCGTGAACGCCCACTCTCAGGTGAAATACGACCTGTTGGGAGAGATCACCGAGAAGACCCAGCTCACCCGCCGCACCGTTGCCGCGATCCTGAGCGGCATCACACCAGGGACCTTCGCGAAATTCCGCCTCAACCCGGAGCAGTTCATCACCGAAGCGGCTCGGCTCATCAACGAGCAGAAGGCCACCGTCATCGTCGAACACCTCACCTACGACGCGCTCGAAGACCGATTCGATTCCGCGATCTTCACCGAGAACCAGACCGCCCAGGACTTCTCAAAGGCCGGGGCTAAGCTCAAAAAGCACATCTACGACTACGTGGTCACCGGCTCCAGGATCGAGCGCAAGTTCGTCACCGAGCTCGATACCAGCCACGAGGTTGCTGTCTACGCGAAGCTCCCACGCGGGTTCTTCATCCCGACGCCGGTCGGTGACTACAACCCCGACTGGGCCATCGCGTTCACCGAGGGCAGCGTCAAGCACCTCTACTTCGTCGCCGAGACCAAGGGCTCGCTGTCCACACGCCAGCTCAAGGGCGTCGAAGATGCCAAGATCGAGTGCGCCCGCAAGTTCTTCGCGTCACTCAGCGAGAAGAACGGCAACGACGTCACATACGACGTCGTTGCCGATTACACCGAGTTGATGCAGCTCGTCACCTCGTAGAGGCCCTCACGTCGGCCCCGCCCGCATCAGGCGCCCTCAGCTCCTGGTGTAGTGCGCGACGTAGTCGATCTGGATGTCGGAAACAGGCGGGGTGAGTGCACCCGGGACACCGCCGTCGACGGTCTCGGTGTGGCCCTCCTTACCGTTGGGATCCATCGCCCCGGTCTGGAAACCGCAGAACATCTGCGTGTCGGTGATGTTCGGCTGGTCGATCCGGCCCCACTCCTTGCCGTCGAGGGTGAAGATGATGTGGTCCTGTTCCACGATCGCGCCGTAGGTGTGCCAACCACCCAGGTCCTCGTGATCGACGAACTTGTGGTCCTGCTTGTTGTCGGAATCCCAGTGGTAGGTTCCCATGATTTCGGGTCCGTTGACCCGTCCCTCGGCGAAGTCGATCTCCGGCGGCCAGCCCTGGTCCTTTGGCCACAGCAGGAAGGCGTAGCCAATTCCCTTGGCCCTCGGGAACCTGGCACGAACCTCCCAGCGACCACGCGAGGCCGTGAATACCTTCTCCGTGCTAGTGCCGCCGGCATGCCACTTACCGTCCTTGTATTCGGTGCGCACGATCAGTTCACCGTTCTGGACGAACGTGTTCTTGTCGGACATCACCCCCATGGCTCCGTGCCCGACCTCGGGATTGCCCCAACCGTAGTGTTCCCAGCCCAGCTCCTCGAGGGATGTGTCGAAGCCCTCGAAGTAGTCGATGTTCCAGCCGTTGATCTCGGCGTCGGAACGGCTGTGGCCGGACGAATTCCCGGAGGACTGCTGCGGCGATGCGGACTCGCTGGGCGAGGACCCGCCGGACGATGGATCACCCAGGGGTGAGCGTTCGTCTGACGACCTCGACACGGGTGTCCGCTCCGGGGTCGGGGACTTGCTCGTCGGTTGCGTCGACGTCGAGGCCCCGGTCGTCGGAGAGGTGGCGGTTGGCGAGGACTCGCCGCTTGTGGTGCTCGGCGCCGCCGTGATGGCCGCCCCAGCGTCGACGGGGTGACTTGAGCTTGGTGGTGTCGTCCTCGGGGTTATCCGCTCCGTACTGAGAGGAGCGGGGGTTGCGGCCAAGTCCTGGTCCGTGTTTCGCGGCTGCACCAGCAGTCCCCCGGTGATCGTCGCAGCTGCAAGTCCCAGCGCCATCAAAGGTCGAGTTATTCGGCTTGGTATCAAGATCCCTCCCTTCCTGTACACCAAAGAACCCTAACTTGTGGTTCGCTCATCACAAATCATCTTCGGGTGGGGAAGCGTGCTGGCCCCATCAGCAGGGGGCGACACGCTAGGATGCAGAAATGAGCGGGCCGGGGGGTCGGCAGAGCGCCCGCAGCTTCTCGGGGGAGTCCGGTGAACAAATGATGAAACCGCACATTTCCGTCTGCATCCCGGTCTATCAAGGGGCGTCGACCCTTGTGGCGACCCTGCGGTCGGTGCTGGCCAGCGCACGCGCCGATTTCGAGGTGGTGATCCGGGACAACGGCTCGACCGACGGCACCAGCGACGTGATCGCCGGGTTCGATGACCCACGCATCCGGCTAATCCGATCCGAGGAAACCCTGCCGTTGCCGGCCAACTGGCGTGCGACCGTCGAGCAGGCCCGCGGCGAGTTGATCAAAGTGGTGTGCGCCGACGACCTCATCCACCCGGACTGCCTGGCCACACAGGCCACGCTCCTGGAGGACCCGTCGCTCGCCCTCGTCGCGTGCCGCCGCGACTTCATCGACGGCAACGGCAGGATCCTGACCCGCAACGCGGGCCTACCAAGGCTGCTGGGGCGTCGCGGCGTCTCCGAGGTCGCCAGGGCGACGGTACGGTTCGGGATCAACCCGGTCGGTGAACCCGCATGCGTGATGTTCCGCCGCAAGGACTACGACGCCATCGGCGGATTCAACGGTTCGAACGTGTTCGTCATGGACATCGACGCCTGGCTGCGGATCCTCACCCGCGGCGACATGTTCGGCCAACCCGAGGCCCACGCCGCGTTCCGCATCTGGACGGAGTCGTTCTCCAACAGCCACAACCGGCAGCAACTCGATGATCACCTCCGGTTCCTGAAGCAGGTCGCGAACAACCCCCGCTACGAGATCCCGGCCGTCCTGCGACACCTCGCGCCCGCCGCGGCCCACGTCTCCTGGCGCGCCTGGACGGTGCGACAGCGACTGTGGAACAGAAGATCCACAGCCAAGGCCCGCCTCAACCGGTCTTGTCCTCTCTGAAGTTGGTTGAGCCGGCCTGCGAGCGTCAGCGAGTGGGCCGTGTCGAAACCATCTTGCGGGTGTCCGGGGAGTTGGGGTTGGGTTCTGGCTACCGGGTGCCAGTGGTGGTTTCGACTCAGCCGTTCGCTGGCGCTCACGTGCTGGCTCAACCAGCTTCGAGGAGGGGTGCTCGCGTGCTGGTTCAATCAGCTACGGGGAGGGGGTCGCGGCTCGGTTCGAACCGGCTTTGTCCTCTCTGAAGTTGGTTGAGCCGGCCTGCGAGCGTCAGCGAGTGGGTCGTGTCGAAACCATGTCGTGGGTGTTCGGGGTGTTGGGGTCGGGTTTTGGCTGCCGGGTGCCAGTGGTGGTTTCGACTCAGCCGTTCGCTTCGCTCACGTGCTGGCTCAACCAGCTTCGAGGAGGGGTGCTCGCGTGCTGGTTCAATCAGCTTTGAGGGGGGGTGATCATGTGCTGGTTCAATCAGCTAAGAGGGAGTGGGTGCGGCCCGGATCAACCGGTTTCGGGAGTCCTGGGTCAGGCGGTCTGGAGGTGTCGCAGACCCAGGAAGAACGGCACCAGGCAGCAGCAGGAGAACGCGAACCGGCCGATCCTCCAGGCCGGCTCCTGCGGGGCCAGGATCGATGCGGCGCAACCCGCCACCGCGGCGACGATCAGCGCCACCACCGGCCAGGCCACCCGCACCGGGGCGTGGCGTCGCGTCACCGCGAGCCGCAGCACCACCGCCTGCGCGAACAGCGCCAGGAAGGTCGCGGCCGCGGTGCCGTTGAGTCCGAACGGCACCGTGAGGGCGAAGGTCGCGGCGATCTTCACCACCACGGCCACCACCGACGCCCACGCCAGCGGCACCGACCAGCGGATCGTGACGAGCATCTGGCTGCTCGCCGCCGCAGCCGCGACGGGAAACGCCGCCAACCCGATCAGCGCGACCACCGCGACCAGCTCCTCCTGCGCGTAGGTGGAGGGCGCGAAGATCTGAAGCAACGTGGGAGCCGCGACGGTTACGCCCAGCACCGCCCACGCCACCAGCGAGAACACGCCGTCGCGGGAGGTTGCGATCACCCGCCACCGCTGGGCGTCGTCGACGACATTCTTCAGACGCGGCAACCAGGCGCGGTTGGTGAACGTCAACATGAGCGTGACGACGTTGCCGATGGTGAACGCCACCTGGTAGCGCGCAACCTGCACCTCGCCCAGCATGCGCTGGATGATGAACCGGTCCCCGGCGGTGAGCAGGAAGGTGGACAAACCGGTGAGGGCCAGCGGAATCCCTAAACGAAGCCCGCGACGCAACGTCTCCTTGTCGAACAGCCCCGCCAGCCGCGGCCTGGTCCACGCCAACCCCAGCGCGAGCGCGACCACCTGCCCGATGATCCCGCCCAGCGCGTACACCTCCGCGGTGCGCTCCCAGGTGAACAGCAGCGCCAGACCGAGCAGCAGACCACCCACCGTCGAAATCAACGACACGGTGGCGAACCGCGCGAACCGGTCCTCGGCCTGCAGCAGCGACAACGACAGCATCACCCCCGCGCCGGGCGCGGTCCAGCCCAGCGTGATGAGCACCAGCGTGTAGCTGGAGAACCCCAGGGCGGGCGCCCACAGCGGCGACAGCAACGCGATGCCCCCGACGATGACCACGTCGATGGCCAAACCGGCGGCCAGCAGTCCGCGGGCGCGGGCGGGGTCGTCGTCCTCCACCCGCTGGATTTCGAGGGCCTGGTCCAGACCGAGCACGGTGAGAACGATCAACAGCTGGTATAGCGCGATTGCGGCCGACAGCGACCCGAACGCCGCCACCGGCAGGACGTGGGTGAGCACGGGGGAGACCACCGTCGCCACGACCATCTGCATGGACCAGATCACGACGTAGAGCATTCCCCGGCCGAACAGGTCGGAGGTGCCTCCCCTGCCCGCGACCTTGGCCGGCTCTTCCGGAGGCTCCGGGGGGGTGGTCGTTCCTTCCGGGTTCATGGCAGCGGCCACAGGTCCTGCTCTATCCGGTCCAGCAGGGCGGTGGAGTCCTCGCGGAACTTGCGGGCGAACAGGACGGGCGAGACCTCCCGGGTGCGGGCGGCGCGCAGCGCTGGGAGGTCGGCTTCGTCCAGCCAGCGTGGATTGGGGCTGGGTTGTTTGCCCCAGTCGATGTACCACGCGGCCCCCGGCAGGTGACTCGAATCCCACCGGGCGCCGAACGCGGGGGAGGCCAACAGGCTGGGAATCATGGTTTCGTCGGGGATCCACGTCGTGCGGAAGTAGTCGACGAGATCCGGCCGGGAATCGACGATCTCCAAGATCAGCTCGGCGTGGTGGCGGGCGAGGATCTTCAGTTGCGAACCGCCCGCGGGGCGAATCCCCTTCGGCCAGCGCCTGGGAATCAACGACCAGACGCGTTTGCGGTCCCTGACCCGGTTGCCGAACACGAAACGGTCGTAGCCACCCATCGGACCCCAGTGCCTGATCGGCAGCCTGCGCATCCTGGCCCACGACCTGCCCCGCGCCCGGGCCAGCCGCTCCACGAGCCCCTCGACGTGCACCAGCGGGTAGTCCGCCCCCGTCATCATCACGACGTGCTGGGCGTCGGTGGTGGCACACGCAGCCCGGTAACCTGCGAGCTCGGCCTCCACCAACCCGAAGGTCGCCCATCCCGAGGAGACCCGCGGCAGCAACCGGACCCGCTCGGGAAGCGCGCCGGTCAGTTCGTCGTGCATCTGCTGCGGCACGCCCGCGTCGACGTGCAGGAAGATCGGGAGCCCGTCCAGCGCCCCCACCAGCCGTCGGAGCAGGTTCGGTTTGTCGTGGGCGAGGAGAACGACTGCGACGGTCATGAGACGCTGCTTTCCGGGAGTTCGTACACGGCGACCCCATCCCCCTGGTAGGCGACGGTGACCCCGGGGGTTTTCCGGAGCGCCTGCTCGAGGCGGGCCTGGTCGGAGGCCAGTTGCTGGCCGTAGCGTTCGTCGAATGCCTTCATCCGGTCGCTCGCCAGCACGTAACGCACCCTCGCCGGAACCTCCATCCAGTAGCGCATGAGCATGTTGAGGTCGGCCTGCGGATCATAGTCGGCACCGGCCCTGGAGGGGTAGACCTCGGTGGTCTTGTCGCGCAGCACCAGCTCCCGGGACAGGTAGAACATGTTCTTCCCCAGCAGGTGCAGCGGCTCGGCGAGTTCGCTGCCCAGCGTGAACACCTGGGTGTCGGCGGTGACGTGTTCCTCCACCCAGGTCACGGCCTTCACGTTCTCGGGGTTGATCACCCGCGTGTAGTCCATGCCGGTGGTTCCGACGACGAACACCGCGGTCAAAGCGACCACACCGGCGTTGCGGATCGGGTGCCACGGCACCGTCCAGAACCGCCGGCCGGTCCGGGGCAGGTTTATGGACCCGATGATCGCCAGCCACGGCAGACAGAACAACGAGACCCGGAAGATGCCCTCCGAACCGTAGGAGTTCGCGGCGAACAGGCCCACCGGGCTCGCCGCGGCCAGTGCGAGCCCCAGGGTCATGCGGTTGTGGAAACGGATCAGGGCGACCAGCGCGGCGACACCGATGCACACGAGCGCGATGGATGGCACCCAGAACGTGACCCGGTTGACGAGATCCGCGGTGAGGGCGCTGGAACTCGGTCTGGAGGGGGTCTTGAAGTTCGAGAAAATGTTGAACAGTTCGCCGAGGGACACGTACGACTTCAGTACGCCGCGGTTGAGCAGCGCCCAGACCACGGCGGGAGCCACCAGCACCACAGGCGACCACCACAGCTTCATCAACCGCACCACCACCAAGGCGATGCAGATCAGCATCGCCAGGAAGGGACTGAGCTGATGGGTGGGGGCGACGGTGATCGAGAGCGCCAGGGCGGCCCAGACCCGAGACCACTTCAGGCCCGCGCTGTTGCGCAGCAGTGCCGTGGTGGCGGTCGTCACGAACGCCAGGCCGGCCACCTGGGGGGCGTAGAAGCTGGTGGTGAGGCTGGAACCGAGCGCGAACACCAACCCCGCCCACCAGGCGCGTTCGTCATCGACGAAGTAGCGTGCCAGCTGCGCGACCGCCAGGCAGTTCACGCCTGCCCCGACGGCCCCGAACACGGCGGCGTACATCATCAGGTCCGGCCAGCCTGCGGCCTGCTGCACCAGTGCGCTGGATGCGAAAAGACCCGAGTAGGCCTGGTAGATCCCGGCCTCGCGGTCCAGGCCCCCATTGGCGATCAGCAGGTTCACCAACCCGATGTGACGGGCCGCCACCTGCACCGTCGGCGTGCCGTACATCACGGCCTGGCTCATCGGGACGACGGTTGCCAGCAGCACGATGCTCCAGCTGCGCCCGCCGACGCTGGAGAATGCCCAGCACACGGCGAACACGATCGCGCCCAGCCCGAGGAACCACAGCGGACCGGCGGCCAGGGCGGCGCCGTAGAGGGCCGGTGACTGGGGTTGTGCGGCCGCGGCGAGCACGGCGATGAGGAACCCGGCCGTGGCCAGGCCGATCGGCCCGATCATCGCCCGGCCCGTCCGGCGCACCCACGTCGCCTCCAGCGTCGGCGGTCGTTTGCACGCCACCCACACGGCCACCGCCGTCGAGGCGAGCAGGATCAGTGTGGCCATCACCCGCGGATGCCAGAAGCTGGTGAGCGCCATCGGCAGCGAGCACAGGATCAGCACCGCGAGGCTGCCGACGAACCACGACAGGATCAGGTCGAGACCACGCAGCCGATACACCACCCCGATCGCCAGGCCGGGAACGGTGTGCAGCAGGAGGGCCACCAACACCCCCTGGAAACCGCCGTTGCCGCCGGTGATCGTCAGCATCGTGCCCACCACCCCGAGGAAGGCGACGAGCAGAGCCACCCAGAACCGGTTCAGCAGATCCTCGTCATCCTTGGCCACCGATGTGATGGCGACTGGTTCCATCTCCGGGTCGGGGATGATGGAGACACGCGCGGGGACGGCGGTGGCTTTTTCCCCACCCTTCCGGGAGTCGATGCTCATCTGAGATTCCCCTCGTGGCTACGCGCGATGTCACGCTCTGCGGGCGGTGGATGGTTTCTGCCCCCGGGTAGAGTCACGTAATGCTGGAACAACCTATGCGCAGCAGCGACAACCCCGAGTGGGCCGGTGCGGTATGGGTCGGTGAACTCGATCTTAGCGACCTGGCATCGGCGCCGTCGGATTCGAGGCTCGAACTGGCCGGCGGATCGGACTATCACAGAGCCCGTTTCCTGGTGCGCGAGGACCAAGCCCTGCGCGGGTTCGTCACTGTGGGCATCGAGGAGGGGCAGGTCCGGGTCGACGAACTTCGGCGGGCCGTCGACGAACTTCCCGTTGCCGTCCCGGAACCGGAACCGCCCCGGCCGCCGATCAGCGTGGTGATCTGCACCCGCGACCGGGGACGACTGCTCAGGGATGCGGTGGATTCCGTCCTGGCCAGCGACTACCCGGACCTCGAGGTAGTGGTTGTTGACAACGCCGGGTCCACGTCCGAGACCCGCGACTTGGCCCTGCGACACCCCGACCCCCGGGTGCGCTACGCCCACGAGCCGCTCGCGGGGAACTCCCACGGCCGCAACCGGGGGCTGCGGGTGGCTGTGAACGAGTACATCGCCTTCATCGACGACGACGTGGTGGTGGACCGCCACTGGTTGACGGGGATCGCCCGCGGGTTCGCCCGGGACCCTCACGTGGGGCTGGTGCGCGGGCTGGTGCCCAGCGGCGAGATCCGCACCCGCACGCAGGCGTGGTTCGACCAGCGCGTGACCTGGGCCGACGCGCGGGAACCACGTGTGTACTCGCTGTCCTCTCCGCCACCGGAGCTGCCGTTGTTCCCCTTCCAGGTGGGCGCCTACGGTACGGGCGCGAACACCGCGCTGACCAGGACGGCCTTCGAGAGCGTCGGCGGGTTCGACGTCACCCTGGGCGGTGGCCAGCCCACCAAGGGCGGGGAGGACATCGATCTGTACCTGCGCATGCTCGCGGCCGGGTACTCCATCAGCGTGGAACCCTCGGCCATCACCTGGCACCGTCACCGCTCCGACCTTCCCGCGCTCAAGGCCCAGGCCCGCGGGTACGGCACTGGGATGGGGGCGTGGTTCACGAAGATCCTGTTCACGCCGTCGCTGCTGCGCCTGGCGCTGCCGAAGGTACCGGGCGCGGTCGCCAGGATGCGGGTGATCGCCCGGGGCGGCTCGTCGGATCCGGAGGGTACCGACGCGGAGTTCGGGTTTCCGCGGGGATACACCGCCTCGCTCGGGTCGTTGGAGATGCGCAGCGCCCTCACCGGTCCCCTGCGTTACGCCCAGGCGTGCCTGGGCAGGTGGCGGCACCGCCGGGAGGGATGGGCCGGGGTGTCCCGGTAGGACCGGCCCCGGGCACCACGACCCGTCCCGCGAGAGATGGGTGCGTGGCCAGCAGCTCGTCGTGGAGATCCGGCAGCAGGAGCAGCACCTCTGCGGGATCCGCCGCGACGAGTTCTGCCGGGCTGATCACGGGAATGCGGCTTGCGGGCATGCAGCGCCCCTGCTTGGCAAGTGACGCGTCACCGACCGCGAGGATCGCGCCGGCGGCGTCCCCCACCATCGCCAGTTCCGCGACGGCCTTCGACGCGGCGCCGTAGGCGAACAGGCGCGTGCCCGCGGCGCGGTGACCCTCCAGGTAGCTGCGCAGCCGCCCCGTCGAGGCCGAGACCGCCTCCGCCAGGCAGGCGAGCCCCTCCGGGATCGCCAATCCCCGCCGGGACTCGTCGTCGTAGGCGGCCAGCAGGTCGGCGTCGGGTTGTCCACCGCGGCTGGCGAGCACCACCGCGACCCCACCGTAGAGGTCGTAGCGCAGCACACTGGTGGGGGTGATCCCGACCGTGCCCAGCGCGGTCCTGAGCGACGTGAGGGTGAAGTAGCCGTGGTGGCCGTGACGCAGCACGGTCCAGGCGCTCTGCGCGACGACATCGCCCAGCGGCTGGATGAGGAAGGCGGCCAGGCCGTCGTCGGCCAGCGCCCCGGCGCGGCGCGCGAGGGCGGCCGGGAGGTCGCGTTCGTGCATCAAACCGAAGCTGTCGACCACCAGGTCCGCGGGGCCGTCGGTCGGGGTCAGGTCGAGCAGTGGCAGCCAGCTGCCGCCGTGCGGGGAACCGAACTCGACGACCGAGGTCCGGCCGTCGAGGTGACCGAGCCTCCCCAGGTCCGCGACCGCCCGGCGGGCCTGGTCGACGACCGCCTGCGGCTCCGGCACCGGCACCTCCGGTTCGGTGGTGTCGTCGGCGTCGAGCTGCGCCAGCCCGCAGTCGGGGCACAGCCGCAGCGCCAGCGCGTGGGTGGGGTCGGGCAGCGGGTCGGTGGGCAGCGGCCAGTGCCTCGGCGACGGCTGGGCACCCAGGTCGAGCACGATCACGCCGGCATCGGAGCCGCACAGGATGCACTCAGCCATGATTCGTCCCCGCCGTCCCCGCTGTTCGCGGCCTCACGGCATCACCCGGAGCCCCGCGTCGATCCGGGAGCTCTCCTGCAGTTCGCGGATCCGGGCGAGCCGGACGAACCGGTGGGTGAACAGGTCCTCGGTCATGCCGTGGTCGCGGTAGGCGGCCACCAGTTCCCGCGCCCCGTCGGCGATGCTGCGGCGCACGTTCGCACCCGGCAGCAGGCGGCGCAGCCGGGAGAAGTCCACCCGGTAGGAGCGTGGGTCGTTGCCGGCCTCGCCGGTGATCCGCACCGCCGCTCCGGTTTCGGCGGCGACCACCTCCGCGATCTCCGCGACGGTGACGTTGTTCGCCTCGGTGCCGACGTTGATCTTCTCACCCCGCACCTCGTCGGCGGGTGCGGTGAGGGCGGCTGCGAACACCTCGGCGATGTCGGCGGCGTGCACGAGCGGCCGCCACGGGGTGCCGTCGGAGAGCACCAGCACCTGACCGGTCAGCAGGGCGTACCCGACGAGGTTGTTCAGCACGATGTCGGCGCGCAGCCGCGGGGAGAAACCGAAGGCGGTGGCGTTGCGCAGCGAGACGGTGCAGAAGTCCGTGTCGGTGAGTTCGTCGAGATCCTTCTCGACCCGCACCTTGCTGATCGCGTACGGGGTGACCGGCGCCAGGTCGGCGTCCTCCGCGACGAGCCCGTCGCCCGCCGCGCCGTAGACGCTGCATGTCGAGGAGTACAGGAACCTGCCCACGCCCGCCTGTTTCGCGAGCCGCGCGAGCCGCACCGAGGCCGCGTGGTTGATGTCGTAGGTGATCTCGGGTGCGAGATGTCCGAGGGGGTCGTTCGACAACGCCGCCAGGTGAATGACTGCGTCGAATCCCTCCAGGTCGGCGGCGGTCACGTCCCGCAGGTCGATTCGCAGGCCGGGCGGGTCGGTGGGGGCGGGGCCGAGCACGCAGTCGGCGAACCAGCCGACGTCGAGGCCGGTGACCTCGTGGCCCGCTGCTTGCAGCACCGGGGCCATGACGGTGCCGAGGTAGCCTTGGTGGCCGGTGAGCAGGACCTTCATGCGGGAACTCCGATCTTCACTGTGGTGGTGGGCACGACGAAAGCCTCGGCGTACCGGTGGTTGCACTGGATGCCGCGCAGCCTCATGAGCGCGGTGAACGCCTCCGCGTCGAACCAGGGATGCCCCTCGGCCTGGCTGGGGTAGCGTCGGGTGATGACGTCGGCCTTGAGGCGCGCCACCTCGTCGGGCACGGGCACGAACGTGGCCGGTGTGGGCAGGTCGGATTCGTACTTCGCGATCTCGTATCCCCACACCGGTTGGCGGCGGAAGGTCTGGGCCAGCAGTTCGGCGACGAGCCGGTGGTCCTGGTGCGCGTCACCTTGCTGGGGGCCGATCACCAGGTCTGGTTCCCCCGCCTCGCGCAGCGCCACGACGGCCTGTTTCACTTCGCCCCAGTGGGCCGGGAGCCGGTTGTCGGGAAAACCCGCGACCCGCACGTCAAGGCTCGCCCCGGCGCACAGCTCCGCCAGGGCGGCCCGTTCCTCGTTCTCGCGGACGGTTCCCGCGCCGGTGAGGACGAGTGCTGTCACCCGCATCCCGGGGGTGGCCCCGCACAGCATGCGCACGGTGGCGCCCGCGCCGATTGCGATGTCGTCGCAGTGCGCCCCCGCCAGCACCAGGTGATGTACCGGTTCGAGGATCATGGCACCGTCACCATGTCGCGACGGCCCCACGGCACGTTCCCGGAGTCGTACATCGCGTCCAGCAGGGCGCGTTCCTTGAAGGTGTCGGCGGGCAGCCAGAACCCGTCGTGCCGGTAGGCGATCAGCTGCCGGGACGCCAGGAGCGCCTCGAAGGCGACATCCAGGTTGCGTCCGTCGCCGAGAAGGTCGAAGAACGGCTGGCGCAGGATCAGGTAGCCGCCGTTCTCGCGGATCGGAAGTTCCGTCAGGCAGTGGAACCCGGCGACGGTTTCGTCCTCGCGGACGTCGAGCACGTGGAACGAGGCGTTCGGACGCACCGCCAGCATCATTGCCGCGGCATCCGGTGAGGCCTTCATTCTCTCGACCATGTCGTCGAGGGAGACGTCGGAGAGCACATCGGAGTAGTTCGCGAAGAACATCTCCTCGCCGGCTACGAGATGCCGAGCCAGCCACAGCCGCTCCCCGATCGGGGTGTCCATGCCGGTGTCGAGGTATTCGACGTTCCAGTGGCGGGCCCTCGGATGGTTCGCGACCACCAGGCTCACCGCGTCCTGGATCTGATCGGCGGCGTGACCGAGACACAGCACGAAATCGGTGTGGCCGTAGGCGGCGTAGTGGCTCATGACGTGCACCACCAACGGCAGGTCACCGACGAGCTGGAGCGGTTTGGGTAGCCCCTCTCCGCTCCACCCGAGCATGCGCATGCCGTAACCACCACAAAAAAGTACGACTTTCATTGTTTCCCCAAGGTTTCGACTTCAAGTTCGGGCAGTGGCCACACGAGCCGGGTCCCGGCTCTCAAGGTGGCCGTCAGCTGGGCGGTGATCTCCTCGCGGAGATTCCACGGCAGCACGAGCACGTCGTCGGGGCAGTCCTCGACGAGATGCTCCGGCGACACCACCGGGATGCGGGTACCGGGGGTGTAGCGACCGTGTTTGAAGGTGTTGCGATCCGCGGCGTAGGCCAGCAGATCGGGGCGGATGCCGCAGTAGTTGAGGAGGGTGTTGCCCTTCCCGGGTGCGCCGTACGCGACCACCCTGCGTCCCGCCCGCCGGGCCTCGATCAGGAACGCGACCAGGTCGTCGCGGATCCTGGCGGCCCGCTGCGCGAGACCGAGGTAGCCCTCGGGGCAGTCGAGCCCTGCGGCCCGCTCCACCGCCTCTGCCTCCGCCACCCGCGGGTTCTCGGTGACATCCGATTCCCCGGGCACCGCCCACAACCGGATCGACCCGCCGTGCGTGGGCAGCAACTCCACGTCGACGAGCCTCAGCCCGCCCGCCGCGAGCCCGTGCCGGGCGGCGAGCACCGTCCAGTACTGGAAGTGCTCATGATAGACGGTGTCGAACTGGGCGGCGGTGATCAGCGACAACGCGTGATGCACCTCGATGGAGACCCGCCCGGTGTCGGCGACCAGGCCCCGCAACCCGGAGGCGAAGCCGGTGATGTCGGGGATGTGGGCGAAGACGTTGTTGGCGACGACCAGATCGGCCGGGCCGTGTTCGTCGCGCACCCTGGCCGCCAGCGCCTCGTCGAGGAAGGCCCTCAGCATGGGGATGCCCTTGCCGCGGGCCGCTTCGCTGCAGTTGAGACTCGGTTCGATGCCGAGGCAGCGGATGCCCCGGTTCACGACGTGCTGGAGCAGGTAGCCGTCGTTGGCGGCCACCTCCACGACGAAACCGTCCGGGCCGAGTCCGAGGGATTCCACGGCCTGGTCGACGAACCGCCGGGCGTGCTCGACCCACGAGACGGAGCAGGAGGAGTAGTAGGCGTAGTCGCCGCCGAAGGTTTCCTCCGGTGTGATCAGGGCCGGGATCTGCAGCAGTAGGCAGTCGGGGCACAACCTCAGGTGCAGCGGGTAGGTCACCTCGGGTTGGTCGAGCTGCTCCTCAGACAGGAAGGATTCGCACGGCGGGCTGGCCCCGAGGTCGAGCACGGAGACGAGGTTGCTGTTGCCGCACAGGCGGCAGGCGATGCTCACCGGGGGTTTCCTTTCTGTTCGCGGCGGCTCTGTTTGCTACGGCGCCATCGGATGGCGATGTGGCCGACGACGTAGCCGATACCGGTCATCGCGAGCGCGGATGCGATCGCGAACGCGCCCCCCAGGCCCCGGCCACGGGTGCGGGGGGCCGAGAGCAGTTCCCGCAGGAAAGCGCGCGGCAGGATGCGCGTGGCGTAGGACATCTCGGTGGAAAGCGACGCCTGGTGCGAGGTGCGTTCGGTCACTGCGGCCTTCGAGATGCCCTCGGCGTAGGTGCGACGCCACAGGTAGTTCCACCTGAGGCGGTCGGGGCTGACGTGGTGGCGTACCAGGCTGCGCGGTTCGAAGAGGATTCCGGCGGTGGGGTGGTGGCGGGTGACTCGGATGCACAGCTCGGTTTCCTCGCAGCCGTAAGGCACGCGACCCACGCGGCCGAGGTCCTCGCCGAACAACCCGGCGGTGTCGAAGACCGTGGCCCGGAACGCCATGTTGCAGCCCATGACGTTGCGCACCGGGGCCAGGGTGGTGGGCTGGCCCTCGTAGGTGCAGCCCACCACCCAGTCGAGTTCGCCCCGGCCGCTGGGGGCGGCGGGCAGCGATACGGGCCTGACGGCGCCGTCGGGCCAGCGGGGGGTGGCGGCGCCGCCGGCAACCAGCACCTCGCGGTCCGCGAAGGGGACCAGGAGGTGTTCGAGCCAACCGGGTTCCGGGGTGGCGTCGTCGTCGAGGAAGACGATCACCTCCGTGTCGGCGAACCCGATCGCCGTGTTCCGGCCCCCGGACAGGCCCCGTCTGTGGGTGTTCGCGATGACGTCGACGAGCGGACCCGCGAGTTCACCGGCCTTGGCCAGGAGTTCGTCGTTGTGGTCGACGACCACGAGCACCCGGCCCTCGCGCCCGGATTCCCGGAGTTGACGGGCGGCCTCCAGCACCCCGTCGTGCAGGTCCGTCCAGCGGTCCAGCGTGTATGCGCAGACGACAACGGTGACGCTTTCCGGGGCTTGGGTGTTGTCGCCCGCCGGTGATCCAGAAGGGTCCTCAGACATTCAGGTGTTCCCACTCGCGTGAGCGCAGGCGGCAGGTGGGCAGGTGGTGACGTGCCGGGGCGGCGACCAGGCGGGCGCGCTTGGCGCGGCCGTGGCGGGCCGTCTCGGTGGCGATGGTGCGCAGTACCCGCTGGCCGTCGGCGAAGGTGCGCAGGTTGCTCTCGCCGTGGATCCGGTTCAGTTCGAAGCTGGGAACCTCGGTGACCGCCAGGCCCGCCTGGGCGACGCGAACCGTGATTAGGGTCTCGATCTCGAAGCCGTCGCCCCAGAGGCGGCTGCCGTCGGCGGGCTGGGGCAGGTCCGGGTCCGGCAGCCTGAGTGCTGGGACGATGTCCTTCCAGAACGCGTTGTAGCCGTAGCACAAGTCGGTGAACTTCGTGCCCAGACTGAGGTTACTCAGCACGTTCAAGCCCCAGTTGCCGGCCGAGCGCAGCCGGGTCAGGTCCACGGAACCCCCGCCCGTCATGTACCGCGACCCCTTCGCGAAGTCCGCGCCCTTGACGAGCGCGTCGACGAAGGCGGGGATCTCGCACGGGTCGGCGGAACCGTCGGCGTCGAGGGTGACGACGATGTCCCCCGTGGCGGCGTGCATCCCGCAGACCAGGGCGTTGCCCTTGCCGGTGCGGGTCTGGTTTATGACCTGGAGATTGGATAGGTGTCGTCGTGCGACGTCAACCGTGCCGTCGCGCGACCCCGCGTCCACTAGAACCACCTCGTGGACGTCCGGCATATCCGGGAGCAGCACCTCTAGGTTCCTGGCCTCGTCCTTGGTGGGGACGATGACGGACACACGCGGACTGCCTGGACGGGTGTGCATGGTGTGAACCCCCTTGCCTCGATATCAAGAAGTGCGCAGCGGTCATGGACGTGCGGTGTGTGCTTGAATCCGAAAAGTGGCAACACGGCACGTCATCATGATCAAGAACTGCGCATTTGTGGCGATCATATGCTGATTCCCCGGGCCTGGGTGGGTATTGGGATACTCTCGGTGTGTCCGAAAGTATCCACACGATCGCCACAAGCGCTTTTGCTGGTTCCGAACCGTTCGTTCCCGGGCGTGTCGGAAGTTGAATGGAAAAGGAAACTATGGTCGGTGTCGGGGTCGCGGCGGGGTTGATTTAAGGAAATGTCCGAAAGGTGGACAAAACCCTCTATTTTTATGGCCGTTTTCCATGGAATTGATCGAGTCAGCGCGGATATGACGGGGGGAGTCGCGCTCTCCAAAGGTGGTTGAGCCGGGCCGCGAGGAACGAGCGGCCCGAGTCGAAACCGCGATCCCGAAGCTGGTTGCGCTTGCCTTGCGGTCGTGTGCTTGCGCTGTAGCGCTGGCGTTTGACGGTTGGGCTGGCGTTCCCGTCGGGAAGGCTGGCGGATGACGGGAAGGTTGGCGTTGGGGGGTCGGGACGAAGCTGGTTGAGCCGGGCCGCGACGAAGGAGCGGCCCGAGTCGAAACCACTCTGGCAGCCGGCAAGCAGACCTGACCTCAGCTCCGGGCACCCGTCGAGAGGCTGAAGCTGGTTGCGCTTGCCTTGTGGTCGTGTGCTTGCGCTGTAGCGCTGGTGTTTGACGGTTGGGCTGGTGTTCTCGTCGGGTTAGGTGGTGGACTACGGTTGGGCCAGTCCTTCTTGGAAGGTCAGCGACTGATGTCGCCGTCTGTTTCGGCCTGCGCTGCGATCTCGTGGACGAGGTACTGGTGCCTGGGCAGGAGACGTCCCGGGAATCGCTGTTCGAGAAGGTCCAGTGCCTGCTCGGGCGAAGTGCATCCGGCTGTCCGATAGAGGATTGCTGCGTCGTAGATATCGCGTCCCGGCCTGGCGGAATGGAGTTTCATGGCAAGTAGGTACTCGGGTGAAGCGACCTGCACAAGGAGATGATCGGATTCATAAACCGTTCGTGGGTCGGGGTCCGGGCCGGGCATGAAGCCTTTTGCGGCGTCATTGACCCAGTCGGGACCGAGGCCATGACGGGCTGCCACATCTGCTACGGCGGAATGGACGCACGGCTTCGGTTCAAAGAGAGCATCGACGTCGCGTGTGGTTCTGGTCTGGTCGTAGCCCAGCGACATGGCAGCACCACCGACGACGAACATGCGGGCCCGCTCGCCGGAACGAGCCAGTGTTTGCGACAGATCCTCAAGGAGTTCCAGGAGCTCATCGCGACTGAGCGGAGCGGCGCTGGTCATGCCCGGTCCAGGTCGTTGGCGGCGATGAAGACACCGTGTTCGCGGAAGATGGGCGGGGTTTCGGCGCGGATCATGGCTTCGATTGCCGGACGTGCGGCGACGTACCAGCCCGAACTCACTCTTTCGGGACGCATGGTCCAGGCGGGTTGGGGCCAACCATCGCGATCTGCCAAGTGGCGGGCGAGGGCCGCGAAGGCTGCGTCGACGTGTATGGAACCGGTCGGCGGGGGCTCCTCGGTGAAGACCTGGGCCGCGAGCTCGGTGCCTCCGCGTCGGCGTGCGGAGTCGTAGGTGTCGACGGTGTGGAGGATGCCGAATCGCCACGCCTCGATGAGGGGTTCGCCGACGGCGATGAGATCGGCCGCTGCGCGGGCGCCATCGACAGCCGTACCGGTCAGACCTATGTGACTGTGGGTCTGTCGCCAATCGGTATCGGGCTGGGCCATAGCGGTGGTGAAGAAATCCTCGAAACTTCCCCAGTCGTGGGTGCGCGTCATATCTCCTCCCTGCCTTCTTGCGCTGCTACATCTCAGGGTAGTCCGGCTCATCGCGTCGGCTTCGCCAATCACGAGTCTGCCTGCCTGCGCGTCGTTTGCCTGCGCTGTAGCGCTGGCGTTCGGCGGTTGGGCTGGCGTTCCCGTCGGGGAGGCTGGCGGATGGCGGGAAGACCAGCGGACGTCGGTAGGGCTGGCGAACTGAGGTGGAGGTCGTGGAGGGGCGGTCACGAGATGCAGAAACGGTAGCGTAAGAAGTGTGTGAATCCTAGTGTATAAATTGTGTGAATGGTAGCGTAAGCAGCATGGAGTACCTACCCAGGACGGTGGATCTGGAGTTGGACGAGCTGTTGCCGCTCGCTCCCGCCATTGCGATCGACGGCCCCAAGGGAGTGGGGAAGACGGACACCGCCCGGCGGCGCGCCACCACCACGTGGCTGCTGGACGACGAGGACCAGCGGCGGATTGCCGCAGCGGATTTCGGACTGACGGCGGTGCCGGCGGGAACGCTGCTCCTCGACGAGTGGCAGAAACTGCCCCAGGTGTGGGATTCGGTGCGACGACGTGTCGACTCCGGCGCCCCGCCCGGAAGCTACCTCCTCACCGGATCCGCCACACCGACGGACGCCGCCGGAACCCACAGCGGAGCGGGACGGATCCTGTCGCTGCGGATGCGTCCCATGGCGTTGCCGGAACGCGGACGTGCCACACCGACGGTGTCGCTGGCGCGGCTCCTCGAGGGCGGTCGCGATCCGGTGGGCGGGGACAGCGGATACGGGCTCACCGATTACGCCGACGCGATCGTCGCCAGCGGATTCCCCGGGATCATGAACGCGCCCTCGCGCCTGCGCCGGGGACTGCTGGACGCCTACCTGCAACGCATCATCGACCGCGACCTGCCCGACCACGGCTTCGCGGTGCGACATCCGGAGACGCTGCGTCGCTGGCTTGCGACCTACGCCGCGGCGTCCTCGACCACCACCTCCTACTCACGGATGCTGGACGCCACCACCGGAGGCGACGGGGCACAGCCGGCCCACACCACGACCATCGTGTACCGGGACCTCCTCACCCGCCTGTGGATACTGGATCCGGTGCCCGGCTGGCTGCCCGCGAACAACCCGATCCGGCGGCTCCAGCAGGCCCCCAAACACCAACTCGCCGACCCCGCCCTGGCGGCCCGGCTGCTGGGTCTGTCGTCGTCCTCCCTGCTCAACGCGTCGGGGGCACACATGATGGGGCCGCTGTTCGAGTCGCTCGCGACGCTGACGGTGCGCGTCGCGGCGCAGGCCGCCGAGGCGCGGGTGTACCACATGCGCACCCAGGGCGGACGACACGAGGTGGACCTCGTCGTCGAAGGAGCGGACGGGCAGATCGTGGGAATCGAGGTGAAACTCGCGGCCGCGGTGGGCGATTCGGACGCGAAGCATCTCATCTGGCTGCGCGACCAGATCCCAGACCGGGTGGCCGACCTGGTGGTCGTCACGACGGGCAAGGCCGCCTACCGGCGTCCCGACGGGGTGGCGGTGGTGCCGCTGGCCCTCCTCGGGCCGGATGTCTCGAGGTGCTGCTAGCTTCCGTCTTCTGGCTCTGGGATGCGCAGCACTCGCCAGGCTTCTCCTTCCAGGACGTCGAGGCCTTCGGGGGTCCAGCTGGCGTAGCTTTCCACCCCGGGGACGCGGGGTCGCACGGAGATGAAGGCGCGCTCCAGGGTGCCGTCGAGGTGGGAGATCCGGATCAGTCCCGAGGCGTCGGCGGTGGCGATGAGATCACCGTCAGGGTGCCATGCGACCCCGGTCACGGCGCGGGCGTGGTCGGTGAGGGTGGTGAGTTTCTTCCCGGTGTGGGGATTCCAGATGATGCAGGTGCGGTCGTTGCTGCTGGTGGCGACGAGAGTGCCGTTGGGGCTCCAGGCGACCCCTGTTACTGCGGCGGTGTGTCCGGTGAGGGTGAGGATCCTCTCTGCGGTGTGGGGGTTCCAGATGATGCAGGTTCCGTCGTTGCTGGCTGTGGCGATGCGGGTGCCGTCGGGGTGCCAGGCGACTCCTGTTACGGCGTCGGTGTGGCCGGTGAGGGTGGTGAATTTCTCCGCGATGTCGAGCTGCCAGATGATGCAGGTCCCCTCGCCATTGGTGGTGGCTATGAGGTCACCTGAAGGATGCCAGGCGACAGCACTCTTGGCGTCGTCAAGCACGTGTGTGGTGCCGGTATCGGTGAGAGTGGCGACGTCCTGCCCCGTGTCGGGATTCCAGACGGTACATCTCCCGCCATCGCTGGCGACAGCGATGAGGTCACCCACGGGATGCCAGGCAACCCCCTGTGGAGAACCGATGCGGCTAATGAGGGTGATGAGCAACTGTCCGGTCGTGGCGTCCCGTATGGTGCAGGCCTTGTCGTTGTGGATGGTTGCGATGCGGGTGCCGTTGGGGCTCCACGCGGGATTGCCCACCAGGTTGGTGTGAGCGTTGTGGGTGGCCGTGGGGCGGCCGCTGACCGGGTCCCAGACGGTGTATGCCTCGGCCCAGTCGGGGATGACGGCCAGGCGGGTGCCGTCCGGACTCCAGTCGATCCCGTCCACCCAGTCGGTGCGGCTGGCGAGCGTGGTGACTCTTTCCCCGGTGTCAGGGTTCCAGATGATGCAGGCCCCGTTGCTGTCAACGGTCGCGACGCGGGTGCCGTCGGGGCTCCAGGCGACCCCGTGCACGAATGTTATCCCGGTCGCGAACCGGAGCACGAGGGTGGCGATCGCTTCTCCTGTGTCCGGATTCCAGACCGCGCAGGTTCCGTTGTCGCTGGCGGTCGCGACCCGGGTGCCGTCGGGACTCCACGCCACCCCGAGCGCCCATTCGGTGTGATCGACGAACGAGATGACGGGTTGGCCGGTGTCGGGATCCCAGACGATGCAGGCGTCATCCCAGCCGGCGGTGACCAGACGACTGCCGTCAGGACTCCACGCGACCCCGTACACCGCGTCCTCAACCCCGAAGCGGTCATGTCCGGTGAGGGTGAGGATCCTCTCTGCTGTGTCGGGGTTCCAGATGATGCAGGTCCCATCGTTGCTGGCGGTCGCGATGCGGGTGCCATCAGGGTGCCAGGCGACCCCGTTCACGTGGTAGGCGTGGCCGGTGAGAGTCGTGACCGGGCGGCCCGTTCCCGAATCCCAGACGATGCCGGTCTCATCCCAGCTGACGGTGACCAGACGGGTGCCGTCGGGGTGCCAGGCGACACCCGTCACGGCGTCGGTGTGGCCGGTGAGAGTGAGGAGTCTTTCTGCGGTGTCAGGGTTCCAGACGATGCAGGTTCTGTCGTGGCTGACGGTCGCCAGACGCTTGTCGTCCGGACTCCAGGCGACCCTGACCACGGCGTCGGTGTGACCGATGAGCGTGGCGACGGGCTCACCGGTGTGAGGATTCCAGATGACGCAAGTGTGGTCGTCGCCGACGGTGGCCAGGAGACTGCCGTCAGAACTCCACGCCACTCCGTTCAGGGGGCCGGTGTGTCCGGTGCACAGACCTTTGATCACGACATCACCCTTGCGGCCCGGATCGGTGACGTACTCACCAGATTCACGGTCATTCGTGCGGTGTGGAGCATTGCGCGTCTCGTGTGGGGGGTGCCCATCGTCTCACCTCCTGCAGGCGATGGTAGTTCCTGTCGCGACAGGGCAATCCACGCTGATGCGTCTCGCATGAGGTGAAGTCGAGAGCTCTTTTCCAGTGAATTCCCCTCGGATGAATGGGTTCACCAGGCCGAGTTTCTTGATGTGCGAGAAATCTTTATCAGCCTGTCCCAGCGACGGCGCGGGTTCTCGCGAAGCGCTCCGTGGGGCATCTTCCCGAGCCCTTGTTGGATTTTCTCCGCGGTTATCGCGCAGCTGGTGAGTTCTTGAGATGGTAGGCCTTGAATCCATGAGAGGACTGATGCGTCAGGTGCCTGTCTCATGGAGTTCGGAGACGATGTTGGTGCCAGCGATGATCACGAGAATGTGGCATCCTGCGGCGGGTCGGTGCGATCGGGCGGTTCGATGTCCACGCCTCCGGCCTCGGAAGACTCGCGGCGCACTGCCATGGGGGTGCTCTCATCGGGCAGTCCCACTGCCGCGTCAAGGATCGCCCGGACCTCGGCTTCAACGGATCGACCGTTCTCGGCGGCTTGGCGTAGCAGGCGGGCGTGGGTGCGTTCACTCAGCCGCGGGATCGTCAACGTGCTCATCAGGTCACCTCCTGGCAGCAATGTTACTTTCCGTCGCTCAAGGGGTTCGCCCGCCGGTGGAGCCGGGAATCATCCGAGGCGCCAGGACCCGACCTCGAGTTGGCCGTGGCTGTTGCTGCCGGTCGCCACGACCGTACCGTCGGCGCGAAGCCCCACGGTGTGGGTCGCGCCGGCCGCGACGGCCACGATGTCGCGCCAACCGTGCACGTCGCACTGGCCGGCATCCGATCTGCCGGCTGCGACCACGGTGCCGTCGGTTCTCACACCGACGCTGTGGTAGCTGCCCGCCGCGACCGCGACGATTCCCGCCCACTGCTCGCAGCCGGCCCAGAACTCCGGACGTCCGGCCGCACGAACAGCACCATCCCTCGTCAACCCCAGGGTGTGGAGATACCCTGCGGCAACTGCGAGAATCCGGGTCCAGTGCTGTACGTCGCACTGGCCGGCGGCGTTGTTGCCGGCAGCGCGGACGGTACCGTCCGCGTGAACCGCAACCGTGTGCCAATCACCACAGCTGACATCCGTCACCTCGCGCCAGTCCTCGACCCGCAGCTGCTCCTCCACGGCGCGGCCCGCCGCCACCAATGATCCGTCGCCACGCAGGCCCACGCTGAATCTCCACCCCGCGGCCACCGCGATGATGTCCTGCCAGTCCTGGACATCGCACTGCCCCTGGGCGTTCCAGCCGCATGCCAGAACCGTTCCGTCGATGCGAAGCCCCAGCGTGTGGGATCTACCGGTGTTGCCGGCCACATGGACGCCGCCCGCCGCGACCGCGACAACGTCTCGCCACAGCGACGTCCGGCACTCCCCGCCGGAATCTGCTCCGGTCGCGACCACGGTGCCGTCGGGCAGACACCCCACCGTGTGTCGTCGCCCGGCTGCCAATGGACGACGAACTGGCACGGCGACCTCCTTCACGACCGGTTCCCTGGCCATTTTCCCAGCAAGTCGAATGGTCGCGCTTGTCTACCCGTCGTGTGCTTGCGCTGTAGCGCTGGCGTTTGACGGGAAGGCAGGCGTTTCCGTCGGGAAGACTGGCGGATGACGGGAAGGCCAGCGGGCGACGGGAAGGCTGTGTTGCCTTCCTTCCCCCGGGCGCGAATCGCAGAGGCTCGACGGTTCAACGTCGCCACACGACGTTGAACCGTTTTTCTCCCGCGATTCGCGCCCGGGAGAGGGGAGTGAGAGGGGGTGTCGCGGTTCGGGTCGGTCTGCTTGGGGAGGGTGGTTTCGACTCGGGCTGCTCGTTCCTCGCAGCCCGGCTCAACCAGCTTGGGAAAGAGGGACGTCGCAGCCCGGCTCAACCAGCTTCGGGAGGGGATGTCGCGGTTCGGGTCGGTCTGCTTTGGGAGGGGACAGAGAATAAAGAACCCGGCAGGGGCTCTGCGGCTCTTCGGTGGTTGAGAAGAGGTGGGTGGGCATCGCAGGAGCGGCCCTGCCGGGTTCGGTCTCAAGCGGGGAGGAGGCCCATCGACTTGACCTCCTCCGCCTCGGATTTCAGTTCGTCGACGGAGACATTGACGCGACTTCTCGCGAAGGCGTTGAGCGGCAGGCCCTGGACGATCTCCCACTCGCTGTCGCAGCAGCGTACCGGGAACGACGAGACCAGGCCAGCCGGGACCCCGTAGGAGCCGTCGCTGACCACCGCCATCGACGTCCAGTCGCCCCCGGGGGTGCCGAGCAGCCAGTCGCGGACGTGGGCGATGGTGGCGTTGGCCGCCGATGCCGCGCTCGAACGTCCCCGGGCCGCGATCACCGCGGCCCCCCGCCTGGCGACGGTGGGGATGAAGTCGAAGGCGATCCAGGCGTCGTCGGCGATCCACTGGTCCGCCGGTTTCCCGCAGATGCGGGCGTTGAAGGCGTCCGCGTACTGCGTGGCCGAGTGGTTGCCCCAGATCGTCACGTTCGTCACGTCCGCCACCGGCCTGCGGGCCTTCGCCGCCAGCTGCGCGCGGGCCCGGTTGTGGTCGAGCCGGGTCAGGGCGGTGAACCTCGAAGCGGGAATCCCGTCGGCGTGCCGGGAGGCGATTAGCGCGTTCGTGTTCGCCGGGTTCCCCGTCACCACCACCCGCACGTCCGGGGCCGCCGAGGCCGCCAGGGCCCGGCCCTGCGCGGCGAAGATGGCGGCGTTGGCCTCCAGCAGGTCGGCGCGTTCCATGCCCGCGCTGCGCGGCGACGCCCCCACCAGCATCGCGACGTTCGCCCCGTCGAAGGCCACCGCGGGATCGTCGGTGACCTCGATGCCCTTCAGCTGCGGGAAGGCGCAGTCGAGCAGTTCCATCGCCACCCCGTCGAGGGCCTTCACGGCCGCCGGCACCTCCAGCAGCCGCAACTCGACGGGCTCGTCGCCCAGCAGATCACCCGAGGCCAGCCGGTAGACCAGCGCGTATCCGATCTGCCCGGCCGCTCCCGTTACCGCGATTCGCCTGGTCATGGCGGCTCAGCGGACGTTCAGGTCGCCGACGAGCACGCAGCGACGTTTCCGGGTGAAACTGCGAGCCGACGTGAGGCCCTCGCCGGTGGGTCCGGCGATGGTGAACGTCGGGTAGCCCTCGCCGCCGATCCCGATGCCGTTGTACGACGGGCCGTTCTTCACGAAGATCGTGGTCTGGATCAGCTTGCCCATCTTCGTCAGCTTGCTGACGTTGAGGCTGTGCATCACCGCGGTGTGGCGGTTGCCGTGCTCCAGTTCGACGGCCAGGTCGATGGCGGCGTCCACGTCCGGCACCCGCACCAGCCCGAGTACCGGCATCATCAGCTCGTGCACCACGAACGGATGGTTGGCGCTGGCCTCGCACACGATCAGCCGCACCCCGGGCGGCGGGGTGACGCCGATGGCCTCCAGGATCTTCGCGGCCGGTTTGCCCACCCACTCGGTGCGCGGCTTGTCGCCGTTCACCAGCAGCTTCTCCAGCTCCGCGACCTCGGCGGCCGTCGCCTCGTAGGCGCCGTGCTTGATCATGCAGAACTTCAGCATGTCGGCGATCGAGTCGACCGCGATGATCTCCTTCTCCGCGGTGCAGGGCAGGTTGTTGTCGAAACTGGCGCCGTCGACGATGCACTTCGCGGCGTGCTCGATGTCGGCGGTCTCGTCGACGACGGCGGGCGGGTTGCCCGCGCCCGCGCCGATCGCCTTCTTCCCGGAGCTCAGCACCGCCTTGACGATGCCCGGACCCCCGGTTGCCACCAGCATCCGGACCTTCGGGTGGGCCATCATCGCGTTGGTGTTCTCCAGCGACGGCGCGGTGACCGTCACCACGAGATTGTCGGGGGCGCCGGCGGCGCGCAGCGCCCGGTTGATGCGACGCACCTGCCAGCACGACAACTTGGCGACCCGCGGGTGCGGGCTGAACACGACGGCGTTGCCGGCGGCCAGCATCCCGATGGCGTTGCAGGTGATGGTTTCGGTGGGGTTGGTGGTGGGGGTGATGGCCCCGATCACGCCGTAGGGCGAGTACTCGATGGTGGTCAGGCCGTCGTCGCCGGACCACGCCTCCGTGACGAGATCCTCCACCCCTGGGGTCTCGGCAGCCGCCACCTTGTTCTTCAGGTACTTGTGGCCGACATCGCCCATCCCGGACTGCGCCACGGCCTGTTCCGACATGTAGTCGAGGGCCTCGGGGGCCAGCATCGCCTCACGGATGGCAGCGACGTAGCGGCGCCGGTCGGCCATCGGATGGCTCAGGTACTCGCGCTGCGCCAGGTGGGCGGCCTCCACCGCGGAGTCCATGTCGGCGAACACCCCGTCACCCGGGGCTTCCTGCTGCGTCGCGGGCGCCTCGGTCTGGTTGTCGTTGCCGGGGAGCATGGCCGCGAGCACCTCGCGGATGGTCGCCTCCAGCTGTGCCGGATCTATCTTCATTACTGCTCTCCTATCGTGTTCCAGTCCTGCAGCGCGCAGGTCGCGATGTCCACGTCCTGTTCAGCGGTTCCACCGGAGATTCCGATGGCCCCTGCCAGTTCCCCGTCGACGTGGACGGGCACCCCTCCGCCGAACAGGACCACGCGGCCGGAGTTGGTGTCGGCCAGACCGGGGAGGGGACCGTCCCCGGTGGCCAGGGGGCCGAGCGTCGCGGTCGGTGCCTGGAAGGCCACGGCGCTCCACGCCTTGTTGATCGCGATCTCGATGGACGCGAGCAGCGCGCCCTCGATGCGGTGCAGCAGCATCAGGTTCCCGCCCGCGTCCGCGGCCGCGATCACGACGGGCACCCCCAGTTCGGCGCTGCGCGCCTCCGCCCGCTCGGCGATCCGTTTGGCGGCGGCGAGATCGAACCGACGGACCGGGGTTCGGCCGCGGGACGGTGCCGGGGCGGACTGCTCGCCCAGAGGCTCGTGGTCCGGCTCAACCGGCTTCGAGGGGGTGGTTTCGACTCGGGCCGCTCGTTCCTCGCGGTCCGGCTGGGCCTGCTTTGAAGGGGTTCCGAGGACCTTGGCGACGGCGTCCCGGACGATGCGTTCGATCTCCTCGTCGCGCCAGGTCTCGGCCAGCCTGGCCAGGGAGTAGACGGCGTCGGAGAGGCGGTTGAGGTATTTGATCAGTTCGGGGCGCACCGGTTCGGTCTCGGCCAGGGTCAGCACCCGCCGTTCCGCGCGACGCACCACGGTGCGGGCCTGGTGGAACGCCCCCGACCGGTCGTCGCGGCCCGGCACCACGAACTCCCGCTGCGGCCCCGTGACGGCCAGGCAGTCGTCGATGAGATGCTCCAGATCGGTGATGTCGCCGGTGTTGATCTTGTTCGCCAGGATCGCCGCGCCCTCGGGGTCGCTGGCCAGTTCGGCGGCCAGCACGAACAGCCGCTGCTGCACGTCGTGGACGCGGCGCCGCCACTGGCCGGCGGGCAGCATCGCCTTCGCCGCCCCGAGCGCCGCGTTGGCCTCGTCGACGGTACCGTAGGCCTCCACGCGCAGGCTCTGCTTGGGCACCCGGGAGCCCCCGAACAGCCCGGTGTCACCCTTGTCGCCGGTGCGCGTGTAAACGTTCGGCATGGCGGTCAGTCCTCCACCTCGACCACGTCGACGATGCCGACGATGGTCGCGTCCAGGGGGGCCTGCTGCCGGTTTGCCGCGAACCGGGCCGAGCTGCCCTTCGTGATGATGACCGTCTCACCGGTTCCGGCGCCGACGGTGTCCACCGCGACCTCCTGGTCGCCGACGGCGGCGCCGTCGGAGTGGACGCGCTGGATCAGCAGCAGCTTGAAACCGACGAGGCGTTCGTCCTTGCTGGTGGAGACCACCGTGCCCACCACCTTGGCCAGGTACATCTCAGCTCCTCCTGGTGATCGTGACGCCCGACGACGCGGCCGCATCGCGGGCCAGGTCGGTGATGATCGCTCTGCGGTGCACGCTCAGCCGCGACCCCGGCGCCAGGGAACGGATCACGGACTCGGTGACCACGCGCGCGGTGCAGTGCACCGCGTCGCCCGCGCCCGCGACCTCCCCGACGACCCGGTCGAGGGTTTCCGCGGTCGCCAGGTGCACCCCGAACGATTTCAGGGCGGCGAGATTCTCGCGCAGCATCGCCGCGTAGCCCGACGGCATCTGCGGGAACCAGCCGCGTTTGTCCGCCGAGTCGGGGCAGACGCCGTTGGTGGCCACGACCACCGGTTTGTTGCTCATGATGAACTCGGCCACCACGTTGCTGGCCAGGCAGTCACCGATGCCGTGGGCGACCTTCGCGGCCAGGTTCGCAGTGAGGGTGGGGACGACGAGCAGGTCGTGGGCCTGCACCAGCGACTCCTCGGCCGGGGTCATGCCCAGGGCCGCGATGCGTTCCTGATCCAGGACACGGGAGGCCGAGGTGGTCTGCCGCCAGTCGAGGTTGACGTGTTCCGCGGCCCGTTTCAGCGACTCCAGGGCCGCGTCGAAACCGAGCAGCGCACCCGAGAACAGCACCAGCGCGTTGGGTTTCCCCGTGGCCGGGGTTTCCTGCCGGGGCTGTTCGGCGAGCATTTCGCGCACGATCCTGGTGATCAGCTCGCGCAGCTGTTTCTCGTTCATCGGCTACTCCTCATTGCCGCCCCCAACGGGGTGGGGAAAAGGGGCTCCTCGGGCCGGTCAACCGTGACGCCGAGGACCTTCTCGAAAACTTTGGGTGCCTCGGGCAGGGAGGCGGAACCACCCACCAGATACACCTTGCCCGGGTCGGTGCCGCCGAGCGCCCGCTCGGCGATGGTGGCCATCTTCTCCAGGGTGGGGCGCACCACCGGGAAGACGGTCTCGACGTTGGCGGGGTCGCACTTGAACGCCTCGGCCTCGTCGTAGCCCATCCCCAGCGCCCCCGACAACACCAGCGTCATGTGGTGGCCGCCGGTGGGCTCGTCGGTGGAGAAGTCGACCACCCCGTCGCGCAGCCGCGACACCCCGGTGGTGCCGTGGCCGATGTCGATGATGGTGCCGTCGGTCACGCCGAGGGCCCGGGCCGCGGCCACGGGTTCGTCGACCACCTCGCACGGGTCGAGTTCGCAGGCGTCGAGCACGTTGGTGAACACCTTCACGGTGCCCTCGCTGATCCCGGGCGGGATGGTGACTGCGGCCTCGGTGAAGATGTGGCCCAGCCTGTCGTGGAGTTCGGTGAGGATCTCCCGGACGTTGGTGACGGCCCCCAGCCAGTCGACGACGATGCCGTCGCGGACCACGTTCGCCTTCCGCCAACCGCCCGCCACCGGACGGTTCCCGCCGTCGACCACGGCAAGCACGATGTTGGCCGTGCCCAGGTCGACGGCGAGCCGCAGCCCGCTGCGCTTGGCGTTCTTGCGTGCGACCTTCCCGGTTCGCACGAGTTCCGCGAACCGGTTGATCCTGGTCTGGGGATTCGTCGCCATCGTTATCGGTCCAGGCAGATCGTCACGTAGTCGCCAGTCCTGGCCCCGACGGCGTTGCCCTCGTCGGTGTCGAGGTGCAGCTCCGCCAGGTAGGAGTCCTTGACGCGGATCAGGAAATTGTCCAGACGCGCCCCGCGCTCCCCCCCGAACCGGACGCTCACGCGGTCCTGGTCCTTCAGGTTCAGGGCGGCGGCGTCGTCGGGGCTCATGTGGATGTGACGGCCCGCGACGATCACTGCGTGGTCGCAGTCGATGCTGCCGAGTGGACCTTCGATGCGCACGGGGGCGGCGGTCTCCAGATGCCCCGACTGGGCCATCGGCGCCTTGATGCCGAGGGCGAAGCAGTCGGTGCGGCTCAACTCCACCTGGGTGGCGGGACGGTTGGGGCCCATCACGCGCACCCGGGTCATGGTGCCGCGGGGGCCGTGCAGGGTCACGGTCTCCTCGGCCGCGAACTCGCCGCGCTGGCGCACCATCTTCTTCACCTTCGGCGCATCGTAGCCGAACAGGGTTTTGAAATCGGCGTCGCACAGGTGAACGTGCCGGTTGGAAATGCCGACGACCACCTTGCGCGGGTCCAGGGCGGCGATCCGCTCCAGGACCCGGCTGGTGATCTCGGCGACGAGCGCGTCGGTCATGACTGCGGCAGGATCTTCTCGACGTCACCGTGGGGACGCGGGATGACGTGCTGGGAGACCAGTTCGCCGACCCGGGCGGCGGCCGACGACCCGGCGTCGACGGCGGCCTTCACGGCACCGACGTCGCCGCGCACCATCACGGTGACGAGACCGGAACCGATCTTCTCGCTGCCGATCAGGGTCACGTTCGCGGACTTGACCATGGCGTCGGCGGCCTCGACGGCCCCCACGTAGCCCTTGGTCTCGATCATTCCGAGAGCATTGCTCATGACTGCTTCCTCCTGGTGGTGGATGTCCGGGGAGCCTTGGTGGTCTCCGCGGGGTTCTTGGGTGTGGCATCCGGCTTCTGGTCCGGGCCGGATTCGGGCTGCGCCTGTTCGAGCTGCGGTTTCGGCTCGGGTTTCGTGATGGCCTTCGGCTCGGGTCCGGGTTCGCTGGTGGTTCCCGCCCCGGATTCGGGTTCGGGTTTCTCCTGGGCCTTGGTTTCGGCCTTCGGCGCGGGTTTGGTTTTCTCCGGTGCCTTGGCCTTGGCGGCGGATTTCGTCGTCGCCTTCGCATCGGGCGCGGGTTTGGTCAGGCCCACGGTCGCGGCCGAGAAGACGATGGATTCCAGTTCCTGGTGGGGCCGGGGAATGACGATCCTGCTGACCACCCGGGTCAGTTTCGACGCCGCCACCTCGGCGGCGGCCATGGCCGCCTGAACGGCCGCCACCTGGCCCTCGACCTTGACGGTGACGTAGCCGCCGCCCCTGGCCAGTTCGTAGCCGATCAGGTTGACGTCGGCGGTTTTGCAGGCGACGTCGGCGGCCTCGACGCCAGCGACGAGGCCCACCACTTCAATGCTCCCCAGTGCTTGCATCACTGGCTCCTTTCGGGTTCACGTAGGGGAAGTCTCTTCACCAGGCGGGCGGCGTTCGACCCGATGATCCGGTCCGCCTGCTCGCTGCGCCCCAGGAAATGCGCCAGGTAGGGGCGCCGCTCGGGGAGTTTCTCGGTGGTGATGACCACGTAGTCGAGGGCGATTCCCAGCCCGATGCCCAGCCGCGACGAGGTCGCGGCGCGGTGCGCCAGGGTCAGGGGGTTGAGCTCCGGGAGGCGTTCCACGCGGCTCGGCACCCCCTCCTCCTCGATGCCGAGGAGCACCTGGGTGAGCTGCTCGTCGCCGATGCCCTCGTGGACGGCGAGGTTGATGGTGGGGCGTTCGTCGGTCACGACGCACCCCCCAGCACCAGGCCGGTGGCGACGGCGTTGCGGGGCCCCTCGACACCGCGGATGTTGGCGCGCCCGGCCACCACCCGGTAGTCGGCCAGGGCCCGGGTGACCAGCTGCGGGATCTCGAAGTCCAGGGCGGAGCCGCCGACGAGCACCACGAAGTCGATGCCGCGCACCTCCGAGGTGGGGGAGACGCGCTGCAGGGCGCGGATCGCGTTGGTGACGAAAACCTGCTCCTTGGCGCGGATGCGGACCTGGCGGATGGTCTCGACGGGAAGATCCACGTCGAGGGGCACCATGCCATCGGGTTTGAGCACCACGGTACGGGCGTAGACGTGCCCGGGAAGCGGATCCTCGAAGAACTGCACGGTGCCGTCCTCATGGCGGATGTTGAAAACCGACTCCACCTTCGCCAGCGGGTGGCGTTTGATGTCCTCGGCCAGGTCGAAGGAGTCGAGGCCGAGTTCGGACTGGATCATCAGGGTCACCATGTTCCCGGCGCCGGCCAGGTGAATGGAGGTGCCGGTGCCGTCCGGGCGCATGACGGAGGCGTCGGTGGAACCGGCGCCCATGTCGAGGATCGCGATGGGGGCGGCCGTCCCGGGGGTGGTGAGCGCGCCACGGATGGCCATGTCGGCCTCCACGCCGCCGACCTCGACGGGCACGCCGATTTCGGCGGCCAGTTCGGAGGCGATCCGTTCCATCTGGAGGCGGTCGGTCCTGACCATCACGGCGATGCCGACGGCGGCCTCCATGGAGAACTCGTTGGCGATGCCGCCCGCCACCTGCTGCGGCACCCGGGTGTCGACGGCGAGCAGATCGGTGATGCGGATGTCGCGGGTGTGCTGGTTGGTCAGCTGCGCCATGGTCACCCGCACCTTCTCCATCATGCCGCCGACATTGGTGCCGGCCTCTCCCGTGATGTCGGAGAGGTCGCGGATCCGGGAGGCGACGTCCATGATCTCGGCCGCACCCAGGTCGACATCGACGTCGAGGGTGTTGGTGCCGTGGAAGGTGAGGCGGCCCGCGGGGATGCGGCGTTCCTGCACGTCGCCCTCCGGGGTTTTGATGACCACGGCGGAACGGTTGCCCACCAGGGAACGGGCCAGGGGCACCACGGAGCGGGTGGCGTCGGCCTCCAGACCGAAGAGGGTCGCGATGCCGAACGGGTTGGACAGGGTCTCGACGATGCGCCCGACGTCGGCCACCTCGATGGCGGCCAGCATCCCGAGCGGGACCTTCTCGATCAGACGCACCTCGTCGACGATGGGGATCTTGCGGGCCAGCCGGTTGTGGACCAGCACGCCGTCGTCGGCCTGCAGGATCGCGCCGGTGACCTCCAGGCACTCGGCGACGGCGTTCAGCCGGGCCGCGACCTGGTCGTAGGGAATCGTGCGGGGCGCCACGACGATGTAGGGCTGCCCGGCGGGGGCGTCGGGCAGCTCGTCGAGGGCGATGGTGGTTCCCACCCCGATGCCGAGGCCGCCCGGGGTGGAGGGATTGTGTCCGATCATCGTGGATTCGGTGATGATCGTCTCGGTGATGGTCTCCATCGCGACGTCGCCGATCACGGGGGCGGCTTCGTTGATGCGGATGGAGTCGAGGTCCTCGATGCGGCGTCCCGCCTTGTTCAGGGCCTCGGTGAGGGAACGGAACAGGCCACGGATGTTGGCGCTGGTTCCCTTGATGCCGGTGGTGGGGACGATGGCGCTGGACAGGAAGTCCACCTGCCCGTCGGCATCACCGGTCTCGGCGAGCGCCACCTCGGTGGTCGCGTTGCCGATGTCGATGCCAGCGACCAGTTTCGCCATCGTCCTCGCCTCCTTTCTCCTTGAATTCGTTGTCGTCCTGGGTTGAGTTTGCTTGTCGGCTGCCGGGTGGTTTCGACTCGGGCCGCTCGTTCCTCGCGGCCCGGCTCAACCGGCTTTGAAAGAGATTTTCGCGGCCCGGCTGGGCCGGCTTCAGGGGTGGTTCCTCAGTCCTCGCGCAGCCTTCCGCGGGCCTCGTAGACGTCGGCGGCCTCACGGACGAACCCCGCGCTCACCTTCGCGCCGTACTGGCCCTCCAGTTCGTCGGCGATCTCGTACAGCTCCGCCTTCGTGGAGCGGTACGGCCGCAGCGCGTTGTAGATCTCCAGCAGCCGGGCGTCGGGCACGGCCACCAGCTCGGCGGCGCGACGCAGGTTGCGGGCCAGGGTCTGGCGTCCGTCGGCGTCGGCCACCTGGGCCTGGAGTTCCAGGGTCTCCGAGGAGATGCGGAAGTCGAGGGGGCTCAGCTTCCCCGCCTTGACGTCCTCGAAGGTGAGTTCGTCGAGGGCCTTGCCGGTGTTGGTTTTCACCAGCTCCGGGTGTTTCTCGGCCAGCGGGTACTCGTCGCGGCCGATCCGGCGGGTCCCCGCGGCGGGGGCCTGGGCCGGGGCGGCGGGCGCCGGGGTGTTCTTGGCGAAGGACACGGAGTCGTTGCCGAGGGACTTCATGACCTCCGACATGATCTGTCGGATGAGTTGTTCCTGATCCATGGTGACTCTCCTAGGCGGTGCTGACCCGCAGCGCCTGGGGCTTCTTGGCCAGGTCGCACTGGGCGGTTTCCTTGTTGTGCAGCAGGGCCGCGATGGCCTGGTACTTGGGGCGGGCCATCTGGTCGTTGCGGATCGGCACGGGCTGCGGCGACTCGCCCTTGGCGTACTTGGCCGCGTTCTTGCCGATGGCGCGGAAGGTCTCCAGGTCGATCAGCGGGGACTGGCTGAACAGCTCCACGTTGCTGAGCGGCGGCAGGTCCTTCTGGTGGATGACCGTGGTGCCGCGCGACTGGATGCCGATGCCGATGCCGGAGCCCGACAGTTTCGCCGCCTGGTGGGCGATGAAACCGACGTCGGCGGTCTTGTAGACCTTCACGAACCGGTGTTTGAGGCCCTCCTCCTCGATGCCCGCGGCGATCTCCTTGAGGACGGCGGCGTGGGGCAGGCCGATGATGGTTTCGTGGATCAGGGTGCTGAACGCCGGGGAAACCGCCACCACGACCTCCTTCGGGTCGGAGCCGCGCTCCGCGGGTCCGGTCTCGGCCAGGGTGAGTTTCCCGGCGGCCGTGGCGGTCATCGTCGCGGTGCCACCCGAGGCGGGGGCCGCCGTGGCGGGCTCGGCGGCCGGCGGGGTGGCGGCCGAATCCTCGGCGGTCATCTCCTGGACCACCTGCGCGATGATCTGTTTGAGGGTGTTCACATCAATGCTCATGGCTCACCTCAGATGCTCTCGGGGCTGATGGCCTGACGAATGGTCTTGATCTGGTTCCACCGCTCGTCGTCGATCTGGTAGCCGGTCTGCGGGCCGTGGTAGTCGTTGGGCGAGTTCACGGCCGAGATCACGTTGAAGTCGGCGTCGAAGATCGCGGAGGTGTGCAGGTAGTCGCCCGCGACGCGACGCTTCAGCAGGTTGAACACCGCTTGGGCGACGTCCTCGAAACCGCCTCGCGACAGCGCCTTGGCCACGTCCACGCCGGTGACCTCGCGGTTCATCATGTCCTCGGCGGCCTTCAGGTCCTCGACGACGTTGCGTTTGGGCATGTCGTCGGAGCTGTGGGCGTAGGTGGCGGCCTCCACCTCGGCGTCGGTGATGGCCGGCAGTCCCAGTTCGTCGAAGACGGCCTGCAGGGCGCGGGCGGCCTTGCGGCGCACCGCGATGACGTCCTCCTCCAGGACGGGGGTGAGGCCGCCGTCGATGCGCAGGTCGCGCTGGATGATGTTCCAGTCGTCGAAGTCCTCGGCATCCCAGTTGGAGCCCGCGAACATGTTGTCCTTGTTCGGGGTGGAGGAGTAGCCGGAGCAGATGAAGTCGGTGCCGGGCACGAACTGCATCAGCGACCGCGACACCCGGCGCAGATCGGAGTGGGTGAAGGTCTGGTCGTTGCTGGAGGCGCATTCGAGGTCCAGCATGGTGGCGATCAGGTTCTCGGCCAGCACGGCGCGGATGCCGCCGGGCACGCCCGCGGGCACGCCGATGCAGCTGACGGAACCGTTCTGGGTGCCCTGCGACCCGGCCGCCTTGGTCACGAACAGGCAGCGGGCCTCCAGGTACAGCATGGACTTGCCCTCGGCGTAGCCCATCTGCACCTCGGATCCGGTGCCGGAGGTGAAGCGCATCTTCAGGCCGCGGGAGGCGTAGCTGGAGGCCAGGAACGCCTTCGACCAGGGGGTGTCGTCGCCGTCCATGAACACCGCTTCGGTGCCGTAGACGGACACGGTTTCGGCGTAGGCGGTCAGCCCGCGCATGCCGAGCTGCAGTTCCGTGGCCTCCTCGACCGCGCACTGGGTGAGGATGCCGGGGCGGCCCGTCTGGGCGCCGACCAGCAGCGACAGCGCGTTGAACGGGGCGTAGCGGACCACGCCGACGGTGGTTTCCTGCTCGGCGAAACCACGCAGCGCGGCCTCGGCGGAGTCGGCGGCGATCTGCACGGGGTTGTCGGCGACGTTGGTGACGTGGCACTGGTTGGCGGGCTGTTTGCGGGCACGCAGTTTCGTGACCGCCATCATCATCTCCAGCACGCTCATGTTGCTGACGACCTCGGTGAGTTTCGCCGGGGTCATGGCGGTGGTCAGCGGGATGATCTCGGTGCGGGGCACGTTGATGTCGCACAGCATGCGGGCCACCTGGAGGGAGTCGATGGCCATGGCCTTCTCCGCCAGCTCCAGGTTGATGCCGTAGTCGGCGACGAAGGTGTCGATCATGTCGAACTGGTCGCGGGTCTTGCCGTCGAGCTCGGTCACGAGCCCGTTGGTCAGCGTGATCGACGGTTTCGGATCGTTGGGGGAGTCCATGGCGATCAGGCCCACCTCGGGCCATTCGCTGACGAACCCGTCCTGGTTCACGGGGCGCGCGTCGAGCGCCTCAAACCTCTTGGAACGCATCAGATCGGTCCTCAGATGTAGGGGGTCGTGGTGGATTCGGGCGTGGCGCCGAGCGCACCGAGGAGGGGGATGCCCACCTCGCGGGCGGCGATGATGGCCTGCCGGACGGCACCCGAATCGCCGCTCAGGAACGAGATGACCTCGTTGGAGAAGCTGGTTCCGCCGGCGGGGCTGGCGTAGCCGATGACGTCGACGGTGGCTGCCTTGACGGCGGTGTCGGCCAGGACGACACCGATGCCGGCGGGGGCGCCGACGGTGATGCCGAAGGCCTTGCCGATCGGGGCTCCGAACGCCTTGTTGAGGGCGTAGGAGGCGCGGGCGGTGTACTGGAACTCCAGGTGGCCCGCCTCGTTGCCGTAGACGTCACCGAAGGTGCGGTCCAGCTCCCCGAGAGACACCTCGACGGCGCGGCGGGCGTCGGAGACGTCCTCGGCGCCGAAGATGATCAACGAGCCGTGACCGGCGCCGCCCTTGGTGTCGCGGGGCAGCTCGATGGTCAGGATCTCGGAGTTGGTGGCCTTGACGGCCTCGTCGGCGGCGAAGATGTGCGGGCCGGCGCCGGTGCGGGCACCGAGGATCCCGATGGAGCGGAAGTCCTTTTCCAGTTTCATCATCGCGCGCAGCTTCGGGTCGACGTTGGCGATGACCATGCCGATGGTGTCACCCAGGACGTTGGTGCCGACGAATTCGGTCACGGCGGGCAGGGTTCCGGCTGCGGGCGTGGGAGCGGGGGCAGGTGTGGCGGAGGGCGCGGGGTCGTCGCCGCCCATCTTCTTGACCACTTCGGCCAAGACCTTGTTGATCAGTTCCTCAGACATTGCTCATTCTCCTACTTGGCCTGGGTGGGGAGGATCTTCTCGACGTCGTTGTGGGGACGCGGGATCACGTGCACGCTGATGAGTTCACCCACCCGTTCCGCCGCCGAGGCGCCCGCGTCGGTGGCGGCCTTGACCGCGCCGACGTCGCCGCGCACCAGCACGGTCACGAGGCCGGCACCGATCTTCTCGCTGCCCACGAGGGACACATTCGCGGACTTGACCATGGCGTCGGCGGCCTCAACCGCTCCGACATAGCCTTTCGTCTCGACCATTCCGAGCGCTTCCTGCATGCTGACTCCTTCGTCGTTAGTCCTAGCGGCAGGCCAATTGGGCCTGTCCCGACACCATAGAGCAGGTTCCGATACACAGTTTCTTCCGGTTGTTACACATTCTTGCTTCGAGAATGCGTGCAACGTTGAACCCGACCGGAAGTGCCCCTATCGTGAGGGCAACCCAGAGGAGCGATTGATGACCGAGCTGACCGACAAAACGCGCATCATCCAGGAGTTCGTGCCTGGCAAGCAGGTCACGCTCGCCCATGTGATAGCCAATCCCGATCCGCACCTGTACCCGAAGATCGGTCTTCCCGCGGGAAGCAGCGGGGCCATCGGGGTGCTGACCATCACACCGGGTGAGGCCGCCGTGATCGCCGCCGACATCGCCACCAAGTCGGCGGGAGTCGAGTTGGCCTTCGTCGACCGCTTCTCCGGGTCGCTGCTCATCACCGGCCAGCTCGCCGACGTCGAGTCTGCCGTCACGGGGATCGTCACCACCCTCCAATCCATTCTCGGCTTCACCCCGGCGCCGTTGACGAGGACGTGACGTAGGGCATGAGGTCGATCCTGCTTGTCGGCAGCATTGGAGCCGGCAAGACGACATTCAGGCAGCGTCTCCAAGGGCTGCCCATCGAGTACGCCAAGACCCAGGCCATCGAGACCTTCGCCTCCGCCATCGACACCCCGGGCGAGTACCTGGAGGTGGGGCGCTACAAACACGCCCTGATGCTGGCCTCCTACGACGTGGACGTGGTGGTGCTGGTGCAGTCCGCCACCAGCGACGAAACCCGTTTCCCGCCTGGGTTCGCCACCACCTTCAACCGCGAGGTGCTGGGGGTCGTCACCCACGCCGGGGTGGCCACCGAGACCCAGGTTCACAACGCCGTCGACCATCTCACACGGGCCGGTGCCCACCAGATCGTGGCGGTCGACTCGATCACGGGCAAGGGATTCAAACGCGTGCAGGAGGTGCTGTGTCGGACTTCATCGTGAACCCCGTCGCGGGCAACGCGGCTGCCGCCCTCGATCTGCGCAATCTCATTGACGTCGAGGAGTTGCAGCGCATCCAGGACGATTTCGCCACCTCCACCGGGTTGGCGATGATCACCGTCGATTCCATGGGTCGTCCCGTCACGGAGGCGTCGCGATTCAGCACCCTGTGCCAATACCTGCGTCGCGATCCCGCGATCCGCGCCAAGTGCTACAGCTGCGACGCCCACGGCGGGCTGCAGAGCGCCATCGAGGGACGTCCGGTCGTGTACCGGTGCCATGCGGGCCTGGTGGATTTCTCCGTCTCGATCATGTGGGGTGCGCAGTATCTGGGCGCGGTGATGGCCGGGCAGGTGCTACTCACCGAGGGGCAGCAGCAGCTCCAGCAGATCGTGGGCGCCTCGGAGGTGCTGGAACACTCGGAGACCGCGAAGCTGCTGGATCAGGTGGCCGTGGTCGACCTCGGCAAGCTGCAGGCCGCCGCCAACGAGATCGTTGGGCTGGCGAACGCGAAACTCGGCTCCACGCTCGGCGAGGCGGATTTCGCCGTCGCGGTGGCGGGCACGGTGCTGGGCAGGCTCGGTAGGATCCCGGACCCCAGCGGCAACGCGGCGCTCGCCCCGCTGCTGGCGGGCATCCGGAAACCGCTGCCGCTGATCCCCGTCGAGTCGGTGAAGCGACGGATCTCGCTGGAGGCCCCGGTGGTGGCCCGCAACGTCGCGCAGGGCAACGCGGCCGCGAACCTGGAGCTGCTCGGCGACTACCTGGATCATCTGCTGCCGCGCTGGAGCCAGAAGGTGGATCCGAAGGAGCTGTCCGAGTACGAGGACATGATGATAGGCATCGCCACCAGCGAGGCCGTGCAGTTCGGGCGCGACATCTCCCAGATCGTCACCCGCCACCGGGGACGCAGACGCGGCCCGATGAACCGCTACGAGTGCCAGGTGTACTGCGAGAAACTGCTGATCCGCGTCCACGACCTCCTCGAACCCGCATCCCGGGGTGGGGAACGCAACCTGACGACGCTGCTGAACGAGATCGAGAAGAACCCGTCGTCGTTCCTGACGCTGCACAAGGCGGCCTCCTACCTGATGTGGTCAGAGTCGCATTTCGCGAGGAAGTTCAAGGAACGTACCGGCTCCAGCTTCATCCACTACGTGACCGCCAAACGACTGGAGCGCGCGAAGTTCGTGCTCATCCACACCGACAAACCGGTGCTCAGGATCGCCGCGGAGCTGGATTTCACGCCGCTGAACTATTTCTCGCGGCAGTTCAAGAAACACATCGGGGTGACCCCGTCCGAGTACCGCAGGGAACATTCCGGGAGGGCGGCATGACCAGGCCTCGCACGTCGGTGCACATTCTGCGTTGGATGATCCGCGCCGCCAGCGAGGCGGGAAAACCGGGATGGGAGGCGCCGGACGAACCGCGGGAAACGATTCCCGCGGTCAGGGGGAGCAAAACAGAGACACAGGAGAACAGGGGCAGGGCATGAGGGAGTTCCGGCTGGCCACCAGGGTGAGGCTGGGCGCGGAGGCATTGGAGGCGCTCGACGAGTTCCGCGGGAGGCCGGTTTTCCTGGTGACCGACGACTTCCTGGCCACCACCGGGGTGTACCGGAAGGTGGTCGACAGGCTCGGTGAGCGGGTGACGACGTTCACGGGTGTGAAACCGAACCCCAGCACCTCCGAGATCGGCGCCGGGGTGTCGGTCTACCTGCAGTCCGGGCCCGACGTGGTCGTCGCCTACGGTGGCGGGTCGGTGATGGATGCCGCGAAGGTGATGCACAAGGCCGCCCTCGACGCCGGTTTCGGGGCGCCGGAGGGGATCGTCGCGATCCCGACCACCAGCGGGTCGGGTTCGGAGGTGACGTCGTTCGCCGTGGTCACCGACGAACAGACGCACACGAAGGTTCCGATCGCCTCCAGCGAACTGGTGGCGGGGCTGGCCATCCTGGACCCGGAGGCCGTGGTCGGGGTGCCGCCGCACATCACCGCCGACTCCGGCATGGACGTGCTCACCCACGCCACGGAGGCGTACGTGGCGTTGGAGGCCTGCGACTTCTCCGACGCGCTGGCGGAGAAGGCCGTCGAGCTGGTGTTCGGGAACCTGGAGCGCTGCTACACCCACGGCGACGACCTGGAGGCCCGCTCCCACATGCACAACGCGTCCTGCATGGCGGCGATGGCCTTCGACAACGTCGGCCTGGGTATCGTCCATTCGCTGGCGCACGCGCTGGGCGGCCACTACCCGATCGCGCACGGAAGGTTGAACGCGCTGCTGCTGCCGCACGTCATCGAGTTCAACGCCGCCCGCAGCGACCGCGCCGCCGAACGCTACGCCCGCCTGAGCAGGCTGCTGCACCCCTCGGCGAGGGGCCGGGCGGCGGTGACGTCGCTGATCGGGGCGGTCGAACGGTTGAGGTCGAGGCTGGGCATCCCGTCGCGGCTGAGCGACCTGAAGGTCGCATCCGAGGTTCTGCGTCGCGACGAGGACGACCTGGTGGCCGCGGCCCTCGCCGACGGCTGCACCACGACCACCCCGGTGGCGCCCTCACCCGACGACCTGAAGGGCATCCTGCGCAGGATAGCGTGAGAGATTGGGGCGCCACGTTGTGAATCAGGGGCGCGACAGCGTCGCCGGATCAGGACGGTGCCGCCGGGACCGCGAATCAACTGATGGCCAGCGATGCGACCTCATTACACTGGACCGACAGGCCGAGATGCTGATGGCTCACGAGCGCTGGGAGGTTCATGGTGACCGGTGTGGTTGCGGGACGTGTTCGGTTCCGGGACGTGAAGCCCTGCCATGCGCCGACGACTCTTGACGCCCTGCGCGGCCCCTATCACGGGTTGATCGACCTTCCGCACGGGGTTCGCTGGCAGGAGGATCGCGTGGGGATCGACGTGGATGATGTGGGGGGGCGGCGCATGGCCTACCAGGCGTTGCTCACCGAAGGGCGGGTGGCCGAACAGGAACGTCTACTCAACCGGGATCGTCTCATCGAGCTGTGGCCCGTGATCAACCTGGACCAGAGGGTGCGGGACCTGTGGGAAACGCGTTTCCCCGAACTCCGGGTACGCACATGAGCCGGGATGCCTCCGAGCAGAGAAGGATCGCGAGGATTGCCCTGGAGGCGGCAGGCCCGGAAGCAGGGTTCGCGCTGGCTGGGTCTGGTGCCATTCGTGAACACGGATTCATCAATCGCCCTACCGAGGACGTGGACCTGTTCACCACACAGTCCGCGCAGCACGAATTCGCCTCGGCGCTGGAGCGAGTCGTCGCTGCCCTTCAAGAAGCAGGCTATGACGTGGAGATCCGGGAACAGCATCCCTGTTTTTCACGACTCGTCCTCAGCAGAGGCTCCGCGGAGCCGGCTGTGACCGTCGATCTGGGTGTCGATTGGCGTGCGGAGGATCCGGTTCGCCTTGCAGTTGGGCCGGTGCTCGCGCCCGATGACGCAGTGGGCAACAAGGTCGCGGCTCTTTTTTCGAGAGGCGAGGCCCGCGACTATCTGGATGTGGATCGCATACGTGCTTCAGGGAGATACCGGGACCGGAGGCTCATCGAACTGGGTCATCGAGCCGATCTCGGTTTTGAGATCACTCAGTTCGTCAGGCGCCTGGAAGAGGTTGGCCGTATTCAGCCCTTCGAGGTCGCGATCTACGAGGTTTCCCCGGAACAGCTGCGGGCCGTGAAGGATCGTTGCCTGGCATGGGCGCGAGAACTGTGCGCCCGACCGGTCGGCGATCCGATTCCTCCGTGCGGCCAGGTCGCTGATTCCGACGGCATGCCGGATTCGCGGAACTGACTGGCTCTTTGGGATGGTGTGGAGCGCGAGAGGTTCGGATCGCATTTGCCCTGGAGTGAACTCCAATGTTTAGCGTGTGGGGTCATGCGAAGTGCACTGCTTGAAATCGACTGGCAGAACTGGGTTCTCGCCCTTGCCCACGACCCGTGGTCGGCGCATCTGGGACGGGAGGTCCGGCGTTTGCTGGCTAACCTCGGTTGGCCGGTGATCAGCACCCGGTATTTGTCTCCGACCCCGGGGGACGACCGTGCCGATCCCGATCATCCGGACGCCGCTTTCGTGGACGGTTTCGAACCACGCGGGCAGCCCGTCATCACCAAATACGACCGCGACATCTTCGACGTCGCACAAACCGACGAGACCCTGCGGGGCCTCGGGGTCGAGCACGTCGTGTTGACCGGTTTAGTGACCGGCCACGGCATCCGGCTCGCCGCCCTGTCGGCCCTGGATCGTGGATATGCGGTGACCGTGGTGTCCAACGCCTGCGCCGACACCACCGGTGAGGCACACCTCGCGGCCCTCGACGAACTCCGCGCCGCGGGGGTCGTCGTCCGGTCCGCGGATGACCTGGCCGCCTCGGCATGGCGGCAGGCCGGGAGCATTGCCGTCGGGATAGCCGAGGTGGCCGACATCACCGGCCTCAGCCGCGACACCCTTCGCTGGTATGAACGCGAGGGACTGATCCCGGTGATCGACCGGACCTCCAACGGCTACCGCCGCTACGACGGACGGGCGATCCGGATGATTCAGATGCTGGTGAGGCTGCGACGTACCGGGATGCCGGTGGAGCAGATGCGCGAGTACATCACGCTGGTCGCCGAGGGGGAGTCATCGCACCGGCGTCGCCTGGCTCTGCTCAGGCGGCATCGCGACGCCGTCCAGCAGCAGCTGAACCAGCTTGCTGACGACCTCGGCGCCCTCGACCACAAGATCACCAACTATGAACGAGCACTGGGAGAATGACATGCACCAGGTACCCATCATTGATCTGGGCCACGGCCTGAACGTCAGCCGGATTGGTTTCGGCGGGATGGCGTTGAGTCACGTCTACGGGCAGACCGATCCCGCCGATGCCCTCGCGACCCTGCACGCCGCCGTCGACGCGGGCATCACGTTCCTCGACACCGCGGACGTCTACGGCGAACCCCGGCCCGGCACCCAGGGTCCGGCAGGCACGAACGAGGAGTTGTTCGCGCAGCTGCTGCGGGAGCGTCGGGGGGAGGTGCAGGTCGCCACCAAGTTCGGCATCACCGGTCTCATCGGAACCCCCGACGCTCCGGCGACGCGCGGTGACCGCGCCTACGTCCGGTCGGCCTGTGAGGCATCGCTGCGGAGACTGGGCGTCGAGACCATCGACCTGTACTACATGCACCGCCGCCAGCTCGACCTGCCGATCGAGGAGACGGTGGGAGCCATGGCCGACCTCGTGGCGGAGGGCAAGGTCCGTCACCTGGGGCTGTCCGAGGTGACCGCTACCGAACTGCGGGCCGCCGCCACCGTCCACCCCATCACCGCGGTCCAGAGCGAATGGAGCCTGTGGTCGCGTGACGTCGAGGCCCAGGTGGTGCCCGCTGCCCGTGAGGTGGGGGCCGGGTTCGTGCCCTACAGCCCGCTGGGACGTGGGTTCCTCACCGGCGCGTTGACACCGGAACGGATCGCGGGATCGATGCTCAGATCCGAGGACCGGTTCGTCAGGAACTACGAGGCCAACCAGCAACTGCTCCAGGTGATCCGCCGGGTTGCCGATGAGCTGGATGCGACCCTGGCGCAGGTCGCGTTGGCCTGGCTGCTGGACCGGACCGGGCGGCTCGGCCTGCCGGTGGTTCCCATCCCCGGCACCCGGTCCGCTGAGCGGGTCCGGCAGAACGCTGCGGCGGCGCAGCTGCGGCTGACCGACGACCAGGTGGCGCGACTCGATGCCGTTGCCGATCTGGTACAGGGATCCCGGGACCTGTCGTTCACGCCGCCGCAGTGGATCTCCAGCGGCCGCGAATGATTCGTCGCCCCCATCCGGGTGGCCGCGCCAGCTTAATCGTCAAACGCCAGCCCTACAGCGCTGGCGTTTGACGATTAAGCTGGCTTTCCGGTCAAGAAAGCCAGCGTTACGTCGCACGCCGTGCTGGCCGGTCACGCCCCTCGGGTGGCTTCGGTGGTGATGGTCCTGGTGTCCCATTCCTCCCGGATCCCGCCGTCGGCCATCACCAGCACTCGGTCGCTGAACTGGTGCAGCTCCCGTTCGTCGCTGGTGAACAGCAACACCCCGACGCCGCGGCCCGTGATCTCCTCCAGGAGGCGTACGAAACGTTCCCGGGTGGCGATGTCGAGGCCGTCGGTGGGTTGGATGAGGATCATGATGCGGGCGTTCTGGCTGGCGATCTCCTGCATCTGCTGCCAGCGTCGCTGACCGGTGGACTGCGTGGGGCGGTGCAGGAGCTCGCTCATCCGGTCCTCCGACTCCTTCAGCATGAGCAGGATCCGGGTGGTGTCCTCAATGGCCTCGTCGTCGACGTCCTCCTCACCGTCGAGCATGACGATGTTGCGGGCCGCGTGGGCCTCGCTCTCCGGGTCGAGCATGTTCGTCAGCACCGCGATGCCCAGCGACGGCAGGTCGCGGGGGGCGGTGATGCGGGCGGCGCGGCCGTCGACGGTCAGCGAGGCCATGTAGGCGGGGCGCTTCCCGATCAGGGCGTCGCGCACCTCCTCGACACCCGAGCTGCGGGAACCGGTGAAGCCGAGTACCTCGCCGCGGTTCAGCTGGAAGGAGACCGGTTCGGTGGTGCACTCCAGGCCTACGACGTCCATCACGACGTCGGCGGTGGCGTTGGCGCGTCGCGGCGTGATCTCGATGACGGAACCGAACATCGCCTCGGTGAGCTGGTCGACGGTGGTGGTGGCGGAATCGAAGATCTGCTCGATCTTGCCGTCGCGCAGCACCGCGACCCGGTTGCACAGCCGCAGCGCCTCCTCCAGCTGGTGGGTGATGTAGAGGACGCCCCGGCCCTCCTCGACCGTCCGGTTGAGGGCGTAGCGCAGGTCCTCGAGTTCGTCGGCGTTGAGGGCGTTGCTGAGTTCGTCGATGACGATGACCTCACGCGGGTCGGCGAGCATGCGGACCACCTCGGCCATGCGGCGTTCCGTGTGGCTGAGACCGCCGAGCCGGTGGGTGGGGGACAGGGGGATGCCGGTCTCGGAGAGGATTCGTTTGGCGCGGGTCATCAGTTCCGTGAGGCTGGGTCTCCCCTCGACGTGCCGGAACATGGCCTCGACGACGGTCAGTCTCGGATCCAGCTCGTTCTGGGGGTCGATGAGCATGATCTGCCGTGGATCCCACGGCCCACCCGAGAGACTGGCCACTCCCTCATCGGCCGACGTGTAGCCGGCGATGATCGAGGCCATGGTGGACTTTCCAACTCCGTTGGGGCCGACTATGCCGAGCACCTCCCCGTGTCGGAGGTCGATGTCGACTCCGGTCAGCACCTCGAGCCGACCGAAGGACTTCCGCATCCCCCGGACCGCCAGCAGCGGCTCTTTATCCCACATGAATACCTCGTAGTTGTCATTCGTTCGCAACGCGAAGCCGTCTCCTCGGCACCAGGGCAGGTTCCAGGTGAGTTCCTATCCCGGTCAGGGCGCCTTGGTGATCCGACTCTAAGCGATGGTCGAGTCAGTCCCGGGTGGCGAACCTGCCCTTGGTTAACTGAGATTCCGCAGACAGGACCTTACCGCTGCTTTGCCCGTCCCGCTAACCGGACCGGCAAACCGGGGCAATTTTTTCTTCAACAATGTTCAGGTTTGTTTGTCGTCCGACCGGATGACGTGGTCAATGGTTTTTCCTGTGTCCGTTGCCAGGTCCGGGGGAATCGGCGGGAAACCGGGGAACGGCGGTGGCGCCGGGTCCCGCGATTTCCGGGGCCGTCGGTCGGGAACGACCGTCGTGCCGACCCTGTTCGCGTTCGCCTGTGCCCGTGAGGTCGGCGGGCCTCCGCCGCGCCCGGCGGGGTGACGACGACGCGGTGGACGGGGACGATCAGGGGGCTTCGACGCCGGGCGTCACCCGGTTCCTGAAGACGACCGCCAGGACGAGACCCGCCACCAGCAGGGTCAGGGAACAGGCCGGGAACATCTTGAACGTGATCTCCGGATCGGCGTGCATCAGGGAAACCAGCAGCAGGGGCAGTCCTGTGCCCACGTTGTTGCCGAGGATCTGGGTTGCCTGGAACAGGCCGCTGAACAACCCTGGCCGGTTCCTGGGTGCGGGCCGCAGCAGGGCGATCAGTTGACCCGGCAACCCGAACCCGACGCCCGCGGTGACCAACGCCAGGCCGAACGCGATCGGGGCGCTGGGGAAGGACGGCTGGGTCAGCGAGATCACCGCGCCGGCCAGCGTGATCAGCCAGGCGAGCCAGGTCAGGTCGCGCTTACCGGAAACCGCCCCACCAACGATGAACCCGGCAGCCAGGCCGAGCATGAATGGAATGTCGATCAGTTCCATGCGGAGCCTGGCGAGTTCGGATATGTGTCCGCCGCTGTTCAGCGTGAAGGAGCTCAGGTAGAACCAGATTCCGTACAGGACGGCCCCGAACAGCAGCGTCTGCGCCAGGGCGGGCAGTTTCCCGGAGGAGCGGTGCGGCCGTGCCGGCCGGGTGATCGCGACCTCGGCGGGGGAGTGGGGGAGCACGAACCAACCGAGGAGGACCGGGAGAACAGCGACGATGGGTGCCGACTGCAGCGTCGCTTTCCAGTCCTGCTCGGGGGGGTACAGCGAGGCGATCATTGGGAGGGAGCCGTGGAAGGCGCAGAGCAAACCGATTAAGGGCCCGTGGGCTTCGGGATGTGCCTTCGTCACGGCTGAGAACGCCGCGGGAAGCAGCGCAACGATCCCGGCTGTCTGGACGGCCGTGGTGACGAACAGGAAACCCGGGGAGTCCGACCAGCCCATGGCGTAGGTGCCCAGAGCCCACAGGAGAATCCCGGAGATCCAGATCGAACGCGGCCCGAACCGGTCGCTGAGAACGCCCCAGAGGATGAGGCAGACGACCGAGACCGTCGCCTTCAGAATCGTGAAGGCCGAACTCAGGAGGACACCATGGTCCGAGGAAAGGACCCCGGAACTCTGGAAGGCCATCCACCCTGCCTTCTGGAAAAACCCTTGAGCGAGATGGACGACGGCGATCCCGAACAGCACCGAGGCGATGTGCAGCCTTTGTTGGTTGTTCGGCGATGTGGTCTGCTGGATTCCCGGGCGGATCGTCATTTCTGTTTCGCTGATGTCGTAACCGGTTTTCCCGGTCGTGGCGATTGTATCCGACGCTTCGTTTACTCTTCGCTGTCTCGTTGCGCCGCCACCCGGTTCTTCGGTTTCCTCAGCGCCAGGACGAGTCCCGTGACCAGCAGGATCAGGGAGCAGCCCAGGAACAGATGGACCCTTGCATCCGGTGTGACGGTGTCTCCCAGAGCGAGGATCAGGGCCATGGGAACCCCGATCCCCACCCCGTAGCCGAGGTTCTGGGCCACCTGGAAAAGGGCGGCGGCCCGGGAGATCCGGTTCCCGGCAGCGAGACGCAACAGCGCGACCAGCTGTCCCGACAACCCGATTCCGAGCCCCGCCGAGGCCAGGACGGCGCCGGTCAGGACGGCGATGTCGAAGGGCAGCAGCGGGACCGACGCGATCCCGACGCCCGTCGCGGCGATCAACCACGCCAGCCAGGTGTTCGTGCGGCCTCCCGCGATCATCGCACCCACGACGAATCCTGCCGCAAGTCCCGCGATGAAGGGGAAGTTGACCAGGCCGTTGTGGGCCCTGAAATACCCGGCGGCGCCGCTGAGGGTGAGCTGGTCGTAGTGCGCGGAGAAGGCCAGTTCCAGATGGATCCGGAACCCGAACAACACGGCGCCGAGCAGCAGGGTCTGCACCACCGTGCGACCCCGTCCGGGGCGGCTCTCCAGGGCGGGGCCGTCGTCGGGTCCGGCCTCGACGGGACCGGAGGGGATCGCCAACCAGCCCAGGATCAGGGGCGGGACGGCGGCGACGGAGATCAGCAGCAGCGCCGCCCGCCAGTCCATCGACCTGGCCATCAGGTCGGCGATCAGCGACCCCGGCAGGTGGAGGAGCGCAGGAAAGGCGATGACCAGGCCGGTGAGGAAACCGCCCCGGTACGACTGCGCGTTCGTGACGACGGCGAGCGCGGCGGGAAGCACCGCCGCCACCCCGGCCGCCTGGAGCGCGTAGCTCGCGAGCAGGAACTCCGCCGAACCCGACCAGCTCCCCGCGAACACCCCCAGCGCCCACACGAACAGGCCGCCGGCGTAGGGCAGGCGCGGCCCGTAACGGTCGCCGAGGAGGGCCCATGGGAACAGGAAAAGGATGCAGACCGCCACCTGCAAAGCGGGGAGAATCAGGGTGGATGCGGCCAAGGTCTGGACGTTCGACCCGGGGGGAGCAAAACCCTGCTGGGCCCGCCGCACCACCCGTTCGAGGATCCCCTGTGCCAGGAACACGACCACGACCCCGAACAGGACCGCCGGGACGCACATGCCCTGCCGAGCCCCCGGGGATGTGGTTTCCCGGGCTGGTGGGTTGGTGCTCATCTGGGTGTCTCCTCCGGGAGCGCGACGATTCCGGCTGGGCCGCGGACGGTGATCCGGCGCCGGGACGCGTCTCATCCGGGGTGGCAGACCGGCCGGTGGTCACCGCATTCTTGCACCCAGCCGGTTCACACCCCCGTCACCACCAGGGATCGGCGCCCGAGGCCAGGTGGTCGAGCATGCTGAGACCCCCCGCGAAGTCACCGTGCGGCTGGGGGTAGGGGGTGGGGGTGAACGAGTGGTAGTCCAGCGCAATGCCGCGTTCCGCGAACACAGACTCGTCCAGGTAGTTGCGACCCGAGGGGCCCGACAGGTAGACGTCCCCACCGAGTTCCGCGGTGATGGCGGCCAGCAGCTCCGACGCCGAGCCGGTCGCCTCCAGCTCCGAGGCGCGCACCAGTTTCGTCGGGATTGCGTAGTGGTCGCGCAGCCGGGTGATGAGGTCGGTGCACAGATCGGCCAGGTTCGTCGTCTCGCGGGCGTAGACGGCCTCCAGCATCGCCTTGGCCGTCTCGAAACCGGGGCAGCGCCCGTACAGGGTCTGAAGGGTCTTGACGTGGTCGCCGCGCCACGGCTTCAGCTCGTTGGTCTCCACGTCGCGCGTGAGCTGACCGAGTCGGCCCTTGGTGTGCACCGGGATCGTCAGCCACTGCGGCCCGCCCGGTCCCTTGATCTTCACCCGGTTCTGGAACCCGCCCTTGGTGAATGGCACCGTGTCCAGCAGGACGAAGACATCCGCCTTCGTCATCTTGTCGAAGTAGCCCGTCCAGGGCGCGAAGTTCGGTTGGTGGATGGTTACGATCATGTTCGGCTCACAAAACGACGCGGATCAGCTCGAACGCCTCGGCCCAGTCGTGTTTCACCTGGAGGCCGCGGACCTTGGCCAGGGATTCGTGGAACTCCTTGGTGAAGTACGCCCTGCCCATTTCGAGCTGCGAGGTGTACTTCGTCAGGGCATCCCATTTCTTGTCGAGGTGGCGTTTGTCGAGGGTAACGAACGCCGACGCGGAGAACGTGATGTGGTTCCAGGGCAGTTCGTAGCCCAGCAGGGTCTTGTGTTTGAAGGCGCGCATCGCCTCGTCGTGGATGGTGGCGTGGTCCTGGTGCAGGTCGGCGCCGGAGGGGATCAGGATCCACTCGGGGTTCAGCTGGCGTTCCATCGCCACCATGTTCTCCAGCACCTCCTGGCGGTGGTAGCCGAGCTTGCGCACCGGGTAGTGCATGATCTGCCGGTTCTCCGGTTTCACCCCGAGCACGTCAAGGGAGGCGTGGCATTCGTCGGCCAGCCGGGTCGGGGCGGAGCCGTTGGGTAGCGACTCCTCGGCAGTCGAGAACACGGCGACGTGCAGGTCGACCCCTGCCTCCAGCCACTTGGTCATCGACCCGCCCGCGCCGAGTTCGGCATCATCGGTGTGCGGGGCGAGTACGAGAATTCGTTTGGGAACAATCAACACGGTCAGAGGCTCTCATAGCAGGACAGGAGTTTTCTCAACTCGATGTCCCAGTTGTACGTGTGGAGGATCGCCTGCCGCCCGTTCTCTCCGATCCGGGCCGCCTCCTCCGGGTTTTCCAGCAGGTGGTTCAGGGCCTTCGCGACGGCGTCGGTGTCGAACGGGTCGACGGTGATGCCGCAGTCGTGTTCGGCGACGATCCGCTGCCACAGGGGGAAATCGGAGGCGATGAAAGGCAGGCCGCAGGCCATGTACTCGAACATCTTCGTCGAATAGCCTTCGACGTAGTTGCTGATCGGGTGGTCCAGCACGAGCCCGACCCGGGCGTCACGCAGCCCGGCCACGACCTCGTCGCGAGGCAGGGGGCCGGGGTGGTGGACGTGCCGCCAGCCGGGATGCGCCTCGGCCTGTTCCTGGAGCTGTTTGAACTTGCCCGCCAGCAGGCCGGTGACGTCGCCGGGGAGGTGTTCGAAGGCCGCCAGCATCTCGAACAGGCCCTGCTGCTCGGACAGCCCACCGACGTAGATGAACGCGTTGGTGCGGTCCCGGAAGGGCTTGTCGTTGCGTTGGTCCGCCAGGCCCTTCTCGGGAAAGTTCTGCACCACGACCGTCTTGTGTGCCGGAAACTTCGCAGCTATCGACGGGGTTGCGGCGACGATCGCGCTAAGTGCCCTGCCCGAGATGCCTTCCAGCACCCGGGTGATCCCCGAGAGTGGTTTCTTCAACCAGCCCGGGATCCAGGTCTTGTTCATGATCTGCAGCGGAACGTCCTCGTGGACGTCGTAGACGACCTTCTTGCCGCACAGCCGCAGCGCCAGCCCGACCCCCATCAGCTCGGGGTCGTGGAAATGGTAGATGTCGGCTCTTTCCCGCAGCGCACGGAAGAAGATGGCCCACGTCTTGCGGAGGATCCGGTCGATGCGGCCGCGCGGCGCGCCCAGCCCGATCACCCGCACCCCCGCCACCTCGATGTCGCCGTCGTGGCAGTTGAGCAGGGCGACGTCGTGACCCGCGGCCGCCAAGGAGGCGCACTCCTTGTAGGTGACGCGGGTGTCGTGGACATCGTGGACGGACGAGAGGTGACGGACCCTGCTCATCGGGCGGTGCCGTCACCGATCGAGCGGTAGGCGACACCCTTCCAGCGGGCCGGGTCGAGGACGCCGCGTCCGTCGATGATGACCTGGGTTCCGGGTAGGTCGGTGGGGGTGAGGTCGAGGTACTCGGGATGGTCGGCCTGGAGGATCGCGGCATCAACCGGCTCACCCAACCGGTAGGGAGTGAACCCGAACGCCGCGAGTTCCTCGTCGGTGTACATCGGATCATGCACCAGTACTTCAACGCCCTTGGACTTCAGGATCTCGACGGTGGGGAACACACCCGAGAACGCGGTCTCCTTCACCCTGCCCCGGTAGGAGGCACCCAGTACCACCACACGGCGGCCCTTCAGGTCACCCAACACACCCTCGGCCAAACCGATCGCATACCCGGGCATGGTCATGTTCGCCTCGCGGGCGGTACGCACGATCGTGGCCTCCGGATCGGTGTAGAGGTAGAGGCGCGGGTAGACGGGGATGCAGTGCCCGCCGACGGCGATGCCGGGCCGGTGGATGTGGCTGTAGGGCTGCGAGTTGGAGGCGTCGATGACCTTGTGGACATCAATCCCATGAGCGGCGGCGAACTTCCCGAACTGGTTGGCCAACCCGATGTTGACGTCCCGGTAGGTGGTTTCAGCCAACTTGGCCATCTCCGCGGCCTCCGCCGACCCCATGTCCCACACCCCATTGCCCTGCGGCAGGTCGGGGCGCTCGTTGAAGGTCAGAACCTGCTCGTAGAAATCGATGCCCTTCGCGGTACCCTCGGGTGAGAGCCCGCCGACCAGCTTCGGGTATTTCCGCAGATCCTCGAACACCCGCCCGGTGAGCACGCGTTCCGGGGAGAACACCAGGTGGAAGTCCTTGCCCTCTTCCAGACCGGAGATCTCCTCGATCATCGGCTTCCACCTGTTCCGGGTGGTGCCAACCGGCAGCGTGGTCTCATAGGAGATGAGAGTGCCCGGCGTGAGGTGCTCGGCGAAGGACCGGGTGGCGGCCTCCATCCAGCCGAAGTCGGGCTGCCAGGTCTCGTCGTTGACGAACAGCGGGACGACGATCACGATCGCGTCGACTCCCGGAATGGCCTCCGAATAGTCACAGGTGGCGCGCAACTTCCCGGCCGGGACCAACACCGACAGTTTCTCCTGGAGATGGGCCTCGCCCGGGAAGGGCTCGGTTCCGGCGTTGACCTTGTCCACAACGGTCTGCTGAACGTCGACGCCGACGACTTCATGGCCCATGTCAGCGAACTGGACTGCCAGGGGCAGCCCGATCTTGCCGAGTGCTATGACGGCGATCTTCACGAACATTTCCTTCCAACGGTGAATGTGGCGCGCTGCCGCAGGCGATTCTACCCACGGGATAACCTGTGCCGCATGAGTCCTGTTCTGGCCATCGGGCCGTCGAACTATGCCGGGCAGGCGACTGCATGGGCGCGGGCCGTCGCATCGAATCTTCCGGCGCAGGCGTGGTCGTTCTCCGGGGTGCCGTTGCGTGGAGGCGGTTTCCACTTCGAGGTGGACAAGTTGCTCGGCCGGATCGGGTTCCGTGCCCCCGTCGCGTGGGGGTGGCGTGCGGGGCGTCTGTTCGACGGCGTCACCCACGTGGCGCTCGACGGTTTCATGTCCTTCGCGCGATGGGATCGTGCCGCCCATTTCCAGTCGGATGCCCGAAGGCTGGCGGAGATGGGGTATTGGATGGCGTTGATTGCGCACGGCTCCGACGTGCGCGATCCCTTGGCGCACATGGCCCGCGACCAGTGGTCCTATTTCACCGTTGGCGACGAGAAGTGGCGGTCCTCGCTGATCCGCCGCACAGAACTCAACCGGAGTTTTGCGGCCTCCTGTGGCTGGCCGGTGTTCCACTCCACCCCCGACATGGGTTTTGACCTGCCCTTCAGCACGTGGCTGCCGGTGGTGGTAGACGTCAAAGCGTGGGCCTCGGATGCGCCGCTGCTGGAACGTGAGAAACCCCTCGTGGTGCACGTTCCCTCGCAGCGGAAACCACCGATCAAGGGCACCCAGTTCATCGATCCGGTGCTTCGGCGGCTTCATGACGAGGGTGCCATCGAGTACGTCGCGCCTTCGGGCCTGCCGCACGCGCAGTTGCGGGAGCTGGTGCGGTCCTGTGACGTGGTGGTGGATCAGGTGATGTTCGGGTCCTACGGGGTGGCGGCGGTGGAGGCGATGGCCGCGGGCCGGGTGTGCGTCGGGCGCATGAACGAGGCGGTTCGTGACCGGTTGCCGGAGTCGCCGCATCTGCTGGAGGCCACCCCCGACGACCTGTACGAGGTGGTCGCGTCCATTCGTGACCGCCGCGACGAACTGCGCACCAGGGCGGCCGAGAACCGGGCGTTCGCCGAGAAGTGGCACGACGGCCGGGTCTCGGCCGAGCGTCTGGCGCCCTTCCTCGGAGTCGGTTGAGCCGGCCAGCTCGCTCCGCGAACTGGCCGTGTCGAAACCATGGCGTGGAGTTGCGCTGGTTGGGGTGGGGGCTGTTGAACGAGCCTCACTGGATCGGGCAGGAGTGGACGGTCTCGGGAACCCGCACCCGTACCGGCACGTCCCTGTCCAGGCCGTAGTAGATCCGCCACTGGTGTGCGGTGCGTTCGAGGTTTGACCCGTTGAAGTACCACATCACGTCGGAGCAGGGCAGGGTGATCGGGATCGTGACCGTGTCCTGTTGTCCCGCCTTGACGGCCGCTACCTGATGCTCGACGTTTCGCCAAGCGGCCCAGTTCGCTGCCAGCTGGGTGCCCGTCACCACCAGGGAGTGGAGGCCGACCAGGACGAGTAGGACGGGTACCAGGAGGGAAGTCGTCCTGGTCTCGGGGCGTGTCGCCTCACCGGCGCTGCTGAGAACGTCCGCGCAGATCATGACGACCACCAAGACCGCCAGGATCCCCGGCATGTAGAGCGTCCTGTGCACCCAAGCATAGTGCGGTGAACTCGAATAGGCGACGGCCCCAGTAGTCAGGAAGGCCGCCAGCAGGGTGCCCGTGGTCAGGGGTGACAGGAAGCCCTTGGGCAGCAGGAACACCACCACCAAGGTGCAGGCGACGAACCCTCCGGCCGCGGCCAGCACCGGGATCGCCTCGCCGAGCAGGTTGTTGATGGCATCCAGGTCCGTCGTGCCGACCCGGCGTTGCTCGCGGATGAAGTGCATGTTCGCTACCAGCCAGGCGAGAACCGACAGGAACATCAACGACAGGGTGGCCAGCAGCAGGCGGGCCCGTGACGTGGAGAACCTGCCGCTGCGCCACGCCATGTGAACGGCCAGGCCGAGCGCCAGGGCCAGCACCAGCAGCAGCTTGAGGTCGCGTTGCGGCCACAGGTTCAGGGCCATCGCGGCGCTTACCGCTTTGGCGCGCAGACTCGTCAGAAGGACGGGGTCGATGCCTTGATAGGTCTCGGTGCGGGCCCGCAGCCCCGGTGCCGTGAACTTTACGTACACGCCCACGATCGCGCTGGCCGTGATGAGCCCCACCGGTACCGTCCACACCCTCGAACGCGCCGTGAGCAATGCCACGGCCACCAGGACCGCGCCCGCAACGGTGACCAGTTCGTGCATCAGGAAACTCACGTACACCAGCGGCACCGAGAGCAACTCGGCCCACCACGGCATCGGCCGTCCCGCCCAGCGGCGGAACAGGGGATAAAGAGCGAACAACAGCAGGGCCAGGGGAAACACGTAGTTCCAGACGGCTGCCATCAGCATGACACTCTCACCCGCGACCCCGGTGCTGAGACCGATCAGGGTGAAAGGCCAAATGGCGGCCAGCGACCAGCAGACCCATGCGGCGCCCGAACCGGCCCCCAACGACAAGCGTGGTAACGGCCGCCGCAACGCCTCGGCCGACAGACGCAGATAGCACCAGAGAATGGCGGTCAGCGCGACATAGAACAGGGCCATCGCCAACCGGAGTGCCGTGTTGCCCAAGGCGAACAGCATGGTTCCGAAACCGTCGGCGAGACGTCCGTTGATCAAGCGCCAGCAGTCGTCGAACATCTTCTCGATCACCGCCCAGGTCTGCTGGCCCCGGGGTAGTTCGGAGGCGATGGCGAAGAACCGGTCGTCGGCCATCAGCACCGGGAAGCGCCACAGCACCACCCACACGAGCGTCAGGGCGCCGTACGCCATCAACAACCCAGTGGGCCTCCAGGCTTGGGATTTCAGGAAGCGGCTCATGCTCAGGGTCCTAAACAGGCTTTCCGAGTGGATCAGGCCGCGATGGGTCTGGTCCACCCGGTGGCGAAGGGGGATGTGTCAGTCCGTTCCGAAGTCCATGGCCGAGCGCAGGGCCGCGTCCTCGACCTGTTCGGTGGTCCTGCCCGACCCGAGGGCGGCGATCTTCGCCGCTCCGCCCTGCTCCAGGGTGCCGATGAGGTTGACGTGACCCGCGAGCAGCGTGCCCTGGGATGCGTACAGTTCGAGGCGTTCGCGGGAGTCCGCGATGTCCAGGTTGCGCATCGTGAGCTGCCCGATGCGGTCGGTGGGTCCGAAGGCCGCGTCCTCGACGCGCTCCATGGAGAGTTTCTCCGGCTGGTAGGACAGGTTCGGGCCGCGGGTGTCGAGGATGGTGTAGTCGTCGCCGCGACGCAGCCTCAGGTCCACCTCACCGGTGACGGCGGAGGCCACCCAACGCTGGATCGACTCGCGCAGCATCAGCGACTGCGGGTCCAGCCAGCGGCCCTCGTACAGCAGCCGACCGAGCCGCAGCCCCTCGGAGCGGTAGTTCGCGAGGGTGTCCTCGTTGTGGATCGCCGCCAGGAGACGTTCGTAGGCGATCCACAGCAGCGCCATGCCCGGGGCCTCGTAGATGCCGCGCGACTTGGCCTCGATGATGCGGTTCTCGATCTGGTCGCTCATGCCCAGGCCGTGGCGGCCGCCGATGGCGTTGGCCTCCAGCACCAGGGCGACGGGGCTGTCGAAACGGCGGCCGTTGATCGCCACCGGCTGGCCCTGTTCGAAACGGATCGAGACGTCCTCCGTCGGGATCTCGACGGCCGGGTCCCAGAACTTGACGCCCATGATCGGCTCCACCGTCTCCAGGGAGACGTCGAGGTCCTCGAGGGTCTTGGCCTCGTGGGTGGCTCCCCAGATGTTGGCGTCGGTGGAGTAGGCCTTCTCCTTGGAGTCGCGGTAGGGCAGGCCGCGTTCGGCCAGCCAGGTGCTCATCTCGGCGCGACCGCCCAGCAGTGAGACGAACGCCTCGTCGAGCCACGGCTTGTAGATCCGCAGCTCCGGGTTCGCCATCAGGCCGTAGCGGTAGAAGCGTTCGATGTCGTTGCCCTTGTAGGTGGAGCCGTCGCCCCACACCGACACGTCGTCGGCGGCCATGGCCCGCACCAGCAGGGTGCCGGTGACGGCCCGGCCGATGGGGGTGGTGTTGAAGTACGCGCGACCTCCTGAGCGGATGTGGAAGGCTCCGCACGCCAGTGCCGAGAGTCCCTCGGCGACGAGCGCTTCCTTGCAGTCCACGAGCCGGGAGATCTCCGCCCCGTACACCTCGGCGCGGCCGGGCACCGAGGCGATGTCGGTTTCGTCGTACTGGCCGATGTCGGCGGTGTAGGTGCACGGAACGGCACCCGACTCGCGCATCCAGGCGACGGCGACGGAGGTGTCGAGACCACCGGAGAAAGCGATGCCGACGCGTTCGCCGACGGGAAGAGAAGTGAGAACCTTGGTCACTCCGCCAGCCTAGTGGAAGGTGTTCGCGGAACGGCGTCGCCCCGCGCCCGGAATGCACATCCCAGGCATCTGCACCGTGGTTTCGCCACGGCTGGCCCGACCAATCACCGTCCCCTGAAGCTGGTTGAGTCGGGTCGCGAGGAACGGGCGGTCCGTCGAAATCATCGGCGGCCGGATGACAAGCCCGACCATGAGTCCCCGGGTATGGTCGCTTCGGGTTTCGACTCGACCAGCTTCGGGCAGAGCAAAGCTGGTTGAGCCGGACTGCGACGAAGGAGCGGTCCGTGTTGAAATCATCGGCGGCCGGATGACAAGCCCGACCGTGAGTCCCCGGGTATGGTTGCTTCGGGTTTCGACTCGACCAGCTTCGGGCAGAGCAAAGCTGGTTGAGCTGGACTGCGACGAAGGAGCAGTCCGTGTCGAAACCACCCTGCAACCGGTAGTCAAAACCTGACCACAAGACCCCGGACGCGGTCATCATGGCTTCGAGCCGACCGGCGTCTAGGGGGCGTCTTCGGCCGTGGGCTGTCAGAACACCAGCACCAGCTTGCCGACGTTGTCCCCGGATTCGAGGATCTGGTGCGCCCGGCGTACCTCGTCGAACGGGACGCGGGTCTCGGGGGCGGGGCGGATCTCGCCGTTGCCGACCCTCGGCCACACCGTCTCCACCACCCGGGCGCAGATCGCGGCCTTCTCCGCGACCGGCCGGAACCGCAGCGACGTTGCCGTGACGGTGCCCATCTTCTGCAGCAGCAGCCCCAGGTTGAGGGTGCCCTTGGTGCCGCCCTGGAGGCCGATCACCACCATGCGGCCGCGTTTGGCGAGGGCCTTGACGTTCGCCTCCAGGTATTTGGCGCCCATGATGTCCAGGATCACGTCCGCACCACGACCTCCGGTGGCCTCGCGCACCCCGTCTACCCAGTCGCCGTGGTAGTCGAGCGCCACCTTGGCGCCGTGTGCCAGGCAGTGCAGCAGCTTCGGGTCGCTGCCGGCGGTGGCGACGACGTGCGCGCCGAGGGATTTGGCGTACTGGGTGGCGAAGGTGCCGACCCCACCCGCCCCGCCGTGGACCAGCAGCGTCTCACCGGTCTTCAAACCTGCGACGTCCATGTTCGAGACGACGGTGGCGGCCACCTCCAGCAGGCCCGCGGCGGTCACGAGATCCACCCCGGGGGGAGGGGGAACCAGCTGCCCCTCGGGGGCGACGAAATACTCCGCGTAGCCGCCGCCCGCGAGCAGCGCCACCACCTCGTCGCCGATCCTCCAGCGGGTCACACCGGCGCCGATCGCCTCGACGACACCGGAGGCCTCCAGGCCGATGATGTCGGTGATGCCCTTCGGGGGCGGGTAGTAGCCGCGGCGCTGCAGCAGGTCGGCGCGGTTCACGCCCGCGGCGACGGTGCGCACCAGCACCTCCCCCGGCTGGGGGGTGGGGGTGGGGGTTTCCTTGATGGTCAGGGCCTCGACGTCCCCGGGCTCCTCGACGATGACAGCTCGCATGGGACGAAGTCTATGCGCGGACCTGCGCACCTGCCGTGAGAAAACCGCCCGGGACCCCGTTCAACCTCCGGGACTTCGCCCAACCTTCGGCCACCCGTCGAATCCGGTTTGCTGGCCTTAATCCGGTTTTGCTGGGCTTATTCACGTTTGCCTGCGCTGTGACGCCAGCAAACATCAACAAGGCCAGCAAATGGGTTGTAAGGCCAGCAAAACCGGTGGGAGGGGACGGGGTGGTGGGGCCTGGTGTGGCCGGTCAAGGGGTGGGGAGGTGTCGTGTCCGTTTCGTTCAAGACGATGACTCCGGGCGGTCAATAGCGTGGTCACATGGCTCTCACACTTGGTTTCATCGGGATCGTCACCTCCGACATGGCCGCGTCGCTGGCCTTCTACCGTGCTCTGGGCATCACCGTCCCGGCAGGTTCCGACGACGCCCCGCACGTCGAGGCGAAACTCGGCGACGGCACCGTCATCGCATGGGACAGCGTCGATGTCATCCGCGGGTTCGACGCCGGCTACACGGTCCCGACGGGTGGGCATCGCATCGCCCTGGCCTTCGACATGGGCAGCCCGGGGCAGGTGGACCGCGTCTATCGCGACCTCGTGGCGGCCGGGCATCACGGACACGTCGAACCGTGGGACGCGCACTGGGGGCAGCGCTACGCCACGCTTCACGACCCCGACGGCAACTCGATTGACCTCTACGCCTGGCTGCCCGCCACCTGAGCCGGGGTCCGGCCCACCAGGAGCCGGAAATCGCGGGTCATGTGCGCCTGGTCCGCGTATCCAGCGGCGTGCGCCACAGCAGCCAAGGAGGGTTTCGACTCGGGCTGCTCCTTCGTCGCGGCCCGGCTCAACCAGCGCGTGGCGGCCGGGCCCGCGGGAGATCCGCGTCCCGGCCCCATCAGGGACAGGGCCCGTCGCATCCGCGCGACCCGCACCAGGGCGCCGTAGCCGTACCCGAAGGTCGCGAGCATCCGGCGTCGCAGGTGTCGGGCGGACCAGCCGATCTCCCCGGCCACCTGCGCGGCACCGGCCCCGGCAGCGGCGGCGCGACGAACCAACCCGACCCAGCCGTCGGCGGGGGAGGTCAGAAGGTCGACCTTGGGAGCGGTTCCGAAGGAGCGGAGCGTGCGCAGGATTCGCGCGACCTCCGCGGCGCGGATCGCCCCGACGACATCCCGCAGCGGGGCGGCCAGGTCGCGAACCTCGGCGGGATTGAACCGCAGCACCCTGGCCGCCAGTCCGGGGTCGAACCGGACACCGATGGTCTCGCCGACGTCGGGGCTGGTGGGGATGCACACGGTGGAGGGGCCGGCCAGGTGGACGTCGTCGCCGCGCAGGATGACGTCGATGCAGCCGTCGGCGGGAACGACCGCGGCCGCCGCGCCCCGCGACCGCCACACCGTGCGCCCGCACCCCAGGGAACCTTCCGTGTACACGACCCCCATCCTCTCGCACGCCGACTCGACGGGCTGTGTGCAGAGCGGTTTCGCTGGCCTTGTTGCTGGTTTGCTGGCCCTGATGTCGGTTTGCTGGGCTTGTTCACGTTTGCCTGCGCTGTGACGCCAGCAAACATCAACAAGGCCAGCAAATAGGTGATAAGGCCAGCAAACCGGGGGAGGGGCGGTAAAACTGGAGGAGGGGACGGGGAAGGGTCATGCGACCTCGTCCGGCCAGGTGAGCCGCCGACGCGACGTGAAACGCCGCTCGTTTCCGTCGACGGGGTCGGTGAAGGACAGCTCCCGGGCCAGCAGTCGCAGCGGGGTGGTGAAGTCGTCGATGTCCACTTCCGAGATCACCGGGTAGAGCGGGTCGCCGAGCAGTGGCAGCCCGAGCTGATTGAAGTGGGCGCGGATCTGGTGGGTCCGGCCGGTTCGGGGACGGACCTCGTAGCGGGCCCACGCGCCGCGCACCTCGATCACGTCGATCCGCGTCTCCGAGTTCGGCGGCAGGTCCAGGGTCTCGGCCTGCAGCACCCCCACGCGTTTGACCAGGTGCGACCTCACCACCTGCGGGAACCCGATGTCCGGGTCGAAGGGGGCGATGGCCTCGTAGACCTTGCTCGCCTCGCGGCGCGCGAACACGTCCTGATAGGCCGAGCGCCACCGCTTCCCCGTGGTCATCAGCAGCACCCCGGCGGTGCCGCGATCCAGCCGGTGCGCCGCCGACAACTCCGGCAGTCCCGTGGTCGCCCTGCCTTTCACGACGGCGCTCTGCAGCACGTGCCTGCCGCGCGGAATGGTCGACAGGAAGTGCGGTTTGTCGAACACGACGACCCGTTCGTCGCGGTGCAGCACCTCCAACGCGCCCGGCACCTCGGCCTCCGGCCGTAACTCCCGGTGGAACCAGACGAAGGCGTTGGGCCGGTACGGTTCGTCGCCCCGCCACGGCGCGCCGTGCTCGTCGACGAAGCCACCGCGAGCCAGCATCGGGTCGACGCAGTCGCGGCCGGGTCCCAGCTTGTCGAGCAGGAACTCCCGCATCGTCGTCCACGGCGCGGGCGCCCCGCGGTCGGGGGTGCGGACCCATGCGGCCTGCAGCCCGTGGCGTGGCGGAAGCGGTGACTTGGGTGGCACCGGACCATTCTCCCCGCGTTACCTCGGTTGAGTCGACCGTATCGAAACCATCCCGCGCCAAGCTGGTTGAGCCGGGCTGCGACGAAGGAGCCGGTCGTGTCGAAACCATCTTGCGTATCTTTGGGGGACTGGTGGTCAGGTTTGCTGTTCGGCTGCCAGGTGGTTTCGACTCAGCCGTTCGCTGGCGTTCACGTGCTGGCTCAACCGGCTTCGAGGGAAGGCGCGTTCACGTGCTGGCTCAACCGGCTTCGAGGGGGTGACTCGGGTCGCTCGTTCCTTGCGGCTCGGTTCAACTGGCTTGTGGGGGTGGAAGTTGGTTGAGCCGGCCTGCGAGCGAAGCGAGCTGGTCGTGTCGAAACCATCTTGTGCATCTTTGGGGGACTGGTGGTCAGGTTTGCTGTTCGGCTGCCAGGTGGTTTCGACTCAGCCGTTCGCTGGCGCTCACGTGCTGGCTCAACCGGCTTCAAGGGAAGGCGCGTTCACATGCCGGTTCAACCGGGCTCGAGGGGGTTGAGGGGCACCTTATCCCGTTCGACCTTGTCAACCCCTAAGATGGGCTCCGCGGAATGAATCCCGCACGGCGAGATCGCATAGTGGACTAGTGCAGCCGCCTTGAAAGCGGCCGAGGGGCAACTCTCCGTGGGTTCGAATCCCACTCTCGCCGCGTTCGCCCGGACCGCTCACTCCTCCGGGTGGTAGGCGCAGGCGTCCGCGACCCGTTCGGTGGTCGACGGGGCCGCATCGGAGGACGTCGCAGAGGGTTTGGGCTGCGCCGAGGAGGTCTGTTTCGTCGGTGTCGGTGAAGGTTTGGCGGTGCTGGGGTCCGGGGACGGCGCGGTGGAGGTGCTCGCCGTGGGTTCGCTCGTCGGGGCGGGCGGGTTGATGGCGTCCTGCACCCGTTTGCGCATCAGCGTGAAATCCGGGTTGCCCGCGTCGAACCCGTTCTGGCCGTGCACGAAGGCCAGCCGTGAGACGGAGGCGTCCTTGACCTTGAAGGCCAGCTGGGCCAGCGGGGCCAGCACATCCTGCGGGATGTCGGTCATCACCATGTCCGAGGAGGCCTGGGCGATGCCCTCGTAGGAGGTGAGCAGCGTCGTCGGGTTCGCCTGCTTGATGACCGCGTTCACCAGGCAGGACTGGCGGGCCATGCGGGCGTAGTCGTCCGAGTCGAAACGGCTCCGCGCGTACCACATGGCGTTGTAGCCATCAAGGAGCTGGTCGGGGCCGGGTTTCAACCAGCCGTGGGGTCGGGCGCCGGTCTGGTGGTCGCCGCCGATGGGGAGTTTCCGGTTGACGTTCAGCTTCACCCCACCCATGGCGTCGATCAGCTGCTGCAGGCCGTCGATGTTGACCAGCGCGAAGTAGTGCATGTGCAGTCCGGTTATACCCTCGACCCCCTGTTTCAGAGCCTCCGCGCCGGGATAGGTGGCGGGTGCGACGGCTTCGGCCATCTCCGGGTAGTCCTTGCTGACGGTCCGCTCCCAGATGGCGTTGATCAACCACTCCGAGCTGTCACCGGCGCCACGGAAACCGCGGGGGAACAGCTTCGCCAGCTTGCTGCCCTCCGGGAACGGTGTGCGCTCCACGCTGCGGGGAATCTGGACCAGGGTGGTGTTGCCCGTCGCGGTGTCGATGGAGGCCACCATGATGGTGTCGGTGCGAGGAACGTAGGTTCCCTTGTTGTCCGCTATGCGGCTGCCCGTGCTGTCCGCGCCGAGCAGCAGGATGTTGAGACGCGGGGTGTCCTTCCACGGGTCCTTGGCATTCACGTCGACTTCGGGACGACCGCTGGCCTGGACCTCGGGTGCGAAGACCTTCTCCACCAGCTGCAGCTGGGACAGGGTGTAGCGGGCGGCCACCGCCAAGGGGGCGGAGACCACGAAGGTGAGGGCGACCACCAGGCCCGCCCCGATGGCCCGCTTCGCTGTGGCCAGGCCCTTGGGTCTGGTGATGAGGTGGGTCAGGGTGATCAGGAAGGCCCAACCCAGGGCGGCGACGATCAGGACCAGGATGGTGCCGCGAAGGATCCCGGGTCTGAGGGCCCAGCCGATGGCGACCTCCGGGTTCATGACGGCGCGCACCGCCAACAGGACCAGGCCGCCCAGGAAACCGACGGGAAGCAGCACCCCCAGGATTTTTGCCCAGCGCTGCCGGGCCCCCGTCAGCCCGAGCCCCGGCAGCAGCGCGCTGGCGACGGTCAGGGTGGCGCTGCGCCTGAATGACCTGTCCAACGGCCCCTTGGTGCCGGCGGCGTGTTTGGGGGCGGAATCGTCCTTATCGTCCTTGGTTCTGCGCGGTTCGGCCCTCTTGGCGCCGTCGCGTGAACCACCCGCCCTGCTCCTCGATGATTCCTTGTCTCTTTTCGAGGAACTCCTGCGGCCCCCCTCGGAGGAGTCGGCGTCGCTGCGAGAGGTGGTTTTCCCCGAGGTTTTCGATCCGTGATCCGACACCTTGTGGGGGCGGATGGATGTCTGTTCGGATTCTGACTCGTCGCTCAACCCACCCGTGACGTCGTCGTGCCGACGTTCCGGGTCACCGCCGCGAAAGAGCCGCGGATATTTTTTGTTGGTCAAGACGCGTTCTCCTCTCGCATCGCGGGTTCAGTGTACTTGTCGGTCGGACGAACGGACGACAGTCGCGACGGCCGCCTGCTCCGCCACGAGGAGTCGGTTGCCGGTGCTGTTGCGCCTCGGCTAGTCTGTAGCGCGCTGGAGGTGTCGCCTAGTCTGGTCTATGGCGCCCGCCTGCTAAGCGGGTTTGGGGCTCAACCCCATCGCGGGTTCAAATCCCGCCACCTCCGCCAGTGTACGAGCGGCCCCGGGTTCCTCCCGGGGCCGCTCGCGTTCCGTGGTTTTGCCAAGCCGGAGGCGGGCCCGTATAGTTACTCCTCGCCCGCGCTCGTAGCTTAATGGATAGAGCATCTGACTACGGATCAGAAGGTTGGGGGTTCGAGTCCCTCCGAGCGCGCCACGACATCGGGCCTCGCAGCCGGAACTTCCCGGCGCGAGGCCTTTTTGCCGCCCCGGAAGTGTGTTGTCATGGAGGCATGAGCGAACCCAACGATCCGAACCCCACCCCCGAGAAGCTACTGGCCGGAGTGATCGCGGAACACTTCATCGACGCACAGGTGGCGGAGGACGACGGTGTCCAGGTCGTGCAGTTGGGCGAGGGTCTGCCCGTGATCGAGTGCCACATCAATTCGATGCAGGAGGAGCCACCCCACGGCGTCTTCCTCACCCTCGACATCCGGGGCGGCGCCCTGGGGACCCCTGGGGCCCTCGTCACAGCCAGCGGCTACGGCGACGACATGTACCGGGCGCTGGTCACAGCCGGGTGCAACTGGGCCTGCGCGTTCGGGCCGGTGCTGCTCACCGCGCTCGGACGGGCGGACCTCATCGACACCGAGAACCCCGACGTGGAACAGTTCGAGACCACGCTCCAGGGCCGGAGGTATCTCGTCACCATGGGCGGCATCGACCGCAGCATCAACGTGCCACTCGAGGTGGCGAAGGCCTACCGTGAGCGGCTGGGCGGTTCCCGGGCGCTCACGACGAAGGTGCTGGCCAGCGGCGTCATTCCCGCAACCCGCGGCGACGACATCATCCCGCTCGGCTGTTTCCTCGGTGTCGGACCGGACCGGATCGCGGAGGTCAAGCTCGGTGCCGACGACTGGGAACCCGGCCGCGCGGTCCTGGCCGAGGGCCCGACGGAGGCCGAGGGCATCCGGATGCTGCGCGAATGGGCGCTCCTGAAACCACTCGAACCCGCCCCCCGGCTCACCCGCCACGACCTGCAACTCACCCTCGACCTGCTGCGGAACGCATCCGGGGATTCCCGGAACGAGGCCGGCTGGCTCGGCGGCCGAAACCACGGGATGCGACTCGGCGCTCCCGGGTTCACCGAGGCCATTTCGTTGCCCGCGGACGCCCGCTGGTTCGTCGACGAGATCGCCGCGTCCGGGGCCGGACCGGGCTACGGCCTCGACCTGCGCCCGATCACCGAAGGCTGGCTGCACCTGGCGCAGGCCGGTTGCGGAGCCCAGTGGGCGCTCGACCTGATCGACGGTTCGGTGGCACTCGATTCCCGGTTCTGCGACGGGGAGTTCCGGCGGGTGGCTACGGGATTCGTCGCCTGGTACGAAGCCTGGCTGGACAACGCGATCCGCGGCGGCGGGCCCTACGCGAAGTGGGACCACTCGCTGGACGCGGCCTTCAAGGTGCTGGCCCAGGCCGCGGAGGCGAACGGCGTTGACAAGCTGCCCGAACTCGGCCTGGAGGTGGTGCTCCACTCCCCGGAGGACAAGCTCGTGGGTCCCTGCCATGGCTGCGAATCCGTCTACGCCCACTACGGGGTGCCGAACACCGCCTTCGTCATGAAGGAGTGAAGCCCGAACAAGCTGGCTGAGCCGGGTCGCGAGGAACGAGCGACCCGTGTCGAAACCATCCGGCGGATGGGAGGCAGACCTGACCATGGGTTCCCGGGTAAAGTCGTCTTGGTTTCGACTCGACCTGTTCGCTGGCGCTCGCGGGTCGGCTCAACCAACTTCAAGGAAAGAGGACTCGCGACCCGGCTCAACCAATTTCAAAGGAAGAGGACTCGCGGGTCGGATCAACCAACTTCAAAGGAAGAGGAGCCGCGGGTCGGATCAACCAGCCTTGAGGGGAAGACTCAACCCGCTTTCCTTCCGAAAACCCTTGCCAGAGGGAATATCATGAGTTGGGGAGGATAATCATGACAGCGATCTGGGCTCATCGTGGAGCATCGGCATACGCCCCCGAGAACACCATTCCCGCCATCCAGCAGGCGATCGAGATGGGTGCGGACGGCGTTGAGCTCGACGTGCAACGCACCATCGACGGGCAGCTCGTCGTCATCCACGACGAAACCATCAACCGCACCTCGAACGGGTTCGGCAGGGTGGCCGACCTGACTCTGGAGCAGCTGCGGCTGTGCAACTACAGCAACGGTTTCGTCGGGCACCGGAAGGTGCAGATCCCTACCCTCCGGGAGGTCCTCGAACTGCTCGAACCCACCCGGCTGCGCATCAACCTCGAACTGAAGAACAGCATCGAGCTGTACCCCGGGATGGAAAACGACGCCCTGGCTATCGTGCAGGATGCGGGGATGCTCCACCGGGTGCTGTTCTCGTCGTTCAACCACTTCTCCCTGGCGAACCTGCGCGGGGCGGTGCCCCCGGAATGCCTCGGCCTGCTGTACTCCGACGGCCTCTACGACCCGTGGTGCTACGCCAACGTCTTCGGGGCCAGGTTCCTCCACCCGCACTTCTACGCTCTCCAGCAACCCAACTACATGTGGCTGTGCCACGAGGCCGGGGTGGGAGTGAACGTGTGGACCGTGGACAGGAACGAGGACATCCGCTCCCTCGCGGCACTGGGGGTCGACGCGGTCATCACGAACTTCCCCGACCGCGCCCGCCGGGCCCTGGAACGCCCCTACCTCTGAGGGGCCTAGGGTGTGGGCATGACCAACCCGTTCCGGCCGGAGCGATGGGACGAGATCCCCGGCTTCGAGTTCACCGACATCACCTACCACCGCGCCCGCGACGTCGCGGCCGTCAGGATCGCCTTCAACCGGCCCGAGGTGCGCAACGCCTTCCGGCCCCACACCGTCGACGAGCTGATCGCGGCCCTGGAACACGCCCGCACCAGCGCCGACATCGGCTGCGTGCTTCTGACCGGCAACGGGCCGAGCCCGAAGGACGGCGGCTGGGCGTTCTGCTCCGGTGGCGACCAGCGCATCCGGGGCCGCGCCGGATACCAGTACGCCGACGGTGAGACCGCGAACACCGTCGACAAGGCGAAACTCGCCCGGCTGCACATCCTGGAGGCGCAGCGGCTCATCCGGTTCATGCCCAAGGTCGTGATCGCGCTCGTCAACGGCTGGGCCGCGGGTGGTGGGCATTCCCTGCACGTCGTCTCCGACCTGACCATCGCCTCCCGCGAGCACGCCCGTTTCAAGCAGACCGACGCCGACGTCGGTTCCTTCGACGGCGGCTTCGGATCGGCCTACCTGGCCCGCCAGGTGGGGCAGAAGTTCGCGCGCCAGATCTTCTTCCTCGGCGACGTCCACGACGCCCAGGAGGCCCACGAGATGGGCATGGTCAACAAGGTGGTGCCGCACGAGGAACTGGAGGAGACCGGGCTCGAGTGGGCGGCGAGGATCTGCGGGAAGTCCCCGACCGCGCAGCGGATGCTCAAATACTCCTTCAACCTGGTCGACGACGGTCTCGTCGGCCAGCAGGTGCTGCTCGGCGAGGCCACCCGCCTGGCCTACATGACCGATGAGGCGGTGGAGGGCCGTGACTCCTTCCTGGAGCGCCGCACCCCCGACTGGTCGGGGTTTCCGTACTACTACTGATCACCGAGACCGGTTCCCCGGGTGGCCCGGGGAACCATTACCCTGCTTCGTATCGGCGCTGAGCCGCGCCGAGGAAGGGAAACGAACGACATGAACTCTCGGGTGCTCAAGGGGTCGGTGGCAGTCCTGGCCTCTGTCGCCATTGCTTTTGGCGCGGTCGGGTGCGGCGGGAAACCGAGCAAGGACGCCGTCAAGGCGGGAATCATCAAGATGATCAAGGAGAAGGGCGGTTCCACGTACGCGGAGGGTGTGCTCAACGACTACGTCAGTTGTGTGGTGGACGGGAGCTACGACAAGGTGAGCTCCGACACCCTCCAGAAACTCGCCGACGGGAAGATCGACGTCAACGCCAAGACCAGCGACGAGGATGGCAAGGCCGTCGCGGAGGCCGCAACGAAGTGCGCGACCAAGCTGGCCGGTAAGGACAGCTGAGCCGGGCCGGCGGGCTGGCCGCGGGGCCAGGAACTAGTCGGCCAGCCCGTACAGCCGGTCTCCGGCGTCGCCCAGACCCGGGACGATGAAGCCCCGGTCGTTGAGGCGTTCGTCGACGGCGGAGACCACCAGGGTGCAGGGGACGTCGAGGTCCGCCAGCAGGTCCTGGATCCTCTCGATCCCCTCGGGGGCCGCCAGCAAACAGATGCAGGTGATGTCGTCGGCGCCGCGGCCGACGAGGAACTTCACGGCCTCACCCAGCGACCCACCGGTGGCGAGCATCGGGTCGAGCACGTAGCACTGGCGGCCGGAAAGGTCCTGCGGCAGGCGCTCGGCGTAGGTGGTGGGTTCCAGGGTTTTCTCGTCGCGGATCATGCCCAGGAAACCGACCTCGGCGGTCGGCACCAGCCGCAGCATGCCGTCGAGCATCCCCAGGCCCGCACGCAGGATCGGAACCACCAGCGGGGCTGGGGAATCCAGTTTCGTGCCGACGGTGGGGGCGACGGGGGTTTCGATGGCGGTTTCGTGGACGCGCACCCCGCGGGTGGCCTCGTAGGCCAGCAGGGTCACCAGCTCTTCGACGAGGCGGCGGAAGATGGGTTGCTCGGTGTTGCGGTCGCGCAGGACCGTCAGTTTGTGATCGACGAGGGGATGAGAGATGACGCGAAGTTCCACGACCCCACTCTGACACACCCGACGGGTTCGGGGAGCGGATTTCGGCCCGGGTCCTCAAGGAACCCGGGGATCTGGAAGGATGGGGTTTCTGTAAGACCCGGGAGGAGATCAGCCGTGGACGCCTTTGACGAAGACGCCGAGCCCTTTGACCTGAAGGATGATCGCGACCTGGAAGCCGCCGACGACTCGGAGGAGGAGTTCTTCGACGACGACCTCGAGGACGCGGGGGAGGACGACATCGACCTCGTCGTCGCCGTGTACCGGGAGGACGGCAAGGCGACGGCGGTGCCCATGGACTTCGACCTGGCCAACGACCTCGACGAGCTGATCCGCCAGCTCGGCCGCCTGCCCGGCGACTCCGGGGCGGACGGGTACGTCTCGGTGGCGGGCGAGTTCTTCGTGATCTGCCGGGTCAGGGGACGGGTGGTGGAGGTGCTGCTCAGCGACGCCACCGCCGCCAACGATTGGCCCATCGCCCGCGACGTCGTGGACTACCTGGGTGAGGAAATCCCCGACGAGGAGGACGAACCGACCCCGATCGGGGACCTGGAGATGTTCGCCGCCGCAGGGTTGCGGGGTTTCGAACTGGAGGCCATTGCCACCGACTACGAGGAGGACTCCGACGAGCTGCTGATGCAGGTGGCGCGGCGCCTGAAGATCGACGAGGTGTTCGAACGGGCCGTCGAGGCCTTTGACGACTGAGAGACCCCCGAGCGTGGCGCGACGCTACGAACCCGCGATGCGGCAGGCCCTTGCCGCGGCCCGGGAGGCGGGGCTGCGCGGCGACGTGCCGGTGGGGGCCGTCGTCCTCGGGCCGGACGGGTCACCGATCGGGGTGGGCGGCAACGAACGCGAACTCACGGGCGACCCGACGGCACACGCCGAGGTGGTCGCGATCCGGCGCGCCGCCGAGGTCCTCGGCCGGTGGCGGCTGACGGGCTGCACCCTGGTGGTGACCCTGGAACCGTGCACCATGTGCGCGGGCGCGATCGTCGCGGCCCGGATCGATCACCTCGTGTTCGGGGCCTTCGACGACAAAGCGGGGGCGGTGGCGTCGCTGTTCGACGTGCTGCGCGACCCGCGTCTCAACCACCGTCCGAGGGTGACCTCAGGGGTGCTGGAGGCCGACTGCGCGGCCCTGCTGGGGGAGTTCTTCGAGGGACGGCGGTAGGGGCCCGACGGGAAACGCCCGCCTTCCCGTCGTCCGCTGGCCTTTCCGACGGAAACGCTTGCCTTACGGACGAACGCCTGCGCTACAGCGCAAGCGAATGACCGCAAGGCAGGCGGATCGCGGGAGCGTGGGCGGGATCTCAGGGCTGGGCTGGGTCTTCCGCCCTCCGATAGCGTGGATGTGAAGCCCGTAGCGAGACACCACCGGGAGAGGCCAGGAGATGACCGCACCGACCACCAGCTACCACCTGCGGCCGCACAGAGGCTGGCTCAACGACCCGAACGGCATGACCTTCCGCGACGGGGTCTGGCACGTGTTCTTCCAGCACAACCCGGCCGCCCCGGAACACCGGCGGATCGCGTGGGGACACGCCGTCAGCGACGACCTGGCGAACTGGCGGTTGCTGCCCGTCGCCTTCGGACCCACCCCCGGCGGCCCTGACGCCTTCGGCTGCTGGTCGGGGGTGTTCCTGCCCGGCCATGAAAGACCCGGGGTGGTCTACTCCGGAGTCACGAACGAATCGGGGGCCTCGACGGTGTGCCTGCGCTGGGGCAGTCCCGACCTGGTGACCTGGGACGCGCCCGTCGTCGTCGCGCCCACCCCTGACCTGGACGACATCGCCGTGATGCGCGACCCGTTCGTCTTTGAACTCGACGGCAGGCCCCTGGCGATCCTCGGGGCGGGCCGCCACGACGGCACCCCCGTCGTGCTGCTGTTCGACCGGCAGAACGAACTGGCGTGGCGCTACCTGGGGTTGTTCGTCGCCGACGACCCGGTGCTGGCGGCCGCCGCCACCGCCGACATGTGGGAGTGTCCGCAGCTGTTCCGGCTGGGGGAGAGCTGGGTGCTGCTGGTCTCCGTCCTCGACGGGGACCAGCTCGTCGGGGAACTGGCAGTGGTGGGAAGGCTTGAGGCCGACGGGGCGCGGCCGCGGTTCGTCGCCGAACACGCGAACCTCCTCGACGTCGGCCCCGACCTCTACGCCGTGCAGGCCACCGTCGCCGACGGGGAGCCGCTGCTGATCGGCTGGGTGCGGCAGCAGGCCCAGGACCCGGCCGTCCGCGACCACGCCGGCTGCCTCAGCCTGCCGCGTCGCGTGAAACTGGTGGGCGAGCGGGTGGTGAGTTTCGTCGACCCGGGGGCGGCCGAGGCACTGGTCGGCTGCTGGCGTCCCCTCGACACGGGTGGGACGTCACTGGCGGAGCGGCGCTGGGCGCTGCGGGTAGCGGGCGACGGGGTGCGGCTGACGCATCCCAGCCACGGGGTCGTCGAGGTGCCGGACGGGTCGCAGGTGTGGGTGGACGGCGCGGTCCTGGAGTACTACCCGAAAGACGGCATCCCGGGCACGTGGCGCTCCGACGAACCCTGGACCCTGATCACACCGGAAGGAGCCCGGGTGCAAGTCGCCGAGGTGGTCCCGACCATCCCCAAAACCGGTTGATCAGGTGCGTGAGCGTCCTTTTCTGAAGCTGGTTGAGCCGGGCCGTGAGGGACGAGCGGCCCGTGTCGAAACCCCCGGCACCCGGTGGCCAGAACCCGACTACCGGTCCCCGATCACCCTCGCCTTGGTTTCGACACGCCCCACTCGCTGACGCTCGCAGGTCGGCTCAACCGGCTTCGCTCTTCCAAGCTGGTTGAGCCGGGCCGTGAGGGACGAGCGGCCCGTGTCGAAACCATCCCGCTCCCGAACGGCAGACCCGGCCACAGGGCAGCGCCCCCGGGCCGGTGGTTGCTGTAGGGTCGGCGTATGCTGACCATTGCTTCGCGGGCGGAGCTCCCCCTGATCGTCGATGACGTTGCCTGCGCGGAATCACCCTGCTGCCACGTCGCGGGGGTTTCCCGGTGACGGCGGAAGCCCTGGAGCCCGGTAGGAAAGCGATCCTGCAGCGACGGATCAGGATCGTCGTCGCACTCACGATCACCTGGAACGTCATCGAGGCCTTCGTCGCCCTCGCGGCGGGGGGTGAGGCGTCGTCCGCCGCCCTGATCGGATTCGGCCTGGATTCGGTCGTGGAGGTGCTCTCCGCGGTGGCGGTTGCCTGGCAGTTCGCCTCGTCCGATCCCGAACGCCGGGAGAAAACGGCACTGCGGGTGATCGCGATCTCCTTCTTCGCCCTGGCGGTCTACGTCACCACGGAGGCCGTCCTCTCGCTGACCGGTGTGCGCGAACCGGAGCATTCGACCGTCGGAATTGTGCTCGCCGCACTGAGCCTGGTGGTGATGCCGTTCCTGAGCTGGTTCGAACGACGCTGCGGACGTGAGCTCGGCTCGGCCTCCGCGGTCGCCGACTCGAAGCAGACCCTCGTGTGTTCCTACCTCTCCGCGGCGCTGCTGGTCGGTCTCGTGCTGAACAGCCTGCTCGACTGGACCTGGGCCGATCCCGTGGCGGCCCTGGTCATCGCCGGATTCGCTGTCCGCGAGGGCGTCGAGGCCTGGCGCGGAGACGCCTGCTGCGCCACACCCGCGGCCGCCCTGCGCGGGGGAGGCGACACCCCCTGCGAGGACGACTGCCACACCTCCGAGAACCACTGAGGCGGGCAGGACGGTGGAGCGGTGTTTCGTCCGGACCAGCGCGCCAGGGCAGGGCCACCACACCCAGGCGAAAATTTTGGATGAGCCGACTCGACCCCTTGACCAACCGGCGTCACAGGGCGCACACTAATAGCACCTAAATCGAATTAGGCCGGAGGTCACCGATGACTCAGATCACCCGGCGCGGGGTGCTGGCGGGAGCCGTGGGAGTGGGATCACTCGCGCTCCTAGGCAGCCAGTGGCCGCGCCTGAACGGAACGGACATCCCCGGGCGGCACGACGACTCCCTGTCCATCGCCATCCTGGGAACCAACCAGGACGCCGAGGCCCGGCAATCGCTGGTCAAGGCGTTCAACACCCACCACCCCGACATCCCCGTCCGGCTCCAGGCCATCCAGGGCGCGGACTGGGCCGATTTCTTCGCCAAGATCCTCACCATGGTCGCGGCCGGCACCCCGCCGGACGTGTGCGTCGTCGCCACCGAGGGCGCACAGCTGTTCGCTGAACGTCTCGCCGAACCCCTCGACGAGTACCTCGCCCGCGACGTAGGCCAGGTGCAGGACTACTTCAACGACGTGCACCCCAGCCTCATCGAGGCATTCATGTACAAGGGCTCCCTCTACCAGATGCCCATCGACTTCAACGCTGCGAACATCTACTTCAACGCCGAGGCGATGAACCGCGCAGGGATCGAGTATCCCCGCGATGACTGGAGCCATGACGACTTCTTGGGCGTCGCCCGCCAGATGAAGCAGGCCAACGCCTCCGACTTTGTGCCGTTCTACTGGACCAACCGGCTGTGGGGCGGCATCGTTCCCTGGCTCTACATCAACGACACGAGCTTCCTCACCGAACAGAAATCGCCCGGCGGCGAGTGGCTATGGGACCGCTTCTACCCCGGCCACGTGGGCACGTTCTCCGGCGGTTTCCTGTGGGAACGCTCGAACGCCACTGACCCGAAGGTCGCGGAATCGTTCGAGTTCGTCCGGGCGCTTGTCCAAGAGGGTCTCGGCACCAGCCCGGCTCAGGGCGGCGGCAACGAACTCGTCGGCCAGTTCTCCGGTGGTTCCATCGGCATGACCCCCGCTGGCGGGTTCTGGGTACAGGGGCTTGCCGAGGCCGGCCTGAAACCCGACGACTACGACGTCGGCTATTTCCCGAAGTGGCGCAGCCAACGCCACCAGTTCGGCGCGGCCGGATACGCCATCCTCAAGACCTCGAAACGCAAGGACGAGGCCTGGGAATGGGTGAAGTTCTGCACCTCCCTGGAGGGGATGCAGCTGGCCTTTCCCGCACCCACCACCACCCCGACGCGCCGCTCGATGTGCAACGAAGCCTTCTATTCCGAGAAGGGCCCGAAGCACTGGAAGGTGTTCTACGACACCCTGGAGAGATTCCCATGTGCCCCGATCCCGGCCCCACCGCAGCAGGCCGCCGTCGAGACCGCCCTCATCAAGAACGTCCTCGGGGCCGTCACCGGCTCCGCCGCCGCGCTCCCCGCCGCACTCGCGCGCCTCGACGAGGACCTGACCCGCGCCCTGGAGGTGTGACATGCAGCGCACAGTGCTGACTTGGTTGTTCCTGGCTCCCACCCTCATCGGACTGGGGCTGTTCACCTTCCTGCCGATCCTGGCCTCCATCGCCCTGGCCTTCTTCCGGTGGGACATCATCACCGACCCGCAGTTCGTGGGTCTGGATAACTTCGCCCAGATCGCCGCCGACCCGACGATCCGCGTCTCCTTCCTCAACACCATCGCTTTCGTGATCATCGCTGTCACCCTGCAGCTGGCGCTCGCGCTGGGGCTCGCGGTGCTGGTCAACACGAAGATGCCCGCGCTGCTGAGGTCGTTCTTCCGTTCCGTGCTTTTCTTCCCGCTCATCCTGTCGGCCGCATCGGTGTCGATCATCATGAGCTACCTGTTCAACGAGAACTTCGGGCTGGTCAACCACTTCCTGAACATGCTCGGAATCGGCAACGTTGCGTGGCTGACCTCACCACAGGGCGCGATGGTCGTGGTGGTTCTGGTCTACGTGTGGCAAAACTTCGGGTTCTCGTTCCTGCTGTTCCTGGGCGGACTGGCGTCGATCCCCAAGGAGGTCTACGAGGCCGCGCAGGTCGATGGGGCGACGAGCTGGAGACAGTTCTGGCGGATCACGTTCCCGCTGGTCAGCCCCACCACCCTGGTGGCCTCCGTCATGGCGATCATCTCCGCGCTGCAGATCTTCGACCAGCCCTACGTCCTGACCCGAGGTGGGCCCGGCGACTCCACTCGCACCGCCGTCATGGTGATCTACGAGTCCGCGTTCAAGCAGCTCGAGTTCGGGAAGGCATCGGCTATCGGCATCGTCCTGACCATTCTCATCATGCTGGTCACTGCCCTGCAGTTCCGGCTGTCCCGTCGTTTTGTGTTCTACGGCTGAGGAGCAGAGATGAAGAAAATCGCAACTTATGTCGTGCTGGCCTTGGTCAGCCTCCTCACCCTCGCCCCGGTGATCTGGACTGTGCTGTCGTCGATGCGACCCCCCTCCGAGTCCCTGTCAACCGATGGCTCCCTCATCCCCTCCAGCCTCGACTTCTCCTCCTACCCCGCGGTGTTCGAGAAGGTCGACATGTGGCTGCTCATCCTCAACTCGGTGCTGGTGACCGGCATCATCGCCGTCGGGCAGATGCTGTCTTCCGCGATGGCCGGGTACGTGTTTGCCCGCTTTGAGTTCCGGTCCAAGAACTTGCTGTTCGCTCTGATCCTGGCGACGATGATGGTCCCGATGCAGGTCACCATCGTGCCGGTGTTCATGCTGATCCGAGGCATGAACCTGGCCGACACCCTCCTGGCGTTGATCCTGCCCGCCATCCCGACGGCGTTCGGCACCTTCCTGATGCGCCAGTACTTCATGGGGCTGCCCGCGGAGCTGGGGGAAGCCTCCGAGATCGACGGGGCCACCCCGTGGCGGACCTTCGCGTCGATCTACGCGCCACTGGCGACACCGGGCATGGCTATCGTCGGTATTCTGGCGTTCAACTTCCACTGGAACGAGTTCTTCCGGCCTCTGATCCTCACCATCAGCGAGCAGAACTTCACCCTGCCGCTGGGCTTGGTCTCGTTGCAGGGCAACATGGGCACCGGATCGGTGGCCACCGTCCTGGCGGGCGTGGTGATCTCCATGATCCCCGCTTTCTGTGTGTTCGTCTTCGGGCAGCGGACGCTGCGCGAGGGCCTGACCGCGGGCTCGCACCGCTGAAAGGAGCGTCATGACCGCGCTCACCACTTCCTACCACCTGCGTCCCGCTCGTGGCTGGTTGAACGACCCGAACGGCATGACCCGCACCGATGGCCGCTGGCACGTGTTCTTCCAGCACAACCCGACCGCCCCGGTGCACGGGCAGATCGCCTGGGGGCACGCCAGCAGCGACGACCTCGCGCACTGGGAGGAACACCCCGTCGCCTTCTCGCCGACCCCCGGTGGACCGGACGCGTTCGGCTGTTGGTCGGGGGTGTACGTCCCTGGGCACGACCGCCCCGCCGTCGTCTACTCCGGGATCGCCGATGAGTCCAGCCAATCGACGGTATGCCTCAGATGGGGCAGCCCCGACCTGCTGGACTGGGGCGCGCCGATCGTCGTCGGCACCACCCCCGAGGCCAATGACATCGGAATCATGCGTGACCCGTTCGTGTTCGAGCACGAGGGCCGGAAACTCGCGGTGGTGGGGGCGGGGCTGCGTGACGGTTCGCCCGCGGTGCTCCTGTACGACCGCAGCGACGAACTGGCGTGGCGCTACGCCGGGCTGCTCGTCGACGATGATCCGGTTCTCCGGGGCGCGGGCACCGCGGACATCTGGGAGTGTCCGCAACTGTTCCCGCTGGACGGGCGGTGGGTGCTGGTGGTTTCCATCCACGACAACGACATGCTGGGGGAGGTCGTCGCGGCGGTCGGGGACCTCGTCCCCGACGGCGAGGGCCTGCGGTTTGTCGCAGAATCAGCCCATGTCCTCGACGACGGCACCGACTGCTACGCCCCCCAGGTGAGCCTCGCCGACGGCGAACCGCTGCTCGTCGGCTGGGTCCGGCAGGAAGCGCAGGATCCGGCGGTACGCGACCACGCGGGCTGCCTCACTCTGCCCAGGCGGCTGCAACTGGTCGGGGGGCTAGTGGCGAGCCGGGTCGATCCGGGGGCGGCCGCCGCCCTCGCCGGGGACGTGTTCCCCCTCGGGGCAGGCACAACGGTGCTTGCGGATCGCCGCTGGGTGGTGGAGGTCGTGGGGGCCGGGGCGCGGCTGACGCATCCCACCCTGGGGGAGGTCCAGCTCGTGCCCGGCTCCCAGCTCTGGGTGGACGGGGCCGTCACGGAGCTGTACCGCCCCTCAGGGGTTCCGGGGACCTGGCGTCACGACGAGCCGTGGAGCCTCGTCGTGACGAGCGAGGGGGCGGTGGAGGCCCGGGAGGTGATTCCTAGGGTGCCGTGACGCGCCTACCCTGCGCCCATGGGAGGCGGGGCCGTCGATCCCCTGACCACCAGCGGGCACGGCAACACCAGGTGCTCGGGGGTCTCCGACCCCCCGGACACGGCGTCGAGGGCCATTCGGACGGCGGCCTCTCCCATCGCCGCATGGGGGAGGGCGACGGTGGTCAGGGCCGGGACCGTGTGCCCGGCCAGGGCCTCCTGGTCGTCGAAACCGATGATGGACACGTCACCCGGTACGTCGAGGCCGAGTTTCGCGGCCGCGAGCAGCGCCCCCGCCGCTATCCGGTCGCAGACAGCGAACAGGGCGGTGGGCCGTTCGCCGGGTGGCGCGTCGAGCGCGGTGAGGGCGGCTGCGTGGCCGTCGTCAATCTGCCAGCCGGTACCGACGTGCCGCGCCTCGACGCTGCGGCGCTCGGCCGCCCTCCGGAACGCGTCCCAGCGGATCGGGCCGGAGATGTTACCGGAATTCGGATTTCCAGGGTCGTAGTGGCCGCCCAGCATGACGACGTGCTGGTGGCCGAGATCGGCCAGATGCTCCAGAGCAGCGGTCGCGCCCCCCGCGTCGTCGGGGCTGACGGAACTGGGGCCCGGGGTGGGGGCGACGCAGTTCGCCAGTACCAGTGGGATGCGTGACTCGGGCGCCTCGGCCAGCTCGGTGAACCCCATGGTGGCGTAGATGATGGCATCAACCTGGCGGTGCTCCAGGGCGGCGATGGCCTCACCGACGCGCCCGGTGCGGTGGCCGATATCCATCATGAGCAGCACTTGGTCGGAAGCCTCGGCGGTTTCCGTCGCGGCCGCGAGCAGGCGCCCCCCGAACGGGGATGACGCGACGGCGTCGGTGACCAAACCGATGGAACTGGTGGAGCGCTGCCGCAGGCTGCGGGCGATGTGGTTGGGGCGATACCCCAACTCCTCGGCGGCCTTGAGAACCCGGGCCCGGGTGGCGGCGGAGATGCTCCCGGCGTCACGGCCGTTGAGGACGAAAGACACAGCCGTCGTCGACACCCCCGCTGCGGCGGCGACATCGGCGGCCCGCACACGCGATCGACCTCTCATGTGCTCATGGCATCAGCCGCCTCGTGAGCTGTCAAACTCTGTATCGTGACACCATGAACGAGGACCGGATTTTGGGGTGTCTTCTCGGGCTGGCGGTGGGCGACGCCCTGGGTACCGCCGTCGAGTTCCAGGCCCGCGACTCCTTCCCGCCCGTGACCGGGATGACGGGCGGCGGGGTGTTCGATCTCGCGCCCGGGCAGTGGACCGACGACACATCGATGGCGCTGTGCATCGCAGCGAGCCTGACCGAGACCGGGGCCTACGATCCCCGCGACCAGCTGGCCCGGTTCGTCCGCTGGTACCGAGACGGGTACCTCAGCAGCACGGGCCGGTGCTTCGACATCGGCAACCAGACCCGCGCCGCCCTGGAGGAGTTCGAGGCAACCGGGGAGCCCTACCGCGAGGCGATCGGTGGGATGAGCTCGGGCAACGGGTCTTTGATGCGCCTGGCGCCGGTCGCGATGGCCTTCTGCGACGACCCCGATGCCGCGGGACGGTTCTCCGCCGACAGCTCCCGCACCACCCATCCCGCCGTCGAGTGCGTCGAGGCGTGCGGGGCCTACGGCAGATTGATCGCGGCCGCCATCGAAGGGGCGTCGCGCACGGAGCTGTACGTACTGGCCGCCGACCTGGCCGAGCAGGTGACCAACCCCGACCTGGCGACGATCCTGCGCGGCTCCTACCGGGTCAAGGAACGCGACGAGATCTCGTCGTCGGGATACGTCCTGCACAGCCTGGAAGCGGCGCTGTGGGCCCTCGCCAGGACCGACGACTTCCTCGAAGGGGCGCTGCTGGCCGTGAACCTGGGCGACGACGCCGACACCGTCGGGGCCATCTACGGGCAGCTGACGGGGGCGCTGTACGGCCGCAGCGGAATCCCGGAAAACTGGCGGAACCGTCTCCACGACGTCGGGATGATCGAGGACCTGGCCGCGGGGATCGCGGACCGGGTCGGAACCTTCGAGGTCGTGGTCGGCTGAGGGAAGAGCGGATTTGTCCGCAGGGCCGGGCTGGGATACGCTCATCGGCGGTGACGTGTCTGAGCGGCCGAAAGAGCTCGCCTCGAAAGCGAGTGTGGTGCAAGCCACCGTGGGTTCAAATCCCACCGTCACCGCCAGCTGACGCTTACTCGAACCCTCGGTGACAACACCGGGGGTTCCCGTCTTTGCCGGGGCACGCGTACGCACGGCATCCACCCGCACCCATCACAGGTCCGCTGGTTTCCCGTCGTCTGCCAGCCCCGAGCGCCCCACCTCGGGGTGTCCGGGGTATCGGTGTTCTTGAGGGGCATCGCACCTGGGTCTTGGGAAAATCCCAAGAGCGTCCTAGGATGGTGACCATGAACCCCAGCATTGGTCAGCGGGTGCTTGGGGCGCTCCCTGAAGGCACCCCTCGGAAGGAAATCGCGCGTCAGGTCGGAATGACCGAGGACGCCTTCTCGCGTGCGCTTCGTGGTCAGCGTGGTTTTTCCGCGCTCGAACTGGCACGCCTGGCCGAGGTGCTCGACCAGGACATCCACCTGCTCATCACCGGCGTGCCTGACCCGAACCGGCTTGTGGTGTCGGGACGCCATAACTTCGACAAGGAGACTTGGACTCGCAGCATCGACGGCGAGCAGGGGGACAAACCCATCCTGTCGGACGTGTTGCTCGCGTACCGCCAAGCGGAGGCTGTGCACCCGTTGGAGCCCAGCCGCGTCCCCGAAGACCTTGCCTCCGCACGGGAGGCCCTGGGAGAGGGCTTCGTACGTACGTTCATTGAGCGTCTCACATCCCTGGGAATCGACACAGTTCGGCTTCCTGGCCTTAGTACGGCTTACTCGCTTCAGATTGGGCCGCGTGACGTGATCGTCATCCCGGAGACGGGCAACTGGTTCAAGGAGAACTTCGACTTGGCCCACGAGTTGGCTCATCTGGTCCTCGGGCACGAGGGCGTCATGGCCATCGAGGGTCGTGAAGTCAGTCGTGAGGAGGTTGCCGCCAACCAGTTCGCCGCAGAGTTGCTGCTGCCGGAGCCGGAGTTGCGTGACATCGACTGGTCTGGTCTGTCTTCGCATGAATTGGCCGCATTGCTCTGGCAGTGGGGCGTCTCGACTTACACCGTGAAAGTGCGGCTGGAGAACCTCCGTCTTCCGGTTCCACCCGAGACGCGCTCTCTGCTGGACCTAACGACCCAACGTCTCCTACGTCGCTACTGGGAGCAGAGTGAGCCGGGTGACCCGATCACAGAGCGCATGACGCGTGCCAGTGCTCGCACCTTCCCTTCGTGGTTGAAGGACGCGCATCTGGAGGGCGTGGCTCTCGGGAAACTCCAGAAGGGGACGCTGGCATGGATGCTGGGAGTTGACCCTGAGACCTTGGAGGTCGACGAGCCATCTGTCCCCACCATGAGTGACTCCGACTTGATGTCCCTGCTCGGATAGCCTGCCAAAGTGCACGACGACCCCACGCCGCGATTGGTGTTCCCGGACACCACTGTGCTGATCAATTTTGCCCTCGTTGACGAAATGCCGCTGCTTGGGCAGTTGGTGGCGAACAACGGCTCTTGGTGCGGCACGGTTGCCAGCGAGTGCGACGACCAGGCATCCAAGCAAGGGCTACCGCACATGCGCGATGCGCACGATATCTTTGGCGAGCCCTTGCGGTTGGAGACACCAGCGGAGTTCGTGAACTTCAGGCTGAATCAGGACTTCTTTCGGCAGGCATCCACCAACCCTGATGCCACTCATGCTGGAGAATCGGAGACCTTGGCCATTCTTACCTCACGAAGCATCAAGTCCGTGGTGGTTTCGGATGATGAGGGCGTTCCCCTTCGGCTCGCCAATTTGGATGTGAGTCCGACCATCCAAGCAACCACCTCGTGGCACTTTTTTCGTGTGGCCTACTGGAAGGGACACATCACTGAGACGCGCCTCTGGGAGATCCGCCGTATCTTGCTGGGCAAGAAGCGGGGTTGCCCCGACGAGGTTCGTGATCGTGCGCGATTCGCTGAATGGATAAAACCACCCTCCTGATCCAGCTGGGCGTCGGAATGCCAGCGCTATAGCGGAGGGTTCAGCAACCGTACCAGCGATCATGCCCGAACGAAGCGATCGGTTCATTGACCTGAGTTGCACACGTCTAGTGGCTTGGGCGTCTGAGTATTCTTGAGGTTTCGTCGGGATGGTTCGGCGATGAGGTGTTGGTCTGCGATGCTGATGGTGATGCCACCCCAACCTCAGCGAGGGTCTCCACCGCGTCACGCTTCGACCCGGGTTTGATGATCCGCGCCATCACCAACTGCTCGAACATTGATGAAGTGCTACACGTTTCGTCGCTGTCCACGAAACGTGTAGCACTCCAGGTGTTGTTGATACGCTCATTCCCGGCTGCTGCTCTGTGGATGCCATAGTGGTTGCATGAAGCACTCTCCTGAAGCGGACCTGTCGCCGGTTCGATTGCCCCGAGTACCCAAGCCGCAGCTGCCAGGCGGTTCCGTGGATCGCTATCCCGAGCTCGCGGCACCAAGGCAAGCGCTCGATCAGCTACGCATCGATCATCTGGAACTTGCCGCGCAGTCACTGATGGCTGCTGAAGGCAACCTTTACCTGCCCGACCTGATCGTCACTGCCATGATCCAGCGGAGCTACGGGGTGGTAGACGCGCTCATCGACGCAGTGGACACGTACAACATCCACGTAGCTGCCCCGTTGCTGCGCCTTCAGCTCGACACGCTGTTCCGAGCGCATTACATCGCCAGCGGAGCCGACGTCGACGACATCACCATGAGGCTCCTGCGAGGCGAGGAGTTTCGCAAGATCAAGGATGCTGATGGCAAGCCCTTGAACGACTATCGACTCAAAGAACTCGCAGCTCAGACCCACGCTTGGGCATTGCCCGTCTATGACGAGGCATCGGGCTGGGTTCATTTCTCTCTCAACCACATGCGTGCCACGACGCAAGCCGCAGATACGGACCGTTTTCACATGGGAGTACCACTGCGAGCAGACGTCATCCCCGAATCCCTCTGGCACGAAATCTACGGAGCGGCCATCCGAGCGACAACGGAACTGTTCGCTTATGTACGTGGCTGGGCGACCCGGAAAGGGATGCCTCCGGGGCAGGCACGAACGCTCAGTGATGTTCGTAAAGAGCGCACGAGAGACCAGTCCTCCAGCAAGCGACATTCGAGAACTTGCCGGGATCTCACGTCGTCATAGCTGGTTGCCGAGGTTGATGAGCCAAGTTGGCCCGCTGGCTGGCGCGTCGCCCGCGGGTCCGCTTCCACTTCACCCCGACCAGCTCGTCATGGTTGAACCTGGTCGAACGCTGGTTCCGGGAACTCACGGACAAGGAGGCTTATTCATAGGGTGTAGGCGAAGATGAGTCCGGTGACGGCTTGTATTGTGGTTTCAAAGTTGTATTGTGGTTTCAAAGGTGTTGTAGGGGCGGCGGTAATCAGTGTGGGGGACACGCCAGGTTTTGAAGTTCGCGATGACACGTTCGATAAGATAGCGGACGCGGTTGATGGTTGTGTTGTTTCTTTTATCGGTGTCGGTGAGTTCACCGTGGGTGGGTTTCTTCATGGGGGTGATCATTCCCAAACCGATGTAGCCCTTGAGGCTTATTCGCAGCCATCCGCAAGTGCGCTCTGACTAGGGGTTTCGCTGGTCGACGCGTCGCTATGCATAAGCCTCCTTGTTCCCAATATGACTTTGAGCATTGAGGGTTGTGAGGAAGTCGGATTCCTTGATGGCCTTCGCATCATGAACACTGCCCGGCAGGGGTGGGGAGACCCAGGCGAGGTGCCCTGCCAGGGTGCAGGCCACCTGCAGGTTCACCCCCGTCGTGCGGTGCTTGCCTGAATACAGCTCGGGGTGGTCGTGCCACGACCAGCAGGGCGCCAAAGTACCGTCGATGATGTACTGACGGTCCGGGTCAAGGTCCCCCACCTCAGGTATCCAGGCTTGGAGGGCTTCGGCGATCAGGGGGGGTGTAAGACGGCCACCACTCGTGAGATGGTGGCTTGGGAGACCGTGTGGATGTCGGCCAGCAACTCTTGGGTGAGATTGTGCCGCAGCATCAACACAGTGACTTGGATGCAGCGGAACAACCCTAGGACACGGGACCCTGCCGGGGGAAGATTCCCGGAGCAGGAGGTGTGGACCAGTTCACACAGGTCAAGGATCTGGTCACGGTCAAGGCTTGTGGCTGTCTTCACGGCAGCGGCTTGTCTTTCATCTGAGAGTCTTTGTGGTAAGACGCTTTGATCATCTCAGATCGGGCAAGCCGCCCTCGCGTCCCCTCGGAGCAAGGCATTAGCCGAGGAAAGTCAAAACACCCCTATGGATAAGCCTCTTGGGCATGGAGGCTTATTCATGGCCTCTCCGAGGCTGGTTGAGCCGGACCGCGACGAAGGAGCAGTCCGAGTCGAAACCACCCCGTGGGTATCTGAGGGCTCGGGGTCCGAGTGTGCTTCTCGGCTGCCGGGTGGTTTCGATACAGCCGTTCGCTGGCGCTCACGAGCTGGCTCAACCAGCATCCTGTGAACAAGCCTCAAGGCAAGTGAACCGTGGGAGCGCCGGTTGTGATGGTTGGGGCGTGGATAGGTTCAGGATTGGTGCGAGCCGAGGGTGTGGTTCCCGTCCGGGAAATCACACCTTGAGGTCGTCCCACACCAGCGGTGTGGTCCGGCCGGTCTCGAAGTCTGACCGGAGCAATCCGTAGGCGACGGAATCCCGCGGCGAACCGCCCGCCACCGGCCACGTCCTTCGATAACGCGCCTCCTTGACGAAACCGTTGTGGAGCAGGACCCGGCGCATCGCGATGTTGTCGTCGCGTGTCTGTGCCTCGACTCGCGTGATCCGTGGATAGGTGTCGAACAGATGGCGAACGAGTTCGCGGACCGTTTTCCTCCCCCAACCCCTTCCGCGCATCCCGTCGGCGAGACGGATGTCGAACAATGGTGCATCGCCGTCGAGATCATCGAGCCCCACGACCCCGACGAGACCGCCCCCGACCCGCACGGCGAGAAGCGCGTGCTCGGGAGGGGCGAAACCCCCGTCCGCTTTTCGTGATTCGATTTCTTCCCGGGTCGGGGACGGATTCACATGGAAGGGAAAGGTGTTTTCCAGCATGAACCGTGTGAACTCGTCCCAGTCACACCGATCGGTGGGGAAGAGCGGCTCGATCTCCACAGCCATGGGCACATGCTACCGGCCGGCCGCTACTGGAGCGCTGGATTCTCGGCGGAGCGACCGTCGCTGCTCCGGCAGGTGGCATCGCATGACGGGAAGGAGATGGAAGCGCTGGGAGGCTTATTCGCAGCCGTCCTCAAATGTGCTCTGACCAAGGGTTTCGCTGGCCAATACGTCGCCGTGGATAAGTCTCTGGGATGGCTCCATCAAGGGCCGACTGTGGAACAAAACCTTGGTGAAGCTGTATCTGTTCGCGGAAGCCGACAGCGATACCCGAGGTTCCGTGTGAGAAGCCGACCAAGAGTTCTCCCTGTGCCAAGTCGCTCGCCCACGACGCGCGATCGTGGTCCCACAATGCGAGTGCCTTCAGTCGGGTGGCGGCCGCGTGAGCCAAGTCCTCGGCTGCGTTGCTGGGAGGTGAGGAACGAGCGAGCAGCAATGATCCGGCCGCTCCCGAGACGATGCCGGGGCAGCGCTCACCCTGCTCCCAGAGCTGTTGAAATGCAGATACCACTTGGGCGCGGGTCCTTGCAGCAGGCGACGCGCCAAGGATGCCGGAGTTTCACCCAGAAGAGCGCAGAGAAATGTGGAAGTGACCCCCAAGGGGGCAAGGACGGCGTCCACGTCGTCCGCGCCGCGGAGAGAAGGCAGTTGCATCCAGCGAGTTCAGCGCTGTGCGCCGAGAGCGGCATCAATTTCGGTGGGTTCACCGAGGCGCTCCAAGAGGCCAGAGGCGAGCCACCAAGGAAGACGGGGGACGGGTATGCCAGGTCGCTTCAGTTTGCTGCGGCGAGGGGGTGGGTGAAATCCGTGAGGTCAGGGTTTGAACGCCCAGATCCTGACGATCCGCGCGATTGCCACAAGCGAAATCGCCACAACGGCCCCGATGGCGAACGCTCTGTTGCCGAGAAAGACAAAGGAAAAAATTCCGAACAGTGCGATCAGGATGAGTGCGGCAACACTAGCTCTGTTGCTCATCAATGACTCCGATTCTGTGGGGGGTGAAGATGGGGGAGGGTGCCACTCTCCCCCATCAGGGGTCAGCTCTTGCAGCCCGGGCGGGGGAGAAACAAAAGCACAGACTGTCCAGCCCGAATACCACGGGACGCATCAGCAGCCGAAGGTGCCGACCAAGCCACTGCCAGCCGCACCGCTGGTCTCGTCGAGTTCGATGTCAGACAGTTCAAAGGGGTCTTAATAGGATTCCCAGCGTATCACTATCCCACCCTGACGCCAGCTTCCGAGTTGACTCATGCTAGATGCCCGCACTGGGGCCCCTGAGCGGACGCGGTGGTGACGATCGCGGGCTGGCATCGTGACCATGCCCGCAAGATGCTGCGCCAGGCAGCGGCTGGTGAGCTGCCCGGCCCACACACGCCCCGTGAACGCATGCTGCGCTACGGCCAGGAGGTCACCGACGCGTTGGTGCGGTGCTGGGTGCTACTCGACGGCATCGCCTCGAAGTGCTTGGCCCCGGCTATTAGCCGCGCTGGAAGGCCTCGACCAGCTCGGCATGACCGAGGACACCAAGGCCCTCTGCTACTGACCATGTCACCAACCACCATGGACCGCCACCTCAAGCCCTACCTGCAAGGCCTGCTCGTCCCGGCAAGGACCATCCATACCAAACCGGGCAGCCTGCTGAAGTCCTCGATCCCGATGAAAACCTGGGCCGCCTGGAACGACACCCGACCCGGGTTGATCGAGATCGATCTGCTCGGCAACGACGACGGCGACAACAACAGCGAGTTCCACTACAGCCTCAACGCTACCGATATCGCTACGCTGGAAGGTAGACGACGTGCTCGAGGCGGGGCACGCCGTCATCGGCGGAACTGCGGGGTAGTCCCTGAACGGCGACTTTCGTGACCGCCCAGACCGCGCCACGAACCTGGACAACCTGGCCGGGCTCCGGGGGTGCTGGAATGCTGCGGGCGTTGGTGGGTGCGGGAGATGTCTGAGGCGTCATGGTGTGTGATTCGTGGGCTGTGGGAGTGGGGCTGTGCTGCATTTCTAAACGGATGGAAGCATTGGTGGTTGGATGATCCGATGTTCCTCTCTTCGACTTGGTGGGCAGCGCCGGGAAGGTCAAGGGTGACACCGGTACTACGTAGCATTTCAAAGGTGTTGACCCAATGGACTTCAAGTCCTTGGCAGGCGTCAGGAATCTTAACCCGGCTGGATACCGTGCCTTGAGCGTGTGCCTGGTCGAGCCATTTCCAGAAGCCGGGCGCGATGTCAAAGGCGTAGTAGCGGTTCTTTGCCTCGATGAGGACGTTGGCGTCTACGAGGTATTTCACGCTAGTCCTGCTCTCTCCGCCAGCCCCTCGAAGGTCGAGTGCTTAACGGTCCCGAGCAGCCGGTAGGCATCCTGGTAGGTCGTTCGTCCCTCCAGGGCTGCGGAGATCACAGCTCGGGTGAAGGGGAGCCCAAGGCGTCGCAGCTGGGTGTGGTAGTAGTTCCCGCCCCCACCGTGATTCTCCTGGGAATCCATGAGATCCATGACGCGCTGACGCTCGGTCTCGTATCGGGTCTTGTACTCGTCCCGCGTGAGATACCCAGCATCCCGGAGTCTGGCGAGCACGACGAGGGTGCTGACTGTGTAGCGGGACGCCAGACGGTCCAGCTCGTCTTCAGCACAGCTCCTTGGCCGTTCCGACCGGAGCGAGTCGAGAGGTACCAAGACCTCCGCGGCAACCTGGTTGCACCAGCGCTCCTCCTCCTCTTTCGTTCCCTGCGCGGCGCCCGCAGCTGCGTCGGAGAGCGCAGTGCACCCCAGCCACAGGTGGGCGAGCTCGTGAACGAGGGTGAAGATCTGCGCGGCCTTGGTGTCCGCCCCGTTGACGAAGACAAGCGGGGCGATGTCATCGGCCAGGGCGAACCCCCGGAACTCCTCCGGATCGAGCTTGCGGTGGGTGTCCGAGCCGACGATCCCGTTGACCATGACCAGGACACCCATGGCCTCGGTGCGCTCGATGAGATCTGTCAACGCAGTGGACCAGTTGGACACAGACCGCTCGTCGAGACGGAGCGCGGCACGAATACGAGCGGCGGCCTCCTCCGCCGGAGTGGAGAGGGTTGTCGATCCCACGAAGCTGAGCGGGGTCGCCCCGGAGTCGAGGGCGTCGTCACGGTACCAGTCCTGGCGTCTCTGGCACAGATAGATCGTCTCCAGCAGGTCGGCAGACGGCTCGCGGACTCCGGCGTCGCGAATGGTCCGCATATCCGGGATGGGGATGTCCTCAACCGGCGGTTCGGGCAGGAAAAGCATCCCGAAGGGTGCGTGGGTGGCGGCAGCGAATTTCTCCACCTGTTTGAGGGTGGGGCGTGCGGTCCCGTCGATCCACGCGTCGAGCTTGGGTGCGCGTTTGCGGGCAGCTTCCTCGTCCCAGCGCGCCCGTCTCACGGCCCAGCGCAGCAGGTTGGGAGCGATGTCAACACGGACGGTCGTCACGGCCCCTCCTCTACGTTCGGCTCCGTGCACCAGTCTGCCTTATACCTCTGGCATGTTCCGCATGAACGACGGGGCCAACCGATTAACGGTGTAGGTGAAGGCTTCCGCTGGTGAAGTGTCGCCATGGACTGCCCGAAGCACTCACCCGACCACCCCAGGAGCACGGGAACTGCGACCAGTCCAGGGCTCAGCTCTCATCCGCCACGTGTCGGGGAGCCGTTATCGAACCCCGGAGCCGAGGAAATCCTGTCAGCTACTTGATGTGGCACCCCCGCATACTGACCGGATCGCCGGGATGTGCAGGAGAAGGTGACCGATGAAGGCGGAGACGACGAATGGTCAGTCTGCACACTCCTGGAGTGCGCTCCCCGGCGGAGAAACGACCAACAAATATCGTGGTCAGCGCACGATGGACGTGACCGAAGCTTTCTCGGTAACAGCTTTCGTCGACTCTCGTCGCGTAGGGGTTGTGCTCTCGCCTGACGAAATTTAGCCTGAACACCAGGCAGCGATCGCCAGGCACATCTCAGGGAAAGGAGATGACATGAAGAACATCATCAGTACATTTTGGCGCTGCTCGTGGGGTGCAGCATGCTCGCGGCGCCCATGACAGAGGCCAGAGCCGACGACAGCTCTTCAACAGCGTCCCGCAGCGAGAACGGCGAGTTCACGGACGCCGAGGGCAAACTGCGCATCGACTACGAGGCCGCCAAGCGCCTGTACCCCGAACGTGACCTGTCGGTCCTAGCCGAAGCGGCCAAAGGCGGCGTCACCCCGCCCTACAGCTCCGGGGCAGAAGGAATCCAGGAGTACGCCTCGTGCGTGGTCAAGGGGTCCAATCCATTCATCGGGTTCATTGATGTTGACTGGAAGCTGCTCCGCACCTGGGTCACCCAGCGGAACTGGGGAGCGCTCGCGCGTCACCTCGGCAAGGAAGTTCCAAAACGCGCCGCCAAGATCGGTATCAAAGAGGTCGTCAAACTGAATCCGTGGGGAATTGCTGTGACCTTGGCAACGTCGGCGATCGCCTGTGTTTTCTGGCAGCAGTGGTAGTTTTTGGCTCCCGATGGTGATTTGAGATCGCAATGACGATGAAAACGAAGAACTGGTATAGCTCCGTCGAAGACCATCTTCGAATATACACACCGTCGGTGGGTGCCTACCTGTTTCGAGGAATTGGGACGTTCGTGGTCGTTGCTGTCCTGTTCCCGCCTGCCCGGTTCCTCGGGGCCGCAATCGTGGGGATTGCGATGGTGGTCGTGGAATGTGTCGTCTATCAGATCGTCTGGGCAATCCATCTTCGTCGACTGCGTCGCAAGTATCCGAACCGCCCGCATCGGTGAAGAATGGTGCCGCAAGGCATCATTCTCGCCCGCGCGTAGAGGTATCGCGGCGCCGCGATACCTCTACAGCGACGGCAGATGCGGCAGGTGGCTTCCTCTGTCAACGAACGAAGAAAAGATATACGATTTACATGAGGCATGGTGGGATGCGGGATCAGCAAACCGCAATGCGGTCCTATGGGGCAGAATTCGGATTCGGCTCCACATTCGTTTCCTCTCGGGTGCTGATAAATGAATGCCGTGTGAGGGGAGCTGCACGCGTTACCGGCCGATCGTGGCCGGAGTTCTGGGTCCCCGGTGGAGTGATCCTTGTTGCCGGAGCAGGTATCATCGCATGATGGGAAGGAGATGGAAGTACTGGGATGGTTCCATCAAGGGCCATCTGTGGAACAAAACCTCGGTGAAGCTGTATCTGTTCCAGGGGATCGGGGTATTCCTGATCTGCGTTTTTCTGTATCCGCGTTCCCGTTTCATCGGGGCCGCCGCCCTCGCTGTGGGGTTCGTGGCCGTCGACCTCATCGTCCAGGTCATTCGCGTCCGCCGACTGCAGCGCCGGAAACTCCAGGAGGTCGAGGGGCATCCGAACCAAGCCCCGTGACTCCTGCTGAAACGCGTGGGGGGACGGGCGTGATGGCAGGCATATGGGGCTCTTCCCAAACGAGGGTGTGGGTAGGGGTTCCGGCGTGGCTGCTGGGTGAGGGGGTCGAGGCCTCCCGAGGATGGAAGCTCTCACACCACTCATCTGGAAGACCTCGACGTGTCCAACGCTACCTTCAGCGCGCCTGATCTGACCATGTTCTGCCGGCTTGACGGACTCGGGTTGAAGGTGACCGGTTAACACGTGACTTCAGGCCGCCGAGGGGCTCGGTGTCGCATGAGACACCGCCAACGATGCGATCATCGCTGAAGGCAAGCGGGTGTTGATCGATTACCCTGCTCGGTTCTACGGGGTCACCGTGCTGGGGGTCGATGAGCATTGCTGGCGTCACACCTGCGGTGAGGCCGCCAGGACCCACCGGCTCACCCGCGGGGCCCTGCACTATGAGGTCCACCTCGCGCCGCACGACGTCCCACACGGGGGGCACGTTCTGCCGCTCGTCGACCAGGACGGAGCCTCAAGCCGGGTCAGTCGCTGTGGGCCGGCCCGCAGGGCGCTCACCGGGCCTGGCGGGCAGACCCCTGCGCCGTTCTACGCATGGTGAGACCGAGCTGCTGGCCCGCACCCGCCAACCCGAAGATAGATTAGTCTTGCCTAAAAGAGTATTCGGATGGGTGGAATCTGCTGCGCTCGTCCCGGTGAAGCTCTGGCTTCGCCGTCCCATCGAGACCGCACGATCCAGCGCGATCACCCGCGTCCGTCTCGTCGGGCCACCACGACGATCCTCGTGAAGATCCACCTACCAACACACTCTCCGCGATTTGTTGCCCAAAACTTGGACCAAACCGGTTCCGGAAAGGACCAGCCCCGTGCTGCGACGCTGCCTGAGTCTCTTGTTGCTCGCCGTGCTGAGCCTGGCCGCCGCGTGCAGTTCCGCGTCCAGCGCGCCCGAGATGCCCTCGGCCAGCCCGGCCGAGGCGGGTTCGATCAGCCTGTCCGGGGACTCCTTCCCCCTCACCGTGACCGATACCGCCAAGCGGAGCGTGAAACTGGAGAAACGTCCCGAACGGGTGGTCTTCCTCTCCGGTACGCCCCTCAACATCTGGTACGACGCGGGCGGCACCGCGGTCGGACGCCCCGAGCTCACCGGCAACCTCCGCCTCGCCAGCGAACACGCCGAGAAGATCATGGCGCTGCCCTCGGTCGGCTTGCCCTACGCCACGGACACCGAGGCCGTGGCGGCACTCAACCCCGACCTGGTGGTCGGCATCGAAGGAGTCCACGACTCGGCCGCCGCGGCCTACCAGAACCTGGGGATCGCCACCGTGCTGCTGCGGGTCCGTTCCCACCGCGACCTGCAGCAGGTCTACCGCGCCTTCGGGGTGCTCGGCGGCAACCCGGAACTCGCGGGGCAGCGCCTCGCCGCCATCGACGCGCGCTACAGCGAGATCCTGGCCAAGGCCCCGAAGAAACCGCTGTCGGTGGCCATCCTGTTCGTCACCGCCGACACCATCTCGGTGAAACTCGACAACAGCATCGCCGGGCAGATGGCCAACGACCTCGGCCTCACCAACATCGCCTCGGGCGCGACCCCCGACAACCCCGGGTCGGAGACCACCCCGCTCGACATCGAGTTCATCGTCGCCCGGCAGCCTGACCACGTGCTGGTCACGTCCATGGTCGGCAACAACGACCTCGCCCGGCAGACCCTCCAGACCCAGCTTGACCAGAACCCCGCCTGGAAGGCCATCGATGCCATCCGGGAGGGACGCATCAGCTACCTTCCACAGCAGTACTTCCTGTTCAACGCCGGGCCCTACTACGACGACGCGCTCGCCTACCTGGCCGCCACGGTCCACCCGGAGGTTTTCGGCGCCCCGGTGGAGCCCTGATGGCGGTCGCGGCCGTCCATGCCCAGCCGGGCCTGCGGGAACGCACCTGGTACCGGGCCCTGGTCTTCGCCGGTCTCGGCGTCCTGCTGCTGGCCGGGATGCTGTTCGCGATCGGCAGCGGCACCCTGAGCCTCAGCCCGGGCCAGGTCGCCGCCGCGCTGACCGGCTCCGGGGACGTGCAGTGGCAGCGGGTGGTGTGGGACATCCGGTTGCCCCGCATGCTGGTGAGCACCCTGGTCGGCATGAACCTGGCCACCTCCGGGGCGATCCTGCAGGCGGTGATGGGCAACCCGCTGGCCGACCCCGGGATCATCGGGGTGTCGTCCGGGGCTGGGCTGGCCGGGATCTCGGTGCTGTTGGTCTTCCCGCAGTATCAGGGGCTGGTCCCGCTGGTCGCCTTCCTCGGCGCCATGGCGGCCGCGATCGTCATCTACGTGCTGGCCTGGCGCGGCGGCATCCAGCCGATCCGGGTGATCCTCGCCGGGGTCGCGGTCTCGGCGCTGTGCGCGGCCGGGATCAGCGCCGTCATGGTGCTGTTCTCCGACCGGATCCAGGGGGCGCTGATGTTCATGAACGGCGCCATGACCCTCAAGGGCTGGTCCGAGTGGCAGCAGCTGTGGCCCTATTCGGTGGCCATGCTCACGGTGGCGCTGTTCACCGTGCGGCGGCTGGACGTCATCGTGCTCGGCGACGACGTCGCCCGCGGCCTCGGCATGAACGTGCAGGCCAACCGCCTGGCCCTGACGGCGGTCGCGGCCCTGCTCGCGGCGAGCGCCGTCAGCGCCGTGGGCCTGCTGGGCTTCGTCGGCCTGATCGTGCCCCACATCGTGCGCCTGGTCGTCGGCACCAGCCACGCCCTGCTGATCCCCGGCTCGATCGTCCTCGGGGGCGCCCTGGTCACCATCAGCGACACGGTCTCCCGGACGCTGTTCAGCCCGGTCGAGATCCCCGTCGGGATCATGATGGCGGTGCTGGGCGTCCCCTTCTTCCTGTTCCTGCTGCGAAGGGCCCTGTGATGACGGCGCGGATCAGCGCCCGCGGGCTGCGGCTCAGCCTGGGTGGCAGGCGCATCCTGGACGGCATCGACCTCGACTTCGCGCCGGGCCGGGTGCACGGCATCCTCGGGCCCAACGGCTGCGGCAAGACCACCCTCATCCGGGCCCTCAGCGGCGCGTTGCGTCCCGACGCGGGGGAGGTGCGCCTCGACGACGCTCCCATCCGGGCGCTGTCCCCCGCGGGTCTCGCCCGGGTGATGGCGGTCGTGTGGCAGGGCGGCCAGGTCAGCGGCGACGTCACGGTGCGGCGCCTCATCGGTTACGGACGCTACGCCTATCTGCCCTGGTGGCGGCTGAACCCCTCCGGGCGCGACCCCGCGATCGAGGAGGCCATGGCCGTCACCGGGGTCGCCCACCTGTCCCACCGGCTGGTGGCGTCCCTGTCGGGCGGCGAACGGCAACGCGTGTGGATTGCCATGGCCCTGGCCCAGCAGCCGAGGGTGCTGCTGCTGGACGAACCCACCACCTACCTCGACATCGCCCACCAGCTCGACGTGCTGGAGCTGATCCGCGACCTGAACCAGCGCAGCGGCCTCACCGTCATCACGGTGCTGCACGACCTGGCCCAGGCCGCCCGCTACTGCGACCGCTGCGTCGTGATGGGCGAGGGCCGGGTCCGGACGGATGGCGTCCCGGCCGAGGCGCTGTCCGCCGGTCAGATCGAACGAAACTTCGCCGTGAACGCCTGGGTCACCACCGACCCCAGCGCCGGCCATCCGGTGATCGTCCCGCGGCACCGGGTGAGCGCGGCGCCGCCGGAGAACCGGGAAACGGAAGGAGCACCATGAGGATCGTCGCGATCACCCACTACCCGGGTGCACTGCGTTGTTTCATCGACACCGCCGCCCACCTCGACCGCACGGTCCCCGGTTGGGGCAGCCTCACGCTGTTCGACTCCGCCCAGCCCCTCGGCGACGCCGACGCTCTCGCCGGGGCGGTCTCGTCCGCCGACGCGGTCATCGTGGACCTGATGCGCTCCGACCCGGCCTGGCAGGATGCCCTGGCGCCGATCCTGGACGGATACCCGGGCCACCTGCTGCCCTTCGGCATGCAATTCGCCGGCCAGACCCGGCTTGGCCAGTTCCGGCTCGCTCCCGGGACGATGCCGCCGATGATGCTGGGTGCACCCCCCGAGCCGCCCCGCGGCGTGGACGATTCCCAGGCCCGGCGGGACGCGATGACCTTCTCCCGGCTCGCCCGCGCCTACCGGACGATGCGCGGCGGCGACGCCCTGTTCGTGCTCGGCACCCTGCTGCGCGACTACGGTGACCAGCCCGGCCTCGACGTCCCCGAGCCGAGCCCCCAAACCCCCGGTGTGCACCTGGCCGACCCGGCCACCCGGGCCCGCTACGCCAGCGCCGAGGACTACCTCGCCGCCCACCCGGGGCCGAAGGGACGCCCCGTCGTGGCACTGCTGTACAACGGGGTCAGCTACCCCACCGACCCCGAACCCGTTGCGGCCAGGCTCGCCGAGGCGCTCTCGGGCGACGCCTGGGTGCTGCCGGTCGCGATCGAGACCGACGCCGCGAGCGCGGTCGACCGGATCCTGGAACTGTGCGCCACCCCCGGCCTCGAACCTGACCTCGTGGTGACCCTGATGAGTTTCCGGTTCGGTGCCGGCCCCACTGGCGGTGACGCCGACCACGGCGTCGCCGCCCTCAACCGGCTGGGCGTGCCCTACCTGTCACCGATCCTGCTGACCCGCACCACCGCCGAGGAGTGGTTGCACCACTCCAACGGGCTGGGGCCATCCGAGGTGCTGGTCTCGGTGATGCTGCCCGAGTTCGACGGGGCGATCAACCAGATCCCCATCGCCGCCATGACCCCACCCCGGCACGACGCCCGCCACCGGGTCGACACCGCCGAACTGCAGGTCATCGACGAGCAGCTCAACCGGCTGGTGGGGCGGGTCCGGGGGCTGCTGCGGCTGCGGGGCCTGGCGAACGCCGACAAGCGGGTCTGCCTCATCGGATACGACTACCCGGCCGGGGAGGGCAACCTGCTGGCGGCCTCGCAGCTCGACGTCGCCGAATCCATCGCCGCGATCCTGGCCGAACTCCACCGGACGGGCTACCGCACCCAGCCGGTGACCGCCGCCCGGCTGCGCGCCGACCTCATGGCGGGCCAGGTCAACTCCCCCGCCTACCTCACTGAGGTGCAGCCGCTCACCTACCCGCACCGGCAGGCCCAGGCCGACCTCGGCGACCAGCAGGCGTGGGACGAGGTCACCCGGGCCTGGCCAGCGGACGGGCCGCGTCCCATGGTCGATTCTGACGGGGACTACCTGATCCCCCACGTCGAGTACGGCAACGTGCTGGTGGGCGTCCAGCCGGGGCGCGCCCCCGAGGTGGACGACGCCCTGGCCCACGACAACACCGTCCCGCCGCACCCCCAGTACCTGGCCTACTACACCTGGCTGCAGCACGTGTGGCGGGCCGACGTGATCGTCCACGTCGGCACCCACGGCACGCTGGAGTTCCTGAAGTCGAAGGAGAACGCGGTCAGCGTGCACGACTTCCCCGACCTCATGGTCGGCGATATCCCACACGTCTACTTGTACTACGCGGGCAACCCGGCCGAGGCGCTGCTGGCCAGGCGTCGCTCCCACGCGACGCTGGTCAGCTACCAGCCGCCCGTCATGACCTCCGGCGGGCTGCACGACGAGCTGGAGGAGCTGGCCGAGGCCCTGGCCGCCTACCGGCGCAGCCACGCCATGACCTCGCAAAGCAGCGAGGATCAGCTTGCCGACCTCAGGCAGCGCGCGGAACGGGCTCACCTGCCCACCGACCCCGACCAGCTGGAGGGCGAGCTGGAGCGGCTGCGCGCCCAGCTGATCCCCCTGGGGCTGCACGTCTTCGGCAGCCACTGGGACGCCGGCGAGGTGGCCTACATGGTCGCCGGGGTGATTGGCAACGGGGTGGGCGACCTGGCCCCCGGGTACGAGTTGATGGCCGCCGCCGATGGGCTGGAGGCCGAACGCATCCACCGGCTCAGTGAGGCCGAGATCGCCCGCTACGACGAGGCCGCCAAACGGCTGGTGGAGGTGGCGCTGACCAGCCAGGCCCCGGCCGCGGACCTGGCCGGGGACGAGACCTCCCGGGCCGTGATCGTCCGGGCCCGCGAGCTGGCGCTCCGGTTCGCCGCCAACCAGGAATGGGAGTTCCTCCATCGCGCCTTGTCCGGACGCCACGTGGAGGCCCGGCTCGGGGGAGACGCCATCCGCAACCCCGAGGTCCTGCCCAGCGGGGCCTCCCTCTACCAGTTCGACCCCCGGCAGGTGCCCAGCGCGCTGGCCGCCCGCCGAGGGGCCGAGATGGCGGCCCAGATCGTCGAGGTCTACCGGGACGGCCACGGCGGCGCCTGGCCATCCTGCGTCGGGCTGGTGCTGTGGGGTCTGGAGACGACCCGGACCCACGGCGAGACCTACGCCCAGGTGATGTCGCTGATCGGGGTGCGCCGGGCCCCGTCTCGGCGTCCCGGCCTGCCCGGCTGGGAGGTCATCCCCCGCGAGGAGCTGCCCGGGCCGCGGGTGGATGTGGTGGTCACGATCTCCGGGTTCTTCCGGGACCTGTTCGGCACCCTCGTCGAGGAGCTGGACGACATGTTCGCCGCGGTCGCCGCGCTCGACGAACCGGACGAGATCAACCCGATCGCGGCCAGGACGAGGCAGCTTCGCCAGCACCTGCTGGACGGCGGGATGACCGAGCCCGAGACCCGCGAACTCAGCCACGTCCGGGTCTTCGGGCCACCACCGGAGCTATATGCCACCGGGCTGACCGACGTGATCGACACCGGAAACTGGTCCTCGACGACGGACCTGGCCGAACACTTCACCCAGGGCGCCCAGCACCTCTACTCCCGGCACCGGCACGGCGAGAAGGTGCCCGGCCTGTACCGCGGGCACCTGGCGGACGTGCAGCTCGTCGCCCAGTGCCGCTCGTCCAACGAACACCACATCACCGACCTCGACCACTACTTCGAGTTCCTGGGTGGGATGAGCGCCGGGGTCGCCGCGGCCCGCGGTGAGGCGGTTCCGACGCTGGTGACCGACACCACCGGGCGGCGGGTGCACACGGCGACGGCCGCCGACGCGGCCCGGGCCGGGCTGTACGCCCAGCTGTTCAACCCGGCCTGGGTTGAGGCGATGCTGGCCCACGGCCACCAGGGGGTGGGGGAGATCGCCGAGCGCACCACCAACCTGCTGGGCCTGGCCGCTACCACCGGCGAGATGGCCGACTGGATGTTCGACGCGGTTTGCGACCGGTTCCTCGGCGATCCGGAGATGCTGAGGCGTCTCCGCGAGGCCAACCCGCACGCCACGGCGGCCATCGCCGGGCGTCTGCTGGAGGCGAACCGGCGCGACCTGTGGCAGGCCTGCGAGGAGCGGATCGACACGCTGGAGAACGTCCAGTTCGACACCGATGCCGGACTGGAGGGGGCCGGGGAGACCGGTGCCTAGGACAGGAAGGATAGACAGACCATGAAAAAATTCGTCGTGATTGCCGGGATCTGCCTGGCGGTGGGGCTGGGTGTGTCCGGGTGTGTGTCCGGGACGCCCAGCCAGGCTCCGCAGAGCACGGTCAGTGCGTCGGGTGCGTCCCTCGCGAAGGAGGGAGACAAGCTGACCGACACTGACCCGCAGGCCAACCTGTTCAACGGGTCGGGTGTGAAGGTCACCATCGAGCCCGCCGCCAAGACCGCGCGGTTCCAGCTGGTCGACCCCAGCAGCGGGAAGGACTTCAGCGACTACTACGTGTTCGACTACGCCAAGCAGACGATGCTGTGCCACCGGCTGGTCTCGGCCATGCAGAAGGAGTTCGACTACACCCTGAACCTGGGCACCGGCGAACTCGTCACGGTCGTCGATGGGCAGGGCAACGACGCGATCAAGACCCTCAAGGAGCGGGGCATGTTCGACAAGGCGCAGAAGGACCGCGGCCAGGAACGCGGTGAGCTGGAGGCCTGGTTCCAGAAGCGCTACGGCAAGACCATCGAGGAAGCCGCCACCCCGTAACGTGACGAGGCTCTTCCCCTTCTCGGCCATTGTGGGGCAGCCGCGGATGCGGCTCGCCCTGCAACTGGTCGCCATCGACCCCGGGATCGGCGGGGTGCTGATCCCGGGCGCCAAGGGCACCGCCAAATCCACCATGGTGCGTTCCCTCGCCGCGCTGCTGCCATCCGGAAGGTTGCGGACGCTGGCCCTGGGCGCCACCGAGGACCGCCTGGTTGGGGGCCTGGACCTGGAGGCGACGCTGACCGGCGGCGCCCCCCGGTTCCTGCCGGGGTTGCTGGCCGAGGCCCACGGCGGGGTCCTCTACGTCGACGAGGTCAACCTGCTCGCCGACCACCTGACCGACCTGGTGCTGGACGCTGCGGCCAGCGGGGTCGTCCTCACCGAGCGGGAGGGGTTCTCCCGCACCCAGCGGGCCCGGTTCGCGCTTGTCGGCACGATGAACCCCGAGGAGGGGGCGCTGCGTCCCCAGCTGCTGGACCGCTTCGGCCTGTGCGTCCAGGTGGACGGCTCACCCGACCTGGACGAGCGGGTCGAGATCATGGCCCGCAGGTTCGCCTTCGACGCCGACCCGGAGGCCTTCGCGGGGGCCTGGGCGGACCAGGAGGCCGCCCTGGCGGAGCGGCTCCGCCAGGCCCGGGAGGCGGCCCCCGCGGTGTGGCTGGGCCGGGACATCCAGGAACTCGTCGCGGCGCGGGTGCTGGCCGCCCACGTCGCCGGGCACCGGGCCGAGCTGGTGATGAGCCGCGCCGCCCGGGCCCACGCGGCCTGGCGGGGCAGCCAGCGGGTGAGCGAGGAGGACGTGGAGGCGGTCGCCGAGTTGGTGCTGGCCCACCGTCGCCGCCAGGCCGCCGAACCGCCCCCACCCACCTCGGAGCAGGCCACCCGGCCCGAACCCCCACCCACCTCGTCCCCGCCGCCAGCCGAGACGGACACCGACGCCCCGGCGTCCGGTGGCACCCCACCCGAGGATGTTGCCGCGACCGGTGAGCCGTTCCGGGTGCGTCCGCTGCACCCGGCAGCGGAGCGAGACGGACGCCTCGGGTCGGGCCGGCGCACCACAACGGTCAGCGCCGGTGGCCGGGGCCGCTACGTCCGTGCCCGCCCGACGCGGGAGGCCGTGGACCTGGCCCTGGACGCCACGCTGCGGGCCGGGGCCGTGCACCAGCGCGAGCGCCGCCTCCGGGCCGCCGAGCAGGGCGACCCCCGCAGCGAACTGGCGGTGCTGATCGAACCCAGCGACTGGTTCCGCAAGGTCCGGGTGAGGCAGACCGGCTCCCTGGTGGTGCTGTGCGTGGACGCCTCCGGCTCCATGGGCGCCCGCAACCGGATGGTGGCCAGCAAGGGTGCGGTGCTCAGCCTGCTGCTGGACGCCTACGTCAAACGCGACCAGGTGTCGCTGGTCAGCTTCCGCGGCGCCGAGGCCCAGGTGCTGGTGGAACCCACCTCCTCGGTCGAGTTGGCCGAGCGGCGGCTGCGGGAGCTACCTGTGGGTGGGCGTACCCCGCTGGCCGCGGGCCTGGTCGAGGCGTCGCGGGTGGTGCGGCGGGCGCTGCTGAAGGACCCGGCGCTGCGTCCGCTGGTGATCGTGGTGACCGATGGACGCGGCAACGTCGACCTGGCCGGGCGGGTGTCCCGCGGCGCGGCCGCCGAGGTGACCGAGATCGCCGGGCGGCTCGGCGGCGACGGCCGGGTGACGTGGGTGGTCGTCGACACCGAACCGGCCTCACCGGCGGCGCGGGGGCACGGTGCCACCCTGGCGGCCGCGCTGGGGGCGTCCCGGTTCGAGATTGAGCAGCTGCGCGCCGACGACCTGGTGTCGGTGGTGCGCGACATGCGTTTGGCCACTGTGAAGAAGGAGGGGCGATGAGCCGGTCCAGTTATCCCTTTGCCGCGATCGTGGGGCAGGACGAGATGAAACTCGCGCTGGTGCTTACGGTCATCAACCCCGCGGTGTCGGGGGTGCTGATCCGCGGCGACAAGGGCACCGCGAAGTCCACCGCGGTGCGCGGCCTGGCCGAGCTGCTGCCGGAGCGGGTCGAGGTGGGCGCCACCCCCTATCATCTGTCGCCGGCGGAGTACCGGGAGTACTGGGAGGAGCTGGGGCTGCCCGCCCAGGACGATCCCGTGGAGCGCCGGACCCGGGTGCCGGTGGTGGAGCTGCCGATCGGGGCGACCGAGGACCGGGTGGCGGGGACACTGGACCTGGAGACCGCCCTGACCGCGGGCCGCAAGCGGTTCGAGCCGGGGCTGCTGGCCGACGCCCACCGGGGCATCCTGTACGTGGACGAGGTGAACCTCCTGGACGACCACGTGGTGGATCTGCTGCTGGATTCCGCGGCGATGGGGGTCAACACCGTGGAGCGGGAGGGCATCAGCCTGACCCACCCGGCCCGGTTCTCGCTGGTCGGCACGATGAACCCGGAGGAGGGCGAACTGCGCCCCCAGTTGCTGGACCGGTTCGGGCTGTGCGTCACCGTCGTGGGGGAGTCCGACCCGCCGGCCCGGGTGGAGATCATCGAGCGCAGGCTGGCCTTCGAGGCCGACCCGGTGGGGTTCTGCGCGGGGTGGCGCGCCGAGGGCGAGCGGCTGGCCCGGCAGATCGCGTCCGCGATGGACCTGCTGCCGGAGGTGACGGTGGGCCGTGAGGTGCTGCTGGAGGTGGCCCGGATCTGCGTGGACGCGGGGGTCGACGGTCACCGGGCCGACATCACCATGGTGCGGGCCGCCCGGGCGCTCGCCGCGTGGCACGGCCGGACCGGCATCGAGACCGCGGACCTGCAACAGGCCGCCCGCCTGGTGCTGCCGCACCGGATGCGCCGCCGCCCGCTGGAGGGCATCGGGACGCCCCACGGCAGGGGCTGACGCACCCCGGCAGCTCGGCTAGCCGCGGTGCCTACTTCAATGCGCAGGTGGTCACCGGTAGCACCGAGTTCGGCCCCCGGCAGGGCTGGACGAGGTCACCCACCCGCGGCCGGACGGCGATGCCTCCGCTGAGGGATTCGCCTCGGCCGGGCGGCCGTGGTTCGGTCCCACGAGGTTCCGGCGTCGGATGTCGTGAGCCGCCGGTGGTGAAGTAGCCCGGGAACGCGTTCTTCCACTGTTTCAGGGTCCGGCCCGGGCGGGCGATTTCGGGGCTCGGGCAGATGGGGAACGAGACGACGATGTCTTCGGCCAGCTCGCGACCCTTGGTGCCACCGGCTCGACGCTCGGCAGCGTCCCCACAGCATCCCAAGCATATCGTTTGACGATAGTATCGTTTATCGTTTAGTATCGAATTACGATATGTAAGGAGGTCCCGATGAAACTCACAATCAGCCGAGGCGACTACCTCACGCTGCGGATCATGCTGGCGTTGTTCGTAGTGGCACCCTTGGTGAGCCCCTTCTGGCACGCCTGGGCATGGGCCAAGGGCGACCCCCTGGTCTGGCTCAATGGGGGCAGTCCCTCGCAGGCCGGCTCGGGCGAGGCGGCCTCTCCCCTCGAAACCGCAAATGGGCTGATCGTGCGCCCAAGCCTTGAGACGCTCTCGTGGGAGTTCACCGATCCGACGTGGACGCAACGTCTCGGCGCGATGCTTCCGGGCGTGCTGGTCGCGGTGGTCACGCTCTGGCTGTGCGTCACGATCTGGCGGTTCACGCTCTTGGTGCAGCGCGGCCGTGCCTTCTCCGCGGGGGCGCACCGGCTGCTGGTGCAGTTGGGGATAGCCCTGATCTTCCTCACCGTCGCCTTCCTCGTCGGCGAGGTCGTGGCGAACATGCTCATCTACACCGGCTTGCCCGCCAGGGGGATGGGGTTCGCCATGCTGACGATCAAAGCTGGCGATTTCGTCCCCCTCGGGGTGGCGCTGGTGGTGCTGATCGTCGCCTACGCTTGGCGGCAGGGGGAACAGCTCGCCGAGGATGCGGAGACGACGATCTGATGCCTGTCGAAGAACCCCATCGGATTACCTGCCATCTGGACGATCTGCTCGCGGCCCGGGGCGTGACGCTCGCGGCCCTCAGCGAAAAGGTCGGCATCACCGTGGTCAATCTGTCGATCCTGAAGAACAACCGTGCGAGGGCCGTTCGGTTCAGCACCCTGACGGCGCTGTGCGAGGCGCTGGACTGCGAGGTCGGCGACCTGTTCAGCCTCGCAGACCAGCCCTGATCGCCCAGCCGGATTCAGAAACGCCCGGGCCGCGGCCCGCGGTCGCAGCATTGCGGCCTGCGGCCCTTATTCGCCGAGGGCGGCGCCCAACCCTCGTCTCAGTTCGGCTCCGTCGTGCCACAGGGGCAGTCGCAGCATCGTGCGGTGGCCGTCGTGGGGCGAGAAACTCGGTCCGGCGGCGAGCTTGACCCCGGCCCGTTTGGCCTGCTCGACGAAGGCGACGGCGTCCGTCCCGGTGTCCACCCACAGGCCGGAACCGCCGATGATCCGCCGCCAGGTCCACGCCGGGGCCATCTCGCGGAGTACCCGTTCCGTGGATGCCAGGTGTTTGGTGAGCATCGCCTGCCGCTCCCGCCGTGCGTCCGCTGCCCGGCGCAGCAGCCGCACGGCGTACAGCTGGTCGACGATGGAGGTCGCCAGGTCGTCGACCTTCCGCAGTTCCACCAGCCGGCGGATGCGCGCCTCGTCGGCCCTCACCCAGCCGACGCGAAGCCCGCCCCAGAACAGCTTCGACATCGTCCAGCAGCTCAGGTGAAGTTCCGGGGCGACAAGGCCCGTAAGCGTTGGCGCCGGACGACCTGACAGCGTCAGGTCGTAGGAGCAGCAGTCCTCGACGACGGGCAGGCCGCGCCGGTTGACGACGTCGGCGAGCGCTGCCCGTGCGTGCCTGGTCATGCTCTGCCCCGTCGGGTTGTGGACGCTGGTCTGGCAGTACAGCGCGGCCGGACGCCTCACCGCCGCGCGCGCCACCAGGCTCACGTCGATGCCGCCGTCGCGCAGCGGGACCCCCTCCAGCCGGACGCCATGGTCCCGCAGCGCACACAGCGCACCCCGGTAGCTCGGGTCCTCGGTCAGGACGAGGTCGCCCGGGTCCAGCAGTCCCCGGATCGCCAGCGAGGTCGCCTGCTGCGCCCCGCTCGTCACCAGCACCTCCGCGGGCCGGGTCGGCACCCCATCGCGGGTGAGGTGCTCGGCGATCGCCTGCCGCAACACCGGAAGCCCGGCCGGGAAATAGCCGTCGGTCTCCAGGTAGGGGTCGACCCCGTCCGGGCTCGCCGACAGCACCTCCCCGGTCACCGTGGACGCGGGCAGGGCCCCGCTGGACAGGTCGATGACATCGCGCGGGGCGTTGGTGAACGAGAACAGCCGCCCGCCGGCCCGGTGCTCGGCACCCACCCGGCCCGACCTCACCCGCGTCCCCGACCCCCGGGTCGAGACCACATACCCGCCAGCCTCCAGCGTCGCCAGGGCGGATGCGACGGTCCCGCGGGCCACCCCCAGCACCTGCGCGAGCTCCCGCTGCGGCGGCAAGGTGCTTCCCGCGGGCACGAAACCGTGATCCACAAGCTCTGAAATGGTCCTCGCCAGCGCGTCCGGCAGCCGCTCGTCCGCGTCCGTCCACACCCCGAGCAGCCTCGACAGCTCCGCCGAATCCATGCGCACTCCCACGCTGCCGAGTATGCCCCACCGGCCTGGGCCAATTCTTCCAGATTGGACTAGTGCCGTCCTGTGGTGAGACGTAGCCTCGCTGTTGCCCTTGGACGCCCGGCCGCTGCGGCCGCGCTTGAGCAGGGCGGGCCCGACACACACGAAGGAGTGAGACCGCATGGCTGTTGTTGCACTGATCGGGACGCTGGACACCAAAGGCGCCGAGTGCGCCTGGCTGGCCGAGCAACTGGACAAGTACGGGGTGCAGGCCCTGTTCGTCGATGTCGGGTCCTTTTCGGCGAGCCCGCTGGCCAACGTCAGCTCCGACGATGTGATCGCCGCCGCGGACTCCGACGCCGCCGCCCTGCGTGAACGCCGCGACCGGGGCGAGATGATGCAGGTGATGAGCGTCGGGGCGGCCCGTATCGTCCGTGACCTGGCGGTGTCGGGACGCATCCACGGCCTGCTGGCCCTCGGTGGGTCCGGTGGCTCCTCGGTCGCCGCGGCTGCGATGCAGGCCCTCCCGGTCGGTTTCCCGAAGCTGCTGGTCTCGACCATGGCCTCCGGCGACGTGAAACCCTACGTCGGCGAGGTGGACGCGACGCTCATGTACTCGGTCGTCGACGTCGCCGGCATCAACTCGGTCTCCTCCCAGGTGTTCGCCAATGCGGCCGCGGCGATCGCCGGGATGGCCAGGGCATACGAGGACCGGCTGGCCGCCGTTCCCGCCGGCCACAAACCGGTCGTCGCGGTCACCATGTTCGGCGTGACGACCCCGGCCGCGGACGAGGCCCGCGACACCCTGACCGACCTCGGCTACGAGGTGCTGGTCTTCCACGCCACCGGGGCGGGCGGCCGCGCCATGGAGAAACTCGCCGAGTCGGGCCTGCTGGCCGGGGTGTGCGACCTCACCACCACCGAGCTGGCCGACGACCTCGTGGGCGGTGTCCTGTCCGCGGGGCCGCGGCGGCTGGAGATGGCCGGGCGGGTCGGCCTGCCGCAGGCCGTCAGCCTGGGGGCGCTCGACATGGTGAACTTCGGCCCCGCCGACACCGTGCCGCCCGAGTTCGCCGGACGCAACCTGTTCGTCCACAACCCCACCGTGACGCTGATGCGCACCACGCCTGAGGAGATGGCCGAGCTGGGACGCCGCATCGCCGCCAAACTTGCCGCCGCCACCGGACCCACCGAGCTGTTCATCCCCCTGCGGGGCGTGAGCGCCATCGACGTCGAGGGAGCCCCCTTCCGGGACGCCGAAGCCGACGCCGCGCTGTTCGCGGAACTGCGCGCGGGGCTGGTCGGCTCCGGCGTCGTCGTCCACGAACTCGACCAGGCGATCAACGACCCAGGTTTCGGCGCCGCGATGGCCCGCGCACTGCACGCATCCATCACCAACTGAGAAGGAGAAACATGTCCCGTCAAGAGATCCTCGATCGTTTCCGTACCCAGGTCGCCCAGGGCCAGCCCATCATCGGCGGTGGCGCGGGCACCGGTATCACCGCGAAGTCCGCGGAAGCCGGTGGCATAGACCTGCTGGTCATCTACAACTCGGGCCGGTTCCGCATGGCCGGACGCGGCTCGCTGTCCGGGCTGCTGGCCTACGGGGACGCCAACGCCATCGTCATGGAGATGGCCAACGAGGTGCTGCCCGTCGTGAAGCGCACCCCCGTCCTCGCGGGCGTCAACGGCACCGACCCGTTCCGTGTCATGGGGCACTTCCTGCGCCAGGTGAAAGAGATCGGGTTCGCCGGTGTGCAGAACTTCCCCACCGTCGGCCTGATCGACGGGGTGTTCCGGGCGAACCTGGAAGAGACCGGCATGGGGTATGGGCACGAGATCGACATGATCCGCATGGCCCACGAACTCGACCTGCTCACCTCCCCCTACGTCTTCGACGAGGACCAGGCCAAGGACATGGCCCGCGCCGGGGCGGACATCCTCGTCCCCCACATGGGCCTGACAACGTCTGGGACCATCGGCGCGAAAACCGCGCTGACCCTGGAGGAGGCGGCGGTCAAGGTGCAGCAGCTCGCGGACGCGGCCAGGAGCGTCAACCCCGACATCCTGTGCCTGTGCCACGGCGGGCCGATCGCGAACCCGGCCGACGCGCAGTACATCCTCGACCACACCGACGGCATCGTCGGCTTCTACGGGGCGAGTTCCATTGAGCGATTCCCGACCGAGGTGGGTATCCGCGCACAGACCGAGGAGTTCAAGGCCGTCACCTTCAAGAAGGGCTGACATGACGGTCTCGTACTACAGCACGATCATCCAGCACGACGCCGACAGGGTGTGGGACACCCTCAGGGACTTCAACGGACTGGCCGCCTGGTTCGGTTCCGCGGTCTCCGAGAGCCACATCGAGGACGGCCTGACCGGAGCGACGGTCGGCGCCGTGCGGAACTTCCAGCTCGGCGAATCCCGGATCAGGGAGCGGCTGCTCGCCCTGTCGGACCTCGACCGCAGCTACTCCTACGGGTTCTGCGATCCGGCCCCATTCGACGTGACCGGATACGTCTCCACGCTGAAAGTGACCCGGGTGAGCTCGACCGGTCAGTCCCTCGTCGAGTGGTGGACGGAGTTCGACTGCGCCCAGGACGAGCGGGAGCACTGGGAGACCTTCTTCGCCAGCCAGGTGTTCGCCCCGGCGCTGGAGGGGCTGCGCGACCACCTCGGCTGACCGCGGCCAAGGTGCTGGCAGGGCCGGGGCATCCCCGTGTCGACCACCCCTCGGCTGGTGGGGTGCCCCGGCTCAGCCCATCACCCATCCCGGCCGGTCGAAGGCCTGGCCGCTGCTGGTTCAGGCGATCTCGTAGCTCAGATGTGGCGGGTTGACCAGGGTGTCGTGGACCGGGCAGTGGGCCTCGATGAACTCGACGAACGCCGCGATCTCTTCGGGGGTGTTGTCTGCGTCGATGTGGTAGCGCGTCCTGATTGTTGATAGCCCGACCTTCGCCGCGGGGTTCTTCCCCCGGAACCCGTCCGGGTCGAACACCCCGTCCACCTCGACCCGTACGTGGCGCAGCCGGATGCCGTTCGGCTTGGCGAAAGCCCTCGCAACGACGCACTTGCAGGCGCCGAGGGCCGACAGGACGGCTTCGAGCGGGTTCATCCCCTCGTCCTTGCCGCCGAGCGAAGGCGGCTCGTCCAGGACGAAACTCATACCCCGGGATGTGCAGCGCGTCGCCATGCCCTCCAGGGATTCGGCGACCGCGGAAAAGACAGCCTCAGCCATGATGCTCCCTTCACATATCGTTTCTTTCAGGCTAACCGTTGACCCAACCGCCAGATCCGGGGAGCGACGGCACCACCGGGCGCGGCTGCTGTGGGCACTCGGGTGGCCCAACCACCAGTTCTGGGGAGCAGTTCCGCCAAGCGGCTGCGTGAACTGAGAAATGGCTACGATCCACGTCCCGAGGATGAGCACGATCTCGAACTCCTCAGCCGCTTGCGCGACGGTGGGGCTGATCAACAACCAGAGTCAGCATCTACGAGGAAACCGGTCTCATTGAAAGTGGAGTGCTACACGTTTTGTGGACAGTGACGAAAAACAGGTTTAATCGAACATGTGAGGTAAAATCTGTATTATCTCCGCATCTAAGTACAGCGAAGAGTTCAAACAGCGGGTCGTGTCGGAGGTCGTTGAGAAACCCCTGCACGATCAGCTAGGTGGCGAAGTCCTACAGTTCTGGTCCCGCAAACCGTGAGGATGCTGGGTGAACAAGTGGAGGAAAACCCGTTCCGGCATCGAGGGTGAGGAAATGACGGCGGCCCAACTTGCCGAGTGCGAGAAAATCAAAGCCGAGCTGCGTGAGGCCCGGACGGGGGATCGATTTCAGAAATAAAGCGGCGGCCTTCCTCCGCGGCGGGAGTCCCGGCGAAGAACACGATACGCGTACACCCCTCCGCGAAGAAGGTAACTACCCAACCCGTTTGATGCGCCACTGTCCGGGTGGTGTCGCATTCAGGGCTGCTACACCTTGGCGTGGCAGGGGTATGTCGGAAACCCGCAAAGCGCCGTAGAGGAACTCGCTATTTTTGTGACGTATTTCTTCAACGACTCCGAACAAACCCACCTGCTAGAGGCGGGTCCACAAAGCCTTGGAACGCGGGTGGTGTTGCAACCAGTCCCGAGGGACGGTGCGCCGGCTCATGCAGCCTGGAGGGCCTGGAGGGGGTGTCAGCCCCGCCCCAAGGCCCACAACTACCGTGCCTGCTGCCGACCTGGCAGGGCGCCCCGACCTGATCGAAAGGGACTTCACGGCTGATGCTCCAGTTCCGGACGTCCGCACCAGGGTCAAGGCTCCGGGCCATGACGGCGTCCGAGAACGGGCCTTCGGGTCCTTGAACTACGAGCGACTCTACTGCGAACAGAACGACGACGCCCTCGACCTGGTTCGACAGGCGGTCTTCGTGTCTAGTGCGTCCGGGACGGCGCGCGTCCGTCCCCAGCGTCAAGGTGCTGTTGGCTGAGTGGGTGTAGGTGGTCCAGGGGCACAGCAACGAAGCGCCGATGGCGCACCGCTGTCGACCTCCTCGCCACTGGACCGGGTAGCAGTCCTCCAGTTGGTGAAGGGTTGAACAGCTGATACAGTTGCTTCAGATATTGCATCTATGCGAGTGAAGGTCTGTCTCATGTCCACGACGCTGACTGCCGACAAGGTTTCTGCTGATGAGCTGGCTCAAACGGAAGAGTTTGCTCAGGGTCTGCCTCAGGGCTCGCCTCTCGCGATCATGCTCGAAGGCCTGCTTGATGCGGTGCGACGCGGTGCGGACGTGACGCTGCTCGCCTCTGACAAAGAACTGACCCCCAATCAGGCGGCCCAACTGTTGCGGGTGAGCCGCCCACATCTGGTGAAGATCATGGATCGCGGGTTGTTGGCATACCGGCTGGTCGGGTCGAACCGCCGGATCGCGATGGCCGACCTGCTTGACTACATCGAACGCCACGAACGCGCGAACGCCCATGTCAACCAGCTCTTGGGGACGCGCGCCCACGCGCAACTGCAGGCAATGGACGAAGCGGCTCCACTGACCGACGAAGACCTAACTGCCTTGGATGCGCTGATCGCGGAGTGACTCGATCAGGGCCGCGGCCGCCTGGGCTACGGGCTTGCGACGCTCACACTCAGGACAAAGCGGCAAGTCAGCGCTCTCGTCTCGTGTCGGGACGAACCACAGCCCGCACACAGCTCGAGTTGCTGCTCCTATCACCAAAGCCTCGCTGAGGTAGTGGCAACCGACGTAGTGCAGATGGCTCGGGGGAGTGCAGGGCGGATTCGGATCAATCTCGCCGTCGGAGATCCCTACCGCAGCCAGAAGCTGAAACAGCTTGGCTTGAGAAACGCTGACCCACAGTTCTAAGTCACCGTTCTGCGTGTACGTGGAGTCGATCAAGCTGATGTCGGGCTGGAGCACGGGCAAGACCAACTGGATGAAGCTGTCACAGGAACCGCCCAGCCGTAGCTGAAGTGTGACGAGCGACGAGTCCGTTTCAGGCGCTCCAGTGGGAGCATCATGTTCCAAGGCGATGGACAAGGTTAGGTGGGTGTTGTGGTCATAACCGGGAAAGGAGAAGGTGTCCTTCCCAGTATTCACAGCTTCAGCCACCGCCTGACAGAAGAAGGCGATTGTCTCCTTATGCCAGACGGAGAGTCTGTTGGCCTCGGCGTCGCGGTCGCGCAGCTTGTACTCCGCAGCTGTTGGCATCCAACGGTCCAGGTTCTTGAGCACGTCGCAGACTTGGGCATGGAACTTGTCATGGGGTGCCGCCCACACCAGCCACGGGTCGCCGTGCTCGTCAAGAACGGCAGCACCTCGCCACGCCGCTCCCGTCCTTGAGCGAACCTCAAATACCGCCCGACCGAGCTGCTTCGATGCCTCCTGGTGCCGGTCCGGGAGCCCCTTAGCGAATCGTCGTATCGCGTCGGCAATCAGAGGATGCTCAATAGAGTCAATACGCACCTGGGACCATTCCCGGTTCTCGATGGCCTGCAGAGCACCGGGCTCGGGGAAGGACTCCCGAGGAAGGAGCCGGAGAAACCGTAGCGTTGGCCGGGGTGGGCGCCGCCCAGAGAGGTCAGTCATGATGCCCAGGACTTTCGGTTGGTGCGGCACTCAACCCGAGGAAACGGTCGAAGAAGGCGCTCAGCCTGGCAATCACCCGACGTTTCTTCTCGTCGTGACCGCCGCTCGGAGCGAAACGCGAAATCGGCGGCAAGATCTTGGTGATGGCCGTCCCGGTGGTGCGCAACTCGCCGTTGCGGAAGGCGTTCTGGACGAACTCCTGAGCGGCCTCCGGCTTGAGGTTCTCATCCGCGATGATCCTGGCGAGCTCGGTCTTGCGCTCGGCCTCGATGAAGGCCACCCATTCGTCGTCGATGTGCCCGTCAACAGAAACCGAGTCGACGAAGGCCTCGATGAGGTCCCTCTTGTTACGCAGCGTCGGGCTGGCGTTGACCGCCCGGGTGATCTCGGAGCGGATCTCTTTGTCGTCGCCGTCGCCGTGCTCGTCCCGGTACTTCTGCACCAGCATGAGGATGTAATCGACGTTGATTTCCACCTGTTTGATGAGTTCGATCTCGAAGAGAACGTCGTCGTTGATTACTTCCTTCTCGGCGTCCTGGCCTTGACGGAACTGGGCGTAGAGGTCGAGGTAGATGCTGCGGTAGTCCTGCCCTTGGCGTTCGCTGAGGATCTCGTTCCCGGCGAAGTCGTCGAATGAGGAGAGGATGTTCTGCAGCCGCAGGATTGCGCCGAACAGCGCGATGAAGGCCTTCTGAGCTGCCTCTCCGATGATCGGCTGGCCGAGCGGGAATGCCTCCAGCAACTCGGCGACCTTTTCGGCGTATTCGCGGTAGTAGTCCTGGTAGGGCTTGAGCAGGACGACGCCGCGGGCCTCCCGGTTGCCGAACAGTTCCAGCGCGGCGTTGGTCTCGTCCTCCAGGTTGCGGAAGGCGACGATATTGCCGTAGGTCTTCACCGAGTTCAGGATCCGGTTGGTCCGGGAATAGGCCTGGATGAGGCCGTGGGCGCGCAGGTTTTTGTCGACGAAGAGGGTGTTGAGGGTGGTGGCGTCGAAGCCGGTGAGGAACATGTTGACGACGATGACCAGGTCGATTTCCCGGTTCTTGATCCGCTGTGAGAGGTCCTTGTAGTAGTTCTGGAATCTCTCGGCGCTGGTGTCGTAGCTGGTGCCGAACAGGTCGTTGTAATCCTGGATCGCGTCCTCCAGGAAGCTGCGGGCGTCGGCGGGCAACTCGTCGGTGTCGAAGGCCTCGTCGTCGATGATTCCGTCGCTGACGGCCTCGTTGGCCCCGTAGGAGTAGATCAGGCCGATCTTCAGGCGGCGTCCGGGCGGCAGGTTTTCCTGCAGCAACGCAAAGTGGTTGTAGTAGATCCGGGCGGCCTCAATGGATGCGGTCGCGAACAGCGCATTGAAACCACGCACGCGGCGACGTCCCCGAAGCGCGTCGGCGCGGCGAGAGGTGCGGCTGGATTCGGCCACATTGGTGACGACCGAGTGGTCGTAACTGGAGGCGCGTTTCGTTTTCTGGTCGAAATGCTCAAGCACATAGGAGACGATCTTGCCGATGCGTTCCGGGTCGAGCAGCGCTCGCTCGGTGTCGATGGCCGACACCTGTTTGTCGGTGACGCTGCCCACCTGCACGGTGCTGACGTAGTCGATGCGGAACGGCAACACGTTCTTGTCGGTGATGGCGTCCACGATCGTGTAGGTGTGGAGTTTCTCCCCGAAGGCCTGTTCGGTGGTTTTCAGCCGGGGGTTTCCGCCGCTGGCCGCGTTGATCGCGAAGATCGGTGTGCCCGTGAAACCGAACAGGTTGTACCGCTTGAACGCCTTGGTGATCGCGGTGTGCATGTCCCCGAACTGGGAGCGGTGGCATTCGTCGAAAATGATGACGACATGCTGGCGGTAGACGTCGTGGCTGGGGTTGGCCTTGATGAAGGTCGAGAGTTTCTGGATCGTCGTGATGATGATCTTGGCGTCCCGGCTTTCCAGCTGGCGTTTGAGCACCGCGGTGGAGGTATTGGAATTGGCCGCACCCTTCTGGAAACGGTCGTATTCGCGCATGGTCTGGTAGTCCAGGTCCTTGCGGTCCACCACGAAAAGCACCTTGTCAACGCTGTCCATCTGGGTGGCGAGCTGGGCGGCCTTGAAACTGGTCAGGGTCTTGCCCGAGCCGGTGGTGTGCCACACGTAGCCGCCGGCGTCGATGGTGCCGAGTTTCTTGTAATTGGTGGCGATCTCGATGCGCTGCAGCATCTTCTCGGCGGCGACGATCTGGTAGGGGCGCATCACCAGCAGCATCTTGTCGACGGTGAGGACGCAGTACCGGGTGAGGATGTTGAGCAGCGTGTGCCGGGCGAAGAAGGTTTTGGCGAACGCGATCAGGTCGCGGATCGGCTGGTTCTTCGCATCCGCCCACCACGAGGTGAACTCGAATGAATTGGAGGTTTTGCGCCTGCGGCTGGCCTGCTGCCCCTCCTTCAGGTGCTGGCTGCGGGTGGTGTTGGAGTAGTACTTGGTGAGCGTGCCGTTGGAGATGACGAACAGCTGAACGTAGTCGAACAGGCCGCTGCCCGCCCAGAAGCTGTCCCGCTGGTACCGGTCTATCTGGTTGAACGCCTCACGGATGTCCACGCCCCGGCGTTTGAGTTCGATGTGGACCAGCGGCAACCCGTTGACGAGGATCGTCACGTCGTACCGGTTGGAATACCTGGCTCCGCCCTCGCCCTGGCCGATCTCGTACTGGTTGATGACCTGGAGCCGGTTGTTGTGGATGCGCCGCTGGTCGATCAGCAGCACATTCTTGGTGGTGCCGTCGTCCCGGCGAAGCAGCTGCACGTTGTCTTCGTGGATACGTACCGTCTTTTCGGTAATGCCGTCGTTCTTTCCGGCAATGCAGGTGGTGAAGAACCGGTCCCATTCGGCATCCGAGAACTGAAAGCCGTTCAACAGTTCCAGTTGGGTTCGCAGGTTGCCGATCAGGTCGGCCTCCGAACGGATCGGCAGGTACTCGTAGGCCTGTGACTGCAGCACCCGGATGAGTTCGGCTTCCAGGGCCGCCTCTGACTGGTAAGCGGTCTCCTCGTGTGGGTCAGGGATGTACTCTGCGACGACGGTGGACTCCACCGAGACCGCAATCGGGTCGTAGGAAACGGCCGTGGCGGGTGTGTGGTCGTTCGGTTTCATCGCGTGGCTCACAGAGCGTCGAAGAAGTCTTCGTCCAGACGGACAAGGCTGGGGGTGGGTTCCGACTGCACTCCCACCCCGTAGTGGACGAGCAGTTGGGCGAGGCGCTGCCCGTCGATCAGCTCGATGCGGGCGTTGATGCGTTCGGCCTCGTCGCGGGCGCCGCGGGTGAAGGTGGCGGTGGTGATGTAGACACCCCGGTCACCTTGTTTGCTGAGCAGGGCACCGGCGAATCGCTGGATCTCGGGTCGGTCGACGCTGCGATGCAGGGCCCAGCACTTCGCCTGCACGTAGATGCGGTCCAGGCCGAGCGGGTCCTGGCTGATGATCCCGTCGATGCCACCGTCGTTGCTGAGCGGGGTGTGTTCGAGAGAGCCACGCTGGCCGTAACCCATCGCGGCAAGCAGCTGGATCACCAGGTGCTCGAACCCCGCGGGGGAGATATTCACCGCCGCGGCGAGCACCTCGGCCTCGACCACCGCCCGGTTCGCTTTGATGGCCTGCTGGATCAGGTCGGCGGGGGTGGAGGCTGTCGGGGGTTCCGCTGCTGCCGCTTGCTCCGGCGAGCCACCCGAGGTGCCGGTGCGCTGGAGGAACTCCCGGAAGGGCGGGTATGACTCCAACGTTCTGGTGTCGATTCGCTCAGGATGAGCCGCCAAAGCTTCACGCCCGGTGCCGGTGATGCGTGCGTGCCCACGGGTTGGGCGTTCGATTAGGTCGGCTTTGAACAGATAGGTGATCGCCCAGCCGACCCGGCTGGCCATCACCCGCTGCTTGCCGCTGGGCAGCAGCGCGTTCCGCTTCTCGGGGGTGAGGTGAAACTCTTCCTCCAGCGCGGCAACGAGATCCCGCTTGCGCCAGGTCTGACCATCGGCGAGCAAGACCAGCACCGGCCGCATGCACGTCTGATAATCGGGGATCATCGTTTCTCCTCAAAGGTCAGCAGCCGGTCCCGGTAGTACTCGTACTGCTTCCGCCGAGCCTCCAGCTCCGCCGGAAGACCAATACTGAGATCGTTCACCAAGGAGTCGAACTTATCCAAGATCAAGACGATACGACGTTGCTCTTCGAGGGGAGGGATGGGGACTTTGATTCGCTTTAGCCCGTCCAGCAACAGAGTCTTCACTTTGGTGCGGGCGATAGCTTGTTCCTTAGCCTTGCGGAAGTCATTTCCTCGCATCGTATAGGCAAGGTAGGAGGCGTCCAGCTCGGAACGTATCACGTAGCAGTGATCATGTACCGCAACAGGCTCCTCTCCGAGCCATGCCACCGCTTTCCCGACATCCTCAACCGTTTCTCCAACGTCGGTCAAGATAACGTCACCCTTATAGGCGTATCGTAGCGCAGGTCCTAGGTCGGGTCGGACCTGAGAAACCGCTTGATTTGCGGTGGTGCCGTATCTGGTATAAATCTCCCCGTAGTGAATGACTCCTATCCCGTCTGAGTCAACATAGTCGCTCTTGGTGAACCGCTTACCTCGAAAAATCAACCCTAGATCGCCAATTGCGACCCATGGCACCTCGTTTTCTCCACGAAACGAGACAAGCCTATCCAAGTAGTACTCGTACTGGCGACGGCGTGCTTCCAGCTCCGCTTCCAGCTCCGCTTCCAGCTGGGTGAACTTATCCAGCACCCTCACGATCTCCCGCTGTACCTCAAGCGGTGGGACGGGGATGCGCACCTTCTCAAGTTGTCTCGCGGAGACATCGATGACTTTGGTGCCGGTTGCCAAGGCTCTCTTCTGGTCGAAAAAGGCTCTCGATTGAAACCAATAGGAGAGGTACTTAGGATCTTGAGCGTGTTTGATAACGGTTGCATGTCCTCCTGTTACGATCTGCTCGTCCCCGAGCCAGGCAACCGCCTTCCCGACATCTTCGATGTTCTCGCTGGTGTTTGTGATAACGATGTCGCCAGGATCTACTTTTGCTAGTTTGGTGGCTGTGGTCTCGGAGACGAAAGAAATCGTTGCCCTCGCCCACGCCCCATACCGCGTGTAGATCTGGCCGTAGTGAATGGCGCCTACGCCATCCTCGGTGAGGTCGCTTTTCGGCATACCATTCCCGCGAACAAACCTGGCGATGTTGCCCAAGGTCTTGAACTCGATCCCATTCGAGCACAGAGCTGCGATCAGTTTGTCGATTTGGCTCATTTCTTGCCTTCGATCTCGCGCTGGGCGCGTTTGATGGACTCCAGGTAGGCTTCCTCAACCTCGGTCGGGGTGGTTGCCAGCTGGGCGTGATACTTGGCGTATTCGCCCTCGGCGTGGGCTACTGCCCGTTCGCGGCTGACGCTGCCGGGGCCGCGCAGGACAGGGGCGTCCATGGCGACGATGAGGCGGTCGAGGTGGGCGAGCCAGTCGCTCATGTAGGTGGGCTCGTGGTTCTGCGCACGGAACTCCGCCGCGTCGAAGTAGGCCGACACCAAGGTGTTGAGCTTCTTCAGCTCAGACTCGCCCAAGTAGTTCTTCGCGATCGTGACATCGGACTTGCGGGGTCGCTCGCCGCTGAACGAAGTGAGCCCCATGTTCGGCTTCGTGGCATCGGCCCGGGCGGCGATGACCTCCGCGGAGGTCTGCCCGTGTGCGGCGTAGTGAAGCTTGTTCTGGACGATCTTGAAGAACTCGGTGGTCTCTGGTGCGCGCGGGTCGTAGTCCACACTGGTGGCGTAGAGGTCCAGCACCTGCCGGTACAGCACCTTCTCACTACTGCGGATGTCGCGGATACGTTCCAGCAGCTCACGCCAGTAACTGCCGCCACCAAGATTCTTCAGCTTGGCGTCATCCATCGTGAAGCCCTTGATGAGGTACTCTCGCAGGCGTTCGGTCGCCCAGATCCGGAACTGGGTGGCGACCCTGCTCTTCACCCGGTAGCCGACTGAGATGATGGCATCAAGGTTGTAGAACGGGATCTCCCGGGCGACCTGACGGGAACCCTCGGTGCGAACCTGTCGGAATCTCCGACAGGTTGCAGTCTCGTCCAACTCTGCTTCGTCGTAGATGTTCCGAAGGTGCTCGACGACGTTGGTGCGGGAGGTCTGGAACAGCTCGGCGATCTGCTGCTGGCTGAGCCAGACGGTCTCTTCCTCCAGGCGTACCTCAAGCGCGGGGGCGCCGTCGTCGCGCCGGTAGAGGATCACCTCACCGGCTGCTTCCCTGGTCACGACGGCTCTCCCTCCAGGTCGGCGACGATGGCGTCGATCTCGGTGCGAAGCTCGGCCTGGCGGGCGACGATGCGGGCGATCTCGGCGTTGAGGGCCTGGATGTCCACGGCCTCGCGGGTGTCCTCCTTCTCGACATAGGAGGACACCGAGATGTTGTAGTCGTTGGCCGCGAGGTCTTCGTTGGTCACGAGCTTGGCGACGTGATCCACGTCGCGGCGGGCGGTGAAGGTTTCCAGGATGTGATCCTGGTTCTGCTGCAGCAGCTTGTTCTTGTTCCCGACCCGGCTGAACTCCCCCGAGGCGTCAATGAACAGCACCGTGTTCTCGGGTTTCGATTTTTTCAGCACGATGATGCAGGTGGCGATGGTGGTGCCGAAGAACAGATCCGGCGGCAACTGGATCACGGCATCCACGTAGTTGTTGTCGATGAGATATTTGCGGATCTTGCGTTCCGCGCCCCCGCGGTACAGCACGCCGGGGAACTCGACAATCGCCGCGGTGCCGTTGACGCTCAGCCACGACAGGATGTGCATGGTGAACGCCAGGTCCGCCTTCGACTTCGGGGCCAGCACCCCGGCGGGGGCGAACCGTTCGTCGTTGATGAGCAGCGGGTTGTCGTTTCCCTCCCATTTCGTCGAATAGGGAGGATTCGACACGATCGCCTCGAACGGCTCATCATCCCAATGCCTGGGATCGGTCAGGGTATCGCCGTGCTCAATGCTGAAGTGCTCGTAGTTGATGTCGTGCAAGAACATGTTGATTCGCGCCAGGTTGTACGTGGTCAGGTTGATCTCCTGCCCGTAGAACCCGTTGCGGACCCGGTCTGGCCCGAGAACCTTGGCGAACTTCAGCAGCAGCGACCCCGACCCGCAGGCCGGGTCGTAGACCTTGTTCACCGCGGTCTTGCCGACCACCGTCAGCCGGGCCAGCAGCTCCGAGACCTCCTGCGGGGTGTAATACTCCCCGCCGGACTTGCCAGCCTGCGAGGCATACATGCCCATGAGGTATTCGTAGGCGTCCCCGAAAAGGTCGATCGAGTTGTCCTCGAAATTACCCAGCGGCATATCGCCGATCGCGTTCAGGAGCTTGACGAGTTTCCCGTTGCGCTTGAGCACCGTCGGTCCAAGCTTGGAGCTATTGACGTCAAGGTCATCGAACAGACCCTTCAACGCGCCCTCGGCCGCCGTGCCGACCGCCGACCCCTCGATGTTGCGGAATACCCGCTCCAAGGTCTCGTTCAGTTTCTCGTCCCGGGACGCCCGATCGCGGACATTGGCGAACAGCTCTGAGGGGAAGATGAAGAACCCCTTCTCTGCCACGACGCCGTCAAGAATGCCGGAGGCCCGGTGATCGGACTCCTCGATGTAGTCGTAATCGGGATCCCCGGCCTCGTGCTCGCCCTGGTTGATATGGGCGGTGAGGTTCTCTGAGATGAACCGGTAGAACAGCATGCCCAGGACGTAGGCCTTGAAGTCCCAGCCGTCCACCGAGCCGCGCAGGTCGTTGGCGATCCGCCAGATGGTCTTGTGCAACTCGGCCCGCTGGGCCTCTTTGGTGGTCGGTGCCATCGTGTGTCTCCTACGCCAACGGCGCGCTAAATGCTGTTCTCAGCAGGTGTGCTCACACCGTACTAGAACCCACTGACAAAATTGGGAGAGGTCATGCCGGACAGTCGGGACTGCTTGCAGCGGGCCGCGCCTCTCGGTGCTGGGGCGCCGTACCCGGGCGGTCGCGCATCAACCCGGGCCCGTCTCGTCGGGAGAACACCTCCCCGCTGCATGGAGTGGCGACGACCCCGGCCCGTGCTGGGAAGCTGCAACACTGTAACAAGCTGTAACAATGTTACAGTTATTCAATGACCTCGGCAGTCGTGGATCGTAGCCTGACGTTGCCCCCAGAGCAGGTGGGGCCAGCGCTGCTGGCCCTTGCGGAAGATCAGTGGTTCGAGCGCAAGTCCGCTCGCGTGTCGCCACGCGATCTCGCGGTCCCGCTGGTGGCTATGGCCAACGCCGATGGCGGGGTGATTGTCGTTGGGCTCCACGACGGCAAGGTGGAGGACGTGCCAGCGCAGCGGCGCAACGAGCTGCGGCAAGCCTGCCTCGACTACACTGAACCGCCGGTACGCGCCCGGGTGGAAGAAGTCGAGGCGCTGGACGCCGAAGGCGAGCCGGCCACTCTCGTCCTGCTGAACGTCGCTCCGGGGGAGACCGTGCACGTCACCCAGAAGGGTGAGTGCTACCTGCGGGTTGGCGATGAGTCGCGGCGGTTGACTGCCGCGCAGCAGCGTGAGCTCGTGTTCGACCGGGGCATGGCGCACTATGAAGCCACTCCCGTGAACCTCACCCTGGCGGACCTCGACCAGCAGGCCCTGGCGGATTACGCCGAACGCATCGGCGCGGCGACCATTGAGGGTGCGCTGGCCGCGCGCGACCTGGTGGATCGCCGGGGTCGGCTCACCGTGGCCAGCGAGCTGCTGTTCGACGAGCGTCCCCAGCGTGAGTTTCCCAATGCCGTCGTCCGGATTCTCAAGTACGGGGCAGAGCATCGGGGCGTGGGGCGAAACATGACGCTCGAACAGGACCGCCGGGTGGAAGGTTCCCTGCTGCGGCAGATCTCCGAAGCCATCCGCCAGATCGAGGACATGATGCCCGCCTGGCAGCAACTGAGTGACGCGGGCACTTTCGAACCCATCTCCCGGATTCCCCGGGATGCCTGGCTGGAGGGGCTGGTCAACGCCGTCGTTCATCGCTCGTACAGCACCATGGGCGACCACATTCGCTTTGAGATTTTCCCAAGCCGGATCGAGATCACCTCGCCAGGACGATTCCCGGGCATCGTCGAACCCCAACGCCCGCTCGATATCCGGCGCTATGCCCGTAACCCGCGCATCGCCCGGGTGTGCGCCGACTTGGGGTACACCAGAGAGCTCGGGGAAGGGATCGCGCGGCTATTCGCCGAGATGCGTGGACGCGGGCTCGTCGATCCCCACTATTTCCAATCCTCTTCCTCGGTGACTCTCACCTTGTCGGCACAGGAGGCGCTCCCCGAAGAAATCCGCTCCCGGCTCACCCGCAGCGCGATCGCCATTCTGAACACGTTGCGCCAGACGGGGGAGCCGCTCTCCACCGGGGCGCTGGCCGAACTGGCAGGGGTAGCCCGCATGACCGCCACCCGGGCGCTAGCCCAGCTGGAAGAACTCGGACTCGTCATCCGGGAAGGCTCCGCCAAGCAAGACCCACGCGCCACCTGGCACCTCACCTGAACTGTGATGAACTGTAACAAGCTGTAACAATGTTGCAGTTCCATCTCCGAAGTTCCCGGCTGGAGTGCTCACCTTTGCCTGGGCCGCGGCCCACGCCACCTTGACCGATCTCGGCTACGCGGTGTTGGTCTTCCACGCCCCCGGGGCGTGAGCGCCATCGACGTCGATGGAGTCCCCTTTCCGCCAAGAGGTCCTCGATCGCTTCCGCATCCCCACCCGCCCGGGAGGCGCCCGCGAACCGCGGGACGGGCGAGTCAGTCCTTGACGATGAGGTAGAAGGTGGTGTCGTCGATCTGGTCGAGGCTGAGTCCGGTGGCGCGGAGTTCGGCCCGGATGACCTCGGGGTCCGGGTGGCGGAACATGTACTCGGTGGTCTCCTCGGCCAGCACGCGATCGCCGTCGAGGGTGCGGCAGGTCATCTTCCACTGCATGCGCTCGTCGTCGAGTGGCCATCCTTCCGCGAGGCCGCTATAGGCCAGGTCGCCGATCCGGGCGCTGGCGATCTCGTAGGATTCCACCCGCGCGGGCCGGCAGGGCGGCTGCAAGTCCGTCAGGGCGGCCCCGCCCTCGGGGAGCCGGGCGGCGAGGGCGGCGAACAGTGCGGCCCGTTCGTCCGGGCTGAAGTGGCCGAGGACACCCAGCAGGATCGCCCCGCTGATGGCATCAGGCAGGGGAGCGGCTCCGAAGGCCTCGGGCCGGATCGTGACCCGGTCGAACCACTCCGGGTGCGCGGCGACCTTCGTCAGGACCAGCGCCCTCATCGCGGTGCTGGGTTCCAGGGCGTACACGCGTGCCTCCGGTAGGCGCTCCAGGACGAAGACCGTATTCAGGCCCGACCCGGCCCCGATGTCGAGTACCGGCCCCGACTCGGCGCGGACCAGCGGAATCAGCCTCTCCAGGGCCGCCACCTGCCCTGGGCGAAAACTGGCGTTGAGCAGGTCGTAGACCGGTGCGCTGACGGCGTAGGCGTCCTTGCTCATGCCGTGACCATCCCTCGTCCCATGGCATCCCTCCTGTATCGCAAATGCCTCCAGGTGATGATGGGACCAACCATAGTCTGCTGAGAGCCATTCTTACAGGGCCCGGCCTCGAACAGGTGCCTCGACGCAGCCAACGCGCTCCCTTCTCCGTGCGAGAGGGGGCGCCGGGCGCCGTGGGGTGCCTGCCCATCGCGTGCCCGGCGGGGCGTCGGTGCCGACGCCCGGGGCCCATCGCGGCTGAACCCACCCTTCGTGGACAGTGACGAGGGGCGGGCATATCATTGCCATGCAATTGATAATCGCTATCATTTCTGGGAGTTCTGAATGATCCGTCGTGGTCTAGTCCTGATGGGCTTTGCTGCCGCCTGTGTCCTGTCGGCCTGCGTGCCCGGTGCGGACGCGCCGGGGACGTCTCCCGCCCCAACGGCGGCGACGAGCTCGGCACCCGCACCCGGTGTCACTCCGGTGACGCCCGCCCTCACCGCTACCGGCCCCGATGGGGCCGAGGTGAGCGTTCCCGCCGCTCCGCAGCGCATCGTGTGCCTCACCGGCATCTGTGACGACATCCTGGCCAGCCTCGGCATCGTCCCGGTGGCCACCTCCACCCCCAACCTGGCGACCCGGCCAGAAATCTTCGGCGACAAGGGCAAGGACATCCCGGTGGTGCCGGGTAGTTTCGGGGCCGAGGACACCTCGTTCGCCGCGGAGGTCAAACCCGACCTGGTGATCGGGCTCGCGGGCGTCCACGAGGCGCTCAAGCCCGCGCTGGAGAAGTTCTCGCCGGTGCTGCTGGTCAACGTCAAGACGGACGAGGACTCCCTGGCCTATCTGCGGATGGTCGCCACACTCACCGGCAAGGCGGACGCCCAGGTCAAGGCCGAGACGGCCTACCAGGAGGCCATGGCGGCGGCGAAGCAGAAGGCCACGACGGCGGGCGTGGCCGGTGAACCCGTCCTGCTGATGTGGGGTGGGGCCTCCGGCATGGGCGTGGCCACCAAGGGTGCCGATCCGCTGGGCAGCGCCCTGGGCAAGGTCGTCAACAACCCATTCGAGGTACTCGGCACCGACCCGGTCAAGGCCGGGGCCTACAGCATGGAGCAGATCCTGGAGAAGGACCCGAAGGTCATGTTCGTCTCGTCGATGACCTTCGCCCCGACCGACAAGAAGGCCACGGAGATCTACGCCGACAACCCGGTGTGGAAGCAGCTCACCGCGGTGAAGAACGGCCACGTCCACGAGGTCAACAAGGAACTGTGGACGTTCTGCCGGGGCACCCGGTGCATCGCCACCGCCGTGACCGAGGCCGTGGACCACATCGAACGTGACCTGAAGAAGTAGTGGGGCTCCGCCAGCGGATCACGATCCTGATACTGCTTGCCGTGGCGGGGGCCGCTCTCGTCACGGCAAGCCTCTATCTCGGCCTGCCCGCGTCGGGGCGGGTCGCGCGGATCGTGTTCCTTGAGATTCGTCTGCCCCGGCTGCTGGTGGGTGCGGCCGCCGGGGCCGGGCTCGGGGTAGCGGGGCTGCTGGTGCAGCGGGCCATGCGCAACCCGCTCGCGGTGCCCGACCTGCTGGGGGTCAGCGGGGGAGCCGCCTTCGTGGCGGCGCTGCTGGTCACCAGCGGCATCCACTCGCTGACGGCCCGCACGGCCGGGGCCCTGGCCGGAGCTGTGGCGGGGGGCGCCCTGTGCCTGCTCGCGGCCGCGAGGGGACGCAGCGCCGCGCAGACCCTGCTCATCGGGGCGGCGGTCTCGACGGCCTGGCAGGCGGCGGTGCTGACCGTGATGTCGACGGCCGACCAGGTCGAGTTGAGCATCATCTTCAAATACCTCGTGGGTTCGCTCACCGAGATCACGGCCGATGTCGCCCTGCCGCTGATCGTCCCCTTGGTCATCGGCTGCGCCGCCACGGTCGCGGTGCTGCCTGCGCTGGGGGTGCTGTCCCTCGGCGACGAGCAGGCCTCCGCCCTGGGGATGAGGCCGGGCCGCTGGCGGCTGTTGGCCCTCGGCGTCGCCGCGTTGCTGGTCGCGCTCGTGGTGGCGGCCTGCGGCCCCATCGCATGGGTCGCCTTCGTCGCCCCGACCGTGACCCGGTGGTTCGTCCCGGGGGCGGGTGAGGTGTTCCGGCTGGCGGTGACGGCGATCATCGGGGCCGGGGTGAGTGTCGGCGCCGACATCGCAGCGCGGGAGCTGTTCAAGCCCTTCGAGACCCCGCTCGGGGCGTGGACCGCGCTGATCGGGTTCTGCGTCGCCATGGTCTTCGTGGCGAGGAGGCCGGACCGGTGAGCCGTCGTGCCTGGCTGGGCCTGTGGATCGCGGCCGCCGCGCTCATCGTTCCCGCCGCCCATCTCGCGCTGGGGCGGGGCGTGGACTGGTCCGAGCTGCTGGCCGGAACCGACACGGTCTCGTGGCGGGTGCTGACCGAGCTGCGGCTGCCGCGGCTCGTCGTCGCCCTGTTCGCCGGAACGGCTCTCGGCCTGGCCGGGCTGGCGTTGCAGTCGGTGCTGCGCAACTCGCTGGCCGCTCCCGAGCTGACGGCGGTGAACCCCTCGGCGGTGCTCGGCTACCTGATCGCCTCCGGGACCGGGCTCATCGACGGCGGGTCGGTGTTCTCGTCGGTGTTGTCGGCGACCGTGGGCGGCCTGCTCGGCGGCGGACTGCTGTGGCTGGTGGCCCACCGCCGCACCTCGGAGCAGACGGCGGTGCTCGGCCTGTTGTCGGCGCTGGCCCTGACCGGGGTGGTGACGATCCTCATCGCCGCCCGGCCCACCGGCGTCGGGGGAGCGCTGCGCTGGCTGATCGGGTCGGTGGAGGCCCGCGTCGCCGAGCACGTCCCGATGATCGCGATACCGGTCCTCGCCGGGTTCGCGGCGCTGGTGCTGGTCGCCGACCGGCTGGAGATCCTCGCGGTCTCCGACTCCCACGCCCACTGCCTCGGGGTGTCACCCGGGTTCTGGCGCGGCGTGGGCATCGGGATCGCGGTGCTGCTGGCCTCGGCGGCGGTGGCGACCGTGGGGCCGCTCGCCTTCGTCGGTTTCGTCGCGCCCCACGTCGTCCGGCTGGTCTTCGGCGGGCGGCTGAGGCGACAGGTGGTGCTCGTAGCGGTGTGCGGGGGGCTGTTCGTCGCCGCCTCCGACCTCATCGCCAAGGCCGTCAGCCTCGCGATCCAGCTCACCGGCGACGGGCAGCAGGTGGGGGTGCCGGTCGGCGCCGTCACCTGCCTCATCGGGACCGCCGCGCTGGTCGCGGTGGCCAGCTCACACCAGGAGTCAGAACCGTGACAGTGATGGAACTGCGTCGAGCCTGCGTCCGGTTCGGGGACCGGCTCGTCCTCGACCACCTCGACCTCAAGATCGGCCGGGGGGAGTGGGTCGCCCTGGTCGGGGCGAACGGCTGCGGCAAATCGACGCTGCTGCGCGCCCTGTCGGGGGAGCTGCGGATCCAGGGTGAGTCGCTGCTGGACGGGACCAGCATCGCGTCCACGCCGCGGCGTCTCGTCGCCCAGCGGGTGGCGTTGCTGCCCCAGCAGCTGCCCCGCGTCCCGGGCATGACGGTGCGCCAGCTGGTGGCCCACGGCAGGTTTCCGCAGCGATCCATGTGGGCGATGCTGCGCGATCCCTTCGACGAGCACTGCGCCGTCGCGCTGGCCGAGACCGGCACGACCCACCTCGGCGACCGGATGGTCGACAGCCTGTCTGGCGGTGAACGCCAACGGGTCCGGCTGGCCTTGTCCCTGGCCCAGGACGCCTCGATCCTGCTGCTGGACGAACCGACGACCTTCCTCGACATCTGCCATCAGCTGGAGGTGCTGGACCTCATAGCGCGGCTGCGACGCGCCCGCGGTCTGACGGTGGTCTCGGTGCTGCACGACCTGGAACACGCCGCCCGCTACGCCGACCGGCTGGTCGCCCTGAGCCGGGGACGCATCGTCGCCGACGGCGACCCGGCCGCAGTGGTGACCCCGCAACTGCTGGAGGAGGTCTTTGCCGTCACCTGTCGCGTCGGCACCGACGAGCACACCGGCCGGCTGGTGGTGCACATCGACTCCCCGCGGGAGCGGCTCCCCTAACGGCTACGCCCCGGTTCGCCGCCACCTAGCATCTCGTCCTCGCCCGGGCGCGCCTGTTGGGCCTGGCCGGGCGGGGCGTTCCACCAGGTGCCGGAGGCCGCGAGCCCATCGGGCGTGGTGTCGGCGATAATCCGGCCGTCCTCGAGCACGATGACCCGGTCGGCGCGTTCCACGGTGGAGCGGCGGTGGGCGACGATGAGGGTGGCCCGCCCGGCGGCGGTGCGGGTCAGCGCGCGGTGCAGTTCGAGTTCGATGCTCGCGTCCAGGTTGGCGGTGGCCTCGTCCAGCACGAGAAGGTCGGGTTCCATGACCAGTGCGCGGGCCAGGGCCAGCCGGGCCGCCTCGCCGCCGGACAGCCCGGTCCCGCGCTCCCCGACGGGGGAATCCAGCCCGGCCGGTAGTCCCGCGACCAGGGCGCCGAGCTGGGCGTCCTCGACGGCCGTGGCGATGACCTCCGGAGCCGCCCCGGGCCGGCCCAGGGTGAGGTTGTCGCGCAGCGACCCGGCGAAGACCCGCACGTCCTGTTCCACGATCGCGGTGTGGTGCCGCAGGTCGGCGTCGGCGAGGTCGCGGATGTCGGTGCCGAGCACCCTGATGCTGCCCTGGTCGGGATCCCAGAACCGGCGGATCAGGTTGATGAGGGTGCTCTTGCCCGCCCCGGAGGCGCCGACGACCGCGACCACCTCGCCGCGGCGGAGAACGAAATCGAGCTCGCGCAGCACCGGACGTCCGGGGTCGTAGCCGAACCACAGCGACGAGACCCGCAACACCTCGTCGGTCGGTCGCGGGGCGACCGGGTGGGCCGCCGGTTCGGTCGCGTCCGGGGCGTCCAGCAGCCCGAACAGGCGGGACGCCGCGGCCCGCAGACCGCCCAGCTCCTTGAGAGTGGACGCGACCGTGGCCGTCGGGGCCAGCACCGCCCCGATCAGCGCCACCACGATGGGGGCGGACGAGACGGGGATCTGCCCGGCGTGGACGTGCAGGGACACGATGAACAGGGCGCCGATCGCGGCCAGGCTCACCAGCAGGTCACCGGAGGCCGCCTCCACCGACCCGCGCAGCGCGTTGCGCACCCCGGCCCGCTCCACCCGCTGCCAGGACGCGTCCAGCTGGGACCGGCGGCGCGGCATCGCCCCGGCCTCGGCGATCTCGGACAGCCCCTGCACCGTGTCGATGATGTCGGAGGTGTAGCTGGCGCTGGCGCGACGCAACTCGGCGCCGTGCGCGGTGGCCCGCCCGGCGAACCACCACGGCACCGACAGCAGCAGCACCGTGGCCGGGACCAGCACCGCCAGCACCACCGGATCGATGAGGGCCAGCGCGACGGTGCCGCCGAGGATCGTGACGGCCGCCGTCCCGACCTGGGCGAACACGTGGGCGTAGATCCACTCCAGGCTCTCCACGTCGGACATGGCCGTGGCCGACAGGTCCCCGCTGCGCCGGGGATCCGACCTCGACGGCTGGGTGCGCCGCAACCGGTCGAACAGCCGGACGCGGAAGGCCGCCAGCACGAGGTAGGCCAGGTCGTGGGCGACATACATCTCGGCCCAGGTGCCCGCCGCAGCGGCGGCCACGAGCAGCAGCGCCAGCCCGCTGAGGACCGCGTCTCCTCCGGTGGGCCAGCCCGGGTCCAGCGTGACGAGGGCGAGGCCCGCGAGCCAGGCGGAGGCGACGGCCGCGCCGACGGTGCCGATCTGGACGGCCAGGCTGGCCAGCACGGTCTGGACGAAACGGCCGCGGTAGGCCCGGATGGCGGGCCAGAGCCGTCTCAGGGCCGTGACGTCGCTGGCGAGATCACCATGCACGAGACACCTCCTGGGGTTCGGTAGCCGGTTTCCGGCGGGTGCGTTCGTCGCGCAGCAGGTCCGCCAGGGCCCCACCGGAGGAGACGAGCGCCCCGGGCTCGCCCTGCTCCACGATCCGGCCGGAGTCGAAGACGATCACCTGGTCGGCCGACATGATGCTCTCCAGGCGGTGGGCGATGACGACGATCGTGTGGTGGGGCGTCAGCGACCTCAGGGTGCCCATGATGTGGGCGTCGGAGTGCCGGTCGACGTTCGAGGTCGGCTCGTCCAGCAGCAGCACCGGGGTGCGGCGGATCAGTGCCCGGGCGAGGGCGAGGCGCTGCCGCTGACCGCCGGACAGCGTCGTGGCGTCCTCCGACAACATGGTGTGGATGCCCTCGGGCAGCTCCTCCACGAAACCGAGCGCGTCGGCCTCGGCCAGCGCCGCACGGACCTCGTCGTCGGTGGCTTCGGGGGCGCCGAGACGGACATTGGCCGCGACCGTGTCGTGGAACAGCCGGGTGCGCTGCCCGGCCACGGCCAGGTTCGCCCGCAGGGATGCCAGGCTCACCCGGCGCAGGTCGGTGCCGCCGATCTCGACCCGTCCCGAATCCGGGTCGAGGCGACGCGAGATCAGCGCGGCGAAGGTCGACTTGCCCGCGCCGGATGCCCCGACGATGGCGGTCAGCTGCCCGGCCGGGATCCGCGCCGACACCTGGTCGAGCGCGGGCCGGGCGGCCGCGGGATAGGTGTAGGCGGCCTCGTGCACCGACACCTCGGCGGCCCCGCCGAGGGCGAGCGTCCCGGTGCCGGTGTCGGCGACCGCCGGCCTCGCGCGCAGGATCGCGTCCACCCCGTCGGAGGCGGTGAGCCCCAGGTAACCCGCGTGCCAGGCCTTCGCCAGGTCCCGCACCGGACGGAAACACTCCACCGAGAGCATCAGCACGTACAGGACGTGGGTGCCGGGCAGCTGGGCGCGGGTCGCGGCGAGCGTGGCCAGGAAGACCGCGCCGAAGGTGCCGAAGAGCGTGAACCCGACCGTGATCCCGTTCTCCAGCAACGAGGTGCGCAGCGGACGCATCGTGGCCCGGTACACCCCGGTGCTGCGGGCCTCCAGCAGGTCCCGGCGGCGTTCGGCGGCCCCGAAGGTGCGCAGCGTCGGGATGCCCCGCATGGCCTCCAGGTAGTCCGCGCTGAGCTCGACGTAGGCGCGCCACCGTTCGCTGCCCTGGCGCAGCATCGCCGCGTCCTTGAACCGGGGGACGATCAGGGTCACCAGCAGGCAGCAGGCGAGGAAGACGGCCGAGGGCGGGTGGAGCAGCCAGACGCCGGCGACGATCCCGGCGGGCAGGGTCACGGTGACCGCCAGCTGCGGCAGGTACTCGCTGTAATAGGGGTCCAGCCCGTCCACGCCCTCCACGATGGTGGCCTGGGCCGCCCCGAGGCGGCTTTTCGAGGCCCACTCCGGCCCGAGGGCCATGACGTGGTGCAGCAGGTCGTCCCGCAGGATGCGACGCACCGCCAGTCCCGCGGACGTGGTGATCGCGGTGCGGACGGGGATCAGCACGGCCCGGGCCAGCACGGTCGCGGCCACGATGGCGATCCACGCCAGGGTCTCGGACGCCTCGCCCCTGGTGAGGGCGCCGAGGGCGGTCGCGGTCGCCAGGGCCGTGGCCAGGTAGGTCGAGGTGACGGCCAGGATCGCCACGATGGACGCCAGGACGTGCCACTTGACCCGCAGGGTCAGCACCAGCAGGCGGCGAGGGATCATCGGGCAGGCTCCGTCCCTGTCTCACCGAGGGCGACGGCGTGGACGATCGCCTCGCCGCCGTCCCAGGTTCCCGGGGCGGGCGGGCCGCTCCACCCCCCGATCGGGCGGGCTCCCAGGCCCCACCCGGCCGCGCGGACGCACAGCGAATAGCCTGCGTGGGCGATGGCGAAGCGGGAGGCCAGATAGTTTGCACCGCCCAGCCCGGCGGCCGGGGGTGCGGTGAAGAGAACCAGCGCCGCGACGTCGACCAGCTGCCGCTGATGGGCAGCGCGTGCGGCGAGCCCGGGGCGTTCGTCGCGATGGCTCACCCGTTTCCAGTGACCCTCGCACCACGTGAACACCCCCTTCGCGGTGGCGACGTGGGCCGTGACCCCGGAATGAAACTGCCGCGGCAGCCCGTCCCGGAAGAAGGACAGGGTGTTGTCCAGGTCGAAGCCGGAAGCCAGCTCCTCCAGTGGGGCGCTGCGCCGGGTGGCGATGGCCTCGCGGGACACCTCGGAGGTCGGCAGCGGAGAGGTGATCGGGTGCCGCGCCAGCTCGTGCAGCGCCGCCTCGACGAGGCCACCGGGCCGTGCCCCGGCCGGTTCGGGACGGCCGGAGGGGAGTGGCCGGTGGGCCGGAGCGCCGACGCGGAGCGCTGCCAGCGCGGCGCCGTCGCCGTCCGGGGGTTGGAAACCGGGAGCGGGGGCCAAGCCGAGACCGTGGGCCGCCGCGGCGTGCAGCAGCGCGCTGAAGGCGTAACCGGTGTCCAGTACCACGGGGGTCAGAGCGCGGTCACCGTATTTGGCGATGGTGCGGGCCGGGGCGGCGACCAGGACGATGTCGACCCGTTCGGGGGGCGTGGCCTGGCGGGTCGACAGCGGAACCAGCCCGCCGTGGGGATACCAGCGCACGGTCTCGGCCCGCCCGTCCCGGTGCTGGTCGAGGTAGACCTGCACCGGGTGCAGGGCACCCGCCGACGGCACCCTGCGCAGGCGGGCGTCGGGGCGGTCCGGGTCGCTGCCGAGCCCCGCCCGCAGGACGTCGAGCAGGACGTGGGGGAGCGGCAGCGGGTCCAGGCCCGCCAGCAGGTCGGCGCGCTCCAGGGCATCGGTGGTGTGCGGCATCTCGTCTTTCCCTAGTTGTGTGGGGGTGGGGCCAGGACCGGGGTGGTGCCGGGGGCCAGGTCCTGTTTGCGCTGGTGCAGGCGGGCGGTGCCGAGGTACTGGTATCCGGCGGGGGCGTTCGGTTGCAGGCCGGGGGCCAGCACCCGCACGGTCGCGGCGCCGATCTCGGCCACATCGGGCGTGGTCAGGTCGAAGGCGACCGGCGGGTGGCCCCGCCCGGTGAGGGCCGCGACCACCTCGTCGATGCTCCCGGTGCCCAGTTTCTCCGCCGAGACCATGGCCGTGGGGGAGGTGAACCGGTGGGCGTGGGCCAGCATCCGCGGGTCGAGCCAGAGCTGGGTCTGGGACGCGAGGTCCTTCACGTGGCGGAAGCCGTCACCGGCGTCGTCGAGGTAGGCCCGGTTCTCCCGATAGGGGAAGTAGACCCGGCGGGCCAGGATGCCCTCGGCGATCGCCCGCCAGCTGGATCCGTCGGGGCGCAGCAGCCCGGACGAGGCGATCCAGACCTGGAGCGCCTCCTGGCTGGCCTTCTCGGCCGCGCTGGCGGCGTCCGGGGCCGCGGCGAAACCCGACGCGGGCACCCCGGTGCGTTCGTCGAACACGTAGGCCCCGACCACGATGAGAGGAAGGTCGGTCGGCACGACGACGAGATCGACGCGGAGAGGGCCGCCCTGCCACCGCTGCCTGAAACCGGGAATCGTCTCCTGATCCAGCCCGGCGGCCCCGGCGCCCGAGTACCACCAGGTGACCATGGCATCCCGTTCGACCAGTTCGGCGAGCGCGCGCCGCGCCGCATCGGCGGGGGAGCTGCCGGTCGCGATCCCCGAATAGTTCAGGTGGTTGATCCGGGGCAGTTGACGGCGGGGCCCGTGATGATAGTTGAGGTAGACCCAGGACGCGGGCGCCCAGGTTTCGGCGCCGTTGGCGTCCACGCCCGCGACCCACTCGACCTCGGTGTCGCCGGTGAACTCGCGGTAGGCGAAACCTGGCCTGCTGAGCTGCTCGTCCGACCACCTCGGCAGGTCGTCCGGGCCGAGCACCGCCTTGCCCCGGGAGACGAGGGCCGCGTGGCTGGTGGGGGCGGTGAGCGGGGGCAGGAAGTTGCCGCAGTAGCGTTCGAAGGCCTCCCCGATCGCGGCGTTGCGGGCCCGGCCCGGGTCGCCGAAAGCCGTCCCGGCGGCGATCCGGTCGGCGTACCAGCCGCCGTAGTGGCGGGTGTCGGCGACCTCGGCGACGACGCAGAGGAAATCCTCCGGCGCCCCGCCAGGGATTTCGGGGGAACGCAGCGCCGTGACGATGCCGCACAGCGGGTCGAGTGCGGCGCCGAGGTCTGGCTGGGGTCGCTCATCGGAGGCGAACGGGTAGCGCGGGCTGGGGGTCATCGAAGCGCCTCCTTGGGTTCGGTGGGGTCGGGCGCCAGCTCCGCCAGGGACAGTTCGACATTTGCCCGAAGCACCTGGCGCCGCGCGGGCCGCAGACGGGTGGCGGTGAGGGGCTCGGTGCCGTCCTGGGGGTCGCGGGCGTAGAGGGGAAACTGGTGGGCCGAAACGTGCACCTCGATCCGCGCACCGGGGTGCAGGCGCCGCGCGACCAGCGGCAACTCGACCCGGGCACGGGAGTCCGGGGTGCGCACGAGTGCGTGGCCCAGCTGGAGCAGACCGGCCCCGGTGTGGTCGCGGTCGGCCGGTGCCGGACGCAACGCGACGCGGACGCACCAGTCCAGCGGGCCACGGACCGCTTCTCCATCGAGGGTGTGCGCCGCCAGCCCGGACAGCCGCACGACCATGCGTCCCACCAAGTCCGTGGCGATGCGCACCGGGTCCGAGACGAAGCGGGCCAGGTCCTCCCTGCGGGAGATGTCGTGCACATCCACTGGTCCCAGGGCGGACGGGTGCGGGTGACACGGATCGGCGACGAACCGGGTCCGGGCCGCCGACAACGGGCAGGACAGCAGGTGCCGGGCCGGGGCCGGACGCGCCCAGGCCCCGGTTCCCTCCAGGGCGAAGTACCTGCTGCCGGGTGTGGTGGCGTCGGGATCGCGGAGCGTCCGCTCCAGCCAGCTGGCGATGACCGATCCGGGTTTGATGCGGTGGGCTGGGTGGCGCCGCAGCGCCGCGTCGGCCTCGCGATGCACCAGGCCGAGGTCGTGCTGCCAGGCGCCGACCACCACGTCGGCCCGCACCGGCCAGTCGTCGGCGAGATCGAGGGCGTCGTCGCGGAACACGTCGTGCAGTCCGGCGAGCACCAGGAGCGGGGCTGGCGGGGTCCCCGCGGGTGGCGGCGCGTCGAGGGGGACGGGGGAGGAATCGGGCAGCCCGTCGCGCACCCAGGGGAGACTCCACCCCGCGGCGGGTGCCCCGGCCGCGCGGGGCAGCTCGATCGTCGGGAGGACACCCAGCACTCCCGGCTCATCCGGCGAGGCGTCGTGGATGGGGCAGGGCGAGGACGTGCGTCCCTGCCCGTGCTGGAACCACCACCAGGAGTGACCGTAGAAGCGGGGAGCCCCGTTGCGGTCGCGGGCCACCCGGCGCAGCGACAGGGCGGGGACGGCCACCACGATGGCAGCCACCGGGCCGGGGTTGGCGGCGGCCGCGACCAGCGCGCAGTGGGCGCTGTAGGAGGAGCCGAGGCACACGACCCGGCCGTCGCACCACTCGCTGGCGGCGATGGCGGCGATGGTGGCCGCGCCGTCCCCACCTTCGTTGGTGTAGGGCACCCAGGAACCGGCGGAGCGGTACCGCCCGCGCACGTCCTGGACCACGGCGGCATATCCCCGCTTGGCCCAGCCGGTGGCCTCCTGCTGGTGGGCGGATGCGCCGTAGGGGGTGCGGATGAGCACGGCGGGGGCGGGGAGACGTTCGGGCAGCGTGATCTCGGTGTGCAGCGTCAGCCCATCGTCGGTCGTGACCCGGATGGTGTTCACGGGCGCGGACCCGAATCCGCCAGGCGCGGCACCGGATGGACCAGGTGCTGCTCCCACCGGCCAGCCGTGATGTCGAGGCAGTAGAGCCGCCTGCGGCTGGCAGGGGCCTCGTGCACCTGGCGGACGACGAGGTGGGCGACGAGCAGCGCCGCGGGCGTGCTCAGCCGCAGCGGCGGACGGCGTCCAGGACCACCGAGGCGGGCCCGCAGCAGGTCGGGGGTGGCGGAAGCGGCGATCCTCCGGGCGATGACATCGGTGACGAGGCAGGGCTCGGCCTCGCCCGCGGGGGCGAACGGGCTGACGAAGACGCGGTTGCCCTCGGCCCAGGCGGTCAGGGCGTGGTCCTCGGTTGGGGCCGTGGGCGGGGCGTCGAGGAGCAGACAGGGGACGGATGGGGCCTCGCCGTTTTGGGCGGACGCGGCGGTGAGCAGCGGTGCGACCATGTCGTGCAGCACTCCGTGGCCGCAGGGGAGCAGGTTTGGGTGGACGCTGGCGGCGGCAGCTGCGTGAAGGTAGCCGGCCTCGACGAAGGCGGGGCCGAGCACAGGATCGGTTCCGACCTCGGTGGCCTGGTCCAGCGCACCGGCGGCCGCGCCGTGCAGCCGGACGAAGAGGCCGTCCGGGCGGTGTAGCGCCCACTCGCCGCCGGTGCGGAACAGGCAGACGCCGTCGGCGAGTGTGGTGTCGATCAGTGTGCTGGGGGGCGGCATGGTGTTACTCCTAGGTGCCTTAGAGCCGGGCGGTGAGGTGGGGCACCCCCACCTCACCGCGTCGTGGTCACTCGTCGCCGAAGAGGTCTTCGACGAGGGCGTTCGAGCAGGTTGGATGCGCCACGGAGGCGCTGCCGCACTGCGGTGCGACGATCTCAAACGTCAGATCCTGGTTCATGGGACACCTCCTTTCCGTGATCTGCCTGAGATCCTAAATGATAATGACGGTCAATATCAACAGCTCGAGCAGGACTGGGCTTGGGCTGGACGGGTTGGGGGCGAGATGGTTGACCAGGTGCTCGGGAGAAGCCTTGCCGGAGCGTGCCCGGGTATCCGCGTATCTGCCTATCGGGAACGAGGAAGTCAGGCCTTTGTCCTGCGACACTTCGAGGTTCCCTTGGGCCGTAGAGGCATCGACAATACGGATTGAGATGTCAGAGAAGCGGAAGAAGTACGACCGGGAGTTTGGTGAGGGAGCTGTCTGGATCGTCGAAGAAACCGGGAAGTCGATCGCGCGGATCGCGTGGGCCCTTGGTGTGAACGAGGGCATCTTGGGCAACTGGGTGCACCGGGCACGGGCCGAGCGCGACGATGGCTGGGACGTGAGTGGGAAGATGATCGCGGACTCGGTGCGCCGCCAAGGCCTGGTGGTGCGGCGGATCAAACGCAGAAACGGCTTGACCAGGCAGGACAAGACCGCGTCGAAGTTCCCTGACCTGCTCAAATGGAACTTCACTGCGGACCGCCCCAATGCGGCTGCGGATGAGGGGTATGAACCCGCCTGTGTCGAGTAGGCATTTAGCTATGTAATTGGTGATGTTGCGGAATCCTCGGGCTGTGCCTGTGAGGTGTTCGAGGAGGCCGTTGATGGTTTCGGTGGGCCGTTTTGAGGTGCCGGGGTGATCTGAAGAACGCGAGGATGTCATCGCGGCGCCGTTTCATGGTCTGCTCGAGTGAGTGGAGCTCGTCAAGGCTGGCCGGAGCCCCGGACTGGAGGCTGGTGATCAGCCGGGTCGTGATCTTCTTACCTTGGGCAGGGTCCGGTTTGGTAGGCGTCGATGACGTTTTGGTGGACATGCCACGTGACCTCGAACGCGACATGGTGTTCGTCGGCGAACACTCTGGTGAGGCGGTGTTGTTGCTTGTCGGTGAGGAGCCGGGCCCTGGTTTGGGTGATGCGTCGGATGCCGTGGAGCGGGTCACGACGGCCCCGGTGTTCGAGGGTTTCTTGCTGAACGCGCTGGCGGCAGCGGTCTAGTTTGTCTCCGGCCAGGGCCACCGTCGTGGAAGAGGTCCATGACGGTGGTGGCGGTGTCGAGAGCTTCGACTGGGGCGGTCTTGTAGCCGGTGAAGCCGTCCACGGCGACGATCTCCACCCGATCCCTGAACCCGGTGGTTTGGGTTTCAAGCCAAGACTTGAACGTCTGTTTCGAGCGGCCTTCGACCACCGCCAGTAGCCTTGATGCACCGGTCCTACTTTTTGTCGGGGTCAAGTCAATGATGACCGTAACGTACCTTGTCGCCGGCTCGGGTACCTCGCCAGGTGTGCTCATCGATGCCGATGGTGGTGACACCCTCAAGCCGGTCAGCGTTGTCGACCAGCTCGGTGCCGGCGGCCAGGATCGCGTCGGAGGCGGTGTTCCACGCAACACCAAGCAGAGCCGCGGCCCGGGCGATCGACATCTGGTCGATCACGATCGACTTGACGGCCAACATCACCGCAATTGCGCGACAGCTTCCCCTTTCGACGGCGCCGCGGCCGTGATGCTGTGACGTCAGACCCGCCCACGCGGCCGGCGCCCGTAGCGGGGGACCACCACCTCCAAAACCGTTGGCTTCCACCCGAACGGCACATGCGCTAACCGGCGCAGTACCGCATCATGCCGGAGTCCCGCCTCGGCGCAGCCCGGACACCGCGATGGCGGCGTCGTGGGGTGGCAGTGGAGCACGGTGTGGTCGGGTTCGACCTGCTGGGCAGTTACCGTCAGGCACAGCCGGTCCAGACGACAGAACGTATCAAGGCAGGGTAGGGCAGCGTGTGGCATACGGACTCTTGGGTTTCAGAATGCGGCTTCAACACCTTCATCCTGGCCCAAGAGCCCCATACCCACACCAACCTCCCGGTCGACGTCAGACTCCAGCTACCCACCGCAAACTGTGAAGAGCCAGATTGACGCGCTCAGGTTGGACGGCCCTTGATTTTGCTTCAGCAAGTGCCCGGAAGCTCGGCAGACGCCTTTACCGAATTATCGGTCGGGCTGGCTATCCTCTGACAGAAAGATCGGAGGAATTCATGGCGTGGAGTCCGGCAGGCATCCCAGCCAAGGTGCGGACCAAAGCGTCCTTTTCCCTCAGCGACGTCGAGGAGTCCGACTATCCTCGTTGCCCCGCGAGCGTGGGGATCAAAGCTCGGGGTGGGTGGCTCGAAAACAGCCCCGTGCAGGAGCCCTTCGATGACCTTCTCATCGTGAGGATCAAGGAAGTTGTCTTGGCAATCGTCCAGGCCCGTGGGAGCGATGCGGATGGTGGCCTCGCGCGAGCCCATGCCACGCATGAGGGTCGGCATCCCTTGGTGCGAGAGTTCCTCGACACTGCCGCTCTCAACTACCTGGAGTTCTTGGAGTCACGCGAGGCCCAAGTCGGAACTCTCACCTACGTCGGCTACTCCCACCACCGTTGCCTAACTCCCGAGGTCAGCCTCAAGTTGTGGGCCCCTGTCTACCAGACCCCGGACGGAACTCGAGAGATTCACCGCCTCCGCTACAACGAGGCCAAGTCAGAGGCAGGACGCTGGTCAACGGGAGCGGCTTGGGTGGTCAATCGGCGGGAACATGCTGTGACGGTGGTGGAGTTCGGCCTCGGCGCCGGCTCGGAGGCTGTTCTCCAGAATTGCGTCGAGCCCGAGATGGTGCGCACATCCATGGACGCGACGCTCGTACCTAACCTGCGGGCCCTCTATTCCGCCAATCACCTCGTGCCCGGCTCCCATTGCGTTGGGTGCAAGGCTGTCGCCCACTGCCCCAAACTGATACAGATGGACATGTTCGCTGGGGCCGCGGACGAAACTCCGTGGGTCCGGAGTCTGTCGGAGGCTGACCTTTCGCGGTACCGGACCTGTCCTGCCACGGCGCTGGCTAAGTCCTTACACCTACCCTCCGAGGTGGCGTCCCCGGAGAGCATGGCGCGGGGCATGCGCATCCATCGTTGGATTGCTGACCGTCACGCAGGGACTATTCCTTGCGTCGAGGCGCTCCTGATTGAGGGCACCGGGTTTGAAGAGGATGATCCCTATCTTGCCGCCCATGCTGCCTTATGTGACCGGGCTGGTTCCACTACCCTCAGTCTGGAGGAGACACTGGTGGGCTGGGACGCGAAGTTGGCTGATGTCATCTTTATGAAGCCTGACGAGGTGGTGCTGCGTGACGGTGTGCTCGTGCTGCGGGAGATCAAGACCTTGGCAAGCGCGGCGGTCGTGGAGGCTGATAACGCGTGGGACCAGTTCTCAGATGTCGTCGCGTGGTGGCTGAATGTGCTCGACAGCGGGCTCGCAGCACACTTCGGTGCAGCGGATGCGCTCCTCGAACTAGAAGTTCTAACCCCTGCGGGAGGTGCGGTCTATCAACTGGCGACTGACCAGGACGAGGCACGGTTCCAAGTGGCAGGTTGGCGTCTCGACACGCCTGCACTCTGGCTGATAGACCGTAGTTTTCTACCCACCCCAGGACCACAGTGCGCACGGTGTGAGTTCCTGCGGTGGTGCAGGGAAGGGCAGGAATGGTGACCGGGATTCCGAGCCCCGCGGACGTTGCTGCCCGATTCAGTAGGCGGAGGACGGTTCCTCCTCTTCGCACAGGCCAGCCCTCTCCACCCGGCTGGACCGACGAACTTGCTCTTCCGCTTTCGGATCGCCACTTCTACTTGGACACGGGCATTTTTCACAGCCTAGCTGGGGTGGACGAGAGTGTCCGAGACACCTTGATCGCGTATGTCGATCAGCATGAGCACAACGACACGATTCTCAGAGAGGTGCTGACCCAGCAGCTGGAGCCGCTCTACTCCCTCCGCCTCGACATCCTGAAACTCACTCAGGAACGTGAACGGCGGGCGTGCAGGCTGTCGGGGGACCTCAACTCCATTGAGACCATTCGCAATGAGTTGATCGCCGATGCTCAGTTGCGACATCCGAACAAGACTGTTTCACCCTCTCGGCGCGATCACGGTGGAGAGGCGGAATTGATTCACCTGGCTGAGCGACACGAACCGAAGGGGGCTCTGGCCAGCAATGACGCCGGAGCGAGTGCTGTAGCCAAGAAGCACAATGTCGAGTCGTTTCACTTCGTGCACCTCGTTCGTGCTGCTGTGGTCAACGGCCTCTCGGCTGCTGACGGGCTGACAGTGGCGCAGAAGGGGCTGAAGGTCTCAAAACTTGCGGCGGCAGAGAAGGCGCGTACATGCAACCACAACTGGCTGACCGGTCAGTCAGTCGGCAACAGTTGATGCACTGCAGCGTTCGGGTCCTGATTCGTGACGACCGCGTAGTTCTCCACGGGGAGTCGACTGGACAGGAACAACTCCGCCGTCGCCTCAGCCAACCACGCTGAAGGTGCTGGGCTTTCGGTATCAGTCATCGTTTCCCATTCCTCCATAAGGCCCGCCTCTCCCAGCATTTCGCCAATGCGCAGTGACTTGACTCGCTCGGTGTGCTGTTTGGTCCAGCGCACTAGTGGGGCATCTTCCAGCGCGTAGCACGAGGCTTCGCGTGACAATCCCCAGTACCACATAACGTTGGCGACGGCGGATGCCTCGGATTGTTGAGCCAGCCCGGCTTGCTGCCACTGAAGTCCAAGCCCCGTCCTCGGCGCCAGCAGGTGAGAAGCGAACGCCTCGGCGCGGGTCTCACTCGGGTCCGAGGCGATCCGGGGGTCCTCCTCGTACTCGGTCGTTAGGCCCTGAGGCCGATCCTGATGCAGTACGTGGCAAAACTCGTGAGCAAGACTGAACCGTTGGACAGTCCAGTAGTCGTTCGCGTTCACGGTTATGGTGGCCACCCATCCGTCCCGGGTCTGGGTCCACGACGTGACGCCGTGCAAGCCCTCAGGCAAGGTAGCCGCGAACTCCACAGGCACGCCCAGGTCCTCAATCAAGCCGACAAGATCAAGAACTGGCTCAAGGCTCAGATCCAAATGGGCTCGAACTTGCAGCGCGGCTTTCTTACCCTGCTGCCTTGCGGCCCATGGGGAAGAGACCCCGGCAGAGAACCGGCTCTGAAGCGCTTGAAGTTCACGTAGACGTGCTGAGTACGGCTCCAACCGCAGAACGGCTCGTGCGGCTCGGAGGAGGCGCGAGGAACGTTGAAGGACCTCCGTAGGCGCGGTCTGTCCTCGGGACCGCATGGCCACGGCGAGAGTGTCGGCTGGGTCGACTTCACCTGTGAGCACCTCAACCTCGATCTCGGTGTAGTCAGACAGCGCGAGGTAGATGGCAGGAGAGGGCGTTCTCAACGGCTCCTCACCGAGCCACCTTCCCAAAAGGGGGTCGTCCCCCACCTGCTGGTGAAGACCATCGAGGCTCAGGCCATGCTGGGTCAGCGCACCCTCTAGAGCATTGCGCCACTCGCTCATCCTCGGCTCCCTCACGTGGTCAACGTCGTGATGTCTTCTTCAAGGCTAGACAGACCCACCGACAATCTTCGCGCACTGAGACGATCATCGCATAATAACTCCCGATTGCTGCATTGGTGCGCGCCAGTGAGACTCTTCCACCAACTGGCTGCTTTCACTCTGGCAGCAAGACCACCGCAGACAGATCAGGGCATGCACGAGACCCAGCGTCCCCGCTGGCGAAGCCATCGAACGTCCGCAGGTCGTGCTGGCGAGGTTTCATAGGCAGCCCAAAGCGCGCTGAGCGTCGTCTGCCTCGCGTTCCTGCTTGGCTTCCTTGATGATCTGATGCTCCCCGTTGGTGGCAGCTGACTTGGCGCGATTAGCCGAGATGTCGGGGCTGCTGATGGTCGCGCTGTCGCTGCTGCGGTAGACCACGCGGTCACCGCAGATGGTGCCCGCGTACCGACCTGAGGGGTCGTGGACTCTGCCGTTCGAGATTCTGCCGAGGTATGTGCCCGAGCGTGAGAACAGAGAATTGCCGCTGACCGTATAGGACGACCATTCTTGGTGTAGGGGTTCACGGTTTCATTGTGGGCCGGAGTGCTGACGGAAACTGTGGGCTGCTGCCAGCAGCAGCCTGCTCACTCACATCCGATTCCTTATCCCACTCAGCACCTTCAGTCACCCACTCCTCGATCTCGGGCAGAGGTGCTTCCAGTTCCCCCAGAATGCCCGACTAGTCCTTTCATCTCCAGGTGTTGGGCGTCGGGCGCCAACTCGATGGTCACATCAGCCGGTGGGAAGGAGTAGTCGACGGTGGCGAGATACTCGCGGAACCCAAGCAGGGCGAGCAGATTCGCGAAGGTCTCCATGTTGTGCTCTTTCAGTAGCGCGTTGATGATCTCTTCGCTTCGCTCGCGCCGGTCGATGAATTTGGAGAGCACTTCGGTGACGACGGTGCTATCGGCATTGAAGTCGCTGTCGGTATTCGCCTTGGCCTTAGCGACCAAAATAGGATCTTTCTTCGCATCGCGGAGGACCCCTTCGATCTCTGGCACCACGTCGTCGGCGCTCAGCCCGCTGTCTGCGAACAGGCTGTTGATGGCGTCAATGATCTCGGACCAGTGGGCCATGTCCCGTTCACGGGCCGCTGCTGTGCCCATCTCCGCCAACGGGGTCAGTGGAGTTGCTTCCCCAGTGGAGAGGTTGAGCGTCTTCGTGGCCTTCTTCTCCACTTTGTACTTGGCGAGCGTGATGTGGTCGATCTCCACTACCACACCCACCCTTTCGTCCTGCAGGCGCTTGGCGAGGAGACGGTAATAGATGGAACGGTTCTCCATCTCCAGGTCATAGGGGATGATCTGGGAGAGGAAGTCGTACGCCTTGACGTAGTTGTTGAGGTTGGAGCGGAAGCCGTCCAAGCGCTGCGTCTCCTCGTCGTCTTTGGCTTCGCGAGCCGTGCGCAGCAGGTCTAGGAAACGCTTGGCGCCTGGGTCGATAGCGCTCACCAAGGCGCTGTGGGTGGCCTGAGGATCGGTCGCTGCGATGGCCGCTGTTTCGATCTCGTCATGGGTGTAGATGCGGTCAAGACCCACGGCGTCCAACTGGACCGCGAGGCGGTTCGGCAGGTCGGGATCAGTACGCTTCTCAATGACAGCACCCTCGTAGTAGGGCTTGAATGCTGCCAGGATGTCGTCGGTGTCGTTTACGAAGTCGAGGACGTACACCCGGTCCTTTCCGGCCCACGTGCGGTTGAGACGGGAGAGGGTCTGAACGGCCATCACACCGTCCAGGCGCTTGTCGACGTACATCGCGCACAGCAGCGGCTGGTCGAACCCCACCTGGTACTTGTTGGCCACGATCATGACTTGGTAGGCGGGGCCGTTCAACACCTCATCCAGGGGTTTGCCCTTGGCGCCGATGTTGACGCCGACCTCGGTGTACTCACCCACACCGAGTAGTTCGTCGGGCGCGATGTCAGTGTCGTCGCCTGAGACGATCACCTTTCCCGAGAACGCCACGAGCGCGTGCACATCGTCATAGCCGTGCTTGGCCACGTAGCGTTCCACGGCCTTGTAGTAGCGCAGCGCATGCTTGCGGGAGGAGGTCACGATCATGGCCTTTGCCGTGCCGCCCAGTAGGCCCGCGATGTTCTCCCGAAAGTGCCGGACGATGATGTCGACCTTCTGGGTGATGTTGTGCTCGTGCAACTGCACCCAACGGTGCGCTGCTTTGCGGGCAGCCTCCTTGTCGACCGACTCGACATCGTCGTCGGCAGCCTTCAACCCGAGCTCGTAGGCCACCTTGTATTCGGTGTAGTTCTGGAGGACGTCGAGGATGAAGCCTTCCTCGATGGCTTGGCGCATCGTGTAGCGGTGGAACGGTTTGGGTAGCGGTTCACCGTTGTCATCCAAGTCGTCGTAGTCTGGCGTCCCGAACAGTTCGAGGGTCTTCTCCTTCGGGGTTGCCGTGAACGCCAGGTACGTCAGATTGGGGGTCTCGGCTCGCTGCGGCAGTTCTGCGGCAAGCATGGCCTGCGCATCGATCTCACCGCCGTCTTCCACGTCGGCCTGCTCGTTCGGGCTCAGCACCGTCTTCAACTTCGCTGCTGCCGTGCCCGTCTGTGACGAGTGCGCCTCGTCCGCGATTACCGCATACTGACCGCCCGAGGAATCGGCCTGCTCGCGTAGGTACTTCAGCGCGAACGGTGCGGTCTGGATCGTGACCACGATGATCGGCGTCTTCAAGCGGAGGGCATCGGCCAGTTCCCCCGACTTCGACCCACCGGCCCCGTCAATCCGCACCATCTGGGCATGATGGGGATCCAACTGCCGCATGGCCGTCGACATCTGCTTGTCGAGCACGTTACGGTCGGTGACCACGATCACCGAGTCGAAAACCTTTTTGTTGTCCCGGTGCAGAGCCGCGAGGCGGAAGGCCGTCCAGACGATGGTGTCGGTCTTCCCCGAACCAGCCGAGTGCTCGATCAGGTAGCGCTCACCGACGCCCACCTCGCTCACTCGTGCCACGATCTTCTCCACCGCATCCCACTGGTGGAAACGCGGGAAACGCAATGACGTGGACTTCTCCGTCTTACCTGTAACCGGGTTTGGTTTCTCGTCGGTGCGCACGACGATGAACTTGGTCAGGATGGTCAGGAAGGCATCCTTGTTCAGCACATCACGCCAGAAGTATTCGGTGCGAGCACCGTCCGGGTTCAGCGGATTGCCCTTGCCGGTGCCGTCGCCTTGGTTGAACGGCAAGAAGGTGGTCTTGGCGCCCTTCAGGTCCGTCGTCATCGAGACCTCGTTGTCGGTGACGACGAAATGCACCAAGGCGCGCTTGCCCCAAGCCAGCAGGACGTCCTTGCCGTCAGCGCCCGGGTCGCGATCGTTCTTGTACTGCACCTGTCCGCGCACCACCGACTGGGTGAACTCGGTCTTCAACTCAATGGTTGCCACTGGGATGCCGTTGCAGAACAGCACGAGGTCGATGGACTTGTTTGGGTTCGTGATCGAGTAGTGCACCTGCCGGACCACCCGCAGGACGTTGCGCTGATAGTCCTGCACCGTCTTGGGGTTCATCGTCTCGGTCGGTTTGGCCTGCACCATCTGGAACCGGGCCGAGACACGCCTGAAGCCCTTCCGGAGCACCGTTAAGGTGCCCCCGCCCCCTGCGACGTTGCTGAGCGTCTCAGTCAAGGCATTGAGGATGCCGTCCTTCGCCTTCGTCTGGGCTGCAGGGCCCACGCCTGGTTTGACGATCTTGGCGAGTTCGTCCGGCTGAGTTGTCTCCAGCCACGCGAAGACATCCTCTGGGAACAAAGCGCGCTGCTTGTCGTAGCGCGCAGCCGATCCCTCCTCGTACACCCAGCCCTGATTCTGGAGGCGAGCGACAATCTCGTCTTCCATCGCAAGCTCCTTGTACGCCTGCGTCATGACGCCTCCTCGATACGCTCGATGCCGGTGGTGGGGTCAATCCTGCCGCTGACGGCGGCAGTAATGAGGGCCTCGCGTCGCTCCCGTAGCAGACTCAACATCTCATGGACACCGATGATGAGAGTGTCCATGGTCCGTAAGGTGGTTTGCAAACGAGCCACTCGTTCGTTCTGCTCATCTAGGGTGGGCACGTTCATGGGCAAGTCAAGAATGCTATGAAGACTAATATTCTGCATTGAATCGCTTGTTCCAGTTGCTTCGATCTCAATAAGGTCGCGATAGGGGCGAGTCCCGAGTATCAAAGCAATGAAGTGAGGGTTGTTGTGGCCAACATTGAATGCGTACAATTTATCGCTTAACATCAGTCGAGGCATGGCTTTTGTTACAACCGCAGCGCTCCCCAACAATGTCCGAGTGTTTGCGCGAGAAATGACAATATCTCCGATGCCGGGTACGCAAGATGGATCAGGTGAAATCTCGTCAGGGAGTTTCTTGTTCTCCAGGGCATTGAAAATGCCGCTGTTCACGCATCCAACTTTGAGAACACCCCACTCGCTTACTCCATCTACTGGGTGAGGAAGACACTGTGGACTGACGCCTTGGCGTACTCCTGTTACGACGTGTTTCATTCGTGGACCAAGAAGGCAACATCTTTCCGCGTCAAGGTGATAAGCTATGGCTGCTCGCCTGCGCTCATGCGTCAGAGCTAGCAGATGCTCCTGCGCTTCGATCATGGCGTCGATCTGTGCAGTCTCACGGTCGAGGAAGTCAGCAATTTGGACCTGCTTTGGCACGGTCAGATATGGGATTCTCGTGCTCTTCAATGCCTCTGTCGACAGTTCAAGGAATGTTGTGCCGTTGGATCGCACCTGAAGGTTGGCGGTCGACGCCTGGAGCGCATAGGCCAGGTAGCGGGAGTTTAGCCTTTTATCGGGTACGAGTGCCTTGCAGCCTTGGTTGAAAGCCATTCTCTGGGTGGCGATAGCGACATACCCCACAGGAGCGCGTGTTGAAAGGAGGACGCTCCCCGCTGGCACGGCAGATGAGCCTGTTTCCAGTCCCTCATCTGTCAGGGTTCGGAGGGTATCTGACAGTTCGCCGCCGTGGGCCATCCCCAAATCGACGGGTGTTGCCCAAGGTACGTCGCCGTCCCAGTTTGATGCGTCCCCCTTGGGGGTGCCGCCGTTCACGATATGGGCCAAACGGCGAAGGGGAACGGTTCTCATGCCTTCACCTCCGCAAAGAGTGCTTGTACGCGGGCGATGGCTGCTTGAACGTCGGCGTCGATCTCTGCCAGTGGGCGCGGAGGTACGTACTTGTAGAAGACGCGGGTGAAGGGGATCTCGTAGCCGACTTTGGTCCGAGTGTGGTTCACCCAGGCTTCCGGGGCCCATGGCAGAACCTCCCGCGCAACGTAGGTGTCGATGTCTTCGGTGAGGGGTACGTTCTCGGTATCCCGCAGCGAGGGGTCTGGCTCGGGCTCGCCCTTGAGATTGGTGACCAACTCTCCTTCGGGGGAGGACTTCGCGAAAGCTCTCATGACTGCGGCGCGTTGAGCTGGTTTGAGGCCCATATCCTGGGCGACCAGGGCGGCTCCCAGCTCCTTGTCGAAATCACGTCGCGACGTCCAAACAGTCTCGTGGTCCATCCTTTCCAAGGCGGCTCTGAGCCGTTCCCGCAGTACCTTGTCCATCTTCTTGATCGGCGTCACCGACAAAGCCTTCTCAATCCGGTCCTGGTCCACCGAGAAGACCTGGCGCAGCGGCTGTTCGACGGTGATCGTCCGATAGCCGAACTCCTCGGTACGCAGCACCTTGGATAGGCCGGGGTCAGCGTCCTCGAACTGTCCGTACAGGTGAGTGATTGTTTGCATGTTGGCCTCGGACAGGTAGCGGCGCTTGGATCCGATGGACTTACGCATCTTCTCCCACTGGGCCGTTGCGTCGATCAACTGGACCTTGCCCTTGCGTTCGGCGGATTTGGCGTTGTCGAGCACCCAGATGTAGGTCGCGATGCCCGTGTTGTAGAAGAGGTCGTTGGGCAGGCCGATGATGGCGTCCACGAGATCGTTTTCCAGAAGATGACGACGCACTTCCGACGGCCCTTCTCCGGCTCCGCCCGTGAACAGGGGTGATCCGTTGAGGACGATGGCCCCACGACCACCGCCCTGCGCAGCGGGCCGCAGCTTCGAGACCAGATGCTGCAGGAACAGCAACGCCCCGTCGTTGACGCTCGGCAGGCCAGCGGCGAAACGTCCGTCCTCACCGTCGCGCTCTCGCTCGTCCTTGACTGCCTGCTGTTGGACCTTCCATTCCTGCCCGAACGGTGGGTTCGCGAGGCAGTAAGAGAACGTCTTGCCCTCGTGGCCGTCCTTCAAGAGCGTGTCCCCGAAGTAGATGTTCGAGGAGTCCTGGTTCTTGATGATGAGGTCTGCCTTGGCCATGGCGAAGGACAGGGGGTTGAACTCCTGGCCGAACAGGTTCAGGGTGGCTTGTCCGTTGTGCTGGCGTAGCCACGAGTGGGCTTCTGAGAGCATGCCGCCTGTCCCGCAAGTGGGGTCGTAGACCTGGCGGATCAGGTGGGGATCAGAAAGGTCCTCGGTGTCGGGTGCGAACAGCAGTGAGACCATGAGCCGGATGACCTCGCGCGGGGTGAAGTAGTCACCCGCGAGGTCTTTGCTCGACTCCATGAACCGTCGGATCAGTTCCTCGAAGATATCCCCCATCTCGGCGTTGCTCACCCTGTCAGGGTGGACGTCGAGGGCGGCAAACTTTTGGACTATCCCCGTCAGCCGTTCGCGCTCGTCTAGGGTGTCGATGACCGAAGCCATGTTGAACCGTTCGAAGACGACCTGCACCTCGTCGTTGAAGCCCTCCACGTAGTTCTGGAGGTTTGCGGCCAGGTTTGCCGGGTCGCCCAGCGTCTTCAAGGTGAAGGGAGAGGTGTTGTAGAACGACTGGCCCGAGGCCCGCTTCAGCATTTCGTGGCGTACGAGTCCCGGTGCAGTCTCGTATTTCTCAAACGCTCCCAGCACCGCCTGTTTCGTGTCTGCCAGTACCGCGTCGAACCTGGCCAGTATCGTGAACGGCAGGATGACCGTGCCGAACTCCTTGTGCCGGTATGGGCCACGAAGCATGTCAGCGATGCTCCAGATGAAGTTCGGGTCGGGACGGCTCACTGTATTTACTCGCCTTCTGATTGGGGCCTGCATGGATCGTATTGGAGCTTGCTGAGACAACACATGGGGACTCGCGGTACCAGTGAGCAGCCGACCGGTCAGCCCGCCAGGGTTGTGTTTCTGTGGGTCTGCCTTGCTTTCGTGGATACCTGAGTTGGCGGGATGAGGGCTCTGTGGGAAGGGTGCCTGTCGATAGAAGAGGATTTGGTGAGAGTCCTCACTGGAGTGCCGGGTCGGGTCAGCGGATCTGGACGATCGGGGGCTGGTTGCCCCAGGCGCGGTCGGTGGTCAGGACCGGGACGGCGAGGCGGTGGCCGAGGGCGAGGCAGAGCCGGTCTCCCAGGCTTAGCGTGGGGTGATCCTGCCACAGCGTTGCGGCCGTTTCGGCGTCCTCGGCGGTCACGGGTTCGAGGACCAGCCCCAGCAGTGAGACCGCCGAACGGATGTCACCCAGCCCGACCCCTCGGGCGGTGAGTTTCTGGACGACCTCGGCCCAGTTCGCGGTGCTGCAGCAGCAGGGCGTGTGTTGTTCGACCTGATCGGCGCCCGGTTCGCCGCCGAACCAGGCCAGCAGAGCCGAGGCGTCCAGGACCACCATCACTGCTCGGCTTCGACCTGCCGACGGCGGTCCTCAAGGAGTTCCTCGACGACCCCGGTTCCGCGGATCCGTGCCCGCACCCGTTTCAGGGCCGCGCGGGGTGTGGACGCGACGAGTTGGCCGCCCTCCAGGGTGACCGAGAGTACGTCCCCCTGTCGCAGGCCCAGCTCTTCTCGGAGTGCCGCGGGCAGCACCACCCTGCCCCGGTCTCCCACGTGAAGCTCGAATGTGGTACTCATGATTCGAGAGTACCACCGGCACTGGAGGGTGGGCGTCTCGGTGATTCCGACCCCCGGGTCGGCGCGGGTGCGTGGTGACCGGATGGGTGTCCACCCACAGCCGCATCCCTGACCGGGGGTGCCGTCTGCCACCGGGACCCCGGCGTTCCGGAGGAGTTCAATGTCGTGGCGGTGGTTCTTTTCTGATTGGCGATGAGCCTACGGTCGGGGTTCTTCGGGCCGTGCCCGCGCGCATCTTGATGCAATGAGGTGACGATAAAATGTGATCATGCGCACCACGGTGAATCTGGACGATGAACTGCTGCGCCGGGCCAAGGAGCGGGCGGCTCGTCAGGGAAGGACCTTGAGCGAGGTGGTCTCCGACGCCCTACGGGTTTCACTCGCTGAGCAGGCCGGGCCACGCCGTGAGGTCACCCTGCCCACCTTCGGCGGCAGCGGGTTGAAGCCGGGCGTCGACCTCGAGGACAAGGACGCCCTCGCAGCGCTTCTCGGCGAAGACGATCGTGCTGCTCGCTGACGTCAACCTGTTCATCTACGCGCACCGGCCGGAGTCCCCGCGGTCGCGGAACACCACGCGTGGCTCACGGCTGCGCTGACCGCCGACGAACCCTTCGGGGTGTCCGAACTGATCTTGTCGGGTTTTCTGCGAATCGTGACGAACCACCGGGTCTACCGCGAACCGACTTCGCCGCAGGTGGCGCTGGACTTCTGTCAGACGGTGTTGAGCGCCTCGTCGGCGGTCCGCATCCGCCCAGGGCGGGGGCATTGGCGCATCTTCGAGAGCCTGTGCCGGAACCTCGGGGCGCGCGGCAACGTGGTTCCCGACGCCTATCTGGCGGCCATGGCCATTGAGGCCGACGCCACCTTCATCACCATGGACGCGGGATTCGCCCGGTTTCCTGGACTCACCTGGCGGCGCGCTCTGTGACGAGGACCGCGGGGGTCTAGGCATCTAGGGCGCTGCGGTGTCCGCTCAGGGGCGGCATGGGGAGCAGGGGTGACCCTTCGTTCACTGACGGGCCGGGGGAATGGCAGTCTGGCTCTCGGTGTGCTGCGCGTGCGGCGCCTTGTCTCGTATCAAGATATCCAGGAGGATCCGCCAAGCCGTCAATGGTTGGGCCGGTTGACAGTGGACGATCTGACTGGAAAATTCGGCAGGGTCATCCCAGCCCGAGGGGAGGGAAGTGTCTCATATGGTTCATGCATCCACCACGCCCGCGAGCGAGGTCTTGACCATCATCGGTTGGCTGACGGAAAGAAAGACCGTCTATCAGGTCAACGGCGGTTGGGGTGTCGACGCGCTGGTGGGACGGCAAACCCGTGAGCACGGGGACCTTGATGTCTTCGTGGACGCCGATGTCGTGCCCGATTTGATCGAGTGGCTGGCGTCGCGTGGTTACGAGCCGGTGACGGACTGGCTGCCGATCCGGATCGAACTCGCCTCCGAACACGGAAGGGTCGACGTGCATCCCATGGCCATCCGGCCCAACGGGGATGGTGTCCAACAAGGCTTTGAGGACGCGGTATTCACACATCCGGCCGTCGCCCGCACGAGGGGATCGATCGATGGGGTGCCGGTCATCGTCGGCACGGCCGAGCGGCTGCGTGAGTTGAGAAATGGCTACGATCCACGTCCCGAGGATGAGCACGATCTCGAAGTTCTCAGCTGCTTGCGCGACAGTGGGGCTGGCCAACAGTCAGGATGAGCCAGGGCCGGCATCTACGAGGAAATCGGCCTCATTGAGGAATGGTGCGGCGAAACGGATCCATACCCGCCCCAGCCGAGCGCACGGATGCGAAAACGGGTGGTCCCGGGCGCCGGCCAGGGACCACCCGCTGCGGGGATGGGGGCCTAATTCGCTTCGGCGCGGTGGTTCAGCCACAGCCCGATGGCGAGCGGGACGACGATCCAGACGACGACGCCCACGGTGAACTGACCCCACAGCGTTGCATCCGGGGTCTGCCCGCCCGTTTGTGCCGAGAGAATGGTTTGCAGGCTCACCCCGGGGGTCCTGATCCAGGCGGCGATCTTCGCCGGGAGCTCGCCGAACTGGCTCAGCGTCCCCAATATGACGGGGCCGGCCACGAAGACCGCGACCGCCAGGGCGGTGTTGCGCAGCAGCAACGCCAGGGCAAAGGCCATGGTCGCGTCGAGGAGGAGAACCTCGATGCCCCCGAGCCAGCGCGTCCAGTGGAATTCCCAGGAGGCCTCAAGGCCGTGCGCCGCGGCACCGGCGGCGTTGAACACCGCCCACGACAGCTGGATGGCCAGCCACACGGTGAGGACCACCCCGAGTGTGACGAGGGCCTTCGCCGCGACGACGCGTTCCCGGCGGGGTTCGACCACGAAGGTGGTCAGGACCCCGCGTTGGGTCCACTCGGAGGTGACCGGCAGGATGACGATGATGGCGGTGAGTATCGAGGTCATGGCCAGCGGAAGAAACTGGAGGTTGGTTCCGGTGGCGACCTTGGTCAGGTCGGGGTAGGCGACTATGGCTCCGATGGTGACCACGGCCAGGACCGCGGCCGTGAGGAATGAGAGCGTGAGTGTTGCCCGGGTGTTCACATATTTGCGGGACTCTGCCTTGACGAGGTTGCCGAAGCGAACCTGGGTGGGGGTGGTGATGGCGGTCATACGAAGATTCCTCCGCGAGCGGTGGTGGTGGTGAGGTTGAGGAAGGTGGTTTCGAGGTCGGTGCCGTCGGCGGTCAGGTCGGCGATGCTGCCCTCCGTGAGGATCCTGCCGTGGCCGATCATGACGATGCGGTCGGCGACCTGCTGCACTTCGTGAAGCAGATGGGAGCTGAGCAGGACGGCGCCACCGGCATCGGCGAAGCGGCGCAGCATGGTGCGCATCCAGTGGATGCCCTGGGGATCGAGGCCGTTGGCCGGTTCGTCCAGGATCAGCACCCGGGGCGAACCGAGGAAGGCCTGGGCGATGCCGAGGCGCTGTCTCATCCCCAGCGAGTAGGCGCCGACCCGTTTGCGGGCCTCCGCGGCGGTGAGTCCGGCGAGTTCGATGACCTCGTCCACCCGGGACCGGGACGCCCCCATGGCGATGGCGGCGGCCCGGAGCGTTTCGCGTCCGGTGCGTCTGGGATGCTGGGCGGAGGCGTCCAGCAGGACACCGACCTGGGCGTTCGGGTTGGGGATGTCACGGTAGCGGCGCCCGTTGATCAGAGCCTCGCCCTCGGTGGGGAAGGCCAGCCCGGTGAGGCACCGCATGGCGGTGGATTTGCCGGCGCCGTTGGGACCGAGGAAACCGGTGATGCTTCCCGCCTCGACAGTGAAACTGATGTCGTCGACGGCGAGGACGTCGCCATAGCGTTTGGTGAGGTTTCGGAAGGTGATCATGGCTTCAGCCAATCCGGGCCAGCTGGGCTGGTGCCACGGGTGAAGGTCTGGTGTTGTGGCGACTGAAGTCGGCGAGGTTTCGACTTTCGATTGGCGGAACAGCCACAGGGCATTGCCTAGGGTGAAGCCGTGACCTCCGAATACCGACTCGGCGCGTGGGCGCTGACCTGGCGCTACCTGCTGGCTTTCTGCTGGGTGCCGCTGTGGCTCGCCGCGCTCCTGATGGGTCAGGACCTGCCCCGGGAACCGTCCCCGGCCTTCCGCGGTTTCCTGATTCCCGAGATCCTCGGTGTGATCGCCGCCTTGGTGCTGATCCGGTTCCGGCGGCGGGCCCCGATGCTGGTGGCGGTGTCGCTGAGCGCGCTGAGTTCGGGCATGGTCACGCTGGGCGGCTTCTCGTCCTGGGGGGTCGCCAGCCTGTGTACCCGGCGGCGGTGGAAGGAAATCCTCCCGGCCGGGGCCGTCTTCATCGGGTTCCAGCTCTTGTCCGACCCGATTCGGCGGAGCCTGGGGCTGCCCGCGGTCTCGGACCTGCGAGTGAACGACGCGCCACTGCAGGAGCCATGGCCTCTAATCATCAGCGGCGGGGCGCTGCTCCTCTATACGGTGGTGCTGGTGGCGATCGGCATGTACACCGGGGCCCGTCGGGAGTTGATCGCTTCGATGCGGGCTCAGGTGGAGCAGGCCGAACGGGAACAGCAACTGCGGGTCGCCCAGGGGCAGGCCGCCGAACGCCAACGCATCGCCCGGGAGATGCACGACGTGCTGGCCCACCGGATCTCGCTGGTCAGCATGTATTCCGGGGCGCTGGCCTACCGGGACGACCTCAACCCCGAGCAGACCCGCGAGATCGCCGAGACCATCCGGGAGAACGCCAACCTGGCGCTGACCGAGTTGCGGGGCGTTCTCGGGTCGCTGCGGGGGGAGGACGGGGACCGGCCGCAGCCCACCCTCGCCGACCTGCCGGGCCTTATCGCCGACAACCGGGCGGCCGGGCTGCGAATCGAGTTCAGCGGCTTGGCCCTGGAGGGGCTCTCGCCCGCGGTGAGCCGCCACGCCTACCGGATCGTGCAAGAGGGGCTCACCAATGCCCGCAAGCACGCGCCGGGGGCCAAAGTCGAGGTGTGGCTCAGCGGCGACCCTGACTCCGGGTTGCGGATCGAACTGCGCAACCCGGTAAACCGACGCGGCGCTGCCGTCCCCGGAGGCGGCTATGGTCTACTCGGACTGGCCGAGCGGACAGGCCTCGTCGGAGGCTGGATCGAGCACGGAATCCGGGACGAAATGTTTCAATTGGAGGCGTGGATGCCATGGTGAGGGTGGTGCTGATCGACGACGATCCCTTGGTCCGGGCCGGTCTCAAGCTGATGCTTGGGGGACGCGAGGGAGTCGACTTCGTCGGCGAGGGCAGCGACGGCTCCGAGGCGGCGGCCCTGGTGGCCGAACACCGGCCCGACGTGCTGCTCATGGACATCCGCATGCCGGGCAAGGATGGGCTGACGGCGACCGAGGAGCTCATGGCCCAAAAGGACGCGCCGCGGGTGGTGATCCTGACCACCTTCGATTCCGACGACTCGGTGCTGCGAGCCCTGGCGGCCGGGGCCGCGGGCTTTCTGCTCAAGGACACCCCGCCGGACCGGATGCTGGAGGCCATCAAACAGGTCGCGGCGGGGGAGCACACCCTCTCACCCAGCGTGGTGTCCCAGGTCATCGCGGCCGCGACCCGGCACCGGGGCGACCCCCGGCGGGAGGACGCGCGGGCCGACCTGGCCGTCCTGAACGCCCGGGAGAAAGACGTCGCGATCGCGATCGGGCGGGGGCTGACGAACGCCGAGATCTCGGCCCGGCACTACCTCAGCCTCGCCACTGTCAAGGGCGTCGTGACGCAGATCTTCGACAAGCTCGGTCTGACAAACCGCGTCCAGGTCGCGATCAAGGTGCACGATGCCGGATGGGCCGACGACTGAGCGGTCCGTTCCGGCTGACCCGACATCCGGCGAGCGTATTCTGGGGTTGCTGCTTTGGTGCGAGAAACCGGGTTGTGCAGCACAATTCGCGCCTTGAACGGGGCGATGCGGGGGCAGGGTTTTCAGCTGGGCAGCGCGGAGGGAGACGGGCTCGGGGCCAGGCAGATGGTGCCGGATTCCACCGTGATCTCGGTCAGGCCGGATTCCGTCAGGCCCGCGAAATCTGAGCCGACCATCACATCGACGGTGCCGTCGACCCGGGAGTCGGTCTCCATGGTGGGCTCTATGAAGTAGCTGGCGACGAGTTTTGCCGCTTCGGTGTTGTTACCACCACTGCGGATGATGGTTTTCGTGATGCGTTCCTTGGAGTTGGTGGTCTTCGCCACCTCGAATCCCGCCGCCTTCAACGCCTGCCCGACCTTCGATCCCAAACCGCTGGTGAAACCACCGTTGTAAACCAGAACCGTGACCTGCTTCGGGGCGAGCTTGCTCACCTGCTGGGTGACGCACGGGGTCGGCGGTGGGCTGGGAAACGGCGCAGTCAAGGCGTTCCACCCCAGGCTCGCCCCCCAGATCAGGAAAATGAGCAGACCGATCAGCAGGGCCGGGGTGGCGAGGAGTCGAAAGGCACGCACGTCTCAGGCTCTCACGAGAGTTCCAGCACGCGGGCATGCATCGTCTGGCGTTGCTGCAGCGCGGCACGCAGGGCGCGGTGCAGGCCGTCCTCCAGGTACAGATCGCCACGCCAGGAGACGACGTGTGCGAAAAGGTCGCCGTAGAAGGTGGAATCCTCCTCCAGCAGGGCCTCGAGATCGAGGGTGCGCTTCGTCGTGACCAGCTCATCCAGCCGCACCTGGTGTGGAGCGATGGCGGCCCACTGCTTCTGGACATAGCCGTGGTCCGGGTAGGGGCGGGAGTCGCCGACACGCTTGAAGATCACCCAGTCAGTTTAGCCACCCTCCGCGACAATCGGCCCATCGACGTACAACCCGGGCAACGCGCCTCCCGTGAGAAGCGCAGATAGATGGCAGGCTAGGGGTGTGAGTGAAGAACTGGTGGCAACGATTCAGGCTGGATACGGGTTCGACGGTGAGGCGGTGCAGCTGGGCGTGCTGATGGACGGCGCCCCCGTCGTCGAGGCCCCCATCCGCATTCCGCTGGCGATGTTCAACCGGCACGGGCTCGTCGCCGGGGCCACGGGCACCGGCAAAACCAAGACCCTCCAGCTGATGGCCGAGGCCCTCAGTAAGGCGGGAGTGCCCGTCTTCGCCGCCGACATCAAAGGGGATCTGTCCGGGATGGCCTCCCCCGGGGTGGCGAGCGAGAAACTGGCCGCGCGAACCGAGGCGCAGGGGCAGCCTTGGGAGGCGAAGGCCGCGCCCTGCGAGTTCCTGGCGCTCGGCGGGCAGGGCACCGGAATCCCGGTGCGGGCGACGATCTCGTCGTTCGGCCCGATCCTGCTGTCGAAGGTGCTGGGACTCAACGAGGTGCAGGAGAGCTCCCTCGGGCTGGTGTTCTATTACGCCGACAACAACGGCCTGCCGCTGCTCGACCTCAAGGACCTCGTCGCGCTGCTGAAATTCCTCACCTCTGACGACGGCAAGGACGAGCTGAAGGAGATCGGCGGGGTCTCGGCCGCCACGGCCGGGGTGATCCTGCGCAACCTCGTCGGCCTCTCCGAGCAGGGCGGTGACGTGTTCTTCGGGGAACCCGAGTTCGAACCCTCGGAGCTGCTGCGCGTCGCCGCCGACGGCCGCGGGGTCGTCTCGCTGCTGGAGCTGCCCGACCTGGCCTCGCGACCCGAAATGTTCTCCACCTTCCTGATGTGGCTGCTGGCCGACCTGTTCGGTTCCCTCCCCGAGATCGGCGACGCCGACAAACCGAAACTGGTGTTCTTCTTCGACGAGGCGCACCTGCTGTTCAAGGGCGCCTCCAAGGCCTTCCTCGACTCCATCACCCAGACCGTGAGGCTGATCCGCTCCAAAGGTGTGGGGGTGTTCTTCGTCACCCAGACCCCCAAGGACGTGCCCGAGGATGTCCTGGCGCAGCTCGGCAGCCGCGTGCAGCACCAGCTGCGCGCCCACACCCCCAACGACGCCAAGGCGTTGAAGGCGACGGTGTCGACCTACCCGAAGTCCGGCTACGACCTGGAGGAAGTGCTGCAGGGCCTCGGGATCGGCGAGGCGATCGTAACCGTCATGAACCCCAAGGGCTCACCCACCCCCGTCGCCTGGACCCGGCTTTGGGCCCCCGAGACATCGATGCAACCCACCGACGCCGCCGTGATGCAGCAGGCGGTGGCGGCCTCGCCGCTGATGGCGAAGTACGGGCAGGCCATCGACCGCGAGTCGGCCTACGAGATCCTCACCGCGAAACTGGAGGCCGGCGCGAAGGCAGCCGAGGAGGAACGGCAGCGCGCCGAGGCGGAGAAAGCCGAGGCCGAACGTCGCGCCCAGGAGGAGAAAGAACAGCGTCAGGCGGAACGCTCGGAGGAGCGGTCGTCGGGATCGGGTCGTGGTCGCACGTCGGCGGTGGAACGGATCGCCAGCCGCGGCATCATGCAGGTGATCCGCACCGTCACCCGGGAGATCGTCCGGGGCCTGTTCGGCACGGGCAGGCGGCGATAAAGGTCGGGCCTGTCTACCGGGTGACGGGGCGGTTTCGACTCAGCCGTTCGCTGGCGCTCACGTGCTGGCTCAACCAGCTTTGTCCTTCTTGAAGTTGGTTGAGCCGGGCTGCGACGAAGGAGCGGCCCGTGTCGAAACCATGGTGAGGGTGTCCGGGGCCTTGGGTCAGATCTGACGCAGGAGCGTGTCCGTGTCGACGCGCAGCAGCGTGGTGGCCCTGCGGCCAGCTCCGGCGATGAAACCGAGCGGTACGGCGATCAGTGGTACCGCGACCACCCAGGCCTGGGCCAGCAACGCCCCGGGATCCATGCTGAAACCGGTCACCGACGTCAGCAGGGACGGCAGCGCCGCCAGTGCCATGACCAGCCCCGTGCCCAGAAGCACCCCGATGGCCGAGACGCACAGCGCGAAGATGAGGGCTTCCAGCAGGTAGAACCTCACGATTGCCCGTCGCGTCCACCCCAGGGACCTGAACAACCCGATCTCCTCGATGTGCGATGTCATCCACGTCCCCGCCACGGATGTGCCCGCGAACAGCGCCCCGAGGATGGTGACGAAAAGCACCAGCACGGAGGCCACCGCGAGTCCCTGCCGGGCCCTGTCGAGCTGGACCCCGGAGCCGATGGCGCTGCGGGTGCCGTAGCCCAGGTCCTCCACCGACTTCTGCACCTTCGCGACGTCGTTCACATCCCCGACGTAGAGGTAGATGGAGCTGTAGCCAGGCGTATCCGGTGGCAGTGCTGCCGCCTGGATCTCGTTGAACTGGGAGGAGTTGATGAACACTGCCTCCGGGGGCTCCCCCTGGATGGTTTCCGGGTCGTAGGTGCCGATCACCTCGAACTGTTTCGCCTCGCCCATCCCGCTGTTGGAACTGACCACCCGCGTGACGTTGACCTCGATCGTCTTTCCCACCAGGTTTTCGTGTTTTCCGGGGACCAGCATCTGACCGGGTTCCGGGAAAGCGGCGGGATTGCTGTGGGCGTCCTTCATCCGGTCGTCGAACGGGTTGCGGGGCATCAACCACCACGGCCCCGCGCCGTCCTCGGAGTCGGCGATGTCCGCTGGCGGGTCGATTCCCGACATGCCCGACGGGAACACGTGCTCCACACCGTCCAGTTGCCCCAGTTGCTTGACCGCGTCCGTGCTCAACGGTGGACTGTCCAGCCCGCCGTAGCCCTGGATGACCTCGATCTCCTTGGCGCCGAGGCTTTCCGTCAATCCCCGGGATGTGCCGTGGGTGGCCCCTCGGGCCAGCCAGGACAGGACAACCGTCGCCAACACCAGGAGCAGCACCAGCACCGCGATCAACCTGTGCCGCCGCACGGTCCTGGCCAGGCTGCGTCTCACCAGGGCGAAGGTGCTCATAGGATGGTCCTCCTTCCGCGGAGGGCAATTGCGCGATCCGCTACCGCTGAGGTGGCCTCCTCATGGGTCGCGACGACGACCGCGCAGCCCCGGTCGGCCAGATCCCGCAACGCCCGCCGGACGCAGGAGGCCAGGTGGTCGTCGAGGCCCGTGGTCGGTTCGTCCAGCAACAGGACCTCCGCCTCCATCTGCAGGGCCCTCAGGATGCACACCCGGCGTCGCTGCCCGCCGGAGAGCTTGTTGATCTCGGTGTCGTGGAAGTCGTCGATTCCCAGGTTTCTCCTGGCCTCCGCGAGCCACGGAGCGGGAGCGCGGGGGTCGGGACCGATCTCCAGGTTCTCGTTCACCGAGAGCCAGGGAAACAGATAACTCGACTGGTGGACGATGCCGATCGCGTGACGTCTGAGGCCGGCCCGGCCGTCCTCGTCCAACTGGCTGAAGTCCTGCCCCGCCACCTCGACGACGCCCTGATCCGCCGTGGTCAAACCTCCCAGTATGTTCAACAAGGTGGTCTTCCCGCCGCCGGACGGCGACACGAGCGTCACCAACTCACCGGCGTCGACCCAGAAATCGAGATCCTTGAGCACGACGTTCTCGCCATACGACTTCGTTATGCCGTGACACGTGATTCTGGTCGTCATTCAATTCCCCAAACGGCGCTCAGGCGGTGGGCGAAAGAGGAAACGGGGCCGCATTTCGAGGGCTGCCCCGATCCGTCTTCATCAAGCATTCAACATTGTTGCAGGTGGTCGGTTTCTGCAAGTCTACCTTGACGCCTTGCTCTTGCTGTGCGGAAAGACCGGGATGCGTCGCGGCCCTAATCCCGGTTGTGCAGCACTCAACTCGATTTTCGCCCCTTCTGGGGCGATTTTTGGGATTGAGTGCTGCGCAACCGGGTGGGGCTCCTCGTTCACGGGTAGCTGAGCAGCAGCCGGGGTTCCCCGGTGGCCGGGTCGGTCACCATCGAGGCGGCCATTCCGAACACGTCGCCGACCAGTTCCGGGGTGAGCACCTCCGAGGGTTTTCCGTCCGCCGCGACCCCGCCGTCGTTCAGAACCACGATGTGGTCGAAATAGGTGGCGGCCAGGTCGAGGTCGTGGATGGCGGCGATCACGGTGCGGCCCAGCCCCCGCACCATCCGCAGCAGCGCATGCTGGTGCCGGATGTCGAGGTGGTTGGTGGGTTCGTCCAGCAGCAGCAGTTCCGTGCGCTGCGCCAGGCCACGTGCCAGCAGCACCCGGCGCTGTTCGCCTCCCGAGAGCTGGTGGAAACCCCGGTTTGCGTAGGCGGTCATCGACACCTGTTCCAGGGCCTCGGCGACGGCGTCGCGTTCCTTGCGGCCGCCACCCGACCACGGCGGCCGGTGGGGCAGCAGCCCCAGCGCGACGACCTCCGCGACCCGCAGGTCAGCGGGGGTTTCCTCCTGCTGACCGACCATCGCCAAGGTCCTGGCGCGTTCCAGCGGGCTCAGTTTCACAAGGTCACGACCGGCTACCAGCACCCTGCCCGACGGGATCGGCAGCAGCCCCGCGAGGGTCCGCAGCAACGTCGACTTGCCGGTCCCGTTGGGGCCGACCAGGGCCATCATCTCCCCCTCGGGAACCTCCAGGTCGACCCCGTTCAGGATCGGGTACTTCCCCAGCGAGCAGCCCAGGTCCTGTGTGGCGAGCATCGTGTTCATCAGCCGGCACCTCCGAAGTGGTAGTGGCGCCTGCCGAGCAGCAGCAGGAAGACCGGGGCGCCGATCAGGCCCGTCACGACGCTCAGCGGAACCTCCATGGGTGGGGCCATGACGCGGGCCGCGACATCCACCCACACCATGAACAGAGCCCCCATGAGGGCCGCCACCGGCAGCACGCAGCGGTGGCGCGCCCCCACCATGAGCCGGGCCAGGTGGGGGACGATCAGCCCGACGAAACCGACCCCGCCGACGACCGCCACCAAGGCGCCGACCAGGAGGGCCTGCAGCACGAAGACCGCGTTGCGGGCCTGCTTCACCGGCACACCGAGGCTGGCGGCCACGTCGGGACCGTTCGCGAGGGCGTCCAGCCAGCCGCTGCCGGCCATCATGACGATGAATGCCAGCACCACGACGACCAGCGGGAACAGCAGCTGATCCCATTTCGCGCGTGTCAGGCTGCCGAGCAGCCAGAACAGCACGGACTGGGCGGCCTGCGGTTCCTGGCTGCGGATGACCAGGAAGCTCGCGATGGCCGAGAACGCCGAGCCCAGCACCGTGCCGGTGAGCACCAGCCTCAGCGGTGTGAGGCCGCCCTGGGCCATGGCGATGCCGAACACGACGACGGCCGCCCCGAGCGCCCCCACCAGGGCGCCGGCGGTGAGTGCCAGGGTGCCCAGTGAACTGAACAAGCCGATGGTGATCACGGCGGTGGCGCCGACGCTCGCGCCCGAGGAGATGCCGAGCAGGTAGGGATCGGCGAGGGGGTTACGCACGAGGGTCTGGATGACGGAACCGGCCAGCGCCAGCCCGGCGCCGACGAAACTTCCCAGCAGCACACGGGGTGCGCGGATGTTCCAGACGATGGTGTTGGCCGTCTGGGGTGCATCGGGGCTGCCGGTCAGGTGCGCCATCAGCACGTCGACGACGGTGCCGGGGGACACGGAACTGGGGCCGAAACCGGTGGCCAGCACGAGACTGGCCACCAGGGCGATCAGCAGGCAGACGATCAGGGGAGCCACCGGCGCTCGCCAAGAGGTCACCTGATCCCTGCCGGTCCTGGAACGGGTTTTCACGTTCACCGGAGGGGTCCCGGGCCGTTCAGCTCTTGAGAACGCCGTAGCCGAGGCTTTCCGGGAGTTTGCCCTTGACCGGGCTCTCGGGGGCCATTCCCATCTGCTCGAGACCCTTGCGGATCTGCACCGCCGCCTCCAGGTTCGGGTATCCGCTGGTGAACAGCACGAGGGGCAGGACGATGATGCGGTTCTGCTTGACCACGTCGAGGTTCGCGAGCGCCGGCTGGGTGCGGATGGTCTCCAGTTTGTTCTTGATCTCGTCCGCGTCGCCCTTGCGGTAGTCGAGGACGACGATCACGTCCGGCTGGGTTTCCGCCACGGACTCCCAGCTGGCCTTGAACCAGGTGGTGTCCTGGTTTTCGAACACGTTGACGCCGCCCGCCGCGTCGATGATGCCCTGCGGCGGCCCGTTGCGCCCGGAGGTGTAGAGCTCATTGGTGCCGCTGTCGAACAGCAGGATGCGGGGCTTCTTCGTCGGGGCCGGGGCCTGTTGCAGCTCCGCGAGCTGCGTGTTGAACTCCGTGAGGGCCTCCGTGGCCTCGGCGGTCCTGCCGGTCAGGGCGCCGTAGTTCTGGATGTCGGTGCGCACCGCGTCCCACGGGTCCATGGTGCCGAGTTTCGAGGAGGAACCGGCGGCGGGATCCTGCCTGCACGAGTCGCTGATGACGTAGGTGGGGATGTTCTGCTCGGCCGCCGCCTCGGGGGTCACACCCGAGGAACCGGAGAACAGCCCGCTGTAGGAGCCGATCAGCAGGTCCGGTTCGGTGGAGACGATGGACTCCATGGAGATGGGGTTCTGCAGGCGGGGAACGTTCTCGATGCCGGGGCTGTAGAGGGCGGAGAGCACCTCGTCGTTTCCCTTCTGCAGCGACACCGCCGCCAGGTTCTGGACCGCGCCGATGCGGATCAGGGTTCCGATGTTCGCCGAGTTGCTGGTGGCGACGATGCGGGAGGCCTGTTTGGGGTAGGTCACCTCGGTGCCGCAGTTGGTCAGGGTGACGGGGCCGGAACCCGAGGTGGAGGCCTGGGGCGACGGGGAACCGGACGAGCAGGCGGCGACCAGCAGGGCTGCTGCGCTCAGCGCTGCGAGGGTGAGGTGGGGTTTTCGGGAAACACGGGATGTGGGCACGACGATCCTGTCCTTGGCCAGGGCCTTTTCGCGAGGCCGGGGGATACCAACCGGAGACGGCAGGTATTCGGGCTTCAGCTTTCCCGTCCCCAGAACCTTCCCAGACGATCCCGTCCAGTGGCGTACCTGGCGACAACGCCGTTACCGCTGCGCGTCAGCTCCGGATTCTCACCGGATTCCCTTGTCCGCTTCCTCGGGCAGCCTAACACCGACTTCGGCGGTCCCGCCGGGCGGGGCTCCGTCGCGCCCGGGCGGGTTTGATGGAGAGCGGGGGAGGTGCGGTGGTGGGGTATCCCGAGCGGGGTCGATCGCCGAGATGAGCGAAAGGTGATTGAACGCGTGGGGCCTTGCAGCGGCATCTTCGCCACCGCGCCCCGATGTATGGACAGTGCCCGGCGGGAGGGCTAGCCTTGTCGGCGTCGCCGAGCGCCCACGGGCAGGGAATCCGGTGCGACTCCGGAACTGACGCGCAGCGGTGAGGGTGACACCGGATCATCAAGCCACTGGGCGGCCGCCCGGGAAGGCGGTCCGGTGGCAGAACCCGAGTCCGAAGACCGATCGGCGATGAGCACGCGAACCACCGTGCCCTGCCGTTCAGGGCCTCGCGCAACGGCCCCCGAGACAAGATTCCGTGTGCCATTTTCAGTGGCTGCCGTCACCCCCAAAACATCTCACAACTCAAGGGAATCACCCAGATGCACGTGAAGAAGTCCGTTTGTTCGCTCGCGCTGCTGTCGGCTCTGCTGCTGGGCAGCTGCGCGGGCGCGGCCAAGGACCAGCCGGCCGACGCCTCCGCCCACCAGTCCTCCGGGGCCTCCGCCGCCGGTTTCCCCCTCACCATCGACAACTGCGGACACCAGTTGACGTTCAAGAAGGCGCCCGCGCGGACGGTGTCGCTGAACCAGTCCTCCACCGAGATCCAGCTCTCCCTCGGGATCGCCGACACGATGGTGGGCACCGCCACCTGGACCGATCCGGTGCTGTCGTCGCTGGAGAGCGAGAACGCGAAGGTGGAGCGGATCTCCGACGGCGGCCCCACCTCGGAGGCGGTCATCGCCAAGGAACCAGACCTCGTCACGGCATCCTTCCCGAGCACGCTGACCGACAAGGTCGCGGGCAGCTACGAGAAGTACGAATCCCTCGGGGTGCCCGCCTACCTGGCGCCGAACCAGTGCGGCAAGAAGAGCGGCAACGACGCCCCAGCGGAGAACTTCACCATTGAGAAGGTGTATCAGGAGGTCGATGAACTCTCCCGCATCCACGGCGTGCCCGAGAAGGGCCAGGAGCTCGTCGCCCAGCTCAAACAGCGTTTGGAGAAGGCGGTCGCGCAGAAACCCGGCAAGCCCGTCAAGGTGATGTTCTGGTTCGCGAACTCCGAGGCCCCCTACCTGGCGGGCGGTTCCGGTGCGTCCCAGTTCGTCAGCGACCAGCTCGGCATCACCAACATCTACTCCGATCAGCGCGACGAGTGGCCGCAGGTCAGCTGGGAGGACGTCGCCGCCAAGAACCCCGACATCATCGTGATGGGTGACCTCACCCGCAAGTCCCAGACCGCGGAGACCGCGGACGCGAAGATCGAATACCTGAAGTCGAACCCGGTCACCTCCCAGATGGACGCCGTCAAGAACGAGCGTTTCATCAAGGTCGCGGGCGGCGACATGAACCCGTCGATCCGCACCGTCGACCTGGCCGAGAAGCTGGTCGCCGGGATCGAGCAGTTCGGCCTCAAGTGACGCCATCCGCGACGACCCGGGGTCGGCGCCGGAGGCTTCCGGTGACACCGGTCCTGCTGATCGGACTGGTCCTGCTGGTTGGGTCCATCCTCTACGCGATCACCTTCGGACCCTCCGACCTGAGCATCGGCGAGGTCTGGGGGGTGGTCGCGAACAAACTGGGGCTGGGACCCGACCCCGAGCTGAGTTCGTTGCGCACCGCGACGGTGTGGCAGCTGCGGCTACCCCGTGTGCTGCTGGCCGCGGTCGCGGGCGCCGGGTTGAGCCTGTGCGGCGTCATCATGCAGTCGCTGCTGCGCAACCCGCTGGCCGAACCCTACCTGCTGGGTGTCTCCTCGGGCGCCTCCACCGGCGCGGTCCTGGTGCTGATCGCGGGTCTCGGGGGTGGGGTCATCAGTTTCTCGGCGGGCGCGTTCGTGGGGTCGCTGGGGGCCTTCGCACTGACCCTGCTGCTGTCCCGGCTGGCCGGTGGCACCACCGACAAGATCGTGCTGGCGGGTATCGCGGTGACCCAGGGGTTCTCCGCGTTGACGTCGTTCATCATCATGATCGGCGCGGACGCCAACGTCACCCGGGGCATCCTGTACTGGCTGATGGGTTCCTTCGCCAACGTCTCCTGGGAGGAGGTCGCGCTCACAGCCGCGGTGCTGGGGTGTTTCCTCGTGCTCACCATCGGCATGGCCAGTTCCATGGACGCGTTCATGTTCGGCGAGAAGGAGGCCGTTTCGCTGGGGGTTTCCGTGCAGCGCACCCGGGTGGTGTTGCTGGGATGCGCGGCCCTCATGACTGCGGTCGTGGTTTCCTCGTCGGGTTCGATCGGTTTCGTCGGTCTCGTGCTGCCGCACATCTCCCGGATGCTCGTCGGTTCCCGGCACCGGGGGCTGCTGCCGGTCTCGGCGCTGCTGGGTGCGATCTTCCTGCTCTGGGCGGACACCATCGCCAGGACGTTGTTCGCGCCGTTGGAGGTGCCGGTCGGGGTGATCACCGCCCTGGTCGGAGTGCCCATCTTCGCAACCATTCTCGCCAGGACCAGGAAACGATGAAGATAGAAGCAGAGAACCTGTCGTGGGCCGCCGGTCCGGCCATCATCGTCGACGGCATCGACGTGCCCGCGATGCCCGGTCGCATCCTGGGGTTGCTGGGACCCAACGGGTCGGGAAAATCGACGCTGCTGGGGATGCTGGCCCGCACCATTCAGCCGCGCACGGGTGTCGTCAAACTCGACGACCGCCCCTACAGCGACTGGGCGCCGCGGGACATCGCGCGGGTGCTGTCGGTGGTGCAGCAGAAGGCGACCACCGACCAGGACGTCACCGTGCGTGACGTCATCGACCTGGGACGGATCCCGCACCGCCGTCGCTGGGCCGGTCCCAGTCCCCGCGACCGTGAGGTCGTGGAGGCCGCCGCCCGCCGCACCGGCATCGAACATCTCCTGAACCGCGACTGGCACACCCTCTCCGGAGGCGAACAGCAGCGCGCCCACCTGGCCCGGGCGTTCGCCCAGGAGGGACAGGTCATGCTGCTGGACGAACCCACCAACCATCTCGACATCTCCCACCAGCTGGACATCCTCAAAACCTTGAGGGAGACGGGGCTGGGTGTGGTCGTCGCCCTGCACGACCTGAACCTGGCCACCACGTTCTGCGACGAGGTGCTGGTCCTGCACAAGGGCCGGGCGGTGTGTCTGGGGCGTCCGGCGGACGTGCTGACCGAGGACCTGATCCGTGAGGTCTACGGGGTGGAGGTGCGGATCCTGCATCCGGACGGCGATGAGGCGCCGCTGTTCCAGTTCCTCAGACCGGTGACGCAGACCTGAGTGGCGGGAATCCCGGTTGCGCAGCACTCAATCCCGAAAACCGCCGCTGAGGGCGGAAAATCCGGGTTGAGTGCTGCGCAACCGGGTTGAACCGGGATACACCGGCCCTACAGGGGGTGGGATCAGCGATTGACCATTAAGTAGATCTCCGGTTCCCCCTCGTGAGTCATGACGAAAGCGATACCGTCACTACAGAGATTCGCGATGGAAGCTCTGTTTTTTATGGTGTAGGCGCGGTCAGGAAACCTCGCAGCTTGGGCCTCAAGGGCTTCCTGGCCATCGGAGACCGTCACCCAGGTGTCGATCTGGAGCACCATCTGATCGGATGGATCGATCCGGTAACCGGGGCCGTTGTCCGTCCAGTAAGGCGTGCCCCCGGCCTTGGTGAACAGGTCTTCTTCGGGGGTCGGTTGCGGCGAATCCCCCGGTTTCGCGGGGAGGGCGTCGTCCCTGCTCGTCCAGCTGCTCACCCACAGCTCCAGCAGCACGGGGGTCTCCTCCGGGATGGGGGTTGGGTGCGCGCCCAGCTCGTCGTGGGGGATGAGAACACAGGCGTTGGCGCCGTTGACGGGATCCCAGAAGTCGCAGCCCGAGTCGTGTTCGCATGTGAACAAGAACAGCGTCTGCCCAGAGGCGAGCCGGGGCGCCAGGGGGTCGCCGGTGAACTGGCCGAGGAAACTCATGGGTAGGTTGCACAAGGCGCACGCCGGCCAGTCCCGCGGCCACCCGATCGGTGCCCCACCCACCTTGCAGACGGCATCGGGCCGGGTGTTTTCCGGTTTCCGGATGGACCAGGTGGGAAAGTTACTGAGCACGGGTTGTTCCCTTCAGTTCTGATTTTCGAGCTGTTCCAGCGCCCGTTTGATGTCGCGCTCCAGGCATTGCCAAGAAGGTAGGTCCCGCACGGCGCCGAAGGGATCGAGGCGTTGCAGCAACACCCTGCGGTGATGGTTGAAACTGTTCTTCTCCTTCTTCAACCGCCGCCCGCTTGTCTCGCTCGCCGAGAGAAGCGCTTTCTGCAGAATTTCCTTGGGATTCCTGGTGCCTTCGCCGGACGACCCCTCGCACAGGAACGCGAAGGAAACGCTCCGGGCGGTCACAAGATGGCCTCGATCGACAGCAGCGCATCTCTGGTTCGGTCAGGTAGTCCGACAGAAAGGTCTTGAGGACGGTGCGTGCCCTTGCGCCGCCTGCCATGTTTCCGGCAGCGGGCGCAGCTGCACCGTGGTTGCGATCCTCCCGTCCCTGCGAACCCGGGTGGGCATCGCTGCCAGCAGGGACAGGAACTCGATGGCGTCGAAGACGTTCGACTTTCCCACCGCATTGGGGCCGCTATGCAGGTGTAGGGGCCGAAGTGGACGTCGAGTCCCAGCAGGTTCTTGAACCCGTCGACCTGGAGTCGGGTGAGCATGGCCCCAGCTTAGGACGTCACGCCGGTCGCGGTGCGCTGGATCGGGCGATCCGAGTGTCCCACCAGGAGCGGTGTCCCACCAGGAGCGCGCCCGGGGGCCGGTCCTGCCGGCCCCGTGTCCTCTCAGCGGCCCGTTCCGGCGTAGACGACGGCCTCCTCCTCGCCGTCCAGGCCGAAGGCGGCGTGGGCGCCGCGGACGGCGCGGTCCACTTCGTCTGTGCTGACCACCACGGAGATGCGGATCTCGGATGTGGAGATCATCTGCAGGTTGACGCCCTCGGCCGCCAGGGCCTTGAAGAAGGTGGTGGTCACACCCGAATGGGACCGCATCCCGACGCCGACGATCGAGACCTTGCCGATCTGGTCGTCGTAGAGGACCTCCTCGAAACCGATCTTGTTCTTGTTCGCCTCGAGCGCCTCGATGCCCTTGCGGCCGTCGGACATGGGCAGGGTGAAGGAGATGTCGGTCTTCACGTCCGAGAGCCTGGATACGTTCTGCACGATCATGTCGATGTTGATGCCCGCGTCCGAGATGACCTCGAAGATCGAGGCGGCCGCACCCACCTGGTCGGGGACGCCGATGACGGTGATCTTGGCCTCGCTGCGGTCGTGGGCCACGCCCGTGATGATGGCTTCTTCCATTTTGCCTGCCTTCCTGACCTCGTCGTGGGGTTTCACCCAGGTGCCCGGTTTGTCACTGAAGGACGAACGGACGTGGACCTTCACGTTCTCGCGGCGCGCGTACTCGACGCAGCGCAGGTGGAGGATCTTGGCGCCGGAGGCGGCCAGCTCCATCATCTCCTCGTAGCCGATCTCGGTGATCCGGCGGGCGCTCGGCACGATCCGCGGGTCGGCGGTGTAGACGCCGTCGACGTCGGTGTAGATCTCGCAGTGGTCGGCGCCCAGGGCCGAGGCCAGCGCGACCGCCGTGGTGTCGGAGGCGCCGCGACCCAGCGTCGTGACGTCCTTGGTGGTCTGCGCCACGCCCTGGAAACCGGCGACGATGACGACGCTGCCCTCCTCCAGGGAACGCACGACGCGCCCCGGGGTGATGTCGATGATGCGCGCGTTGCCGTGGGTGGGAGTGGTGAGAATGCCCGCCTGGGAGCCGGTGTAGCTGACGGCCTCGACCCCGAGGTCGGCCAGGGCCATCGCCAGCAGCGCCGCCGACTGGCGTTCCCCCGTGGTCAGCAGCATGTCCAGTTCACGGGATTTCGGGTTCGGGCTCACCTTCAGCGCCAGGTCCATCAGCTCGTCGGTGGCATCACCCATCGCCGAGATGACGATGATGACCTCGTGCCCGTCCGCGCGTGTGCGCGCGATCCGGCGGGCGACGCGCTTGATGGACTCGGCGTCGGCCACCGAGGATCCACCGTATTTCTGAACAATGCGTCCCACGCAAACCTCCTTCACCGACAGGGAAGGCTACCGGACGAGGCCGGCAACACACAGACCCCGTCCCAGGTTTGCTGGCCTTACCACTTGTTCGCTGGCCTTGATCCGAGTTTGCTGGGCTTGTTCAAGTTCGCTGGCCTCACAGCGCAGGCAAACGTAAACAAGCCCAGCAAAACCACGGGAAGGCCAGCAAAACCACGGGAAGGCCAGCAAACCGGGTACAAGGCCAGCAAACCGACGGGCGGCGCGGGGGCATGCGCCAGCCAGCACGGGACGGGTGAGCCGTCGATGAAACGGGCGGCGCGGGGTCAGGCCCCGGGGCCGGTCTCTCAGTTGGATTCCGCCGTCCCGTCGAGGTCGAACCAGCCGTCCTCCCAGGTCTGGGTGGCCGCCGCGGTCGTGTTGCCGACCGGTCTGCCGACGGCCGCGTACTTCTCGTAGGCCCGCGCCAGGTAGGTCTTGACGGTTGACAGCGAGATCACCGGGTTGAACTGGCGGCCGATGGCCTTGATGGGAACCCCCTCCGAGGCGAGTCGCAGACAGCGCAGCTCATGGGCCGACAACGCGGGCAGCTCCGCCGCGTCCTCGATGAGCGCGGCCGCCATCGCCGAGGACGGCGACCATCCCGTCTCGTGGATCTCCCGCAGCGTCTCGAAATGCTTGTCCGGCGACTCGTCCTTCAGGGCGAGGCCCCGGGCGCCGGCCCGCATGGCCATGCTGATCGGGACGCGACGATGGTCCGCGGTGAAGGCCAGGCACGAAATGCCGGCCTGACTCAGTACTCGAATGGTCTCGTGCCCGGCCAACTGGCCGTGCAACATCAAATCCACCATGGCCACGTCGGGATGGTTCTCGAGGCACCACGCCTGGAACTCCTCGGGGCAGGTGCTGGTGTACACCACCGCCAGCTCCGGGTAGTCACGACCGAGCGCCGAAATGGCGCGGCAGATGAATTCGTGGTCATCGAGGACTGCCACCTTTATGCTCACGGCTGGTCCTCCTCACAACTGAACTGGGTGAAATCCGGATCGGTAAGCAAGATTCTGGCACCTGCGAGGCCCGCCTGTCGCGTCTCCGTTAAACCCGGTTCTGCAACTGTTGCCACGAGGGTGCCCTGACGGCGGGTGATCGTGAGGTGCTGGCCCGGGATGGCGGGGTCCAGCTGGTTCAGCAGGGAGGCGAATCTCGTCGCCTCGAACGCCTCCACCTGTTCCACGTCGAGCAGGCAGCCCCAGCCCGCGCGGCGCAGCCGGTCGAGGGCCGTGGCCAGGTGGATGCCCCCCGGCCACAGCCGCAGGGCGTCGCGCAGCCGCGACTCCACGTGCCTGGCCTCGACGCGCACCGCGGGGTCGGCGGGGTCCACGGCCCCGGTGTAGAGGCCCGTGAACAGGGGCCCGCAGATGCGGTCCAGCGCCGCGATCCAAGCCTCCTGCTCCGCCACCCGTTCCTTCCTGAGTTGCTCGGCGAGCTGCTCCTCGGTGTGTTCCTCCTGCACCCGGTGGGCGTGTTTCCCGATGTTCGAGGCGCCGATGGCGAGCACCAGCGTCACCACACCCGTGATGATGATGGCCCCGTAGGAGCCGATGTCGGTGCCGGCCGGCACCGGCCCGAACAGCCCCAGCGCCCCCGCGACGCTCGCGGCGACGTTGGCCAGCACCAATCCGGCGGCCTCCTTCCAGCGCCGTCCCGGAATGGTCAGCATCATCAAGGCGTTGGTCAATCCGATGGCCCACAGGTCGTAGCGACTGTTGCCGGAGGCCAGCGACAACCAGGCGTAGTTCGCTATGAGCAGTCCGATGCCCCAGGCGTTGGCCAGGATCGCCTCGTGGATGTGCAGGCCGCGCCTGCGCAGCACGCGGCTGGTCAGCGTCACCACGACTGCCGTCGCCGCGAAGAGCGCCCAGGCCAGCAGAGGATTCGGACCGACGTCCTTCAACACCAGCAGCAACCCCGTTCCGAGCAGGCTCGGCAGCGCGATCAGCGACAACCACCGCCTACCCGACGGGCCGATGCGGGCCGCGTGCGGGATCGGGTTCCAGGTGAGGGTGACGGCGGTGCCGCCGACGATGTCGGAATGGATGGTGGCGTGCCCGCCGACCTCCGCCATGCGCCCGTGGATGCCCTCCTTGATGCCCATCCGGCTGCGCGGCACCTCGCTGGGATCGAAACCGGGCCCCCAGTCGCTGATTACGACGGTGCAGCCGCTGCCGGAGGTGCGGACCGTCACCTGGGCGGTGCCGCCGGGAACGTGTTTGGCGACGTTGCGCACCGCCTCCCGGGTGGCCTCGGCGATGTTGCGGGTCACCTTGGACGGCAGGCTGGCCTCGTCCTCGATGCGCAACGCGACGGGGCAGCCGACATCGGTGACGGCCTGTTCCAGCGCGGTCAGCAGGGGAGAGGCCTCCAGGTCCAGGTCGGAGGTGCCCAGCCCCGCCCGCGACTCCTCGCCCAGCCGCAGCACCTCCTCGCGGGTGATCTCCCCGCGACCGCTCGCGACCTGCTGGAACAGGTGCAGCAGGGTGTCGTGGACGCGGCGGATGTTCTCCCTGCGGGTGCTCTCCAGCAGCCGGGCCCGATGTTCCACGCTCCGGCGGCGGGCGTCGTCGGCGACGCTGTCCTCCAGGTCCTGCAGCTGTGCCTTCATGGTGCTGTATGCCAGTGCCATGATGCCGATCGCGACGAAGGTGAAACTGATGTCGAGCACCTGCTGTCGCCAGTCGAGGCGCGGCATCAGCGCGATCATCGGTATGAGACCACCGACGGTCATGAAGATCCAGGGGGCGTTGCCGTCGCGTCTTCGAAACAGCAGGTAGATCAGGATCGTCCAGACCCACAGGTTGGAGTGCCACATCACCGGGTTCCCACCGAACCACATCCCGGCGCCGGTGAGCCAGAACCCGATGGTGTTGACCAGTGCGACGGGCCAGGCCAGCGGCAGATCCAGGAAAGCGCCGATCGCGGCGAGCAGATGGGCCAAGGCTATCAGGGCCAGCCCGAAAACGGTGGGGCCGGGCAGGCCCGGGGCAAACATGTCCTCGAAGGGGGTGAAGCCTTGCAGGATCGCGGCCAGGCCCACGCCGAGACCCATCAGTCGGCGCATTCTTCTGGCTGGTTCTTGGAACTGCATCGTTGGCATTTTCCCACGGGAACACCCGACGGGCGGAACCCGAAGATATCTCCAACTCCTCGTCTTGAATTTGTTGTCTCAAAATTATGGTCAGCCCCCAAGGCTCCAGAGTAGCCTTGGGCCATGGAGAGCATCCGATGGGGAATCATCGGGGCCGGAAGCATCGCCGACACCGTCGCGGGAGATTTCGCTTTCGTGCCCCAGGCCGAGTTGGTCGCGGTGGCGTCACGTGACCCGGAGCGGTCACGGAGGTTGGCGCGCAAACACGGGATTCCCGTGATCCACCGGGACTACCGGGCGTTGATCGAGTCCGATGGCGTCGACGTCGTTCACATCGCTACCACCCATCCCCATCACCGCGACATCGCCCTGGCGGCGATATCCGCGGGCAAGGCGGTGCTGGTGGAGAAGGCGTTCACCGTCACCCTTGCCGGGACCGAGGAGGTGGTCGCGGCCGCAACCGAGGCCGGGGTGTTCGCCATGGAGGCCATGTGGACCCGGTTCCTGCCCGCGGTGGAAGCGGCCCGGGAGGTCGTGGCGTGGGGGAGGATCGGGCAGGTGCTCGGGGTGCAGGGGGATCTGTGTGCGTTCCGTCCCTACGACCCGACGAACCGGCTGTGGGATCCCGCCACGGGAGGCGGCGCCGTCCTGGATCTCGGCGTCTACGTCGTCTCCATGGCGCAGGGGCTCCTGGGGGCGGCCCGGGACGTGCACTGCGTCGGGCGGTACGCGCCGAACGGGGTGGAGTCGGCGGCGACGATGAACATCTCCTACATCGGCGGTGGCACCGCCGCCCTCACCTGCGGATTCGACGTCCACGGGCCGGGCCGGATGACGATTTTCGGGACGAAGGGATGGGTGGAGATCCAGCCCAGGTTCCACCACCCGACCACCATCTCCGTGCACCGCTCGGGGGTGTTGCCGCGGATCATCGAGGCCAAGCAGATCGGCAGGGGATACGCCCACGAGCTGATGGAGGTCAGCGACTGTCTGCTCGCCGGTCAGACCCAGTCCGCGACGATGCCGCTGGCCGACACCGTCGAGGTGATGCGGGTGCTGGAGAGCTGCCTGAAGCAGCTGGGTCGTCCCCAGGAGGAGGCGAAGGTCGAAATCTGAGGGTCGCTGGCCTTATTCCGGTTTTGCTGGGCTTGTTCACGTTTGCCTGCGCTGTGAGGCCAGCAAACGTGAACAAGCCCAGCAAACCATTGCCAAGGCCAGCGAATCAGGAGTAAGGCCAGCAAATCGGGGTCAGGAGCTGCGACGGGCGGTCCAGGCGGGGCTGGCGCTCGCGAAACCGGCATTCAACAGGGCCGTGAGCGAGGCCTGGTCGTTGGCCTCCCGCCAACCCCACCGGACGATCCAGTACCCGCACGCACGGATGCGTTGTTCGCGACGCTTCTCCGCCATCACGACATCCGCCGCGGACTGGCCGGGGCCGAGCAGCTCCCGGTACTTGATGCGTCCGTCGACCTCCCCGACGAGCCCGTGCTCGGGCCAGCCGAAATCGGTGCGGGCGACGAACTCGCCGTTCGCGTCGAAGATCTCGAACTGCAGCTCCGGAGCCGGGATTCCCGCCCGCATCATGTGGAACCTGCTCAGCGACTCGGCGGGAGACTCCACCCGTCCGTCGCCGAGCGCCAGCACCCGCCTGGCCTGCCTCACCCCGTGAAGCCGGGGATGCCTGTGCAGCTCATCTTGGAGGAAGCCGCGTTTGAGACCGCGACCCAGGGCGGCGTCCACCACCGCGAGACCCCATTCGAAGGGCGACGTGCGGGCCAGGTCGGTAACCGTGCGCGAGAGGGTGGTCACCGGTAACCCGGCGATGCGCGTGACCTCGTCGTCGTGGATGGCGGTGCGACGGACCCGGAGGAGGTCGCTGTGATCGCCATGCCCGGGGGTGCGGCGGGTCATGGTCACCTCCCGCAGCGACTCGATGGGCACAGGTAAGCCGTGCAGCACCGCGGCCGAGGTGTGACTGAAGACGCTCGAGTCGTGAACGTCGATGGCGGCCGCCTGGATTCGTCGGCGGTGCTCCGCGAACACGTCCGCCTGCTGCGTCGGGGCGTAAACACCGCGCCTGAGGCGCACCATTGTGCCGTCGCGGAGGTGCTGTTTGAGTTGGGCGTCGGTTACTCCCAGGGTCGTGAGATGCTCGTGGGTCCAAAGGGTTGTGCGTGTCATGAAACCATTGGACGCCACGTCGACTCTGCGCTGTCAAGGACCAGTTTTTCGCCTGTGGAAAACTCTCCTCGGGGCTGTTCCCCGACACGCCGGTTTGCTGGCCTTATCACCTTTTCGCTGGGCTTGTTCACGTTTGCCTGCGCTGTGAGGCCAGCAAACGTGAACAAGCCCAGCAAACCCGGATTAAGGCCAGCGGACCGGATTAAGGCCAGCGAAACGACGGCGGGGCCGGGTGGTGGTGGGACCGGGTGGCGGGTGGGGGTTACAGAGAAGCCGCCATTCGGCGTACCGCCTCGGAGATGATCTCCTTCGACGTCGCCAGGTTGACGCGCACGAATTGGGTGGCCGACGGGGCGTAGTCGGTGCCCTGACCGAAACGGACCTTCGCCTTCTCGAAGAAATGCTGGCCCGCGTGGTCGAGACCCAGCGGGGAGCAGTCCAGCCACGCCAGGTAGGTGCCCTGCGACGGCGTGTAGGTCAGCTCCGGGATGGCGCGGTGGAGTTCGTCGGCGAAGTGCTGTTTGTTCTCGCGGATCTCCGCGGCGGCCTCCGCCAGCCAGTCGCGACCCTTGTTCAGCGCCGTCGCGTGCGCCACCACCCCGAGGTAACTGGCCGACTCCGGCACGTAACCGCTGAGACCCTTGACCACGTCTGCGACCTCCGCACCCGGGACGATCAACCCGGCCTTCAAACCGGCCAGGTTCCACGACTTTGACGCCGACGTCACGACGAAGGCCCGCTCACCACCCGGCACCCGGTGGAGGGGGGTGTGTTCCGCGCCCGAGAGGGGAGCGTGGATCTCGTCGCAGATGACCGCGACATCGTGGGTGTTCGCCAACTCCATCACCCGGGCGAGCTCCTCGGCGGTGTGCACCACCCCCGACGGATTGTGTGGGGAGCACAGCAGGTAGGCGGCGGGATGTTCCTTCTCGAACGCGACCTCCAGGGCGTCGAGATCCAGGCGCCCCGCCTCGGTGGTGGGGACCTCGACGATGCGTCGTCTCGTCTCGTTGCAGACCGCCCGGAACGGCGGGTAGATCGGTGGGTTGATGACGACGGCGTCGCCGGGTTTCGTGGTCGCCAGTGTCATCTCCCGCATGCCCGTCATGACGTCGCAGGCCAGCGACACCGTCGCCGGATCGATGTCCCAGCCCCAGACATCGGAGGCGAAGGACGCGAACGCATCCTGGTAGTCGGGCAGCTCCGGGTAGCCGGTGTCACCCTCGGCGACCATCCGGGATAGGACATCCACCACCGCCGGCACCGGCTTGGCGTCCATCTCCGCGACGAACATCGGCAGCACGTCGGGCGCGAACCGTGCCCATTTGATGCTGCGGCGCCTGCGGAGGGTCTCAAGGGGGATGTCGAAGATGGCCATGGGCCGATCCTAGAGGCTCCACGGGCGGGGAATCCCCTGAGGTGGTCACCCCATCCCGAAGCTGGTTGAGCCGGCCTGTTCGCTCTGCGAGTGGGTCGTGTCGAAACCATCTCATCCCCAAGCTGGTTGAGCCGGCCTGCGAGCGTCAGCGAGTGGGTCGTGTCGAAACCGTGGTGACTTTGTCTGGGGTCTTGGGGGCGGGTTCTACTCACCGGGTGCCAGTAGTGGTTTCGACTCAGCCGTTCGCTTCGCTCACGTGCTGGCTCAACCAGCTTCGGAGAAGGAGGGTTCACGTCCCGGCTCAACCAGCTTCGGGAAAAGAGGGGTCTTCTCGAATTGCCCGATTCGGATGTCTCGCGCATACTTGATCCCGCATCGCAAGGCATTGATGGGGCCATCACCCCGGAGCTGCCGGAAGAACGGCGCACGCTCACTAGACCCGGCCGCGATCAACAATCGAGTGGGACGCCCAGCGCGTCCAAGGAGGGTGGTACCGCGGGTTCCGGCTCGTCCCTCCGGTTCGTTCAGCCAACAACCGAGGTACCGATGAGTTCCTACAACGCAGTCCCCGCAACCGTTGATTTCCCCGCCCTGGAGCGCGAGATCATCGCCCTGTGGACTGAACGCGACACCTTCGCGAAGTCCCTCGAGAGCACCCGCGACGGCAAACCGTGGACCTTCTACGAGGGCCCGCCGACCGCCAACGGCATGCCCGGGACGCACCACATCGAGGCTCGTGTCTTCAAGGATCTGTTTCCGCGTTTCAAGACGATGCAGGGCCGCCGCGTCGACCGCAAGGCCGGTTGGGACTGCCACGGCCTGCCCGTGGAACTCGCCGTCGAGAAGGAACTCGGTTTCTCCGGCAAACCCGACATCGAGGCCTACGGGGTGGAGCCGTTCAACGCGAAGTGCCGCGAATCGGTGCTGCGGCACGTCGACGCCTTCGCCGAGCTGACCCGCCGCATGGGGTACTGGGTGAACCTCGACGAGGCCTACGTCACCATGACCCCCGAGTACGTGCAGTCGTGCTGGTGGGCGCTCAAGAAGATCTTCGACAAGGGCCTCCTGCAGGAGGACTACCGGGTGGCCCCGTACTGCCCGCGCTGCGGCACCACCTTGTCCGATCACGAACTCGCGCAGGGCTACGAGGACGTCACCGACCCGTCGGTCTACGTGCGTTTCCCCGTCACCTCCGGGCCGCTCGCCGGCCAGGCCGACCTGCTGGTGTGGACCACCACCCCCTGGACGCTGGTCTCCAACACGTCGGTCGCGGTGCACCCCGATGTCGACTACGTCGTCGGCACGCATCCCGAGCAGGGCAGCCTCGTGGTCGCGGAACCGCTGTTCGACGCGGTGCTGGGCGAGGAATGGACGCGCGGCCGCTCGTTCAAGGGCTCCGAGATGGAACGCTGGGACTACCAGCGCCCCTTCGACCTGGTCGAGTTCCCCGCCCCTGCCAACTACATCGTGCTGGCCGACTACGTCACCACCTCCGACGGCACCGGTCTGGTGCACCAGGCGCCCGCCTTCGGTGAGGACGACATGCTCGTGTGCCGCTCCTACGACCTGCCGTTCGTCAACCCGATCCGCGCCAACGGCACCTTCGACGACGCCGTGAAGCTGGTTGGCGGGGTCTTCTTCAAGGACGCCGACGCGCCGCTGGTCGCCAACCTCGAAGAACGTGGCCTGCTGTTCCGCAAGCTCGACTACCTCCACTCCTACCCGCACTGCTGGCGCTGCCACACCGCGCTCCTCTACTACGCCCAGCCGTCGTGGTACATCCGCACCACCCGCATCAAGGACCAGCTGCTGGCGCAGAACGAGGCCACCACCTGGTATCCCGAGTCGATCAAACACGGACGCTACGGCGACTGGCTCAACAACAACATCGACTGGGCTCTGTCGCGCAGCCGCTACTGGGGCACGCCGCTGCCGATCTGGCGCAACGTCGACGACCCCACCGACCTGGTCTGCGTCGGCTCCCTCGCCGAGCTCGGCGAACTGGCCGGCCGCGACCTCAGCACCCTCGACCCGCACCGCCCCTTCATCGACGACGTCGAGATCGTCCGCGACGGCGCCACCTACCGGCGCGTGCCCGAGGTGATCGACGCCTGGTTCGACTCCGGGTCGATGCCGTTCGCGCAGTGGGGCTACCCGCACGTCCCCGGCTCCGCGGAGAAACTGGAGGCCAACTACCCGGCCGATTTCATCTGCGAAGCCATCGACCAGACCCGCGGCTGGTTCTACTCGCTGATGGCGGTCGGCACCCTCGTCTTCGACGAGTCCAGCTATCGCAACGTCGTGTGTCTCGGCCACATCCTCGCCGAGGATGGCCGGAAGATGAGCAAACACTTCGGCAACATCCTGGAACCCATCCCGCTGATGGAGGCCCACGGCGCCGACGCGGTGCGCTGGTTCATGGCCTGCTCCGGGTCGCCGTGGATGGCCAGGCGCGTCGGAGACGCCACCATCGCCGAGACGGTCCGCAAGGTGCTTTTGACCTACTGGAACACCGTCGCCTTCCAGTCGCTGTACGCGCGCGCCTCCGGGTGGGAGCCGGGCGCCTCGGTGCCCGCCGTCGCCGACCGGCACGTCCTCGACCGCTGGCTGGTCTCGGCCACCAACGAACTGATCCGCGACGTCACCGCCGCCCTCGACGACTTCGACACCCAGAAGGCCGGTGCGCTGCTCGCCGGTTTCGTCGACGACCTGTCGAACTGGTACGTGCGCCGCTCGCGGCGGCGTTTCTGGGCGGGCGAGGCCGGTGCGCTGGCCACCCTCCACGAAACCCTCGATGTCGTCACCCGGCTGATGGCCCCGATCATGCCGTTCGTCACGGAACGGGTGTGGCAGGACCTGTTCGCCGCCACCGACCCCACCGGACCCGAGTCGGTGCACCTGGCCAGCTGGCCCGTCGCCGACGAGTCGCTGATCGATGCCGACCTCATGGGTGCGATGGCCACCGCCCGGCGGATCGTGGAACTGGGGCGCGCGGCCCGCGCCGAGTCGCGCATGAAGGTGCGGCAGGTGCTCAAACGGATGCTCGTGCCGACGGCGGCCCTCGCGGAGCTGACCGCGGAGCTCGTCGCCGAGGTGCGCGCCGAGCTGAACGTCCAGGACATCGCGTCGTTCACCTCCGCCGGCGATCTCGTCGATCACGCCGCCAAGGGCAACTTCCGTGCCCTGGGCAAACGGTTCGGGAAACTCACCCCGAAGGTCGCGGCCGCGATCGCCGCCGCCGACGCCACCCGGCTCGCCCGGGAACTGCGGGAACTCGGCAGGTCGCTGATCGACCTCGACGGCGAGTCGCTGGAGGTGTCCGCCGACGAGGTGCTGCTCACCGAACGTCCCCGCGACGGCTGGAGCGTGGTCAACGAGCAGGGCGAGACCGTCGCCCTCGATCTGGAACTCACCCCCGAGCTGGTGCGCGCCGGCCGGGCCCGTGAGGTGATCCGGGTGATCCAGGAGGCCCGCAAGTCGTCGGGGCTCGACGTCTCCGACCGGATCCTCCTGCGCCTCGCCGCCGGGGCGGAACTGCTGGAGGCGATCCGCGAACACGCCGACCTGATCGCCGACGAGGTCCTGGCCGTCGACCTGCAACAGGGCGACGTCGAGGACCCGACCGCGGAGGAACCGGAACTCGGCCTCAAGGTGAAGATCACCAAGGCCTGAAAACCACCCGGGGCCGGGTTGGTCGTTTGGCCGCCGGTGGTTTCGACTCGGGCTGCTCGTTCCTCGCGGCCCGGCTCAACCGGCTTTGTCCTCTCTGAAGTTGGTTGAGCCGGCCTGCGAGTGTTAGCGAGTGGGTCGTGTCGAAGCCTCTTGCGGGTGTCTGAGGGACTTGGGTGGGTTCTGGTTTTCGGGTGTGGGGTGGTTTCGACTCGGGCTGCTCGTTCCTCGCGGCCCGGCTCAACCGGCTTTGTCCTCTCTGATGTTGGTTGAGCCGGCCTGCGAGCGTCAGCGAGCTGGTCGTGTCGAAACCATGGTGACCTTGTCCGGGGTGGTTTCAACCCGGCCGTTCGTTTCACCCGCGGCAGGTACTTGACAGGACAAATTCTGTCCCCCGTTTGGCGGCGCGGGGGTGTTCCGGTCACATCGAGGGACCTTCCGGCATTAGGCTGAAGAGAAATCTGACGACGGGAGATAGTGATGTCGCTTCCTCTGGGTCCCTGGCGGCTTACCTACACGCCCGGCCAGTGGTTGGTGCTGGCGGGGCCGCGTCTGGTCGCGATCATGCAGCCTGCGCCGCCGAAGATGTCGGTACTCGTGAACCAGCTGTGGACGGACATGCAGGGTGCCGGTTCGCTGGCCGCGCTGCTCGAAGTGTTACGCGGCTATTCCCTGGACCAGATGCCGGACTTCGCGGCGTTCGTCTGGGACGGCGGGTCGCTGCACGGCCTGGCCCGCGGCCGGATCTCCGTCGTGGACATGGCCACCGGCCAGACCGCGCTCGACGGCTCGGGCGCGCTCACCTGGCACGAGGCACCGCTGGGCACCATCCGCGGGCTTCGCGTCGACATGGGTGTTCTCGAATACGACGCGCTGCTCCACCTGCCGTTGATCGCCGGTGCGGTCGGCGCCTCGGCGCTGCACCTGACCACCGACCCCGACCAGCTCGTGCGTCTGCCCGACACCGAACACCAGCTTCCCGAACCCGTCGTGCAGCAGCCCCAGCCCGTCTCCGACCCCCTGGAGCCCGTCGCCATGCCGGAAACCCAGGAGATGTCCGCCGCCCACAGCGAGGACTCCCAGTTCCAGCGCCCCGGCATGGACAGGGGATACGTCGAGGAACCACAGCAGTACGGCCCCGTCGGCATCGGCGTGCAGGTCAACACCGGCGAGTTCTCCAACGTCGTCGGAGGATTGGTGGTCGGGCGTGCCCCCGACGCAGCACGCGGCCCCATGGGATCGTCGCTGATGCGCGTTCCCAGCCCCGGCAACGACATCTCCCGCAGCCATCTGCTGATCGAACCCGCTGGTCCCGGCGAGGCGCGCATCACGGACCTGCGTTCCACCAACGGCACCACCATCCAGCTCAACGGTGAGGAACCGTACCTGCTGGAGAACGGCGAATCGGTGACGGTCCCGATCGGAACGGTCCTCAACCTCGGCGACGGCGTGAGCCTCCGGGTGGAACAGGCCCGCTGAACCAACCTCGATCAAAGCCGGTTGGGCCGACCTGCTCGCTTGGCGAGCTGGTCGTGTCGAAACCTCTTGCGCGTGTCCGGGGTGTTGGGGCTGGGTCTGGCTACCGGGCGCGGGGTGGTTTCGACTCGGGTCGCTCGTTCCTCGCGCCCCGGCTCAACCAGCTTTGAGGGGGTGGCCGGGCCACGGGCCCGGCCACCCCCTTTGAGGCGGAACGGATCGGTCACTGGACCGGCGACAACATCCCCTCGTAGAAGAAGACGGGGACGAAGTTGTCGGAGTAGAACGAGTTCATGTAGTAGTCGCTCTTCTCGGGGAACCCCGCCACCTTGTTGGTGACCACGGGGTTGTTTCCGAATCGCTCAACCAGCGGCAGCACCGGCAGCAGCTCGTTGAAGGCCTGCGCCAGACGGGTGGTTTTCGCCACCTGCTCCTCCGGCGTGCCAAACGCGCTGTCACGGACCTCCTGCTCGAGGTTCATCGAGCCGAGAACGTCGGTCTCCACCTGGAGACCGAAGCCGGTGCCCTTGCCCTCGCCGAGCATCGGGTAGTTGAAGTTGATCAGCGTCGCGTTGTAGGAGTCCGTCGGGAACGGGTTCGACGCACCCCAGGCCTGGATGGCCAACTGGAAGTTGCCTCCCTGGACGTCGACCTCCTGCTGGCTGGAATCCACACCGATCGGGGTGATCTTGATGCCGAAGGCGCTGGCCTGCTCCGCGAGGCTCTGACCCGTGGCGGCCCAGTCGACGTAGTCACCGGGGAAGACCAGGTCGTACTGCGCGGGCTTGCCCTCGCTGGTGACCCATTGGTTGCCGTTCTTGGTCCAGCCGGCCTCCTGCAGCAGTTGCGTGGCCCGCGCTTCGTCGAGATCGTAGGCGGTGAGCTTGCTGGCCGCCTCCGGGGTAACCCATTTCTCGATGGCGTTGTCCGACAGGCCCGTCATGTACCGGACGCCCTTGCCGGAGTCGCCGAGGGAGATCGTGCCCATCTCGTTGCGGTTGAGGAAGAAAGCGAAGGCCTGACGCACGCGCTTGTCCTTGAACTCCGGCAGTTTGTTGTAGTTGAAGAACAGAGCGGGACCGGTGTACGTCGGGGGACGCAGGATCGTGTAGCCCTGCTGCTCGAACTGTTTCGTGGTGGCGACGGGGAACCCGTCAGTGGCGTAGTGGACATCACCGGAGAGCACCAGGGGGGTGATGGTCTCCGTGGATCCGCTGTGGACCGTGATGGTGTCGTAGCCCACCTTGTCCGCGCGATACCCGTTGTTGTTGAGGGTCAGCGTCAACTGCGAGTTGGTCATGGTGGAGGTGTTGATCGTGAACGGACCGGACACGATCGGCTGGTCGATCTTGACCTCCGCGATGCGCGCCGACAGGGCCTTCGCCTCGTCCGAGTCGGGGGCCGCCTTCTTCTTGAACAACGCCGCGGCGTCCTCGACCACCGCGCTGTACTGCGCGCTGGAGGCGGGCCGTTCACGCATGATCCAGTACACGGCGATGGGTGCTGGCGAGTTCAGCGTGAACTTGACGTTGGAGTCGTCGACCAGCTCGATGTCCTTGATGTAGTTGAACACCGGCTGCTGCATGGCGTAGCGCATCACGAACGTGTTGTACACGTCCTTCGCCGTCAGGGCCGAGCCGTCGCTCCACTTCAGTCCCTCACGCACCTTGTAGTTGAAGGTGAGGCCGTCAGGGGAGAGGGCGGAGGACTCGTCCGCGAGCAGGTAGTAGTACTGCTGCTTCTCCCAGTTGTAGATGCCGCCGGGCAGCATGATCATGTCGTTGAGGTAGCCGAGGTTCGTGGGAATGGAACCGGTCACGCCCGAAAGGGTGTGGAAGTTGCCTTTGGGGGGCAGGTCGAAGGACTGGTCCGCGCCGAAATTGCGGCCGGTGGCGGCGTTGTTCCCGGTGGGGGAGCGGCCGGCGGCTGAACAGCCGGTCAGCAGCATCGCCGTGGCCACTACCGCGCTCACCGCTGCAACGATGCAGCGACCGAGCCCTCGTCGTGCTGTCGTGTGGGTCATGATTCCTCTCTTGGTCGGGGGGTTTTCCTTGTGCGATCCGGGGATCTTCTGGCGAGTAGCAGGAGCAGGGCCCCGCAGCCGGTCAGCAGCGCGCCTGCCGCGAGGGAAAGGACCGACATCACCCAGGCCGCAGAACCGGCTGGGACCCGCAGCATGCTGATGCCTGCCAGGAGGGTGATCGTGAGTCCCGCGGCAATCGCCTGGCGGGGCATGCCGCCCGTCGTCATGGCGCACCATCGGGAACATCGGCGTCGTCGAACCTGATCATGGGAAGCGCGTCGATGAGCGCCTTGGTGTAGGCGTGCTTGGGTGCATCCATGACCTCGGGGGTCGGACCGTACTCCACCAGTTCGCCCAGGTAGAGCACCGCGGTGCGACCCCGCCAGGCGAAGTGCCTGGCCAGGGTGAAGTCGTGGGTGATGAACAGGAAACCGACGCCCAGGTCGTCGCGCAGCTCCGACAGCAGGTTGATCATGCTGCCGCGGATCGAGGCGTCGAGCATCGACGTGGTTTCGTCGGCGATGATCAACGCCGGTTCGGTGGCCAGCGCCCGGGCCAGCGCCACGCGTTGACGCTGCCCACCCGAAAGTTGATGGGGGTAGCGTTCCAGGAACAGGTCGGCCGGGGTCAGTTCCACCCGTTCGAGCAGTTCCGTTGCGCGCCGCCTGGTCCGGTTCCTCCGGGCCCCCAGGGCGGAGAGCAACGTGCTGAGCACCGTGCGGGTCGGGTTGAGCGAGGCGTAGGGATCCTGGTGCACGTACTGCACTTCTCGCCGGAAGCGCATGAAACCGGGTCCCCGCAGCTGCGAGATGTCCTGGCCCTGGTAGTGGATGCTGCCGGCGGTGGGTTTGTCCAGGCCCGCGGCGATCCTGGCCAGCGTGGTCTTCCCCGAACCGGACTCACCGACCAGGCAGGTCACCGACCCGGCATCGACCTGGACGCTGACCCTCGAGACCGCCACCACCTCGCGTTCCGCGCTGCGGAACCGTTGCGTGACGTCACGGATCTCCATCAACTTCTCAGTCATCGGCCCGCCCTTCCGAACGCTTCCTGGGGATGTGGGCCACGCGGTGGGTTTCGCTCAGCCACACCTCGGAGTCCTTTTGTAGCTTGAGCTGTTGGGTTGCGCCCTCGTCGGTGGTGATGTCGTAGTCGGCCAGCGACTCCTTGATCGTCCGCAGCCGGCCGGGTTCGCCGTCCCAGCGGGGGATCGTCTCCAGCAGCGCGCGGGTGTAGGGGTGCCCGGGATCCGTGAAGACCTCCCGGGCCGTGCCGAGTTCGACGATGCGGCCGTCGTACATCACCGCCACCCGGTCCGCGATCTCCGCGGCGAGCGCCAGGTCGTGGGTGATGAAGATCATCGAGAACCCGATGCGTTCCTGCAGCGAACGCAGGATGGTGATGATCGCCTTCTGGGTCAGGACATCCAGCGCTGTGGTCGGCTCGTCCAGCACCACCAGGCGGGGGGACAGCAGCAGCCCCAGGGCGATCAGCACCCGCTGCCGCATCCCGCCGGAGAGCTGGTGGGGATACGAGGCGAGCACCCGTTTGGGTTCCAGCATCACCATTTCGAGAAGCTCGGCCATCCAAGCCTCGAGTTTTTCGCCCTTCGGGCTGCCCGCGTGGGCGCGAGCCGTCTCGACGAAGTGCTGCCTGACGGTGAGCAGCGGGTTCAGCGAGTTCATCGCGCCCTGGAAGACGACCGACATCTCCGTCCAGCGCAGGGCACGTTCCGCATCCCTGGAAAGGCTCGTGAGTTTCACGGTGGTGCCTTTTTTCGTCTCGAACGAGATGCTGCCCGAGGCGATGCCGCCGCCCTTGGGTAGCAACCCCAGGATCGCCAGCGCCAGCGTGGTCTTGCCGCATCCGCTCTCCCCGGCGAGGACGAGCGTCTCCCGCGGGTACAAGGTGAGGTCGATGTCCCTCACTGCGGTCGATGGCTGCCGGTTCGTCGTGTAGGTGATCTCCAGTCCGGAGATCTCCAGCAGCGGCTTCGCACCAGTGGTCGGAGTCATCATTTTTGTTTCCCTGCCAGCCGTGGATTCAGGAGTTGTTCCAGGGTGCGCGCGAACCAGATCGCGGAGAGCTGGAGCACGCTCACCACGAGCAGTGGGGCCATGATCGACCATGCGGCGTTGGTGAAGAACAACGCACCCTTCGCCCAGGCGTTGTTGATCATGATTCCCCAGTTGATTCCCGTCATGGGCGCCAGTCCGAGCAGGTACAGCCCCACCATCGCGTACGTCGCCCCCGTCATCGCGAAGATGAAGTGGATCATGAGGTAGCTGGCCATGTTCGGCAGGATCTCGCGGCCGATGATGACCGGTGTCGACAAACCGACGATGCGCGCCGCCTCCACGTATTCGCGTTCCTTCAGGGAGAGCACCTGGGCCCGGACCGCTCGCAGTAGCCCCGGCCAGCCGAGGCCCCCGAGCAGCAGCGCCAGCATCACGGGGCTGTCGAGACGCACGTAGACGGCCAGCACCACCAGCAGCGCGAACTGGGGGATGGTCAGCATGAAATCGGTGAACTGGATCACCAGGGAATCCACCCAGCCCCGCAGGTACGCGGCCAACGCGCCCAGGACGACGGCGATGCCCGTGGACACCGTGGCCGAGATGATGCTGACGATGATGACGTCGCGGCCGCCGAGCAGGATCATCGTGAGGACGTCGCGCCCGTCGGCGTCGGTGCCCAGGAAGTGTTCCGCCGACGGCGGGGCGTAGATCAGCGCGGAATTGGCGGCTGGCACCGCGATGAACCACGGCAGGATCAGCGAGGCCACGCACATGAGGAGGAACACCACTCCACCGACGGTGCCCGTCACGCTGGCCCCGAGGGCGCTTCGCCATCGGCCTTTCCCGGGGTGGGGAGTCCGGGCCCCGGTGAGGACGGTGGGATCGGTGGTGGGAAGCGGGGAGTTGCTCATCAGCGGGCACCTTCCACTCGGATCCGCGGATCGATACGGGACAGGAGCAGATCCGCCATCAAGTTGGCCAGCACCACCGAGACCGTGATGATCAGGATGAAGCCCTGGACCACGGGGTAGTCACGGGCCACGATCGCGTCGTAGAAGTAGTACCCGACGCCGTCGTACTTGAAGATCTGTTCCACCAGCGTCGAGCCCCCGACCACGAAGCCCAGCTGGACGGCGAACTGGGTGAACAGCGGCAGGATCGCGTTGCGCCCGACGTAGCTGATGTGGATGCGGGAGCCGGGAAGGCCGCGGGCCTTCGCGCCGATCACGTAGTCGTCCTCGAGCACCTGCGTGGTGGAGGACTTCATCTGCAGGATCCAGCCTCCCACGGAGGTCAGGACGTAGACGGTGATGGGAAGGGCGGCGTGCGTCAGCGCGTCGAGGATGAACTCGGCGGTGAATCCCGGTTGGACACCGGGGGTGAGCGTGCCCCGCAGCGAACTGACGTTGAACCAGCGCAGCTGGACGCCGAAGACCACGATCACCAGCATCGCCCACATGTAGTTGGGGACGGCGTTCAGTGCGGAAGAGATGTTGGTGATCAGGTGGTCTATCCAGCGGCCGCGTTTGTAGGCGATCAGGACTCCCAGAGCGATCCCGATCAGGAACGACAGCAGCAGCCCCAGGCCGACGCTGAACAGCGTCCACGGCAGGTAGGCGAGGATGTAGTCGATCACCGAGGTGCCGGGCGCGACGATGGACTGGCCCAGATTGCCCTGCACCAACCCACCGAGGTAGGTGAGGTACTGATCCAGCAGCGGGGCATCCGGGTCGTAGGACAGCAGCGAGGAAGCGCGTGCGAGCGCTTCCTGCCGTCCCAGGCCCTGCTGGGTCATCAGTTTCTGCACGTAGGCCTGCAGCGGGTTGCCGGGCATCCACCGCACCAGGGCGAAGGACAGGGTGGCCACGGCCCAGATCGTGATCAGGCTCTTGAGGATGCGCCCCAGGACGTAGTTGTGCCGGATGCGGTAGCCCAGGCTCGCCTGCGGTGGGCCGCCGGATTCCCGGGCCAGCTCGGGACTGAGCTGCGCCGCCTCTTCTGCGTGAACGTCGTCGGACATGATGGCCTAGAAGGACGTGGCGAGTTCGACGACCCGGCCGGATTTCGCGGACTCGATGGCAGCGGTCATGATCTCGAGCGCGTGCCGGGCCTTGTAGGCGTCGGCGATGGGGGGTTCGCCGCTGCGGACGCAGTCGACCAGGTGTTCCATGAGCATGGCGCGGTGCAGTTCCTGTTCCCGGACGTTGTTGGCCCGGGAAAGGTCCTCCGGGGCCATCCAGGCGTCGACGCCGGGTTCCAGGTCCTGGACGAACACCTCGAGCGGGTTCTCGTCGCGGTGGTAGATGGCCATCGCACCCCGCCGTCCGAACACCTCCACCTTGGGCGCCTTGGATGCCAGGACGTTGAACGTCGCGTCGATCACGGCGAAGGTCGAGTTGCCGAAGTCCAGCATGAGCAGGAAGTTGTCGGGGGTGGTGACGGGGATCCGCAGCCCGCCGAAGGGGCCCGTCCCGCGCACGGTGCGAACGGCCTCCGTGATGCCGCCGAAGGCCGAGACCCGCCGCGCCGGTCCCAGCAGGCTGGTGATCTCGTGGATGCCGTAGACGCCCATGTCGAACAGCGGCCCGCCGCCCGGCTGGTAGAACCAGGTCGGGTCGAACGGCCACCCGTCGGGGGCCCCGCCGGGGCCGCCGTGCGAACTGCGCACCCGGGCGAAGCACACCTGTCCGATGCGGTCCTCGTCGATGAGCCGGCGGGCCTCGCGGTACTGGGCGTAGAGCGTGTCGGGAGGGGCGCACACGAAGACCACGCCCTGCCGCTCGGCCTCCTCGATGAGCGCGTCGGCCTCCTCCAGGGTGGTGGCAAGGGGTTTCTCGCTCAGCAGGTGCCGGCCGCTGCGGAGGATCCGCATGGAGGTCTCGGCGTGCACGGAGATGGGGGTGAGGTTCGCCACGGCCTCGACGCGGTCGTCGCGCAACATCTCGTCGAGCGATTCGTAGACGGTGTCGATGCCGAATCTCTGGGCGATGCGCTGCGCGTGCTCGGGCACGACATCCGCGACCGTGGTTATTTCAACTTTGTCTCCGAGCGTGGTTAGGTTGGGCAGAAAACCGTCCTCGTCGCCTGCGATCATGCCGGCCCCGAGGATCCCGAACCGTAGCGGCCTCTGCTGAGTCATGACACTCCTTAGCTCCGTTGCACCAGATTATAAGTAGTATTAACTAACAGAGTTGACTTGGCAACACTGTGGAGAGGATTGACATGCCAACGGCCAGCGATCGGCTGATGGGCAAGGGCCCCAAACTCATCCGCGAGATGAACCAGCGTGTCCTGTTCGACTCGCTACTGAGCCAGGGCCCGTCGACCCGTCCCGAGTTGGCACGCGCTTCCGGACTCTCGCAGCCCACCGTAATCGCGGCGCTCAACGAACTCGTGGATGCGCGGCTCGTCGTCCCGCTGGGCAACGACGCCCGCGACACGGGAAGGCCCGCCAAGCTCTACCAGGTGAATCCTGCAGCCGCGTCGGTCATCGCCGTCGACATCGGCCGCGTCTGGGTTCGCGTGGCGGTGGTGGACATCGCGGGCGACGAGCTCTACCGCCACGATGTGCGCAACGTGGCCAGGAGTGCGACCGCGCTGGTGGAGCTGATCTCCGCGGAGGTCTCCCAGGCGAAGGCGAAGCTGCTGCTGGATCCAGGGAGGACCTATGCGGTCATCGGTTCCCCGGGTGTTTTCGCCCCGAAACGCGGCGTGGTGGACTACGCGGATCAGTTACCGGGCTGGCATCGCCCCAAGTTGATCAATATGCTCAACGACGAGCTCGGCGCGCAGTTGCAGATCGAGAACGACGTCAACCTGGCCGCGCTCGCCGAGTCGATCCACGGTCAGGCCAGGCGCCACGAATCCTTTGCTTATTTCCATATCGGAACCGGCGCCGGCCTGGCCACCATCCTCAACGGGAAGCTGCACCGTGGTTTCCACGGGGCCGCCGGTGAACTCGCCTATCTGCTCACCGCCACGGGGGTCGACGGGAGGGCGCGCGTGCTGGAGGATGTCGTTTCGGCGCGCGCCCTCACGGCCTCGGCCCGGGAACTGGGGTTGGTGAACCCCACGCCGAAGGCCGTCCTGCAGCTGGCCGCGGCGGGGGATCCGACGGCCCGGCAGGTCATGGACCGGTTCGTGGAGGGCATCTCGGCGGCGGTGATCGCCATCAACGCCGTCCTCGACCCCGAGTGTGTGGTCCTGGGTGGCGGCATCGGGATCCGCCTCCAGGACTACGTCGCCGAGATCAGCGGCGCGGTGACCCGGCGCAGCCCGTTCCACGTCGATCTCGAAGTCGCGACGCTGCGCACCGACGCCACGCTGCGCGGGGCCGTCGACATGGGCTTGGAGACCGCGCGCAACGCGATGTTCCGGCTGGGGGTCCCGGACGATCTGGGTTGACAAACTCCGAGTATTAATTAATACTCCTCAGAAACACGGTCCCCGCAGGGCCGAGAAGCGATCTGAGGTGAACTCGTGACTTCCATCAAATTCGCAATCATCGGGCTCGACCACTGGTACTCGGCGGTGCCGCTCGCGCGGGGGCTGAGCAGGCACCCGCAGACCGATCTGCCGCTCATCGTCGACGGCGATCCCGGGAGGGGCAGGGCCCTCGCCAGCGACCTGGGGGCGGAGTTCTCCACGTCCCTCGACGATGCGCTGCAGGATCCCGGGATCGATGCCATCGGGGCCTTTTTCAGCGTCGAGCAGAACCCCGGGATCTGCATCAGGGCGGCGGAGGCCGGAAAACACATCGTCTCCATCAAGCCGCTGGCGCGTACCCTGGAGGAGGCGAGCGCCATCGTGCGGGCGGTGGAACGGGCCGGCGTGCAGTTCATCCCGGCGGAATCGCGGTCGCGGATGACGGATCAGAACCAGCGGCTCTTCGAGATCGTCCGTTCCGGCGAGCTGGGCAGGATCGTCTCGGCCAACTTCGTGCTGTGCGGTGTGCTGCCGAAGGCGTGGGAGGATTCCGAGTCGCACGGCTGGTGGGTCGAGGAGGACAAGGCGCCCGGAGGTGGCTGGATCGACCACGCGATCTACCAGATCGACCGGCTGCGCTGGCTGCTGGGAGCGGAACCGGTCGATGTCATCGGGCACGTCGCGAACCTGCGGTACCCGCAGCTGCCCGTCGAGGACTACGGCCACGCCATCTTCACCTTCTCCGACGGCGTGGTCGCCACCATGGAGAACACCTGGACCGGAGCGGACGGGGCGTGGCGGATCACCACCACCCTCAACGGGACCGAGGGGTCGCTGGCGATCGACACCATCGACGCACACATCTCGGTGCTGCGTCCCGACGCCGGGGCCTCTCCCTCATGGGAACGGCTCGAACCGCTGGACGACGACTCCGACCTGATCCAGCCCCTCGTCGACCGGATCCGTGGAGAGAACAACTCGCTGGGCACCGTCCATGACGCCTGGCGCAACCTTGCCGCCGCCCGCGCCTTCTACGACGCGGCCGCATCCGGTACGAGGCGACCTGTACCGGTGCTGGCGAGCAGGAACACCTGAAAAACAAAACCATCCGAGAGAAAAAGTGAGGGGCTCCAATGAAGCACGCCCTGCGAATCCTCGTCGCCGCCTTGAGCATGTCCTTGGCCATGCCCACCCCCGCCGTCGCCGCCTCCGAGGAGGAGACGGTCAGCAACGCCTATCTGCACCTCGATGAGGCGATGGACGAATGGGCCTCGCCGCCGGCCCTTCGCGTGCCGTCGAGTTACCACGGGGGTGTCCTGGACTTCTGGGACAACTCCGTCACCTACGACAACGCGCTGGTGATCATCGCCTACGCCAACCGGAAGGACAACGCCGATTCCCTCGACCGGGCGAGAACCATGGGTGACGCCCTGCTGCAGATGCAGGAGAAGGACCCCATCGGCGACGGGCGCTTGAGAAACGCCTACGGACCCGAGCACCTCTTCGACGCCAACGGCGTGCCGAACATCCAGACCTGGGGATCGGCGTCCGGCAACCAGGCCTGGGCCGGAATGGCGCTGGCCCATCTCGCGCACGTCACCAAGGACGCGAAGTACCGCGACGGCGCGCTGCGCATCGGGGAATGGCTGCTGCGGGAGACCAAGGACACCCGTGGGCGTGGTGGCTTCACCGGTGGCTACAGGTCCGACGGAACGAAGATCGAGTGGAAGTCGACCGAACACAACATCGACATGGTGGGTCTGTTCGGGATGCTCCATCAGCTGACCAAAGATCACAAGTGGCGTCGCGCCCGCAAACACGCCCGCAAATTCGTCAAGAGCATGTGGGACAAGGAGGAAGGACGCTTCCACATCGGGACGAAACCCGACGGGGTCACCATCAACCGGGACGAGTACATTCCCGAGGACGTGCAGTCCTGGGGTTATCTCGCCCTCCGATCGGACCGCTACCGCCAGGCACTGGACTGGAACATCGCCCACCTCGAGGTGACCGACAACTCCAATCCCTCCCAGCCGGTCGTCGGTGTGCGGTTCGCCTTGCAGATCAATCCGGATTATGAGTATAAAAACGACAACACGGTCTGGCTGGAGGGCACCGCCCACATGGCCCTGGCGCTGCGGGTGAGCGGCAAGAAGAAGCACAAGAAGCGGGCCAAAGTGTATCTGGACAACATCCACAAGGAGCAGTTGTCCGGGCCGAATGCGGACGGCAAGGGAATCCAGGCCAACTCGAGGGAAGGCTTCTCCGGTGGCGATGACAAGAACCACACGAGCCTGCACACCGGCACCACCGCCTGGTACATCATGGCCAAGCAGGAACTGAACCCGTTCCACCTCGCCAAGAACTGAACCGGGGCGCGATCCTGTCATGACCAACATCACGGAGCCGGGCCGGATTCCGGAGAGCCGTAAGCAGTTCCACGCGCCATCCGCCCTGGCCATCGACATCGGTGGCACAAAAACCGCATTCGCGTGGGTGGGGGCGGACGGGGGCATCATTGATTCGTTCCGGGTGCCCACACCCGCTCCGGAGACGGCGCGCGACGAGGCGCTGCAACAGTTGCGGGGTCACGTGCGGCGGGTCCGGGGGTGGCACACCCGGTTCGGCGCCTGCATCGTGGTGCGTCCGGGGTTGATGAGCTACGACGTCGTCGAACTCTCCCCGAACACCCCCGCCTGGGAGGACGCCGCCCTGGCGCAGCTCGTGCGCGACGAACTCGGCGAGGTGCACATCCGTTTCGAGAACGACGTGCGCGCGGCAACCTACGGCGAGATGGTGGCCGGGAGGTTGCGGGACGTCGATCCCGGCCTGTACGTCAACCTCGGCACCGGGGTGGCCGCCGCGCTGGTGGTGAACGGCCGCATCGTCGTAGGGGCGCACGGGGCCGCGGGCGAGATCGGCTACATGAAACCGAGCCCGGTGGCCGATGCGGTCAGGGGCGACGGCGTGCCGCCAGCGCCGTTGGAGGAACTGCTCGGGGGGCCGGCGCTGGGCAGGCGGGCCTCGAAGATGCTGGGGCGGGCCGTGAGCCCACGGGAGTTGTTCGCAGCGAGGGACCCGGTCTCAGTCGCGTTCGTGGGCGAGACGGCGGCGCTCATCTCGACGATGCTCGGGAATCTCTGCACGCTGCTGGATCCGCAACGCATCGTCTTCGGCGGTGGGCTGGCCCGCTCCTTCGACCGGTGGGCACCCGTCGTCCGGTCCCACATGGCTGCCAGCTTCCCCTACATCCCCGAGCTGGTCGTCTCCCAGCACGTCGCCGACGGGTCGCTCTTCGGCGCCGCCATGCTGTGTAGTGCAGATTTACCGCAACGGTGACGCCCCGGCGCACCCGACCGACAGGATCACATCCATGACAGATGTCCGAGTACTCATGTTCGGCGCCCACCCCGATGACTGCGAGTTCGAATCTTCCGGGCTGGCCGCGCTCGTCACCCGGGCCGGTGGGGTGGTGCGGTTCGTCTCCGCCACCGACGGTTCCAGCGGCCATCACGAGATGACCGGCCCGGAACTGGTGGAACGCCGTCGCGCGGAGGCCCGGGCCGGCTCGGCAGCGGTTGGGGCGACGGTGACCAACCTCGGGTTCACCGACGGCTGGTTGTTCCCCGACCGGGCGCTGCGCGAGGCGGTGATCACAGCCATCCGGTCCTTCGGGCCGCACGTCGTGGTGTCTCCCAGGCCGTCCGACTACCACCCGGACCACCGGGCCATCGCGACGGCGGTGCAGGACGCAGGGTATCTCCTCATGGTGCCGGGCATCGTCCCCGAAGCGCCGGTGCCGGAAACCCGGCCGGTCATCCTGCACACCCACGACCCGTTCACCGACCCGAGGCCGTTCCGTCCCGACGTCGTGTTCGACATTGACGCGGTGCTGGAACGGAAACTGGACGCCATCATGGCCCACGAGAGCCAGGTCCGCGAATGGCTGCCGCACATCAACGGATTCGCGGCCGAGGTTCCCGACGGGGAACCCGCACGCACCGAGTTCCTTCGCCGGCGGGAGCGGGAGAAGATCAACCGAATCGCGGTCAAGTTCGCGGATGAACTGAAGCGACGCCACGGACGTGTTCCCTCGGCTGCGGAGGCCTACGAGATCTCCGAGTACGGCGCCCCCGCGGATGCCGGCCGCGTCCACGAACTGCTCGGCATCCTCCCCTAGGTCGTTCCCGGCTGCGGAGCTCTAAACCTTCGTGCGGTGGAAGTTCAGGTGGGAACGCGACGGGGTGGGGCCCCGCTGGCCCTGGTAGCGGGAACCGTACTCCTTCGAGCCGTACGGGTGCCGGGCCTCGGAGGAGAGCCGGAAGAAACACAGCTGACCGATCTTCATGCCCGGCCACAGTTTCACGGGCAGCGTGGCCATGTTCGACAGTTCCAGGGTCACGTGCCCGGAGAAACCCGGGTCGATGAAACCTGCGGTGGAGTGGGTCAGCAACCCCAGCCGGCCCAGCGACGACTTGCCCTCCAGGCGGGCCGCCACCGTCGCGGGCAGACTCACCTGCTCCCATGTCGAACCGAGCACGAACTCACCCGGGTGCAGCACGAAGGCCTCCTCGTCGCCGACCTCGATCAGCCGGGTCAGTTCGGGCTGCTCCTCGGCGGGGTCGATGTGCGGGTAGCGGTGGTTCTCGAACACCCGGAAGAACCGGTCGAGACGCACATCGATGCTCGACGGCTGGAGCATCGCGGGATCCCACGGCTCCAAGGCGATCCGCCCCTCGGTCACCTCGGCCAGGATGTCTCGGTCGCTCAAAAGCATGCACTGAGCCTAATGGTTACGGGGCCGGGGCCGGGGGATGCCGACCAATGGCCAGCCCGGTGTCGTAGCTGGTTCGGTGCTCCTCTCAAGACACGTTCCGGCGCGGTTTTCACCATCCGCCGGGACAACCGGCGCGGCTACCCTGCGACGCCTCATCCGCTGGCACCCCCTCGGACAGGCCGCGGGATAACCTTGGATTCATGTCCCCGGATACCATGTTTCGGCTGCACCGCCTCCGGCTCAAGAACTATCGCAGCATCAAGATCTGCAACCTGTCTCTGGGGCCTCTGACGTTGCTGGTCGGTCCGAACGGGTCCGGAAAGTCCAATGTGCTCGACGCCCTCAGGTTCACCAGTCAGGCGCTCGGCGAAAACTTGGACAATGCGCTCAGGGAACGCGGCGGCATCGCCGAGGTGCGGCGCCGTTCAACGGGGCATCCGACGCACTTCACCATTGCCATGACCTTCGTGATGGGCGCAGGACGGCAGGCAGGCGAGTACGAGTTCGAGATCGGGGCGGCAAAAGGCGGTGAATATCGCGTTTCCCGGGAGATGTGTCGCATTCGTTCCGGCGAATTCGGTTCGGAGGACCGGTTCTTCGAGACGCGCGCCGGGCAGCTGATGAGCAGTTCCGAGGAACGACTGCCCAGGATCTTCCCGGACCGGCTTCTGCTGGTGGCGCTCTCCGGGCAGGAACCGTTCAGGCAGCTCTTCGACGGGCTCGCGTCCATGGGGGTGTTCAGCCCCGCCCCCGAGGCCATGCGGGTCGTCCAGAAACCCGACCCCGGCGACCTGCTCCGCCGGGACGCGTCGAACATCGCGTCGGTGATCGAACGGCTCAGACGCACCGATCTGCCCGCCAAGGCCAGGATCGAGGAGTACCTGTCCTACATCGTGCCCGGGGTGAAGGCGATTCAGCGCGTCGGTGTGGCCAACTGGGAAACCCTGGAGTTCCAGCAGGAGGTGCAGGGAGCCGCCAACCCTTGGTCCTTCCAGGCGTCCTCGATGAGTGATGGAACGTTGCGGGCCCTGGGGGTGTTGGTGGCGTTGTTCGCGGGAACGGGGGAGGTGATGAGCCCGGTCGGGATCGAGGAACCGGAATCCGCCCTGCACCCGGCGGCATCGGGTCTGCTTCTCGACGCGATCCGCGACGCGAGCCAGCGAAGACAGATCCTTGTCACGAGCCACAGCCCCGACCTGCTCGACTCGCCGTCCATCACTGTCGATGAATTGCTAGCGGTGCGTTCGGTCTCGGGAACCACTGTCGTGGATCGGCCTGACGCGGCGGCGCAGGTAGCGCTGAAGGAATCCCTCTTCACCGCGGGTGAGCTTGTTCGTGCGGATCAGCTCCAGCCGGAAATCGGTGGCGTCGCATGGTGAGAATTGCTTCCGTGGTGGAGGGCCACGGCGAGGTGGAGGCCCTCCCGGTGCTGATCCGCCGCATCTGTGAGGAGCAGGGTGAATACGGGCACGAGGTCGGGAAACCTCACAGGATCCATCGACCAGAGATGCACACGCCGAAGGTTCTAGCGGCTGTTCGGATCCAGCGGGCGCGGGTGGGGGAGAGCGGAATCGTCGTTGTGCTGTACGACGCGGACGACGACGAGTGGGAGGCGGCAAAAAAGAGCACTCAGGAGCAGCTGGGGCAGGAACGGGCCGTCATCGCCGTCGCGGTGCGGGAATATGAGGCATGGTTCCTGGCGGCCCTTGAATCTCTCGGTGAAAGTCGGGCGATCAAACAGGGCGCTCGCTTCGATGCCGATCCCGAGCAGCCCCGCAACGCTAAGAAACAGCTCGAACTGCACATGACCGAGTCATACCGGGAGACGCTGCACCAGCCGAAGTTTTCAGCACTCATGGATCTTGATCTGTTGCGTCGCAGGAGCCCTTCTTATGGCCGTTTTGAGGACGACTTGGCCGCGGCATTGAAATTGAGTCGGTGAAGAGGTCTACCCTCTTCGCATGAGACCTCTGGACGGACTTGGCGTGAGCCGTGGTGAGGGGGCCATGTTGAGTCCCCTCGCCCGCGACCACTCAGTGCTGCAACACCACTTCCCCCGCGGCACGGCCCGCCGGGTGCTTGCACAGGCGAGGCCTTTCAAGGGGTGGTTCATAGTTTTCGCGGTTGCTGTGCTGGGAGGCAGCGCCACCACCGTGATCCCGATGCTGCTGTTCCAGCGCATCATCGACGACGGGGTACTCGCGGGAAACACGGGTCTCGTGGTGCAACTGGCGCTGGTGGTCGCCGGGTTGGCGCTGGTCGGCATGGGACTGGGGTTGCTGGAACGCTGGTGCTCGGCGCGGATCGGGGAGGGCCTGACCCACCGGCTGCGATGCCAGCTATTCGACCGCGTGAACAGCATGCCGCTGGCCTTTTTCACCCGCTCCAGCACGGGCAGGCTCGTCTCCCGCATCGTCGGGGACGTCGCGGGTGCGCAGCAGGCGTTCACGTCGACGTTCTCGCAGGCCCTCAGCAACGCCACCACCCTGCTGCTCGTCCTGGGTTCGATGCTGTTGCTGTCGTGGCAGCTGACCCTGGCGGCCCTGGTGCTGCTGCCCGTGTTCCTGGTGCCCGCGAAACTGGTGGCGCGGCGCACGGCCCGCCTGGCGCGCCTGAGGATGGACCATCAGGCGCAGCTGACCGAGATCATGACCGAGCGTTTCACCGTCTCCGGGGCGATGCTGGTGAAACTGTTCGGAAACCCGCGCCGCGAGTCCCGGATGTTCGAGGCCCAGGCCGGGCAGCTGGCCCGCGACGGGGTGCAGATGGCGATGACGGTGCGCATCTTCCTGTCCACCCTGACCCTGGCGGGGGCATTGGCCACCGCCGTGTTCTACGGCCTGGGTGGCAACGCGGTCATCGGGGGGCAGCTCAGCCTCGGTACCCTGACCGCCATGGTGGCGCTCCTGGCGCGCCTCTACGGGCCCTTGACGCAGCTGAGCAACCTGCGGATCGACCTGATGACCGCCATGGTCAGTTTCGAACGGGTCTTCGAGGTGCTCGACCTCAAACCCTCCATCTACGACGCCCACGACTCGATCAACGTACCGGGTCCGCCGAGCATCGAGTTCGACAAGGTGTGGTTCACCTACCCCACGGCCTCGGAGGTGTCGCTGCCGTCCCTCACATCGGAGGCCGAGAGGGAACAGAAACGCGGCGGCAAGGTGCTGAGCGAGATCAGCTTCTACGTCGAACCCGGGCAGACGGTGGCGCTGGTCGGGCCGTCCGGGGCGGGAAAGACCACCATCACCCACCTGGTGGCGCGCCTCTACGAGGTCGAGTACGGGGCGGTGCGTGTCGGCGGCGCCGACGTGCGGGGGCTGAAACAGGCGAGCCTGCGCAACACCGTCGGATACGTCACCCAGGACGCGCACCTGTTCCACGACACCATCCGCGCCAACCTCCAGTACGCCATGCCGAAGGCCGAGGAGCAGCAGCTGTGGGAGGCCCTTGAGGGGGCGCAGCTGGCCGACCTGGTGCGCGGCCTCCCCGATGGGCTCGACACCGTGGTGGGGGAGCGGGGCTACCGGCTCAGCGGCGGGGAGCGGCAGCGGCTGGCGATCGCCCGGTTGCTGCTGAAGTCGCCGCCCGTGATCATCCTCGACGAGGCCACCGCGCACCTCGACTCCACATCCGAACGTCTCGTCCAGCAGGCCTTGGACGTCGCGCGGCAGGGCCGCACCGCGATCGTGGTCGCCCACCGGCTGTCGACGGTGCGTTCCGCGGACCTGATCCTGGTGCTCGAGAACGGCCGGATCACCGAACGCGGCACCCACGACGAACTCTTGGCCGCCGACGGCGCCTACGCCAGGCTGTACCAGCACCAGTTCGACGCCTCCTAGGGTTCCAGCGTCATCACGCCCGGTGGGTGCTCCCGGCCAGCTCGTGGAGCACCTCCACGTGGCCGTCGTCGCCGGTTTCCTCCCCGGCCGGGCGGAACCCTACCTTGGCCAGCACCCGCAGGCTCGCGGCGTTGCCGGCGCGGACTCGTGTCGAGACCACGTCGAGGCCGAGGCCGTCGAACGCCCACCCGCACACGAGCCGGAGCGCGCGGGTCGCGATCCCGCGTCCCCGATGGGCCGGGTGCACGAAATAGGAGACGTTCCAGCGGTTATCGTGGAGTTTCAGGTCGGCTCCTCCCGCGAACCCGGCCGGGACGCGGATCGCCCACGTGAAGGAACCGGGCTCCGCGTTGTTCGCGACCCGCTCCAGATGGGCCCGGCAACGTTCCACACCCGGCCGGCACGGCCACCCGAACCAGCGGGCGCATTCGTCGTCCTGCGCATCCGACCAGTCGTCGGCGTCACCCACGTCCGGTGCCTCGAGCACGAGGTCGTCCGCGACCAGCCGGGGAGTCCTCATGGCGCCCAGCCTATAACCCGATGTGTGTCATTGGAGTGCTGCACGTTTCGTGGGCGGTGACGAAAAACAGGTTCAATCGAACACATGAGGTACGAGTCTGTGTCGTGAGACGTGTTCACGGCCATCACCAAACGTGCTCCGGCTAGGGGTTTCGCCGGCCGATACACCGCCTGAGAATAAACCTCCTGGTGTCGATGGGCCAACAAAACCGGTGGGGCGCAATGGTGTTGCAACCGAGTCTCTCGGGGACGGTGCCCCGGCTCATGCTCCTTGGAGAGTCTGGTGGGGTGTCACGCCTGTCCGAAGGTCCGCACCACCGTGCCGGTGGCCGATCTGGTGAGGTGTTCCGATCCGGCCTTGTCCACAAAACGCCCTGAAGAATTGGCGGTGCGGAACTGTTGGCCGGCCAAGGGTGTGACGATTCTTTCATTCAGTATTCGGGGAGTGCGAAGGCGCCCCTGAGCCGTCTGCACCAATCACCATGAACAAGTATGGTAGCCGCTGCTTCGGCGGGAGGATCCAGTGGCTGTCACGTGCAACGTCGCAGCAGATGTCATTAAACGCCACATGCAGGAAGAAACTAGTCAACCGAAAAATTCTAGCGCACCAGAAGAAAAGCGATCAAGGGTATGGTTTCGTGGATTGAAGCCTGCTACAATCAAAGCGGGTTTCAACTCGGTGATTGGGCGTCGCACTCCGAGCGGAATCCATCAAGGCAAGAGAAGTGAAACGAGGTGGCAGTCTAAACCATAATCCAAGGTTTTGCCGCCATTCACAAACCTGTAGCAGCCCAACCGAAGCCAAGGGCTCCGTGCCGGGTGTACTGGGAAGATCGGAGATGAGTGTTGAATAACTGGATTCGAGTGCTGCGGCTCATTTGGTCGACGGGACGCGGCGGCGTCCTCGGCATACTTGTCTCGACCACGATCGACGCCCTAGTGCCCGCAGCCCAAGTTGTGCTTCTGGGACTTACGGTCAATGCCGTCCTCAATGCTGCGGACGCCGCAGACCTCTTGATCTACCCATTGCTATTTGGGCTCGTTGCGTGTTTTGGCCTGATTCTCACCACCTTGCAGAGCTATTGGCAGGCCTCACTTGAGCAGAAGGTGTCGAATACCTTCAACCTGAAGCTGATGGAGAAGTCAGGGGAACTGAGTCTTCCGGATTTTGAGAATCCCAAAGTGTATAACATGCTTCAGCTCGCTACGCGTGAGGCGACCAGCCGCCCCTACCAGCTGTTCTCGCAATTGGTGGCCACCGTGTCGGGTGGCATTTCGCTGGTGACGGTCACCGGAATTGTTGTCACTTGGAATCCGTTGGTCGCGTTGCTGATCCTCCTGTCACCCGTACTGCCTGTGCTGGTGAATCAACTTTTCGTGAAGCGGCTTTGGCAAGTGGAGCGCAACCGTTCTGAGGAAAGGCGTCGAGGGCAGTATCTTCTTGCGCTTGTGACAAACGACAAGACATATAAAGAGACACGCCTGTTCGGCCTGGTCCCGCATTTTATCAACGCCTACCGGCAGATGCTCGGGCGGTTCTATTCCGTTGATATGGAAATTGAGCGCAAGCGTGGTGTGGCGGGCATCCTCTCAGGACTCCTAGGTGTTATCGTCACGGCCGTAGCAATCTTCTTCGCGATATCTGACTCACTTGCGGCGGGCGACGTAGGCCGCCTTGCTGCTTATATCAGCGCGATATCGGCAGTCACTGCTGCTGCGCAGATGCTCATTGGAGGTTTTGGGCAGCTCTTCGAGCACACACTCTTCCTTGGCAACCTGTTTGACTTCCTGGACCTCTCGCCTGCCCAGAAACAAAGCACCGATTCGCCGAGGCCGGCTTTGAGGGGTGGCGAGATGGTGGAGCCCCAAGAAATTGTTTTCGATGATGTAACTTTCCGGTACCCCGGCCAGGAAGATGCTGCGTTGCTGAACTTCTCTGCCACCTTCTCTCCGGGTCGAACGGTCGCGCTCGTTGGCGAGAATGGAGCGGGGAAATCCACGATCGTGAAGCTGCTCACGCGCCTTTACGAGCCGACGTCTGGTCGCATTCTCTTGGGTGGCGTCGACATTCAGGAGATTGAGCTGGATGTCTATCGCGACCAGTTGGCAGTGTTGTTTCAGGACTTCATTCAGTATGAAGCCTCTCTTCGTCAGAACATTGGCTTTGGGTGTCTAGGGAGATTGGAGGACGGTGAAGGAATCTTGTCCGCGGCCAGGCGTGCCCGACTCATGGACGTAGTTGAAGATCTACCGCATGGGATTGATACGCAGCTTGGAAAATGGTTTAGCGAGGGCCGTCAGCTGTCGGGGGGCGAATGGCAGCGCGTGGCACTGGCAAGAGCTCTTTTCCGTGGTGCTCCAATCATTGTTCTCGACGAGCCGACGGCCTCGCTTGACGTGCAGGCCGAAGAGGCGGTATTTGAACAGATGAATGCAGAGGAAACGAGAGCCACAAAAATTCTCATCTCGCATCGCTTCTCGACGGTCCGTATGGCTGATGAAATCTTGGTGATCAGTGAGGGCAAACTCATCGAACGCGGTACACACAGCTCCTTGGTCACGGCTGGCGGTGTCTACGCAAAGATGTATGCGATCCAGGCGAAGGGCTACCTGGATGGGTAGACCTCCAGCTTCGGCTGGACCGTTGTGGGTTTTATGGACGGTGACAAAAACTTGGAACATGGAGGCTTATTCACAGGCGGCGCGTCGGCCAGTGGATCTCTTGGTCAGAGCACGTTTTATGATGGCTGTGAATAAGCCCCTCCGGGGCTGTTCCGGAGAATCGATTCCAGCAGGGAGGGCAGGGCGCTGGAGGAGTTCCGTCCGATCTCGTTTACATCGACCGGAGTGCGTGAGGCCCGACGCTTCGCCTCAGGGTGCTTGGTGTAAGGAAAGGCCGGAGGGATGGATTTGCCCAAGCCGTGACGTCTGGCGGCGTGCTGGATCTCGCTGCTGGAGCCCTCCCGTGTCCAGTCCTCGAAGTGCCAGAGGAGCCAGACCTCGAAACAGGGGTTGGACACGGCGGCTGAGAAGTTCTCCTGCCGTTTTCCCTCGGTCACCACCAAGAGCCTGCGGCTTTCTCGCCGGGTGCCGGTCCGCCGGTTCAGTGACCTCGCCGGTCGGCGTTCTTGTCGTCTGCTCATATCGGCAGTTGCTCCTGGACGCCGACGAGGTGCCGAACCTGGGTCGGGGCGATGCGCGGGACCGCTCCGTAGCGTCCCGACAGGTAGCGGCGGGCGTGGTTCTGTTCGGCCCGGGTGGGGAACTCGTCGAGGCTGAAGAGGTCGCTGACCCCCTGCGCGTCCTTCTGGGTGAACCAGACCTGCTCGGGGGTGAGCCGCTCTGGGTTCACATTGTCGATGAAGTGTGTGTCGTGCGTGGTGAAAACGAGCTGGGCGCCGTGGGGGTTGATGTCCGGGTCGGTGAACATGGAGACCAGCACCTGCGCCAGCTGCGGATGGAGACTTGCGTCGAGTTCGTCGATGCACAGCACCCCGCCGCTGCGGAGCCTTGCCAGGGCCGGGACCGCCAGGCCGAGCCACGTGAGGGTTCCCGCGCTCTCGGCGTTCAGATCCAGGGGATAGGCCCCGTCGATCCCGAGGTGGTGGAATCTCAGGGCGCGACGAAGCTGGATGATCAACTCCTCGAACTGGCTGGCCTCCAGGACCAGGCGGGTGGGACCGTGAGGTGTGTCATCCTCCGGGGCCTCGGGCTGCGTCGCGTCGGTGGCCGGGCCGAGGTTCATCAGGAATTCCTTGAAGTGTTCGGGAAGTTCCCGTTCGCTCACCTCCGCATCGCAGATCCCGACGTCGGCCACGCGCAGCAACGTGACGAGATCGTCCGATTTGAAACGCCCCTCGGCCAGCTCGGTCGTGAGTTGTCGAAGACGTTCCTCCCGTGCCTGCTCGGAGTAGAACACGAACTCGAAACCCTCGATGATCTCGCTGGCCAGCCGCTGGAGCTGCTCGTGTTTTGCGGTGAAGGCGCGGGACAGCACCAGCTCCCGGGGGCCGGTGATCCGGTTCAGGAGCGCGGTGCCACCGCGCAGTCTGCGTCCCACCTCGATGTCGCCGCCGTGTCGGTCGAAGAGCATCGTGGGTTTCGACGTCCAGTAGCCCCGGAGCCACTCCTCGGTGACTTCGTGCTCGGTGAGGCTGAAACCGTACTCGTAGCGGACGTCGTCGACGACGAAATCCAGGACGAAGGTCGAGGGCCGGTTGGTGGCCCCGGCGTCCAGCAGGAAGGGCCTTCGCGGCAGTTTCGGGTCCCCCGCCCACGTGGTCGCCGAGTTCCGCACCGTCGAGGTGAAAAAACGCATCCCGTGCAGCAGCGCGCTCTTGCCGGAGGCGTTCGGACCGTAGACCGCGGCCACCCGGCTGACGTGGTGCAGCCAGCGTGAGTCGCGCGGCACCTGGGACTTCAGGGTGTGTGAGACGAGGTTGAGGGTGGCTTCATCCCTGAAGCTGGCGTGGTTCGACAGGCTGAACTGGAGCAGCAACATGCAGCAATTATGCATTATTTCCTGCCGTATGTGTCGTTTTCCGTCCAAATGGCGGATTTTGATGCTCCCATATGGTTCCGTGCGGGTCTTCCGTGCGGGTCGCGGACGACGTGTGCTGGGGGCGGGGTCCGCTAGCGTGGTCGCATGGCCGTTCTCCCTCCCGTCGCCGAGTTGAGGCGACGCCTGGGTGTGGACGGAGACCGTGGTGAACTGCCGGGATTGCCGGGTGTGCGATGTCTTCCGGGGCCGGGATCAGCGGTGGTGCTGCTCGCCGACACTGCGGCCGGGGCGGTGTGGGCTCCTCGTCGGGACGGCGTGCTCTCGCGCGACGAGATGGAACGGGCGGCACGGTTCGTGTTCCCCCGGCTCGGGGAGGCGTGGGCCGGGGCGCACGTGCTGCTGCGCGAGGTGCTGGGGCGTGCGACACTCACGTCCGCGGCTCATGTGCGGATCCGCACCGGCGAGTCCGGGAAGCCGTCGGTCGACGGGGTCGAGTTCTCGCTGTCCCACACGGGCTCCGTCGTGCTGATCGGGCTCGGTGATCTTCCGCTCGGGGTGGACGTGGAGAAGGTCCCGGAGGAGCGGGCCGTGCAGCAGGTCGGTTCGAGTTTTCACCCGCGGGAGGCAGCCGAGCTGCTCGGTCTTCCCGCCGATGAACGCCCCGGGGCGTTTGCGCGCGTCTGGGTGCGCAAGGAGGCCCTGCTCAAGGCCATCGGAACCGGGCTGTCGCGCGGCATTTCCCGCGACTACGTGGGCACCGGAACGGTCCCGGGAACCCCCGTTTCGGGGCTGCGCATCCACGACGTGGCGCTCCCGGGGTTGCCCGGTCACCGCGCGGCGCTGTGCACCACGGCGGCCGCGGCCGTCCCGTAGCGACGGGTACTCAACGGACCCGCCAACGAGCGGTCTGCTCGAAATCGGCCAGCAGCGAGGCGAAAACCCCGTTCCCGGCGGCCAGGTCACCCGGGCTGCCCTCTTCCACCACCCGCGTCGGTGTGCCGTTCTCGCGACCCGAGAGCACGTGGATGTGATCGGCCTGCATCACCGTCGACAGGCGGTGGGCGATGACGATGACCGTCCGGCCCCGCGACAACTCGCCCAGGGTCGCGGTGATAGCGGCCTCGTTCTCGGCGTCCAGGGCCGAGGTGATCTCGTCCAGCAGCAGGATCGGCGCGTCCTTGAGGAAGGCACGGGCGATCGAGACGCGCTGCCGTTCACCGCCGGACAGTTTCTGGCCGCCCTCCCCGACCTGCGTGCCGGCGCCGTCCGGCAGCCGGGCAATCGTCTGGTCGAGCCCGGCCCGGCGGAGCGCGTCGGCCACCTCGGCGTCGGTCGCGTCGGGACGGGAGATCCGGACGTTCTCGGTGATGGTGGTGTTGAAGAGGTAGACATCCTGGAAGACCATGGAGGTCATCTCCATCAGCTTCGTGGTCGGGATGTCCCGCACGTCGACACCGCCGATGGTGATCGAGCCCCCGTCGACATCCCAGAACCGTGCGGCCAAGCGGGTGACGGTCGACTTGCCGCAGCCCGACGGCCCGATCAACGCGGTGATCTCGTTCTCCCGGGCGGTCAGCGACAGACCGGAGAACACCGGCTGGTCCGCGACATAACCGAAACGGACGTCGTTGAACCGGATCGTGGTGCCCTGCGGAACCTTCGGGTCTTCAGGTTCGGGCAGCGGCGCAGAATCGACGATCGCACCGATGGCATCCAGACTGACGACCGACTTCTGGATTTCGGCCGCGTACAGCACCGACTGGGAAATCGGGGTCGTGAAACGGGCCGCCATCAGGCCGATGGCCAGGTAACCCGGCACGTCGAGCCGCCCACCCAGCGCCAGCGCCAACCCGGTGCCCAGGACCGCGGCGAAGAACACCTGCCCCAGGATCCCGAACGCCGCCGAGGGCCGTGACTGCGCCGCCATCAATCCTTTCACCGTGGCGTGCTCGTCGTGCAGCGCTTTTTTGAGGGGTTCCCAGCTCGTCCCGTTGAGTCCCTGGGCGCGCAGCACCGGCTGCAACCGGACCTGCTCGATGATGCGGTGCGCGGTCTCGGCGCTCACCTTCGGGGTGAGCTCCTGCTCGTGGCGGATCAGTGGCATCGCCCAGCGCCACAGCCCCCACACGACCGGGGTCACGACGACCATCACCAGACCCAGGCGCCAGTCGTGGATCAGCGTGACCACGACGGCGGTGGCGGGGGTGACCAAGGAGGAGATGAGCTGCGGGAAGACAATGGAGGCCAGGTGCGAAAGGGCATCGGTTTCGCGGGTGACCGCGGCGGAGACCCGGCCCGTGGCCCCGGAGTCGAACCAGCCCAGCGGCAGCCTGGAGACCCGCTGTCCGATCTTCGCGATCACGTTGCCGCAAACGTCGTAGGCGGAGATCCTGTTGGCGGCGATCATCGTCACGGACATCGTGGCGAAGGAGACCACCCCCAGGGCGATCAGCAACCAGAACGCCCCGGTGGCGCTGGACGGATCGTCCGAGAGAAACCCGCGCAGGAACCAGATCAATGCGCCGAAAGCCAGGCCCTGCAGCACCGCGGCGACGGTGTAGCCGAGGATCAGGGTGTAGACGGTCTGCGGGCGGTCGAGGTATTTCCGGAAACGCTCAAGCATCCCGGCCTCCTGTCATCGTGTTCTGCTGGGCGGCCCAGAGCCGGGCGTAGTGCCCGTCCCGGGAGATCAGTTCGTCGTGCGAACCGCATTCCGTGATCCGGCCCTCGTCGATGACCGCGATCTGGTCGGCGGTCCGGATGGTCGAGAGCCGGTGGGCGATCATCACCACGGTGCGGCCCTCGGCGAGCCCCGAAATGGCCCGCTGGATCTCCAGCTCGGAGTGGGCGTCAGCCTGGGCTGTGGCCTCGTCGAGGATCAGGATCCGTGGGGCGGACAGGAAGGCCCGGGCGATGCCCAGCCGCTGCTCCTCGCCGCCGGACAGGAACCCGTCGCCCGTCCCCAGCATCGTGTCGTAGCCGTTGGGCAGGGCCGTGATCCGGTCGTGGACATGAGCCTTCCGGGCGGCCTCGACGACCTGCTCGCGAGTGGCCTCCGGTTTGCCGAGCGCGATGTTGTTCGCGATGGTGTCGGAGGCGATCATGGCGTCCTGGAAGACCAACGCCATGGAACCCATCAGTTGCTCATCCGTCTGCTCACGGACGTCGGCGCCGCCGATCCGGATCGCGCCGGAGTCGACGTCCCAGAACCGGGCGATCAGCTTCGCCAGGGTGGACTTACCACCCCCGGACGGACCGACCAGGGCGGTCACGGTGCCCGGCCGGCAGGTCAGCGTCACGCCCTTCACGACGGGATTGTCGGGTTCGTATCCGAAGGTGATGTCGTCGACCTCGATGAGCGACGGATCGGCGGTCAGCGCGGCCCGGGTGGTGGGGGTCGCGAGCTCCGGGGTGCCCAGGATCTCCAAGGTGGAGTTGGCGGCCTGCTTGGCCGCGTAGATGTGCTGGAAGATCTGGACCAGGCCGGTCAGGCCCTCCGGGATCCCCACCCACACCAGGGCGAAGGCCACCACGGTGATCGGGGTGACCCAACCCAGGTGGAAGAACCAGAAACCCAACCCGATGGTCAGGGCCAGCATCGCGGCCGGCTGCATGACGGCCGCCATGATCGCCATGCTGACCCCGGATCTGCGCATCCAGTTCATGGTCACGTCGGCGTGGTTGCGGGCCGCGGCGTCGAACCGGCCGAAGACGTCCGCGGTCATGCCGAAGTTCTTCACCTCCTTGATGCCGTCAACCATCTCGACCGTCACCGCGGACAGTTCCCGCTGGGCGGCGGAGTACTCGTCGAAGGACTGCTTCATGCCCTTCGTGGCGGGCAGCGTAGACATGCCCAGCAACAGCAGCCAGGCCAGTATCAGCAGCCCCGCGAAACGGGCGTCGAGCCACAGCAGGTAACCGAACCCGGCGACGACGGTCCCGGCCGAGTTCATCATGTCGCCGGCCAGATGGGCCACCAAGGTGTGGATCTGTTCCGTGTCGCCGATGACGGCGCGGTTGATCTGCCCCGAGGAACGGTCGTTGACCCAACCCAGCGGGACGCGAGGAAGCTTGTTCACCAGCTTCAACCGCAGCTCGTTGCGGAGGTTCGCCTCGGCGATGTGGGTGGCCCCCAGGGCCCCGGTGTAGGCGATCCCGTGGATGACCATGGACACCACGGCGGCCGTGAACCAGCCCCAGTGGTGCGCGGCGGATGCGCCGTTGAGGAATCCGCGCCCGATCTCGACGAGCGCGATGTAGGGGACGATCTTCAGCGCCGCCCCGATGAAAGCGACCACGCCCCCCAAGAACATCGCCGTGTGTGCGGATCTGATCAGTTCCCAGACGCTCGTCGGGGTCTGTCGCGGAACGGTGGCGACCATGTTTCCTTCCTTGATGGGATTGGGAGTTCAGGTTTCCGGGGAAGAGGGAACCCGTCCAGTTTTGGCCGGGCGTGACCCGTCAGACTATTCCGGCGCGGGAGAACTGCCTGCGGGTCAGCGCGCGGCCCCAGAAACACCCGGCGACGCAGGCCACGATGGCGAGCAGGCAGTACATGGCCATGGTTGCGGGATTGAGCATGTCCATCCCCACCTTCGCCACGTCCAGGGTGGGGTTGTTCGCGTAGAGTTCCAGGTAGGCATCCTTCATCCAGACGAAGGGGATGTACTCGCCGAGAGCGAAGAAGGTCACGAAGGCCGTGTAGGCCGCGGTCATGGACGCGAAGGACTTGTGGCCCATCAGCCAGTAGATCACCTCGGCGACCACGCCGCCCGCGATCGTCATGTAGCACATGACGCCGCCGGGGGCCATGGAGATCATCATCAGCCCGATGATGAGGCCCGTGATCAGGAAGATGCCGGTGCGCTGCACCTTGCCGAGCAGGACCATGAAGATCAGGCCGCCGAAGATTCCGAAGATCACCGGGAGCAGCACCATGATCAGCGGGATGGCTCCCATGGTCATGCCGCAGATGAAGAACAGCACGATGTACAAGGCGATGAAGATGCCGATGGTGACGGCGTCGCGGACCGGGGAGTTCCTGCGGTTCGGCGTGGGGGCAGCGGGCTGTGTGGATTCTGTTGACTCGCTCATCATTCCTCTTTTCTCGCGAGCTTTTCCAGGACGACCTGGTGGTCGTCGATGTGGACGGTGTGGTCGAAGGTGGACTCGATGAACTCGGCGTCATGGGTGATGACCAGCACCAGGGTGCCGTCCCCGGCCACGTCCCGCAGCAGACCGGAGATCCGCTGCATGTTCCCGGCGTCCAAGCCCGAGGTGGGTTCGTCGAGACAGATCACCCGCGCCTGTTTCATGCAGGCCAGGGCGATTCCGAGGCGCTGCTTCTGCCCGCCCGACAGGGTCAGCGGGTGACGTTCACGCAACTCCTCCAAACCGGTGCGGGCCAGCAGCTCGACGGCCCGGGCCTCGGTCGCAGGTCCCGGAGGGGAACCGATCAACATCTCGTCCCAGACCGATTCACCCACCAGCTGGTATTCGACGTCCTGCATCACCAGGGCGCAGTCGCGGATGCGTTGGCGTCTGGTCCAGGTCCTTTCGCCCCAGCCGATCCTTCCCCGGGATTTCAGCAGCCCCAGCAGGACCTTCATCAAGGTGGTCTTGCCGACGCCGTTGGCTCCGGTGATGCCGATCACCCCGGAGGCGGGCAGCGTCAGTTCGTCGATGCGCCACAGCGGCGCACACCGGGGATGGGCGAACTGGATGTCCCGGATCCTCGGCCCGGCCTGGTCGAAAGGATCCGGCGGCGCCGACCGGAACTCGGTTCGGTGCAGCCGGCGAAGCCCGTGGTCGGCGAACCAGGCATCGGGCAGCTGCCCCAGCCGGTCGCTGGTGATGTCGGCGGTGACCCGGCCGGTCTCCAGCACGATGCAACGGTCGATGACCCCGTCCAGGTAGGAGAGGCGGTGGTCGGCGATGACCGTCGTCACCCCCCTTCCCTTGAGGTCGAGAATCACCCCGCGCAGCATGTCGAGGCCGTCGAGGTCGAGGTTCGCCGAGGGCTCGTCGAACAGCAGCACCCGGGGGTTCAGCGCCATCGCCGATCCGATAGCCAGCTTCTGTTTCTCACCGCCCGAGAGCCCTGCGATGCGGCGGCCCAGCAGATCGGTGATTCCGACCTCCGAGGCGATCTCACCGACCCGGCGGACGATCTCCTCGGAGGGCATGGCGAAGTTCTCGCAACAGAAGGCCAACTCGCTCGCCACGTCAAATGTGAAGAACTCGGAACGGGGATCCTGGAAGACGGTGCCGACCCTGGAGGCGAGGTCGCGGGATGGCAGCTGGGCCACCGGGACGCCGTCGAGGATGATGCTCCCGGTGACGTGGGCGTCGAAGAAGTGGGGCACCAAGCCGTTCAGGCAGCGCAGCAGGGTCGTCTTGCCGCAACCCGAGTCCCCCGTGACGAGGACGCTCTGACCAGCGGGAATGACCAGGTCGATGCCGCTGAGCGCCGCGGGAAGCAGGGTTTCGTCGTCACCGAAGTAGGAGACGGTGGCCTCAGTGAACTCGATCACCATCTCACCCACACCCTCACGGCTGCGACCAGCGCGGGGGTGAGTGCCATCAGGACCCAGTCGACGGCCTCCAGACGCGGGACGGTCATGGCGGAACGACGGTGCCCGGGATCGAGGCCCTTGCACTCCGCGACCGCCGACAGCTCGTCAGCGATCCGTCCCGAACGCATCAGAACCGGGACGACACCGTGTTCCAGTTCTTTCAGCGGGTGACGCAGCCAACGACGCCACCGGGCCTCCGAACCCCGCAGCCTGGACGCGGAACGGATGGTCCTGAGCTCACCCAGCAATGTGGGGACGTAGCGATAGATGACCATGACTACCACCAGAAAGGTGCCCGGCAGCCGCAGTCTTCCCAGGGCCGCCATCGCCTCACCCATCGGCACCCGGGTGAAGACCACCAAACCCATGGCGAGCGCCGGGAAACCGTAGACCGAGAGGGTCAGCAGGATCCCGAGCCACGGCACCAACGGCAGGTGCGCCCCAAGCAGGCACAGGTGGTGCAGGACCCGCAGCGCGACGTAGCTCCCGGCCAGTTGCAGTGACAGCCGGGACGACCCGAGCAGGAACCCCAGGGCGACGGGGTACGCGGTCAGCAGGGCGGTACCGGCCGGGACCTGGACCAGGCCGGTACCGAAGGCCATCGCGACCAGCATGACCAACCCCGCCCTGAAGTCGGGTTTGGTGGGGAAGGGCGGCATGGCACGGTTATTCCCTGTAGAAACAGGGCAGGGGTTTGTAACCCCACCCGACGAGAGGGAATCGACCATCGACACAATTGCTTAGGCTAACCTAAAGCGCATGCCGTTGGAAGCTGTCTCCAGCGGTGCATCAGCACGAGATGAGGCAAGCGTGCCCAAGGCGCAGAAGGTTGATTGGCGGGTCGTGTGGGCTGCGGCCGCGGCCATGCTCGTTGAGGGTTATGACCTGGGTGTCTACGGGAACCTGCTGCCCTTTCTGCTCAAGGACGGGACGCTCGGGATGGACACCGCACTGGCCGGGGTGGCGGGTTCCGCTGTGTTCATCGGAATGCTGCTTGGTGGTCTGGCGGCCGGGTGGTTGAACTCAAGGTACGGGCAACGCAAGGTGCTGGTGTGCGGCATCTCGGTGTTCTCGGCCGCCATGCTGTGTACCGCTTCGGTACATGACTCGGTGCTCTTCACGGGGACGAGGCTGCTGGCGGGAGCTGGCCTGGGTGTGGTGATGCCGGTCTGCATGGCCATGGCGCGGTCCGCCTGCTCGTCGTCGATGTCTTCGCTGTGCATCTCCGTGGTGATGGGAGGCATCCCGGCCGGTGGTATTGCTGCGAGTCTGCTGTCTTGGCTGACCGCATCCCACGTCGGGTGGAGGCCTTTGTTCGTCGTGGGGGCCTTGATCGGGCCGGTGCTGATCCCGTTGCTCTTTTCCGTGCTCAGAAGGATTGTTGATCCGGAACGCGAGGCCACGGACCGTGAGGTGGCGCAGGACGTTTCCCCGGGGTCCCGCCGTGGCGTGCCATTGCGGGAGCTGCTGGCCCCGGCAATCGCTGGCATGGCCGCCACTTTCTGCTTCCTGCTGTCCTTCTACGGATTGATGACGTGGCTCACGAAGCTGATGACCGAGATCCGCGTCCCGCTCGATGGTGCGCTTCAGCTGACTCTTGTGTTGAACACGGGTGCGGTTCTCGGTTCGCTGCTGACGGGTCTGCTGGCGACCCGGTTCGGAACTTTGACGTTGACGGTGGTCTCCGGTGTGATCGGGGCGGTCTGCCTGGTGCTGCTGCCCTCGGGGGTGATCACTGGGGCCGCAATGATGCTCGTCGTGGCGGTGCTGGGTATGGTCTCCCCCTCGGCCCAGAACTTGGTCAACTCCCTCGTCAGCGAAGCCGTGGCCGCCCATTGGCGGACGGGCGTGCTGGGGTTCACTCTGGGGGTCGGCCGGCTCGGCGCGGTTCTCGCCCCGGTGATCGGCTCCTACCTGCTGGTCAATGTCCCGGCCGGAGAGGGAATCACCAGCCCGGCCGGTGCTGTCTTCGTGGCCTTCGCAGTCGCCAGCCTGGGTGGCGTGGTCGCCGCGTGCTGGCTCGGGGGGCTGGTCCGCCGCCGCGCCCGGCCGGTGGCCTGGGCATTGGCGAACCGTGGGACGGGAAAACAGAGCGAGGCCGCAAAAAGCTAAGGTAAGGGTCACCTAAAGTCTGGGATTGGGCGAGTGGTGCCCGAGCACGTCGAATGGGAGCCTTGGGTGGACAAAACGAATCCTGTGGATCTTCTGCACGAGCTGCTGGCGGAACTGCTGGGAGCTGAACGCGATGAGATCGCCGACATCGGCCCCGAGGAGTCGCTTTCCGACTACGGCATGGACTCGCTGCGACTGATCGCCCTGGTGCAGCGATTGGGCAGGGCCGGATTCAGGGTCGACTACGCAACCATGGCCCGCGACCAGCGATTGGGCAGCTGGGAAACCCTCGTCTCCCGAGGACCCGAAGCGCACGCGGTGGACACGATCAGAGCCGGTGAGGTCGAAGCGGATGCGGGTTTCACCACCGGATACCGGGAACGCGACTGGGAACCCCTGACAACACCCCGCCCGGGTTTCGTGCCCATGCCCGAGGACCGGGCGGCCCGCTACCGTTCCGACGGCCTGTGGCGTGGACGCACCTTCGACGGCATGCTTGCGCTTTCCGTCGACGCCCACCCGGCAAAGATCGCCATCACCGATGGCCACACGTCGATCAGCTATGCCCAGCTGTGGCGCCAGATCGACGCAGCCGCCAAGAACTTCGCCGCCCGTGGGGTGCGTCCAGGTGAACACGTCATCTGCTACCTGCCCAACATCATCGAGTTCTACCCCATCTACCTGGGGCTGGTCAGGCTCGGCGCGATTCCGTTGCTGGCCCTGCCCGGGCATCGAGAAGTGGAGCTGGCGGCCTTCGCCCGCTCCATCGAACCCCGCGCAATCGTCACGGTCGAACGCTGGCTCGGGACCGATCACGGCGATATCGCCCGCGACGTGGCGGCCGGCCTGTCCGGGGACATGGAGGTCGCGGTCTGGACCGACCCGGAGGTCCTGGTGACCGACGACCCGACCGTCGAGGTGGATCGTTCCTCGTGGGGAACGCACCCTGAGGACGCGGCCTTCCTGCTCGTCTCCGGCGGATCGACCGGTGTCCCGAAACTGATTGCGCGGTTCATGGACGGCTACGGTCTGACCCTGGAGCTGTCCAATCGGATCTGCGCCATCGACGAGGAAACCGTCTACCTGGCGGCTCTCCCCGTCGCCCACAACTACGCGAACTCATCTCCCGGGGCGCTCGGAGTGCTGGTGGCCGGTGGCACCGTCGTGCTCGCGGCCTCGCCGTCACCGGACATCTGCCTGCCCCTGATCGATCGTCATCGGGTCGACGTGGTGGCCCTGGTGCCACCGATCGCCATGCTGTGGGTCGATCACCTTGGCGGCGCCGAAGCGCCTGGGTCGCTGCGCACCGTGCTGATCGGTGGCGCCAAGCTGACGGTCTCGGCGGCCGAACGAGTGGAGAACGCCTTCCCGGGCTGCCTGCAGCAGGTGTTCGGGATGGCCGAGGGGTTGGTCTGCTACACCGACCTCGACGACACCCGGGAGATCCGGCTCACCACCCAGGGCCACCCGATGAGCGAAGCCGACGAGCTGTTGGTGCTCGACCCGGAAGGCGAGCCCGTCGCGCGCGGGGAGATCGGTGAACTGCGCACCCGCGGCCCCTACACCATCTCCGGGTACTACAGGAATCCGCAGGCCACTGCCAAAGCGGTCGATGCCAACGGCTACTACCGCACAGGTGACCTGGTGCGGGTCACCGATGAAGGGGACGTGATCGTCGAGGGCCGTGCCGTCCAGACGATAAACCGCGCCGGGGAGAAGATCCTCGGCGAGGAGGTGGAAGACGTCCTGCTGCGACTGGACGGCATCATCAATGCCGCCGTCACCGGCCAACCCGACGACCTGATGGGACAACGGATCGTCGCCTTCCTGACCATCCGCGACGGTTCGGAACTCAACATTGAAGCAATCCGTCGCCACCTGCGTGACTCCGGGCTGGCCTCGTTCAAACACCCGGACAGAATCGAGATCGTCACTGAGCTCCCGGTGACCGCTGTCGGCAAGAACGACCGCGGCAAGCTGTTGCGGGGAGATGAACGATGACGCGCGACCCGATGCCCCCACCCGCCGCAAAAGCCGACGAGTACCGCACCGACGGGACCTGGGGCGAACAAACCATCACCGGGCTGGTTGCTGACCATGCCCTGCTGCATCCAGGGCGTCCCGCCGCGACCGACCAGCACAGGAGCCTCGACTACGGTGGGCTGTGGCGCAGGGCCCGGGAGGCCGCCGCCGGGTTCACCATCGACGGTGTCGCGGCAGGGGAGCGGGTGCTGCTGCATCTGCCGAACTCGGTTGCCTGGCTGGAATGTCTCCTCGGGCTGATTGAAGCCGGGGCGGTGCCGGTGATGTCCACCGAGTCGCTGAGAGCCTCCGAACTGATCGAACAGGCCCGGGCGGTGGGTGCCAGCCATCTGCTGACCCCCGCCGAGGTGACCTTCTCCGCCATGCGGGAAGCTGCGGTGGAAACCGTGAGGAACCTTGACGGGGCCCTGCAATTGCACGAGATCCCCATCGCCACAGGACCACGATCCGCGCCCGGCGTCGATGCGCAAGCCACCTCGTCGTGCAGGGCCGAGGACCCGGCACTGATCCAGATCGGTGGGCCACGCTGCCCCGACGTGTTGCCGGTTGTGCGGCGTCACGAGGACTATCTGTGCTCGGTGGAGCTGTCCAACGCCGCCTGCGCACTCACCGCTGATGCGGTCATGTTGATCGGCATTCCCGCCTCCCACAACTACACCATGGCCTCTCCCGGGATCATGGGCGCGTTGCTGGCCGGCGCCCATGTCGTTTTCGCTCCCGATCCGACGCCGAGCACCTGCTGGCCCCTGCTGGCAGCCCACGGTTGCACACACACCCCGCTGGTTCCCTCCCTGCTGGTTCCGTGGCTCGAAGCGGCAGGAGATGACCCGGCGGCCGTGGCGGGCCTGAGGGTTATCTGGGTTGGTGGGGCGCCGCTCGACCTCACGCTGGCGGCCCGGGTCGAGGCCGGTCTCGGGGTGCGGGTTCAGGAGGTCTACGGCATGGCCGAGGGCCTGGTGGCCTACTCCCCGCTGGACATGGACCGAACCAGTGTCGCCGAGCACCGGCTGGTGCCCATGAGCGAGCGGGACGAGATCCGGATCGTTGACCCGTCCAGCGGTGTCGATGCCGTCCCGGATGGTGAGGGACGTTCCCGTGGGGAGCTGCTGTGCCGTGGACCCTATACGGTCGCGGGATTTCTCGGTGCTCCGGAGGGGGCCTGTGGAATTTTCGATGCCGATGGCTGGTATCACAGCGGCGACATCGTGGAGCATCAGATGCCGGATGCCGGGTTCGGCAAACCGCGCTTGGCGGTGCTCGGAAGCTGCAAACCCCAGATCAATCGCGGCGCCGAGAAGATCTTCCCGGGGCGGGTGGAGAGTGTTTTGTTGAGGCATCCCCAGGTTGTGGAGGCCAAGTTGATCGGCGTTGACGACGAGGTTCTCGGGCATGCGACCCGGGCGGTGGTCACCGTCGTCCCGGACGAGACCGGCAGATACCCGAAGACGCTCAAACTGCGTCGGTTCCTGCATGAGGCGAAACTTGCGGCCTACTACCTGCCCGACAGTTTCGAGATTCACAAGCGTCCCGCCGACGGAGAGGGGGCATTGGGGGCAACTCGGCGCATTGACAAGGAAGTATAGGCTACCCTAACCTATTGGACGGAAGTCGAGTGCACAATCCAAGGTGGCCGCCTGGAGGTCAGAAATGGTTCCGCGCCAGCTACCGCCGGTGGTTCCGGGAGCCGGAACACAGGTGGAGTCATGAGCACGAGTGATTTCCCGAATTACTTCCTCAAAGAGCGGGGTTTGACAATGGAGTGCAAGAATCCTACGACCCAAAAGGGCATGATGACGAAAGACGTGATCATGACCGCTGCCCTTGGAGTTTTGTGCGTCGCTGTCAGAATGGTTTTCATGATCGCTGGCGGCATCGCCCCCTTGATTTGGCTCGGATCCCATTTCATCGACGCGATTCTGCTCGGTCCCGTCTTCATGCTGCTCGTCGCCAAGGTGCCGAAGGGTGGCGCGGTTTTCCTGGTGTGCCTACTCACCGGCCTGGCCTTTCTCAACTCCGGATGGCCCGTGGTGGTCACGTGCATAGTTGGCGGGCTGATGTGCGAGGTCATCCTGGGTCTCGGCAACCGGACCTCCCCGTCCCTGCTCACCCTGGTGATCACTTATGTTGTGTTCTGCTTGAGCTTCATCGGAGACTTCTTCCCGCTCTGGTTCCTGGGCGATCAGTTCTTGGGGCAGATGCTCTCCAGTGGGATGAGCGGGGAGTACGTGGAGACCATCAGGTCCTTCATCAATGGCCCCGCGATCGCTGTCATCGTGATTTCAATAATTGTCGGAGCGCTCGTAGGAGCTTTCTTTGGTCACCGCCTCATGAGGAAACATTTCTCTGCGGCCCAGGTGGCGCCGGAAGAGTGAAGACTGCACGAACGGGACTTGACCCGCGCACAAAAATCGTGGTGCTGGTCACGGTCATCATCGTGGTGTTCTCATTCCCCGGGAACCTCGTCATGGGAATCACGGTCGCGGGATGCATCTTGCTCTTCCTGATCGACGGCTTGGTGCTCCAGCTGGTTGGATTCGCGGCGGTGTATCTGTTTCTTACAGCGATCCAGTTTCTTCTGCTGCCTAGAGTCGGTGCGACGGCGGCCATGATGCTGGCCGGTTTCGTCTACTTCAAGGTGCTGATGCCAATTGCCCTACCCGCTGATTACCTTATGCGAACCACATCTGTGCAGGAGGTGTTGGCGGCGGCCAAAAAAATGCGGGTGCCCGAAAAAATTCGCATCGGATTTGCGATCATCATGCGCTACCTCCCGGTGGTCGGCCAGAACTTTCGTCAAGTCAGGGACGCAATGAAGTTGCGCGATCTGCGCGGCCTTGGGACACGCGTCGAAGCGGTCTACGTTCCCATGCTGATTAACACGGTACAAGCAGCAGAAGATCTGTCGACTGCAGCCTGCGCCCGCGGCATCGAAAACCCCGGTGACAAGACATCCTTCGTGGAGGTTGGCCTGCGAATCCGCGATTTCCTGGTAATCACCAGCTGCCTGGCGCTCATCACGGCGGGTGTCCTGAAATGATCGAGTTCAAACGGGTGACGTGCCGCTACGAGGGATTCACCCGCACTGCCCTGACCGACATCGACCTACAAATCTCGTCCGGGGAGTTCGTGCTGTTCTGTGGTCCCAGCGGATCCGGCAAAACCACGGCCATCCGGCTGATGAACGGCATAATCCCACATCTGCAACCCGCCGAGGTTGAAGGAGAGATACTACTGGACGGCCAATCGGTTTCTGAGCAGCCGATGTGGCGTCTCGCCCAACGAGTGGGCAGCGTCTTCCAGAATCCCAAGGCCGGCTTCTTCAACTCTGATGTCGTCAGCGAGATTGTCTTCGGCATGGAGAACAGTGGGATCCCACTCGATGCGATGACTCGCAGGCTCGCTGCTGTCACACAGGACTGTGGAGTTGAGAACCTGTTGGGTCGCAGCATCTTCGAGCTGTCCGGCGGTGAGGCCCAGCGAATCTCCATCGCGGCTGCCCTGGCGTTGGAGCCCGGGGTGCTGGTATTCGACGAGCCGTCGTCCAACCTGGATGAAATGGGGATAGGCGCTCTGCGTGCCCTGCTTATCCGTGCCAAATCCCTGGGCCAAACCATTATCATCGCGGAACACAGACTCTGGTATCTGGCCGACCTGGTAGACCGGGCATACTGCTTCGCCGACGGCAGGGTCGTCGAGAAATTTGACGGCCCCGGCCTGGCCTCCTTGACCGATGACAGAAGGCAGGAACTCGGGCTGCGCAAACTGACTCGCCCCACTCCTCCCAACAGCGATTCTCGACCCGGGGGAAACGAACAGGCGTTGCTCAGCGTCGACGACCTGTCCTTCCGGTACGGTCGGCGCCAAGTTTTCGATAACGTCGCTTTCCATGTGGCGGTGCAGGAAACAGGCGCCATCGTCGGCCCGAATGGATCCGGGAAGACCAGTATGGTGCGCTGCCTCACAGGTTTGGCCCGCCCCTCCACCGGGACAATCAGCTGGCAAGGCGAATCGGTTTCAGGTCGCTGGCTGCGCAAGCACGCCTGCCTGGTCATGCAGAACGTCAATCACCAGCTGTTCGCCGAAACGGTCCGCGCCGAGGTGTCACTGGGTTCTCCGGCCACGACGGATACCATCCACGCGGTGCTGGCGAATCTTGATCTCGAGCACTTGGTAAATCGACATCCACGGACCCTTTCGGGCGGACAACGCCAGCGATTGGCCATCGCTTGTGCCTGTCTGTCCCGGCGCCCCATCGCCGTCCTCGATGAGCCCACGAGCGGACTGGACCACCACCACATGACCCAGGTCGCCAAGCTGCTGGCAGAGCAAGCAAATCAAGAACGATGCGTGGTGGTGGTGACCCACGATCCGGAGTTCATCGATGCTTTGGGAGCCCAGCAACTGATCTGGAAACCACAGTCTGATGAAAGACCGGTGGACCAGAAGACAAAGGAGCTGCGATGAGGTACCAATCAACAGCATTTCCTGAAACACGGTTCGGGATCATCGGGGCGACCGGTGCAATCGGAGGTCGCACCGCAGAAATCCTCAGGTCGCGTGGTCATGAAGCGCTACTTGCCGGGCGCAATCCCGATACGGTCATGGCGGAATCCGGTTGCTTTCGATGGGTCAACGTGCACGATCATGAAGCCATGGACGACTTCGTCGCAGAAACAGACGTGGTGATCAATTGTTCAGGGCCTTCCTGTGAAACCTCGCTTTGCGTACTGAAAACCGCGACCAAGTTCAATCGCCCGCTCGTAGATGTGGGCGAAAACCTGCTGACCATGAACCTCAAACCCCCGATTCCGGTGATTGCTGGGGCAGGGTGCATACCTGGACTTTCCGGCGTGGCGGCAATGGCGGCCGCTGCTGCAGCAACGGCCGGTGGGCACCTGATCTCGGTATATTCGGTGCGCGATATTTTCACTCCCAGTGGTGCCAAAGATTTTCTGCGTGGCATCGACAGAAAGCCCGCGGCAGAAATTATTGCCCTCATGCGAAATCCGAAAAGCTTGATAAATCGCCTGAACAGCTCAGGGGCGTCGGGGTTTCGAGCACTGAATTTTCCCTGTCGGATCGCTCCATATCAGAACGAGGAAACCAAACGCCTCAGCGGCTTCCGGGGGTTTGATGATGCAGAGTGGTACAGTGCATTGGCTGGTGGAGTTGATGCCTCGATCCAGTTGATGAAGATAATCAACCAGTACCACGTCGAGCCTGATGGCGCCACAGACGATTTGATCGCGTTCAGCCGTGAGTCCGTTTCACGATACGGTCGCGGTGTTGATCTCCTGATTGACTTCATCGCAAGAGATGGTCGTCATGCGACAGTGAGCCTTCGCGGAACAGGGCAGAGCGGTTTGTCCGCAACCATGGCGGCGGCGATGGCTGAAATAATCGCAACCACACGAGTGGCGCCCGGCATCTGGACACCTGCTCAGGTAACCGACCCCCGCCAGCTGCTGGCACGAATAAAGGAACTCGCCCCCGCGACGCAGCTGGTCTGCGGCATGGACGAAGATATTCACCAATTCTCTTGCGAGGAGGCCACATGACCGTCGACAAATCCCCTCGACGACTAATTTTGGATCTGGCGGAGCGCGGGATATCTCTGCGTGCTTCCGGGGACAAGCTGGCTTTCACAGCTCCTCGGGGAGTCCTCACGGAGGACCAGCGCGACGCGTTGAGGCAGGCCAAACCGGAAATCTTGGCCGAGCTGACAGCCCGAGAGAATGCAAGCATCGTTCCGGACCCGGCAAATCGCCATCTTCCTTTTCCCCTGACGGATATTCAGACCGCTTACCTGGTTGGGAGAAATGAGGCATACGACTGGGGTGGTGTCGCCTGCCAGATATACATGGAGTTGAGCTATGGGGATCTCGACCCGAAAAGGGTGGAAGAGACGTGGCGTAGGCTGATCGATCGACATGAGATGCTGCGCTGCGTCATTGACGCAGCCGGGTCACAGCGAATCCTGAATGATGTCGGCAAGCTGTCGATCCCATGCGGGGAGGGCCTCCGGCATCTGGAAGAACAGCGCGCCGCTCTCAGCAATCGCTTGGGAGATCCCGGGGTCTGGCCGTTGTTTGCCGTTGCGATCACCCAGTTGCCTGATAGAGCCGTGATGCATTTCTCGATGGAGTTCATTATTGCGGACTGGACCAGCATCTGGATGCTGCTCAGAGAATTCGAGGCGGAGTACTTCAGTCCAGAAATCCCGCTGCCCGAAATCAGGCTGAGCTTCCGTGATTACATCGACGCCCACCAACGTATCCGTTCAACTGTAGATCGCGACCTCGACCAGCTGTACTGGAAGGGGAAACTTGATCACTTGCCGCCAGCTCCACACTTGCCGATTCTTGCCTCTGCCCAGAGAAAGGGGCGTGGATGTTTTCGGCGATATAATTCATGTCTGCCGATGAATGAATGGAATGCTCTCCGGCGTCGTTCGCGCAAGTGGAACCTCACCCCTACTGCTGTAATATTAACTGCTTATGCAAAGGTTCTGGAGCGTTGGAATGATCGTCCGGATCTGACCCTCAACCTGACTGCTCTCAATCGTCCGGGTCTGCATCCCGAAATCGGCAACATCATGGGGGATTTCACCCAGAACGTACTGGTCGAAACCGATTTCACCAGGTCACGCAGCTTCCGTGAAGAAGCCCAAACCACCTTGAAAACCCTCTTCGACAACCTCGATCACCAGTCCTTCACCGGTGTCGAGGTGTTGCGAGACCTGGCGAATCGATTTGGCCGTGATGCGGCATTCATGCCCTATGTCTTCACGAGTGCAATTGGATTGCAGAACAACGACCAGTCCCTCAGGCTGCGCGGCCGGATAGGCGAAGGAATCAGCCAGACCCCGCAGGTTTTCATCGACTGTCAGGTCATGGACACCAATGATGAGCTGCTCATCAACTGGGATGTTCGTGAAGGAGTCTTCCATCCCGGAATCATCGAGGACTGTTTCACGGCTTTCGTGGAGTTTCTTCACGAGCTTGCCACTCGGGACGAGAGCTGGGAAAGAAAAGGGCGTCTTCCGCTCCCGGCGTGGCAGCTCCGGGTGCGTGAACAGGTGAACGACACCACCTGCCCGCTGCCCCATCATCTTCTGCACGAAACGGTCATCACCCAGGCGCGCAACTTCCCGGACAGGATGGCCATTGCCGATGGACGTGATATCACGACCTATGGAGAGCTGATGAAGCAGGCGGCCGGAATAGCCGCGAGCCTCCGCGAACTAGGTATCCTGCCAGGACAACGCGTAGGGGTTGGGATGACCAAGAGCGCGCTGCAGATGGCCGCTTGCCTGGCCGTCCTGTCGGTTGGGGGCTGCTATGTCCCGATGGACGCGGATGGCCCGGACAAACGAAATCGTGGAATAGTTGCCGTCACCCAGATGGCATGTGTGCTGACCACCAGCACCGACGAAGCACCATGGATGGCAGAAACTACCGTGGTGCATGTCGAAGGACTGCGTGGAAACCCGGAGGAACTAAGTGTCGAGGGAGACGAGAAGAACATTGCCTACATAATCTTCACCTCGGGCTCCACGGGGGAGCCGAAAGGCGTGGCGATCAGCCACCGTGCGGCTGTCAACACCATCGAAGACATCAACCAACGTTTCAGCGTCACAAGTGAAGATCGGATTTTGGGACTTTCGCGGCTGAACTTCGATCTGTCCGTCTATGATCTCTTCGGTGTCCTGTCGGCTGGTGGAGCAGTAATCCATCCAGAGCCAAGAAATCTGACCAATCCGATTCACTGGGCCGAGCTGATCCAAGAGTGGGATGTCACCCTGTGGAACAGTGTCCCGGCATTGATGCAACTGCTGGTGGATTCTCTGGAAGAAGGCAACAACAAATCTCTCAATTCACTCCGGGCCGTACTGCTGTCGGGAGACTGGATTCCCCTCGCTTTGCCTGAACGCATCCAGCAGGTGATGCCCGAAGCGAACATAGTGAGTCTGGGGGGAGCAACCGAGGCGTCTATCTGGTCCATTCATTATCCTTGGGAAGGGAACGAACCCCACTGGGTGAGCATCCCCTATGGAAAGCCTTTGCTGAACCAAGGGTTCCATGTGCTGGATGATCGCCTATACGATTGCCCCGTTGGCGTTCCGGGGCAACTGGCCATCACCGGGGTGGGGCTGGCTGATGGGTACATAGGAGATCCGGCTCTCACGGCCAAGCAGTTCCCTGTTCTTCCACAAAACGAAGAACGAGCATATCTAACAGGAGACATGGGGCGCTACTTGCCCGACGGGAACATCGAATTCCTCGGCAGACGTGATTCGCAGGTAAAGATCAGGGGCTACCGGATCGAACTCGGTGAGATCGAAGCCGCATTCACCGCTGATCCAGAGGTGGTGGCCGCGGCGGCTTTTGTGGTTGAGCGTGCTGGCGAGAAGCAGATACAAGCAGTCCTCCAGACCTCGGTTCCCCCCGGCGACATTCTTGCCTTTGAGAGTTCTTGGATCGCGAGGCTCAGGGACACGCTACCCAGCTACATGATTCCTCGTCGGGTCGGATGGTGCCCAAGATTTCCGCTCACCAGCAACGGGAAGGTTGACCGAACCGCTCTGCCCGAAATGATCAGTCACTCTTCTGAGAATCTTTCAGGAGACCCCGAGAAGCCGGTCACATCCACGCAGATGCTCGTCTCAGATACCTGCTGTGAGCTCTTGGAAATTGACAAGTTGGGTCTCGACGAGAGTCTCTATGACGTGGGTGCCGATTCGATGACCATGAACCGGATCGCAATCAGGCTGAGTGATTCGCCCGGTTGTACGACTACTTTTGAAGACATACTCGTTGCACTGTTGAATGAGTCGACGGTGGCGGCCGTGTCCAGGGTGATCGAAACCAAGAACGATGATTCGGAGGTCAGCCATGCCGAGTGAGTGGGTGAACCATGCACGCATCACTGACGGGGCGCAGGTGAATCTTCTGTGTTTCACCTACGCCGGGGGAAGCCCAAGCCTGTTTGCTCCTTGGAAGAAGTACATCCCAGACAGCATCAATGTGTATCCGATCCTGTATCCGATGCGAGAGAAGCGCCGCCAGGAAATGTTACCCGAGGACACCTCGGTCTTGGCGGCTCGCATTTTGAGCGAGGCCCCAGAAATCTTCGATCGTCCAGTAGCTTTCTTCGGGCACTGCACCGGCTCGATGATTGCCTATCAGACGGCACTGGGTATGCGCGGTCGTTTCAATGATCCCTTGCTCTTCATCGCATCCAGTGCTGAGTCTCCGCGCCGTACGCGAATAGCTGAAGCCATCGTCAACGGTGAGGGAGTCGCCCTGTCCGACGACGAGATCCTGAGTCGACTGGTCGAGTGGGGAGTTATTGGCGCCGACTTTGCCGCCAATTCTAAATTCGTCGAGTACTACCTGCCAATCTACAAGGCTGATTTGACGATGCTCGCCCGATCGAAATCGGAGGAACCCGTCCCGCTTGCGTGCCCGGTCTCGGTCCTGCGAGGAGCGGATGATGCGACTGTGACCATTGAAGGACTGGCCGACTGGCGTGAGTACACCAGCGTCTCCATTACTCAGCACGAGTTCCCCGGTGGTCATTTCTACTACACTGATGATATCCAACCCTTGACAAGCTATATCACGCGATCGATAATTGATGTGGTGGGAAAGAAAGGATGATGATGCTTCGGGAGATGGCGGAGAAATATGGTTATCTGGAGTCTCCTCGTGGAGGATTCTCCTTCCCTCTCACTCCTCAGCAGAACTACTATATCGACAGAAGTTTGGCGGGAAACGGGATTCCTCAGATTACTTCTGGTACCCACATCAGAGGGCCGCTCGATGTAAATCGGTTGGAACGCGCAATCGCTCGATTGATCAATCAATCGGACTGTCTTCGTGTTCGGTTCAAGCGCGCTGATGGCGAGATCGTTCAACAGGTGGTGAGTTGCGTTGACTTCCAGCTGGAAGTCAGGGCTGCTTCCGGAAGCACCGGCGAGGAGCGCCTGATCGATGCGCAGCGACAGGCGATCATCGGCTTCAAACGTGAGATCGATCCCTTCAGCGAGGACCAGTTCGCTTTTTGTCTCTATCAGATCGATCGCAACGAGTTCTTGTTCACGTTCAGCATGGGACATGCTCTTTTGGATGGCATCTCCATGTTCCTTCTCCTGGATCGACTCTTCCGGTATTACAATGCCGATGACAGTGGCCCCTATGTCGAAGAGCCGAGCTTCGTGAGATATGCACAATGGCTGGCCGACTTTCGAAATTCCCCTGCGGGAGAACAGCAGATGGATTTTTGGGATCGCCGCCATGCGGAGATCCGCGACCTTCCTTTTGCGGCTCCGGGTCCAATCGCTGACGAACAGAGCGTCGGGCCGTGCGAAATCACCTTCCAGCGGGAAGTGTTGGAGGCCTTCGCCCGGAAGGCGCGAACCTCGACGGCGAACCTGCTCGTAACGGCACTTCATCTTGCCTTGGACAAGGTATTTGGGGTGACTGATTCCGCCTTCACTCTGGCGAGCGCGAACCGCAGCCATTCCGAGTTCTCCCAAGTGGCCGGACTTCTCGTTCGAGGAGTTCCCCATCAACTCAAAGTTTCCGAGGGGCAGACTTGCGGTGAGCTGCTTTCCTTGTGCATGCGTCACACTTCCGAGCTCGTGGCCAATCAGGATCTGTGCTCAATGAATTTGACCAAGTCTGCGTTCACCTCGCACAACTTCACTCAGCAGATGACCCTGATCCCCGGCCTCGAAATGACTCCTTGGATCCCGGAATTTCATCAGGAATACGGCCTGCTGCTCTTTGAACACTGGAACCTCCTTGACGAGGTGCGTGTCACTTTCCGCGGTGACCTGAAAATATTCAACACCGGACAGGTCAGGCAAATTGCTGAGGAGACGAGGGTGGCAATTCAATTCCTGATGGAACATCTCGAAGAGCCGGTGTCGGGATATCTGGCGGCGAAATCCGAGGAGATGCGGCTGAACATTCCGGAGAGGGTGCTTTCCGTCTGGCTTCAGGAATTGCAGCTGGAGCGGATCGAGAGCGACGATTCCTTCTTCGACCTCGGAGGTAATTCGTTGATTGCCAGTAGGGTGGCGGATCAGCTCTCCCGCGATCTGGGAATTGAGGTGGCCATTGCGGACCTCTTTGAGTTTGACACCCTGGAGGTGTTCACCAAGATGATCATTGACAAGGTGCCGACCGATTCCTGATGGCTATCTTCTCCCATACCCCTCGGCGGTGTCATGAAACCGTAGCGACGGTGCCGACGGGGACCCGGGTCAACCCCGTTTTCGTCTCCGGCAGCCCGTCGTCGTCTACCTCGATGATTTCCTCGGGGCGCGGGTCCGCTACGACACGACAAAGGCCCAGGCGCACCTGCGGCGCCTCGGGGTGGCCTTCCCCAACGTCCGCGACGGCCTGGTGGCGCGTTACCTGAACCACGGCATCGATGCCGGCTTCCTGCTCGCGCCTACGCTACCGGCCAGAAGCGCTGACAACTTCGAGAGGGCGTAGCTGGCATGAGCATCGCAACACTGCTGAAAGAGCACTCGATCGAGCTTCCCGGCTACTCGGAGGTCTCGATCGAATCGGGCAGGGCCCCCATCACGCTGTCCATCTGGGAGGCCGAGCAGGACGCGGCGCCGACGGTCGTGTTCGTCCCGGGCACCATGACCCACCCCCTGTTCTACAGCCCCTTCCTGGATGCGGTCAGCCGGCACGGCTACCACGTGGTCGGCATCCACCCGCTGTCTCACGGGCGCAGCCCCCGGGTCATCCGACGGTTCACCCTCGACGACATGATCGGGAACGTCCGGGACGCGGTGGGTTATGCCTGTGCCCGTTTCCCCGGTGCGGTCGGCCTGATGGGGTCGAGCCAGGGTGGTGTCCTCACCCTGCTGGCCGCCGGCGGTGAGCACCGAATCCGGGCCGCTTTTCCGCACAACGTCTTGTTCACGCCCCTGCGTGAATCCCTGTCGGTCACACGCTTCCCCAATGCGCTCGGTGTGGCTTACCCGGTGATCCGGCGGATCATCGCTGCGGCCGGCCGGGTGCTGCCCGGGTTGCAGGTACCGATGAGTTTCTACCTCGACGTCGACAAGATCTTCTCCGAGCAGGAGTGGCGCGACGAGTTCTACCGGGATCCTCTGGGGCTCACCTCCTACCCGGTGAGTTTCCTGTCAAGCCTGTTCGCGACCGACATGCCGGCTCTCGTCGATGGCAGCATCACCTGCCCGGTGGTGGCGTTCGTGTCGATGGGTGATCCCCTGTTCACCCGGGGCTACAGCCGCTTGGTCTACGAGCGGCTGGTGGCGCCCGGGAAGCAGCTGGTCGAGTTGCCCGCCGATCACCACCTGATCCTCAACGAGCGGATTGAGAACGTCACCCCGACGGTGCTGGCCGCCCTGGACGACCACCTCAGGTAGCCCGGATGCTTCCCGCATTCGGGTGCAGGGGCTCCCGACCGGTTTCCGCTGGGTGGCGTGATTGCTGTGTGCTGGCTCGGGGTCTGGTTCGCCGGCGTGCTCGGTTGATTGCCGGGGCGACGGCGATCCGTGGACGAAAGTCGGGACTAGGCCGTGAAAAGCTAAGGTAAGGGTTGCCTAAACCTTGAGGTTGGGTGAGTGGTGTCCGAACGCGTTGAAATGGGAGTCTTGGGTGGTTGAAACGAATCCTACGGATCTTCTGCACGAGTTGTTGGCGGAGCTGCTGGGAGTTGAGCGTGTCGAGATCACGGACATCGGTCCTGAGGAGTTGCTCTCCGACCACGGCATGGGTTCGTTGCGACTGATCGCCGCGGCGCAGCGGTTGGGCAGTTGGGAAACCCTCTTTCCCCGAGGATCCGGGGTGTGTACGTTGGACACGATCGGCACCGGTGAGGTCGAAGCGGGCGTGGGCTTCACCACCGGCTATCGGGAATGTGACTGGGAGCCCTTGGTCACACGCCGCCCGGGCTTCAGGACGAAACCGGCGCATACCCGAAGACGTTCAAACTGCGTCGTTTCCTGCACCCGGCGAAGCTCGCGGCCTACTACCTGCCCGACAGCTTCGAGGTCCACCAAACAACCCAGTGACGGAAAAGAGAGCTGATGGACAGAACACCACAACCGGTACTCCGTGTGGACGACGTCCACAAGGACTTCGGTCGCGGAAGCAAACGCAAAAAAGTACTGAAGGGTCTCAGCTTCGAGGTTCCCGAGAACCGGGTCGTTTCGCTGCTGGGCGCCAACGGTGCGGGCAAGACCACCTTGGTGAACATCGCATCCACCCTGATGCTGCCGACCTCGGGAACCATCGAGGTGTGCGGCACCAATGTCGTCACTCATCCGGAACAGGCGCGTCGCTCGATCTCGCTGACCGGTCAGTTCGCCGCCGTCGATGGGGAACTGACGGGTCGCGAGAACCTGGTCTTCTTCGCTCGCCTGTACGGGCTGCGGTCCAAGGCAGCCAGGGCACGGGCCGACGAGTTGCTGGAACAGTTCCGGCTTTCCGCCGCCGCCACCCAACGGGCCGCCAAGTATTCGGGAGGCATGCGGCGCCGCCTCGACATCGCCGCCTCGCTGATCGTGGAACCCCGGTTGCTGTTCCTCGACGAGCCGACCACGGGACTGGATCCGCTGTCGCGGCGGGAACTCTGGGAGACCGTCGAGAACCTGCGAGACCGCGGGGTCTCCGTTCTGCTGACCACGCAATACCTCGACGAAGCCGAACGACTTTCCGACGACATCGTGCTGATCCGTGACGGCAACAAGGTGATGCAGGGAGCACCCGCGGCGCTGCGGCAGCAGTTCGGAGCCCCGGTGTGCCAGATCGGTTTCGAGGCCGTCGCCGACGCCGATCGGGCTGTTGCCGACGTGCTGTCCGCGCGGCTCGGGAGGAGAACCGACGGTTTCACCCGCGAAGGACTGACGGTCTCCTTCACCGCGCACCGCGGAGTCGACGATCTCGCCGACTCCCTGGAGGCCCTTCGCGGGGCCGGCATCCCCACCAGCACGGCGGCGCTGAATCCGCCGTCGCTGGACGATGTCTTCCTCAGCATGGCCTTCAAATCCTCCCCGGAAGAGCCTGATGAGGTCTGAAATGTCAGGTGCCGAGAAAACCGCGCTGGCGGTGCCGTCGTCCCCCGGCTTCTGGCGGGGATTCACCGGCGCGACGTGGCGAAACACCCTGCGGTTGAGCCGAAATTCGGCATCAATCGTCTCGGCTTTCGTGATTCCTGGTCTGTTCATGCTGGCCTTCTGGGCGGTCTTCGGGCATGCCGCCAGCAGTTCCGGTTTCGACTATGCACTGTTCCTGATGGCGGCCTGCATGTTCCAAGCGGTTCTGTTCACGGCAGGTGGTTCCGCACTCGCGCTGGCAGTTGACGTCGAATCCGGGCTGCTGGCGCGGATGCGGGCCATGCCCATCAACGCTGCTGTTGCCATCGGAGGGCGTTTGGCCACAGACCTGCTGCGTTCCCTGGCATCGGTGATCACCGTCGCGGTTCTCGGCCTGGTCTGTGGAGCGGAACCTGATTCCTGGGTAGGAGCGGCGGCGGCTCTCGGAGTTGCCTTGGCCATGGGTGAGGTGCTGGCGCTGCTGTTCTGCGGCATCGCACTGCGGTCGGCGCAGCCGGTGCAGGTGGCCAACCTGATCCAGACGATCGAGATGCCGTTGCTGATGCTCTCGACGGCCTTCATACCGGTGGAGACCCTTCCTGACTGGCTGGAGCCGATCGTCAAACACATGCCCTTCTCGCCGCTGATCGACACCACGCGAGCGTTCCTGACCGGTTCCGATCCGGGGGATTCCGGGTGGGAGGCGCTGGCCTGGATCGGGGGAGGCCTGGTTCTGGGTGCGTTCTGGGTGTCCAAGGCTTTCAGGAGGAGGCAGGCATGAGCGTCCAAGCACAGGCACGTGGGGTCAACTGGTTCGCCGCCGTATGCATTCACGCCGACCGGTTGCTCAAGCACCGGCTGCGTTCCCCAGCCGCCGTCGCGTCGGCAGTGGGGATGCCGGTCGTCATGATCGTGATGACCCTGGTCATCTTCGACGGCATGGTCGAGCAGTTCACCGGGAGCGGCATGAATGTCGGTGCGTTGGCGGTGATGGTGGCTTTTTCATCGTCCTTCACGGCCGCCCTGATGGGTGCCGGTGATACCGTCCACGAACGCCATCAGGGTTTGCCGGATCGTTTGGCGACGATGCCGGGGCATGTCTCGTCGGGTTACATCGGGCGGGTGGTATCGGAGGTCGTGCGGGCCGAGGTGTCAGTGGTCACGGCCATGGTGGTCGGGCTGATCGCCGGAGCTGATTTCGGCAGTGCCGTGAATTTCTGGTCGATCCTGGGGATCATGACGGTCGTTGCGATCACTGCAGGCGCGGTTGGGGTCATGCTCGGTTATGTAGCAGAGACCCCTCAGGGGGCGGTGTCCTTCGCGCCGCTCGTGATGGCCGCCATGTTTTTCAACACCGCGATGATGCCCCGTGACATGTATACGGAGGTGTTGCGTCCCGTGGTGGACGGTTCCCCCATCACCGCCATCACCCAACTGGTGTCCGACATCCGTGGGGACGGCATCGAGGCCGAGCATCTGGTGCTGTTCCTGGTCTGGTTCGGTGGCCTGCTCCTGCTGTCGATCGTCGTGCTGTCCGCCAAGGCCAGGTCGCGACGCTGATCACCGTGTGCGTTCACTGGCAAGAAACCGCCGGTTGACCGCCGAGACGGTCAACCGGCTCACGGTTTGGCTGAACCCGGAGGTTCTGCCGCTGGGAAATGATGCGATGGGGAACGCCGGTCTTTTTCCGCCGGCCCTCACAGGACTCCGTCGGCACCTTTCAGACGTTCCACCCTGCCCTCGGCCAGACGTTCCTCCGCCCAACGGCGCAGGGAGACCTTGTCGGTCTTCTTCAGGGCCGAGACCTGCGGCAACGTGTCCACGAACTCGATGTAGGAAGGCCGGGACCACTTGGAAACATTGGCCTGGATGAAGTCCGAGACGGCCTCCTTGTCGACCGTGGCGTCCTCATTCAGTTTCAGCCACGCGAAGACCACCTCGCCGGCGTAGGAGTCCTCCACCGGGTGGACGACGGCGTCGAGCACACCCTCGTAGCGTTGCAGCGCCTCCTCGATGGGGCGGGTCGGTACGTTGTAGCCGCGATAGAGCACCATGTCACGTTTGCGACCGGTGATCCAGATCCGGTCCCCGATCCGGCGTGCCATGTCGGTGGTGGCCATCCAGCCGTCCGGTTGCACGGTTGAGACCCAGGAACGTTCTGGGGTCCAGCGGGCCGAGTTGATGTAGTCGCCCTTGACGAAGATCTCGCCCGAGACCCCCTCGGGGACCACGTTGCCGTCGTCGTCGCGGATCTCGATGTCCTCGGGGAAGAAGAGACGACCGGCGCTGCTCAGGATCTCGGGATCACCCGAGCAGTGGTCCGCCTGGTCCAGGGCCGACAGCATCCCCGCCTCGGTCTGGCCGTAGGCCTGCAACAGCTTGTCACCACCGATGGCCTCGATGGCCTCGTTGAGATCGGTGGGACTGATCGTCTGGCCCGCGTAGACGATCGATTTCAGCGCGGACAGGTCGGTCATCTCGAAGGACGGGTCGCGGACTATGGCGGTCATCTGGCTGGAAGGCAGGAACAGTGCGGTGATCCTGTAGCGTTCCATTTCCGACAGGATGCCCGCAGGGGTCGCGCGTCCACGATAGATACAGGGCACCAGACCCGAGGTCGCGAACATCTGTGCCATGCCACAACCCTCCAGTGACGACAGCGGCATGGTGCACAGGAATCGACCCTCCAGGCCGACGCCTCCGATACGGTTGATGTAGTTGTAGGTCATCAACTCGGTCGAGCGGTGGGTCAGTAGCATTCCCTTCGGGGTGCCGGTGGAACCCGATGTGTAACGCAAGGTGTTCCAGTCCCCGGCCTTGTTGCGATCGGCGTGGACCAGAAGTTCTTCGGGGTCGATCTCTGCGGTCAGGTCGGTGAAGGACTCTTCCTCGACGATCGGGCAGGAGTACTCATCGGTCATCACTTCCTCGGCCATGTGCCGGGTTGCGCGATCAACGAAGAGCAGTTTTGCCCCCGACTCGTTCAGCATGTGACGCCGTGATGGGGCCGATGCGAAGGGAGCCAGCGCCGATGAGACGCGGCCGCTGAAGAACATCCCCACCAGGACGGGAATCTTGGCCAAGGTGTCGGAACCGGTGAAGGCCACCACGTCACCGCGCTGGGTTCCGTTGGCCTCCATCACGTCGATGGCTGCTTTGGCAATCGCCGCGCACTGACGGCCGGTAAGGAAATCGGTGTTGTCGATGATGGCCGGGGAATCGGCCTTCTCGGTCCATGACTTGACGATGTCGCGCATGTAGTTGAGCGTTTCGAAATCCTTGTACTTGAACATGTATGGATCCTTGTTGTTTGTTGGGTGGCGAGGTGCTTACTTGCCGGATGGCGAGGTGGTCGGCAGATTTTCCATTACCGCACGCAGCACCGTCGCCTGCTGGGCGGAAAGATAGAAATGGTGCCCAGGGTGGGTTATCAGATGCGTTCCTCTGGTGGTGAAACGATCCCACGCCGAGACATCCGCTAGCGTGAAATCGGGGTCCTCGGTCGCCAGATGGAGTGTGATCGGCAAGGGGAGCGGGATGGGTTCACAGCGATGGGTTTCGGCCAGGCGCATCTCGCTTCTCACCTGGTCGAGCAGAACGGCGGCGAGGTCTTCGTCCTCCAAAGGATTTTCCTCACCCGGGGACATTTCCCCAATTGAGGAGACGAGAGCCCGGTCGTCGAGAATGTGACGGGGCGCCGCGACCGGCTGGTCCGGGGCTCTGGTCGCCGAGACGTGCAGCGCCTGCGGGGGATTGTCCTCGGCAACCAGGAACTGGGTGACCCGGTGGGCCAGCAATCCTCCCATTGAATGACCGAAAAGAACGGTCCGCTCCGCCTGATCTCCGATCACGGTGACGAGGGCCTCGGCCAGTTCATCCAAGGACGATGCCCGGGCGGCGGTGAAGAGCTCCTCATGTCCCGGGTATTGAACGGCACACAATTCCACTCCCAGGTTGTCGGCAACGGGACCCCAGTTGCGAAAATAAGAGGCAGAACCGCCGGCATGGGGCAGGATGACGACGCGCACCGGGGCATGCCGTGGGCAGGTGTAGGTGCGCAGCCCCAGGCGTATCATGCGTTTTCCCTGGAAAGACGCAGGATGATGTCCGCCAGTTTGGAAACCAAAGGCGGAGTGACACAGGAGAAATGGTCGCCAGGTACCGCATGCTCGTGCAGTTCACCGATGGTTGCCTGACGCCAATAGCTGACTCGCTGCTCGACGACTCCCGGGATGTAGGAGTTGTCCTGGTCGGAGACCACCAGGTGAATATCGGTCAGCAGAGTTGGCGGGGGTGATTCTGAAGCCGCGTAGTTGTGGGAGAACAGGTCGTGCTGGGCATGGAGCAGCTCTTCGTCGACATCCTCCCCGGTGTTGCGCCGCTGGTTGCGGGCGTAGCTGGCGAGTCTCTCGGCATCGCTCATCGCGTAAAAGCCAAGCAGTCGCTCCGCGGTGGCACCGAGGGCCGGATCGGATGGGCCGATGGTCGCCAGGGTCGCCGGTATGTCCAGTTGTCCGGACGCGGAGGCCGCCGTCATAACCGCCCCCAGCGACATCAGATCGGACAGCTCCAGGCCCAGGTTGGTGATCGGCATGCCAACCACCGACAGGAAGAAGATCTCTCGTAGCAGCTCGTCGGAACCAACCATCGTCAACGGGGTTGCATTGATGATCACCGGGGCGAGTGTTTCGACACCGAGGTCGCCCAGAGCGCCTGAGATGTGCCCCGCCAGGAAACCACCGATTGAATGTCCGATCACCTGTACCCGTGACGGAGACAGGTCGGCCACCAGAGGAGCCACCGTTTGGGCTAGTTCACTGAAGGCCGTCTCTTGTGGCAGCGACAGATACCAGGCCGGGTCGGTGAGTTCCACTCCCACCACCTGGCCAGCGATTCGCAATTTCGTGGCCAGTGCCTCCAGGTATCCGGAACTACCCAGCGCTCCCGGGGCCAGCACGCGCAGCAGCGTACCCTCACCCTCCGCCTGGGGGAGCAGCCTCACCCCGTGCTCGACGTCGACCGGCAGTGTGACCGCGGGGCTGGCGGGGGAGTCGATGCCAGTTCCCGAGTCCTGCAGGAAGGAGTCCAGGCCGGCGGGACGCGGGTCGTCCATCAGGGCGCGCAGGATCACGTCGAAACTGAACCCGGCCGCTTGCGGCAGCTGTTTCCGGACCGCGGTGACCAGCTGCGCCATCACCATCGAATCAGCTCCGTGCGCGAACAGATTGTCGCCCGCGGCCAGCTCGGGACGGTGCAGCACCACCCGGCAGATCTCCAGGCAAAGTGAGTCCTCGTCCGCGACGACTGCGACTTCCGGTGCGGTTCCGTTGGCGAGTTCCACCAACCCGGCCCGGTCCACCTTGCCGTTCGGCGTCAGGGGCAACTCGGACCGGACGGCGACGGTGGCGGGTATCCACCCCGGGGGTAGTTGCTCGGCCAGGACCTGCCGCACCTGCTTCACCAGCTCCTCGGTGTCCAAGGTGTCGAAGACCGCCACGTGTCCGGTGCTACCCCCGCCCAGCGGCACGACGACGCATGCTCCGGCGTTGGCCAATGCCTTGTCGTCGCCGCCGAGGACGACGACCCAGGCGTTGCTGGCCAGATGGTTCAGTTCAGCGGCCACGACCTCGGGTGGGATGCCGGCCCCGACGATCACCATGTTCGACGAGTCGTGTGCGGCGATCTCCGCTCCCGGAGCCCAGCCATGGCTGATCAGCCGCATGTCGCCGACCACCTGATGGGCGGTGTCGTCGGAGAACAGGTGGTATTGAAAGTCGAAACCGTGAATCACCGGGATTACGGTTGGGGCCACCGGCTCGCCGGAGGCGAACTCGACAATGTTCAGGGTGTGGCGCTCGTGCCGCGACAGCCAGGCTGCCAGCCGATGGGTGAGAGCCGCTACCAGACGTGCGTCGTGGGCCGTGGTCCCTGGGGCTCCCTGCTTGGCAGCCGTCCGTTCCGCGACGGCCAGCGCTGAGTCGAGGTACGTCGCCAGCTCGGAACATTCTCCGTTGTCGGTGGGGGTGACGAACAAAGCGATCTGCCGGTCCCGGGGGATTTGGGGGTCGGGGGAGTGAGCGACCGCGACTGCCTGGGCCACACCTTCACAGCCCAGAGCCGTCGATTCGATCTCACCCAGTTCGATGCGATGACCACGCACCTTCACCTGGGTATCGAGGCGACCCAGGAATTCGATCTCCCCCTCCGGCAACCAGCGCCCGCGGTCGCCGGTGAGGTACCAGCGGGTCCCGGCCCGTTCCACGAAACGGGCGGTAGTCGACTCCGGGTCGTTCTCGTAGCAGCGGGCCAGCGAACCACCTGCTATGACGATGTCCCCCGCCACCAGATCGGGGCGGGAGCGCCCATCGGCGTCGACCACGTCCATTGCCTGACCGGACAACGCCACGCCGTAGGGAACCGAGGAACGGTTCTCGTCCCCCGGGGCCACGACATGGAAGTTCGACCAGATACCGGCCTCGGTGGCACCTCCCAGGGCGACTACCGTCATCGACGGGTTGTGTTCCCACAGCCGGGACCCGAGGTTGACCGGGACCCAGTCGCCGGAGACCAGGACCAGCCGCAAACCGGCCAAGGCCCCCGGGGCAGCGGCGTCGCAGACCATCGAGGCCTGGGCGGGGGCCGAGTTCCAGAGGGTGACGCCGTGGGCCGACACCAGATCGGCCCACACACTCGGGTCGGTGTAGTCCGAGGGAGCTGGGATGACCAACGAGCCGCCGAAGGCGAGAACCCCGAAGATGTCGAACACCGAGAGATCGAAACCCAGCGACGAGACCATCAGCCCACGATCCTCGTCACCGACGTTCCAGCGGTTCCGGACGTCCACGATGGTGTTCAAGGCGGCACGGTGGGTCATCACGACCCCCTTCGGGTCGCCAGTGGAACCCGAGGTGAAGATCACGTAGGCATCCGCATCCGGATCATTCGCGACACGGACCTGCGCCGGATCACCGGCCTGCGGGATGGTTTCCAGGACGTCAGCATCCAGCACCACCCGGGCCCCGCAGCTGGCGATCACACGTTCCCGGCGGGCCCGTGGATGGGAGACGTCCACGGGAACGTAACAGCCACCGGCGGCCACGACGCCGAGGACAGCGGCCACTTGCCCGGCCCCGCGTGGCAGACAGATGACCACCCGATCGCCTGTGGAAATTCCCTGCCCTGACAGCCAGGCGGCGATGTCGAGAGCGCGGTGCGCGAGTTCGGAGAAGCTGTGTTCACCATCGCCGTCAATGATCGCCACTCGCTGCGGGAAAGTGCTGGCGGTTGTGAAGAACGCGGTGTGCAGGCAGTCGTTCGGCCATTCGGTCGTCGCGGGGACACGCCGCCGGGCTGCCAGCTGTTTCTCGGAGACGTCGATGGCATCTGCAGCACCATCCAACCAGTTGGTGAAACACCCGAACATGGTGGCGAGCACATCGGCGTCAATGGTGCCTTCGCGGACGTCCCAGTTGACACACAGCCGCGAGTTCAGCACCGAGACCTGACAGTCGATGAACACCTGCGGGGTCTGGGTGATGCCGCCGGTGATCCGCCATGCCTGTGCGGTCTTCTCGGTGATTCGCGACGGGTCGATGGCCGCCGTGAAAACGTAGGGAAAGAACCTCTGCACCCCGCCGGTGCGGCGGTTCAGGTCACGCATCACGGAAACACCGGAATGGGTGCGGTGATCCAGCACATCGGCCAGCCCGGATGAGATCTGGCGGGTCAGGTCGTCGGTGTCCGAAATCTTGACCGGCACCAGACCCGTCGAGGTGAAATCGCCGATCAGGGAGCCGATGCGCGGGTGCACGTCCTGCCGGTCGAGGAGGGTCGCGACCAGGGCGAACTCGCGGTTCTGCGACCAGGTGCCCAACACTTTCGCGTAACCGCTCATCGCGAGGGCCGCGGGCGAGACCCCGGCCGCCCGGGCGCGGTCGAGGAAGGCGATGGTGGCCTCCGGGCTGAGCGCGTGGGCGTACCGTGTGAACGTCGCCGGGGCATCGGCGCGTGAAGGGACCAGCGGCAGCTCTGGCGGCTCCGGGGCGGCCCCCAACCGTTCGCTCCAGAACCTGCGGTCGGCCTGGACACGGTGATCGGACTCATCCAACGAGGTGGCCATGACGTAGTCGCGGAAAGTAGGGCCGGGCTCGCCGAGATCGGTCTCGGGGTGGGCGTGCAGTGCCGCGAGCTGGTCGATCAACAGGGTGATACCGGTCCAGTCCGCCATCAGGAAGTCGACCGAGACGTGCAGGCGGTCATCGGATGCCGTGGCCCCGCGGCTGATGCCCAATCGCAGCAGCGGAGGGTTCTCCGCATCCAGCACCTCGTGGGAGAACTCCGCGATCAGCGCAGGAAGTCCCGTCGCATCCACCTCCACGACCGGGGGACGGGTGATCTCGGAAACCGGATGGACCTGCTGGAAACCCGCGGTGTGGAAGCTGGTGCGCAGAGCGCCGTGACGGGCGATCAACAGGTCCAGGGCCCGCTCCAACCGGACGCGATCAATCGGCCCCATGTCCACCTCCAGGTAGGCGTGGCAGGCGACTCCACCGGTCTGGTAAGTGCTGGAGCGTCCCAGCAGGTAAGCGGCCTGGATGTCGGTGAGGGCGAAAGGCGCGTACTGGTTCGCGGGGTCCTCGGTCAGGGTGTTGCCCTCCTGCAAGGCGGCAATCACGGCATCCCGGTTGGCCCGGATGGCCTCCCGGAGCTCGCCGGTCAACGTTCCGGTGGGCGCACGGAACTTCAAAGCACCTCGTTCGACCCACAGCATGATCCCGGCATTGCGGGCGGTGGCTATCAGCTGGGTCGCGGTCTCCGACATGTCTGGAACTCCTTTGATGGCATTGGTTTCGCCGAGGCGGGGCACCACCCCTGAGCATTAGGCGAGCCTAACCTAAAACTTGTATGCTTCCGGAGCTGGGCCAGAATCCCGTGTCCGAGGTGCATCGTGGACCATCACGAGGATGAGCTGGTAGGGCTTGCGACGAGGAAAGATAGTGAGCGGTGGTGCTGTGAAGTCGGATGCTGTAGGGGCCACGATTCGTGAAGCGGTACGGGCGATGCTGGCCGAACGGCTCGATGCCGATCCCGACGAGATCGAGTGGGACGACGAACTGACGATGCTCGGCGTGGATTCGATCTCCCTCATGGCGGTGCTCGAGTGGCACCTGGCACGCACCGGGATTCGCATCCCCTTCACCGACGCCGTCTCCACCCGAACCATCGGTTCGTTGGGTGACCTGTTGGAGAGCAGCGCCGAGGACCGGCAAGGCCCGCAAGCGACGAAACCGGTGGAACTACCTGACGTGGATCCAGGCCGACCCTTCGGGCTTTCCGTGATGTCCCAGGCATACTGGGCCGGGCAGCATCTCGACGAGGGGGCGACACCGATCGTCGCCCACTTCTACCACGAGTTCGACGGGGGCCCGGTGGACGTCGAACGCATGGAGCGGGCCTGTCGGCTGCTCTACGAACGCAACCCGATGCTGCGTGCGGTGGTTACCGCCGAGGGTACCCAGTACGTGCGCGACCTGGGGCAGTGGCGCCTTCCGGTCGAGGATCTGCGTGAACTCGACGCTGCGGCCGTCGAGGAGAGATTGCTGGAGATCCGTGAGGAACGCGCCCAGTCGAACATGCGCCCTGAACGGGGCGAGGTCTTCGAGATAGGGCTGGCCCTGCTGCCGGGGGCCCGTAGCCGCACCTTCGTCAAGCTCTACATGGGTGTCGCCGACGCGATGAGCTTCAAGATGGCCCTCGAACAGCTGGCCGCGAACTACCGGGACCCGGAGGCCCCATGGCATGAGCCCGGCATCAGCTACGCCCAGTACGTCACGGTCACCGCCGAACCGGATGCCTCGCACGAGGCCGACCGCGCCTGGTGGGCGTCCCGCCTCGACTCGGTCAACCCGGCACCCGAGTTTCCCCCGGGCCGGCAGGACGGACACGTCCATTCGCGACGCCTGGCCCACCAGTTCACTCCCGAGCAGTGGCGCGACCTGCAGGAGGTGGCTGCCTCGCTGGGGGTCACCCCGACGGTGCTGGTGCTGACCGTCTTCGGTGAAACCCTGGGAGCATGGTCCACCACCAAGGATTTTGTGGTGAACATGCCGGTTTTCCGTCGCGCCGACCTGCACCCTGATGTTCCCCGCCTGGTCGGTGACTTCACCGGATCGCTGCTGGTGAACCTGTCCACGGGTGGTGCAGCGGGCCTGTCCGAGAAGGTACGGGACAACTCCGAACGGGTCGCGGAGGCACTGGCCCATTCCCGCTACTCCGGCGTCGAGGTGCTTCGCGACCTGAACCGTGGCACACCGGAGCGTCGCACCGCTCCGGTCGTGTTCACCTCCGCCCTGGGGATCGGCGAGCTGTTCTCCGCGGACTTCATCGAGATCTTCGGCCCACCCTCGTGGGTTGTCTCCCAGGGGCCGACGGTCCTCGTCGACTGCCAGATCTCGGTTCTCGGCGGACGGCTCTGTGTCAACTGGGATGTCCGCGAGGGTGTCGTTGACGACACCGTGGTCGATGCGATGTTCACGTCCTTCGTCGAGTCCTTGGGTGCTGTTGCGGAAGGTGGAGCGAGTGCCGGTCCCGTCAGGGTCCCCGAGACTCAGCTGAAGGTGCGCGCGGCGCGCAGGGAGGCCTGGCTGGCCACCGCCAGGAAACTGGGTTCTCTTCCCGCGCAAGGACGTGGTGCCGAACTGGGCTGCCTGCACACCGGTTTCTTCGCGACGGCTTCCACCGACCCTGATCGTGTCGCGGTGATCGATGCCACCGGTGAACACACGTTCGGTGAGATCGCCTCCGCGGCCGCGGGGCTGGCCGACTGGCTCCGCACGAAGGGCATCGGACCGGGAGAGCGCGTCGTGGTGTGCTGCCACCGTGGGGTCGAGCAGGTCATCGCCTGCGTCGGGGTGCTTGCGGCAGGTGGTTGTTACGTCCCGGTCGACGTCAACCACCCCGAGGCCCGCCGTGGCGTGGTCGTGAACGTCTGTGGTGCCCGCTGGGTGATCTGCAGGAATGGTTCTGCCGGTGATGGCGGCTGGTGTGGTCCGGAACGTCTGGTGGATCTCGCCGACGTTCCCGTAGAGCAGGACTGGAAGCCCGAGAGCATTGCAGACGACCCCGATTGCGACGCCTACGTCATCTTCACCTCCGGGTCCACCGGGGAACCGAAGGGCGTCGTGATGACCCACCGAGGCGCCATGACCACCATCGATGATGTCGCGGCGAGGTGGGGGACAGGGGCCGGAGACCGTGGCCTGATGGTTTCCTCGCTGGGTTTCGACCTGTCGGTTTTCGACCTGTTCGGGGTGATGGGTCGCGGCGGATCCCTGGTCATCCCGCCACCCGCCACATACGCCGACCCGGGTGTGTGGGTCGAGCTGGTCATCAGGCACGGGGTGAACCTGTGGAACTCGGCGCCGGCACAGGCGTCGATGCTTCTCGACACCTGCGGACCGGGCGAACTCGCCGGCCTGCGTTTCGTCCTGGTCTCCGGTGACTGGGTTCCCGTCGACCTCGGGGTGCGGCTGTGGGAGCACAACCCGCGAATGACCGTCGTCGCGGGCGGCGGCGCCACCGAGGCCGGGATCTGGTCGAACTGCCATGTGCTGGCCCCCGGCGACGAGGACGGTGCCTCCATTCCTTACGGCATCGCCCTGTCGGGCCAGGACATGGACGTCGTAGACACCCATCTGAACCCCTGCCCCGACCTGGTGGCGGGCGACATCGTCATCGCCGGTGATGCCCTGGCGAGAGGATACGAGAACGATCCCGAACTGACCGCGAGGAAATTCATCACCGACCCGAGGGGGCGCCGGATCTATCTGACCGGTGACCGTGGACGCTGGTTGCCGAACGGTGAGATCGAGTTCCTGGGCCGGTTGGACACCCAGGTGAAGATCCACGGGCACCGGATCGAACTGACCGACGTCGAACACGCCATCGCATCCCATCCAGAGGTGGCCAAGGCCGTCGTGGTCGCATCGGAGGGCATGGACAGGGCCATGTACGGCGCGGTCGTCCCCGTGCCCGGCGCCGATCCGGGCATCGACGAACTGATCGCCTGGCAGGCGGATCGGATTCCGTGGCCCTGCTCCTTCCTGAGCCTCCTGGACGAATTTCCGCTGACCAGAAACGGCAAGGTGGACCGCAAGGCCCTGCTGAGTCTCCTGCTGGCAGCGCACCAGACCGACGACGAGACCTCCGGAACCCAAACGGGTGACCTCGATCCCGTCGCCCGGCAGGTCGCGGACTTCTGGCAGGAACAGCTCGGGGTCCCGGTGCGCGGCGGGAACGATGACTTCTTCCTGCTCGGTGGGGATTCGCTGATCGCGTCGCGCGTGATCTCGAGGATGCGTCGAGCAGGCTGGCAGGCGAGCCTGGCGACGGTTTTCACCAACCCGCGGCTCGCTGATTTCGCAGCCGGTTGCACGCCACCCACCGAACCCGTGGCCACCGGTCCCGCGCTGACCCACGACGACGAAAACGCGTTGGAGCCCTTCGACCTGACCGAGGTGCAGCGGGCCTACCTGGTGGGCCGGGACCCCGGGCTGGTCCTGGGGGGTGTGGACTGCATCTTCTACCGCGAGTACCGAGTCGAATCGGTTGATGAGAACCGGCTCGGTGCGGCCGTCGACGCCGTCGTCGCGCGGCACCCGATGCTGCGCGCCATCGTCGAGGACGAACGCCAGCGGGTGTTGCCTCAGGTACCTTCGTACCGGGTGATCCGTGCCGGCGGTCAGGCCGCTGAGCGGATGAGGGCCGAACTGGCCGCCCGTCGATTCGAGCCCAGCAGCTGGCCTCCGTTCGACATCCGGGTGCTCGATCTCGACGGGGCGACTCGTGTCTGCGTCGCCACCAACTCGCTGATCCTCGACGCCGCGTCGGTGCTCAACCTCCAGCGCGAAATCGACACGATCCACGCCGGTGAGCAACTGCCACATCCACCGGAGATCGACTTCCGCGACTACGTCACCGGACACCTGAGCGATGCCGCAGGCCGAGCCGCCGAGCTGAGCGCCGCCCGGCGGCACTGGGCCGGCAGGGTAGAGGAACTGCCCGCTTCCCCCGCCTTGCCGCTGGCCCGTGAACCCGAGGAGATCGGGGTGCCGGTCTTCGAACGCGAGTTCATCGAGATCGACGCATCCACCTGGTCTGCCATAACCAGGGCCTGCCGGAACCATCAGGTGACTCCCTCCGCGCTGGTGTTGGCGAGCTTCTGTGAGACCTTGCGGATCTTCAGTGGGCAGGACGGCGTTTCGGTGACCGTCACGGTCTTCGACCGCCCGGCCGTCCACCCCGACATCGAACAGGTGATGGGGGATTTCACATCGCTGCTGGTTTCCGGGTATCGCGTCGCCGAGACCGAGCCGTGGGCAACCCGCGTCAGGCGGGTCTCGGAGAACCTCGCGGAGGATCTCGAACATGTCGGGCTGGGCATGGCGGCGATCTCGCGGCTGGCCCGGGACGCCGGTGGCGAAACCGGTTTCCCGGTGGTCTTCACCTCGGCCCTCGGCGTCGAGCAGAGTTTCGGCGGGGACGGCGGTCTGTTCCGTGAATGCACGGGTGGGATGTCAGCGACCGGTCAGGTCTGGCTCGACCACCAGGTCAGCGACGACGGCCACGGCGGGGTGCGGATCAACTGGGACCACGTGAAGGGCCTGTTCCCACCCGGATTCATCGCCTCGGCGATCACCCATCAGCGGCGCCTGCTCGACTTCGCGGCCACCGGTGACTGGAACCAAACCCCGGTTCCCGGGGTCACGGAGACCGAACGTGCCGCTCGTGCGAGTCACCTGAGGCCTCGGGTGGGGACCCCGCGCACCCTGCACGCCCCCTTCGTCGAGCTGGCCACGGCCCAGCCCGACGCCATCGCGATGATCGGCGCCGACGGCAGCGAATGGACGCGGGGACGGCTCCTCGATGGGGCTCTGCGCGTCGCCTCTTGGCTGCGCACCCGGAACATGGAGCTGCGGGAGCAGGTCATGGTCTCGCTGAGTGATCCGGCCCAGCGGGTGGTAGCGATCCTCGGGGTGTTGCTCGCCGGCGGCAGCTACGTCCCGGTTGGTGTCGACCACCCGGAGGGGCGCATCGCCTCGATCAGGAACCAAACCGGCCTGCGACTGGTCCTCGACGACGCCTGGGCCAGCACATGGAACCCCGGGGACAACCCCCCGCAAACCGGTGTCGATGACGGACCGGCGGTCCCGACGGACATCGCCTACACGATCTTCACCTCCGGCTCCACGGGTGAACCGAAGGGTGTCATGCTGTCGCACGCCCAGGCGGCGGCAACCATCGACGCCGTCATCGACCGCTGGAGCCCTGAAGGTGGTTGGCGCGGCATAGGGGTTTCGGCTATCGACTTCGACCTCTCCGTTTTCGACCTGTTCGGGACCTTGGGGTCGGGAGGGCTGCTGGTCCTCGTCGATGACGAACACCGCCGCGATGCCCAGCATTGGGCGGCGATGATCGCTGAACACCAGCTCAACTACTGGAACACCGTTCCCACCCTGCTGGAGATGCTGCTGGTCTCGGCCACCCTGGGTGAGCTTGATTCCCTGCGCTCGGTGATCGTCTCCGGCGATCGTGTCCCGCTGAACCTCGACCAGCGCCTCAGAGACGCGGCCCCGCGGGCCACTCTGGTGGCGATGGGGGGCGCGACCGAGGCGGCTATCTGGTCCAACTGGTTCGAACCGGCCAGCGCGAGCGAGTGGCGGGATCAGGTTCCGGGCTGGGCAGGGGTGCCCTACGGTTACCCGCTGGCGGGGCAGGCGTTCGACGTGCTCACACCCGCCGGGGTCTCCTGCCCGGACTGGGTGATCGGTGAACTCACCATCTCCGGCTGTGGTGTTGCCGAGGGATACATCGGTGAGGACCAGGGCGGTTTCTTCACCACCGACGACGGGCGCCGGCTCTACCGCACCGGAGATCTTGGACGTTTCAGGCCCGGCGGTTTGCTGGAGATCCTCGGGCGCAGCGACGATCAGATCAAGGTCCGCGGCCACCGGATCACCACCGGGGAGATCGAGGTCAATGCGGAGGCCCTGGCCGGGGTGGACCGTGCCGCCGCCGGTGTCGTGCAGGGCAGCGACGGGGCCGTCCTGGCCCTGGCCGCGACCCTGCACCATGCGCCGATCCAGCCCGGGCCGCTCCCGGTCCCGGGCGAGGTCACGGCCCCCGGCCACGGACCCAGCCAGGAGCAGAGGCTGAAAAGAATCGCAGGTATCCTCACCGAGGTCATAGCGGGCGTTCGCGACCCCGCCGCGACGCAGGTCGTCGAACTCTGGCGGGCCTGGCTGGCACGGAATCCCGTGGCCGCGGCACCCTCCGGCCCTGACGTCGCTGTCGTCGATCTGCTGACCGGAATCCTGAACCGGCACCGTCCGGTGGCCGACCTAGTGGAGAACCCGGCCACCGATGTTGCCAGGCAGATCTTCGACCAGCCCGACTCCGCTGCCGCCGTCGCGTGGTTGCTCGAACGCGCCAGAACCATCCCTGCCGCACGCGTCGGATGGTGGACCTCCACCGCCGTCGCGGCCCGGCTCGCGGAAGCACTCGGCGCAGAGCTGACCGGGGATGCCCTGATACCGACCGGCGAGGTTCCCTGCTGGGTCGGGGGCGGATTCGACCTGGTGCTCGCCCCGCTCAGCATGCACACCTTCCCCGACCCGGCACGTGCGTTGCGACGCGCCCGCGCGGCTCTGGCGCCCGGTGGCCTGCTGATCGCGGTGGAAATCGAATCACTGGCGCCCGAGGCCATGCTCTCGGCGGTGATCCTTTCCGACGGATTTGGCCACGACCCGGCCCGGCTCTCCGACCCCGCCAGGGGAAACTGCCACACGGTGGCCGAATGGGCTGACCTGGCTGCGCTCGTCGGCCTGGAACTCGTCGAACACGTGATGGTCTCCGACACGCCGGTACGGGGTTTCGTCCTGCACCGCCCGGAAGGCGTCGCGGACCTCGACGCCGCCCGGATCCGGTACCAGCTGTCCGAACGACTTCCCGGTCCCCTGGTTCCGCGAGTCTGCGAGATCATCGACAACCTACCGACCACCCGTAACGGAAAGGTCGACCGGGGCACCGCCATGGCCGCCCTCCCCACGGGGCGGAACGAACCGGACACCGTTGGGCAACCTCCGCTGCCCGGTCTCGAGGAACTGGTTGCGTCCTGCTGGCGTGACCTGCTGGGTGCCACGAAGATCTGTCGCGAGGACTCGCTGTTCGACCATGGCGGTGACTCGCTGTCGGCGGCCCGGCTGGTCGGTGAACTGGAGTTGCGCGTCGGGGTGCGGCTCTCGCTGAGGAAGATCCTGGAGACCCCGTCGGTCGCCGGAATCGCGGCGGCCCTGACGGCCGCTGGATGCCCGGAGGGAGTGGATGACGTCGAGGAGGGCGAGCTGTGAAAATCGCAGTCCTGGGTTCGTCGGGTGAAATCGGTGGCAAGGTCGTCGAGGAGCTGTTGTCCGACGGAGTCGATGTGCGGCGCGGCCTGCGGACCGGTGCAGGAGCCCCTCATTTCGACATCAGCGACCGAACCGGTGCGACTCGGCTCATCGCCTGGGCCGACGTCGTCGTTGATGCCACCCCGTCCTGGGTGTGCAACCCGGTCGTCACAAGAGCCCTGGAACACGTTCCGGTGGTCAGCACCGGACACGTGGCGATCGCCGGTCAGGCCCTGCACGTCAGCTGCGCGGGTGCCCTGCCGGGTGTGTTGACCGGGGTTCCGCTGTTGCTTCCCCGGCGTGATCGGAAGGTGGTTTCCCGCACGATGATCTCGGCCCCCCTGTCGCGTTCGGCGGCTCGGGACATGCTTCAGGGAGCCCGCCGTGGACCGGGTGCCGTAATCCGGCGCGACGTCCGGATGCCGTTGCTCGACGCCGAGGTCGACCTGGTCGGTTACGCAGATACCGACACCGCATTGATCGACGGACGATTTGCCCACCCCGTCGAGTGGTGGAGTGCCTGGGCCGGACGCAGATTTCGCGACGCTCTGTTCTCCGCCGTCGGCATGGACCCCGATCAGGCCGCTTCGGTGCTCTCGGCGGCCGCCGGAAACGGGGTGGTTCCCGGATGCGAGGTTCTTGCCCACGCCACGGACGGCATTGATGAAGTCGGTGTTCGGGTCGCATCGATGACAACGCTGTGCGCTGCCATGGCGGTCAGCTGTGTGAAGGTCTTGGGCGGTTTGGGAACCGCAGGGATGACGGCGCTGCCCCAGCAACTGACTGCCTTGGACCTGCTGCTGCGCACCGGAACCGCCGTCGGGCAGGTCATTGAAACAGCGGGGGGCGTCATCACCCGCGCCCCGGACGAAGAGGGGGAATTGTGATCGGGGTGTTGGTGGCCGGATCCACCTTCGGGGCGGTCCACGCGTATGCCGTGAAGAACACCGACGGGATGGAACTGCTCGGGCTGCTGGGATCCGGCAGCTCCAGGACGCTGGCGCTGGCTGCCGGACACGGTGTCGTAGCGCACTCCCGGCCCTTCCCTGCCCCGGGTCCCGGGGCCGTGGCCTCGGTGGTCCTGCGGTCCACTGCCTTGGGCGGCAACGCGGTCCCGCTGGCCCTGGAGCTCTTGTCCCAGGGCTGGAACGTGCTGGTCGAGCAGCCGATCCGCGCCGACGAGATCAAACAGTTGGCGGGCCAAGCGATGCGTGCGGGGGTTGCGTTCCGGGTCGGTAATCTGTATCTCAACCTGCCGCCCGTGGCGCGCTGCCTGAGGGTGATGGAGCGACTCCGTCTCACGCACCGGGTCAAGCAGGTTCGTGTGCTGACCTCAACCCAAACCTTGTTGGTGGGGGCGGCCGTGCTGAGGAGGTTGTGCGGGCAGGCGGCTCCGAGAGTGGAGGCCAGGCAGTCGTGCAACGGCATCACCACATGTCTGGGCAGTACCGGCGGGGTCGGCTTTTGTTTGCAGGTCCACAACGAGCACGACCCCGCTGATCGGGACAACGGTGGGCTGGGGTTGGTCAGCGCCGAGGTGATCACCGACGCCGGTGGTTTGGTTCTTGGCGATGCCGCCGGACCGTTGACCTGGGTGCCGCGAGTGAGCATGGGAAATCGTGACGTTCTCGGTATGCCCACGGCCGAGGCGTGTGATGTGCCGCGTGGTGAATTGCTGTGTCCCCACGAACCGAGGGTGTTCGCGGAATGGATTCGTGTTGACTGGTGCCGGGCGGTAGCCGAGGACATCAGGGCATGCGCCGCTGACGGTGCGGCCGGTGGCGTGAACCGGCATCACGTGGGCCAAGCCGTTGCAGACGCCACGTGGTGGACCCTGCTGTCCCGGGAGATCGGCCTACCCGAGACCGTCAATGGGAATGTTTCCCCTGTGGATGCGGCTTGGTTCGCTGCCCTCGGAGATGATTGATACTCGGGAAAGCGCTGGTCGTCGCCTGCTGCCATCTTGACAGGTCAGGCCGGGGCGCCCTCCAGGATGGCGCGGCTGGCGGACAACCCCAGGCGGGTGGCCCCCGCGGCGACCATCTCCTGGGCGGTGGCCCAGTCGCGGATGCCACCGGAGGCCTTGACCCCGAGGCGGCCATCGACGGTCGCCGCCATCAGCGCGACGGCGTGGGTGCTGGCGCCACCCGCCGGGTGGAAACCCGTCGAGGTCTTCACGAAGTCGGCGCCCGCCTCCTCAGCGGCCTGACAGGCGGTGACGATCTCCTCGTCGGTCAGGGCGGCGGATTCGATGATGACTTTCAGCAGCCCGGTGGTGGCTTCGCGGACGGCGGTGATCTCCTCGACCACCCGGTGTGCTTCACCGGCCTTCAGGTAGCCGATGTTGATGACCATGTCGATCTCGTCGGCGCCCAGCCGCGACGACTCCGCCGCCTCGGCGGCCTTCGTCACCGGGGTGTGGTTGCCGGACGGGAAACCGCACACCGTCGCCACCTTCAACGAGACGAGGTCGTCGGTCAGCGGCAGCATCGACGGCGAGACGCACACCGAGAAGACGCCCAGTTCCCTGGCCTCCGCGACCAGCGCGGAGACCTGCGCCGGGGTGGCGTCGGTTCGCAGGAGGGTGTGGTCGATCATGCGCGCCAGCGCGTCCCGGGAAATCTCCATGCGTCGAGGGTAGCCGGTCGCGGCCGAATCGCCGGACAGCCCCGCGTCCGCCACCCCGCCCGGCGGAAACGCTTGCCTTGTGGTCGTGTGCTTGCGCTGTAGCGCTGGCGTTTGACGGAAAGGCAGGCGTTCGGCAGGTGGGCTGGCGTTCGGCAGGTGGGTTGGCGTTTGGCGGGGGTGGTGGGGGTTCTACCGGGTTCGCTTGCCTTGTGGTCGTGTGCTTGCGCTGTAGCGCTGGCGTTTGACGGGAAGGCAAGCGTTTCCGTCGGGAGGGCAAGCGTTCGACGGGAGGGCAAGCGTTCCAGGTGGGTGTTTCCCGGGTCAGGGGGCCAGGGGCAGCCAGATCGTGAAGCACGTTCGACCCGGGCGGGAGTCCACCTCCACCCGGCCACCGAAGCTCGCGACCACCGCCTGCACGATCGACAGGCCCAGTCCCGTCGACTTCGCCTCGTTGTGGCGGCGCGACGCGTCGGCCCGGGTGAAGCGCTCGAAGATCCGGGGCAGCACGTCGGGCGCGATGCCGGGGCCGTCGTCGACGACCATCAGGCACGCCTGGCCGTCCTTGATGCCGGCGACGGTGGTGACGGTGGTGCCAGCGGGGGTGTGGTTGCGGGCGTTGGACAGCAGGTTGACGATCACCTGGTGGAGGCGGTCGGCGTTGGCCCGCACCTCGAAACCCTCCTCGGGAAGTTCCAGGCGCCAGATGTGATCGGGTCCGGCGGCGCGCGCGTCGCTGACGGCGTTGAGCACCACCGCGACGATGTCGACGGGTTGCATCTCGACGGGGGCATCGGCGTCGAGCCGGGCCAGCAGGAGAAGATCCTCGACGAGTTTCGTCATGCGCTGCGACTCCGAGTCGATCCGGCCCAGCGCGAACGCCGAGTCCGCGCCGTCGCCGCGGGCCGCCAGCTCCGAGTAGCCGCGGATGGCGGCCAGGGGATTGCGCAACTCGTGGGAGGCGTCGGCGACGAAACGCCGCAGCTTGGTCTCGGAGGCCTGCCTGGCCTTGAGGGCTCCCTGCACGTTGCCGAGCATCCGGTTGAAGGCGCCGGTCAGCTGCGCCACCTCGTGTTCGGGGGGCAGGGCCGGGTCGGGAACGGCGGGCACGTCTACCTCACCGCGGTCCAGGTCCAGCTGCGAGACCGTCGATGCCGTAGCCGACAACGACCGCAGCGGTTTCGTCGCGGCGTTGGCGACGGCGCGGGTTGCGAACGCCGCCACCACCACGGCCGCCACACCCAGGGCGACGGCGAGCAGGCTCAGGCGCACGATGGTGGTGTTGACGGTCTCCAGCGGCAGGGCCAACACCATAAGTTCGCTGTCGCGGTTGTACTGCGCGACCGCCCGGTACTGGCCCAGATCGGGGATGTCTACGGTGTGTTTCTGGCCGTCCGTGTTGACCTTCAACAGGGCGTCGATGGCTTCCGCGGAGACGTTGTCGTATTCGCCGTGCCCGATCTTCGAAGCGACGCTGACGCCGCTCGAGTTTCGCAGCACGACGACGGTGCCGGGTGGTGTGCCGGGCGCCAGGATGCCTTTCGGACGGCCGTTCTGCTGGCCGGTTTCGCGTGTCTGGAGGGCTTTGGCGTTGTCCACCTGTTTGTCGAGCTGCTCGTACATGATGACGCCCGCCGCGACGATGGTGCCCGCCGAGATCAGCAGCGCCAGCACCGCCACCACGGCCGTGACGCGCCGCCGCAGCTGGGCGGAGAGACTGGCCGGGCGCATCAGGAGTTCGCGGGTCGCAGCACGTACCCGGCCCCGCGCATGGTGTGGATCATCGGGGAGCGGCCCGCGTCGATCTTCTTGCGCAGGTAGGAGATGTAGAGCTCGACGACGTTGGCCTGGCCGCCGAAGTCGTAGTTCCACACCCGATCGAGGATCTGGGCTTTGCTGAGCACCCGTTTGGGGTTGCGCATCAGGTAGCGCAGCAGCTCGAACTCGGTGGCGGTGAGGTTGATGTTCTCGCCGGCGCGGGTGACCTCGTGGGAGTCCTCGTCGAGGATCAGGTCGCCAACGACGAGCTGGGTGTCCGGTTGCACCGTCGTCGCACCGGAGCGGCGCAGCAGCCCGCGCAGCCGCGCGATGACCTCCTCCAGGGAGAACGGTTTGGTCACGTAGTCGTCGCCGCCGGCGGTTAGCCCGGTGATGCGGTCGGCCACACCGTCCTTGGCGGTCAGGAAGATCACGGGCACGTCGGGTTGTTCGGTGCGGATGCGGCGCATCACCTCCAGGCCGTCGAAGTCCGGCAGCATCATGTCGAGCACGATGGCGTCGGGTTTTACGGCGCGGGCCGCGTGGACGGCGTCGGTTCCGGTGGCGGCGGTGGTCACCTCCCAGCCCTCGTAGCGCATGGCCATGGCCAGCAGTTCGGTCAGGCTGGGTTCGTCATCGACGGTGAGGACCCGCAGGGCGGTGCCGTCGGGGCGGGTCAGGGGGGTGGGCTGTGCGGGAGGCATGCTTCTACTGTGACAGTCCCGAGTGGGGTTTCGCCATGAACTTGCTGTGTGTCTCCTGTGGGAGCTGGGTTCCCCGGGCGGGGGTGTCGTCCCACTCGTCCGGCAGGGAGTGGGCTGGTTCCTCGGGAAGGGAGCGGGCGGGGCGTTTCGGCTGTTCCTCGGCCTGCGGCTGGATGTCCTTGGGTGTTCGGAACAGGTTGTCCAGGCCTATTCGCCCGGCGCCGTGGGTCATCAGCATCAGGCCGACGATGGTCATCACGGCGTTGTACTCCCAGCCGGAGTTGTGGACGTAGAAGGTGTGCGACCTGAGGGTGAGGATGATTCCGATGTTCAGGACCATCAGGCCGAGGCCGATCACGGGGGTGGCCAGCCCGAAGATCAGGAAGATGCCGCCGATCACCTCGAAACCGATCAGCAGCCACACCATGAGTCCCGGGTTCGGGATGCCCGCGTGCTCCAGGATGTTGGCCTCCGCGGTGATGCCCTCGTTCTGCCAGCGGTGCCAGCCGTGGGTGACCATGATGACGCCCATGATGATGCGGGTGAGCATCAGGGCGATGTCCTTGAGCACTCGGATGAAGGCCTTCATGGTTCTCCCTGCGGTTGGTCGTCTAGCCAATCGTATGACACAAACCGGCCGTTTGGTTCGGGTGAGCGCTGGTAAAATGCCCACTTCCCCTGTTGCCCGGTGATGGTTCGTGGTGCGTTGCTGGGGGGATCTCCTAGAGTTGTCCGCGATGCCTCGTCTCGAACCGCGTTCCCGAATCACCGATCCCGCCGGCGGCTGGGGATGGGTGGGTTTCGGGTTTTTCGCCAGTGCGGTCCTCGTCGTTTACGCCTGGGCGACGCCGCAGCCCGCCGTCACGATCACCGACTACCTGCTTGCTTCCCTGGCCCTGCTGTCCTGCGCGGGCCTGCTGTTCGCGTGGTGGCGGATCGGGCCGCGTTTCCCGCATCCCGTCGCCGCGACGGTGCTGTGGGCGCTGCCGTTGCTGGCCTGCCCGCCGCTGTTCAGCCTGGACGTGAACGCCTACCTGACGCAGGGCTGGATGGTGCTGGGCGGACACGATCCCTACGTCATGACGCTCGGGGAACCGCAGCTGCCCGGGATCGTCGTCGGGGTGGACTGGGTGAACACCACATCGGTCTACCCGGCGGGGTCGTTGCTGATCTTCGCGGCCGTGTTCTGGGCCAGCGGTGGCCTGCCGTGGCTGGGGTTCCTGCTGTTCAGGGTGCTGCACCTGGCCTGTCTGCTGGTGGTGGCGTGGGTGGTGAAACGCCTCGCGCCGCGCGTCGGGGTTCCCGTGAACACGGCGCTGTGGGCGGGAATCGCCACCCCGCTGCTGATCCTCCAGTGGATCGGGGGCCTGCACAACGATGCCGTGCTGGTGGCCCTGATCGCCCTGGCGGTGCTGGTGGCGCAGCGCGGCGGCTGGATCGGGTTGCTGCTGGGTGGGGCCCTGATCGGGTTGTCCCTGACCGTGAAACAGTCGGGGGCGGCGGCGGGGCTCGGTGTCGTCGCCCTGGCCTGGGCGGTCTCGCCGGGCCGGGACTGGTGGCGGCTCGCGGGCCGGGCCGCAGCGGCGGGGGCCGTGGCGGTGGCTGTGTTCGTGGGTGTTTCGTGGGGTTCCGGCTTGGGATTCGGATGGAACAACCCCACCGCGGGCAGCCCCCTGGCCGTGATGAGCGACTCGCCGCTGTCGTGGGTCATCCAGGTGATGAGGTTCCTCGGGCAGGAGGCGTCGCTGACCCCGGTGATGCGGGTGCTCACCTTCGTCGCCGGGCTGGCGGTGCTGACGGCCTGGGTGTGGCTGGTGGCGCGGTTCGGCCCCCGGCCCGGGGAGCCGGGACGTCCCTGGGTGGTGCTGCTCGGCGGGCTGCTGGCCTTCGCGCTGCTCGGCCCCGCCCTGCAACCCTGGTACTTCACCTGGGTGGCGCCCTTCATCGCCCTGGCGCTGCCCGGCCGGCGTTGGCAGCGGATCTGGCTGGGAGCGACTGTGGTGATCGTGATGGCGGCCGCCACCCAGGTTTCCTTCGGCTCCCCACTGCTGTGCCTGGCCACCTGGTTGTCGTGGCGGTTTCTGGAGGCGAAGGATCTGGACGTCTTCGAGGAACGGACCGGGGTCTGACCTGGCCGCGACTCCGGGATGACGCATGTTCTTGCGACCGGGCGCTAGTGTCGCGGACATGACCGAGCTGCGCTGGAGGCGGACTCCCAAGGCATGGGCCGTGCGGATTCGCGGCCTCGCCAAGCGTTTCGGGCGCGTCCAGGCCGTTTCCGGACTCGACCTGGACGTCCCCCTCGGTGGTGTCCACGGGTTGCTCGGCCCCAACGGTTCCGGCAAGACCACCACGCTGCGGATGCTGCTCGGCCTGATCCGTCCCGACGACGGCGAGATGCGCATCTTCGACCACGAGGTGCCCTACGGGCTGCCCGAGGTGATCAACAGGGTGGGTGCCATTGTCGAGAGCCCCAAGTTCGCGCCGAACATGAGCCTTCGGCGCAACCTGGAGATCCTCGCGATCTCCACCGGGGTGCGGGGCCGCCGCGTCACGGAGGTGCTGCTGGAGGTCGGGCTGCGGGGTCGCGAGAAGGCGGCGTTCCGCACCTGCTCCCTCGGCATGAAACAACGACTCGCGATCGCCGCGACCCTGCTGAGGGAACCCGACCTGCTGATCTTCGACGAACCCACCAACGGTCTGGACCCCGCGGGTATCCAGGAGATCCGCACCACCATGCGGGCCCTCGCCGACGCGGGCCGCACGGTGCTGGTCGCCAGCCACCTGTTGGGGGAGATCGAGCAGATCGCCGATTCCGTTTCCATCATGGGGCGGGGCCGGGTGATCGCGGCGGGGGATCTGGAGGAGTTCCTCAACGACGGTTCCGAGTACGTGGCGGTGGAGATCGACGACGTCCCGGCGGCCTTCGAAACACTGCGGCAGGCGGGGTTCGGCGGCCAGCTGGTGGGCGGGCAGTTGCGCGTCACCCGTGATGAAGGACTCGATCCTGCCGCCGTCGCCCGGGTCCTCGGGGAGGCGGACCTGTGGCCGAGGCACCTCAGCCTGCAACGCTCCAGCCTCGAATCCGTGTTCCTGGAACTGACCGAGGACGAACGCCTCACCACCACGCAGGGGAGGGCCGTGGCGTGACGTTGGGTCTGCTGCGTGCTGAGCTTCTCAGACTGATCAGCAACCGGAAGATGGCAGTGCTGGGAGCGCTCGTGCTGGGTCTGGGTTTCTGGATCTCGGCCTCGATGGCCGTGACGCTCAAGCCTTACACCGCGCTCGAATGGGAGGAGGCGCAGCGGCAGTCCAACGACGCCCAGATAAACCTGGAAGTGATCTGCGGGTCGAGTTCTTCCAGCAGCGACTGCACGGCGCTTCCGACGAACATTACCGTGGAGGGGTTCCTGCGTCCTCAGATGGGCTTCGAACAATTCGTCGTCGCTTCCCTCGAACTGACGATGCAGATGGGTCTGCTCATCGTGGTGGTCCTGATCACAGTGATGGTAGGGGCCGAGTTCAGCACCGGCGCCATCGGCACCCAACTGACCTTCACCCCACGCAGGCTGCCTCTGCTGTGGGCGAAAGCCCTGGCATCGGCGATCTGCGGGGTCTGCTTAATGGCCATCTGGGCGGCAGCCATGGTGCTCCTGGGGGTGTTCTTCTACCTGAACGTGCGCGGAATCGAGGGCCTGACCGCCAGTTCCCTGCTGGGTGCGCAGGTTGGGCGTGCACTGCTGGCTGGGGCCGTGATGGGGATGCTGGCGGCGCTGGTGACGATGGCCTTGGCGTCAACGGCCAAGACGTGGGCGCTGATCTCCGCTGTTCTGGTGCTCTCCCAGTTCCTTGAATTTTCCAAGGACGTCGCCCAGACCGCCTGGTTGCTGCCGACCACCAATGCATTCAGCCTCATCAACGGTGATTGGAGCCGCACCATCTACAACGGCGAAGGGGTACGGCAGGAAACGATCCCGCACATCGACTACGGATACTCGCTGGGATACGCGGTCTTCTGGCTGGTGGTCTTCGGGATCTGGGCGTCGGTCAGCTTCTCGCGCCGCAACATCCTCAAATAGCCTGCGAGGTCCTTCCCCGAAGTCGGTTGAGCCGGGCTGCGACGAAGGGGTGGCCGTGTCGAAACCATGGTGGGCGTGCCGGGGGGTTGGGGTTGGGTTCGTTTTTCGGCTGTGGGTGGTTTCGACTCAGCCGTTCGCTGGTGCTCACGTGCTGGCTCAACCGGCTTCGCTATTTTCAAGCTGGTTGAGCCGGGCTGCGACGAAGGAGCGGCCCGTGTCGAAACCATGGTGACCCTGCCCGGGGACTTGTGGCCGGACCTGTTTCTCGACTCGCCCGTTCCCCGTTGCCGACGGTGGTTCGCGATCTCCTCCCGCGTGACTTCCTCGGGACGTATCGTCGTTTTCAGAGGTTTCGCGGACGGACAACCGCTGAGGTTAATCGGACGAGAGGAGAAACCATGTCGGCCATCCGGTGCCGGGGATTGACGGCTTGGCACAAGGGGGAACAGGTACTCAAGGGCGTCGACCTGCTGGTGGAACCGGGGGAAGTGTGCCTGTTGCTGGGCGCGCCGGACTCCGGACGCACCAGACTCGTCGAACTGCTCCTGGGCCTGAGGCGACCGGCCTCGGGAAGCGTTGAGGTGCTGGAGACCACCCCCGGCGAGGTTCCGCTCCCGGTCGGGTACCTGCCCCGGGAACTGGCGCTGTACGAGCACATGTCGCCGGCACAGAACCTGAAGCTGGTGGCCGATACCGTTGGCGAGAAGGTGAGGACCCGCACCATGTCGGCTTCCGGTGAGCCGGACGACTCGTACCTGCTGGGAGGACGTGACAGCGACGACATCCTGAAGCAGGTCGCGATCGTCAACCCTCTCCTCCTGCGCACCATGCGTTTCAAGCCGCCGGAGGAGAAGTGGCGCGTCCAGCTGGCCGCCTCGTGCCTGACGGTCCCCGACCGGGTCCTGGTGCTGGACGCCCCGGACCGCACCCTGGACTACACGGGACTGGAAATCCTGCGGGAACGGTTGGGCGAGGTGAACCGGGAAGGAAAGGCGGCCCTGGTGACGGCGGATGACCCCCTCATCCTCGGGGACGTCGCCACCAGCTACGCGATCCTCCGCGACGGGATCATCGCGGCCCGCGGTCGATTGCCGGCGGGCGACGAGAAATCCCCGTTTCTGGAAGCTCTGCGTGAAACGACCGGGAGGGCGGCCTCCTCCTCACCGGGCTGGGGTGTCCAACCTCCCAGCGCACAGCAGGCCACCGGGGTCTCGTCCCCGTCGCCGGATGTCGCTGTCCGGCCCGTGGCGGGGTCCCCCGGCCTGGGGCGGCTGGTGGTTGGTGGCGTGAAGGCGAACCTGACGATCCTCTGGGGCCACAAACTGGCACCTCTGGTGGTCGGGTTGGTCTGGTTCCTGGCGCAGCTGCCCGCCGTCGCCCTGCTGCCTCCGGTTCACCAGGGAAGATCCGGCCTGGAGGAATTGCTCGACATCCTGTTGTGCCTGGCGTGCATGTCGATGGCGACGATGGGAGCGTTCCTGGGAAACCAGAACGGGCTGCGCCGCCCGGGGGCCTGCCGGTTCGTGCGCGTCGGGCGGCGGGCTGACTGGTTGGTGCGGATCGGGAGCATGGTGTTCCTGTCGGCCCTGTTCGCGGTGACCTTCGTCGGGATCGGCTGGGGGCTGAAGGGCATCACGCATGCGACGGATGTCACCGGCCTCCAGGTGTCGATACCCTTGATTTTCTTCTCCTGCCTGTTCTGGGGGCTGGTCGGGTGGTGCGTCGCCGCGTTGACCCGTTCCATGATCGCCGCGGTCCCGGTGCTGCTGGCCTGGCTGGTCCTGGACGGCCTGATCGGCGACTGGAGGTTGCCCGGTGTCCTGATGCCGCTGCGGAGCCAGCGGATGCTTCTCAGCATCTCGTTCCTGCCTCCCCACGTGATGGGGTCCTTCCCGGTCCTGCTGATCTCGGGGACGCTTCTGCTCTGCCTGGCGGCGGTCCTGCTGCTGGCGTACCGGATTCGGATCGACGGCTTCCACCCGGGACGGAAATGACGGCATCGTCCGCATCCCCACCCGTACACGAATTGCCGACCGGTAGGATCGCTGCCCGTGCGATACGTCTCCACCCGTGCCACCGACCACACCACCAGGGCCTTCAGCGACATCCTCCTGGAGGGCCTGGCACCCGACGGCGGCCTCTACCTGCCCGTCGAATACCCGCGGGTGGACGCCGGCACCCTCGCCCGGTGGCGCGACGTGCTGCTCGACGACGGCTACGCGGGGCTCGCCTTCGAGGTGTGCTCCCTGTTCATCGACGACATCCCCGCCGAGGATCTGCTGGGCATCTGCCGGCGCGCCTACGCCCCCGAGAAGTTCCTGGACCCGCAGATCGTGCCGGTCTCCGAACTCTCAGACGGGGTGCGGCTGGCGCACCTCAGCAACGGCCCGTCGGCGGCCTTCAAGGACATGGCCATGCAGCTGCTCGGCGAGCTGTTCGCCCACGAACTGGCGCGCCGCGGCGAGCGCCTGACCATCCTCGGCGCCACCTCCGGCGACACCGGCTCGGCCGCCGAGTACGCGCTGCTGGGCAGGCCCGGGATACGGGTGGTGATGCTCTCCCCGGCGGACCGCATGACCCCGTTCCAGCAGGCTCAGATGTACTCCATCGACGACCCCGGGGTGGTGAACCTGGCCGTAGCGGGTGTCTTCGACGACTGCCAGGACCTCGTCAAGGCCATCAACGCCGACGCCGAGTTCAAACGCGACCACCGCATCGGCGCGGTGAACTCCATCAACTGGGCTCGCCTGATGGCGCAGGTCGTCTACTACTTCGCGGCGTGGCTGCGCACCGGCGGCGACGGCCCCGTCTCGTTCGCGGTGCCGTCGGGCAACTTCGGCAACATCGCGGCCGGGCACATCGCCCGCCTCATGGGGCTGCCCATCCGGCACCTGGTGCTGGCCACCAACGAGAACGACGTCCTCGACGAGTTCTTCCGCACCGGCGTCTACCGGCCCCGCGCCGCGCAACAGACCCACGCCACCAGTTCCCCGTCCATGGACATCTCGAAGGCGTCGAACTTCGAACGTTTTGTCGCCGACCTGCTGGGCCGCGACGGTGCGCGCATCGCCGACCTGTTCGGTCGCGAACTGCCGGAAACCGGCAGGCTCGACCTGTCCGGCGAGGACCGCGACCGTTTCGGTTTCGTATCGGGTTCCTCCACCCACGCCGACCGGCTGGCCGAGATCCGCGCCACTTGGGAGAACGACCGCGTTCTCATCGATCCCCACACCGCCGACGGCGTGCACGTCGCCCGCCGGCTGCTGGCCTCCGGTGAGGTGACCGGACCCGTCGTCGTGCTGGAAACCGCGCTTCCCGTGAAGTTCGCCGAGACCATCACCCAGGCAACCGGCATCGTCCCACCGCGCCCCGACCGTTTCGCCGGGATCGAGGACCTCCCCAGGCACGTGACGCGCATCCCTGCGGACGTGGACGCGGTTCGGCGAGCTATTGACGGGGCCGCCTGAAAACGGGAATCGAACCCCTTGTAGGGTAAGAAATCCGGGGGGAAATAGCATGCCGGTTCATAAGGAGCATGCCGGTTCATAGGGAGGAAACATGCTGGACTGCGCCATCATTGGGGCTGGCCTGGCGGGCCTCGTGGCTGCTCGCGACCTGCGGAACCGGGGGCTCGGTGTTGTTGTGCTCGAGGCCCGGGACCGCGTGGGGGGGCGTGTCGAGAACGGGGTCCTTGCCGACGGCCAGTATGTGGAGCTCGGCGGCCAGTGGATCGGCGCCGGACACGACGCCATCTTCGAGCTGATCGAGCGCTACGGGCTGAGGACCATTGGTATTCCGGCTCGCGGAAATCTGGTGGTGCGTGTCCACGGCAGATTGCTCGAGGTGCCGTCGGCGGAGGACGGGGAGGAACTGACCCCGTTCGAGGTCGCGGACCTCAGCCAAGGGCTGCTGAGACTGCGTCGCCTCGCCCACCGGCTGGCCGACGACCCCGCCTGGGTGGCGGCGAATGGAGCCTGGTTACGGCAGGACCTGCGGCGCTGGATGCGCACCAACCTACGAACCGGCGGGGCCCAGGCCCGTTTCGGGGAGGTCTACGAGGCCGCTTTCGGGCCGATGATCCCGCAGGCGACCCTGCAGGAAGGTCTGCAGCAGATCAACTCGGGGCCGAGCCTGGAGACGATGATCGCGAACAACGGCGGGCTGAACCAGCAGCGTGTCGACGGCGGCATGGCCGCCCTGTGCGATGCCCTGGCCGCCGATCTCGGGGATGTGGTGCGCCTCGGAAGTGTCGTGACGAAGGTCACTCATGATGAAACCGCCGTCGTTACTCTCGCATCCGGGGAAACCATCGAGGCCCGCACCGTCGTCTCGACGCTACCGCCGCGCCTGGCCGTCGCCCTGGAATACGACCCGCCTCTGCCGCAGTGGAGACAGGACGTGGCGGAGAAGGTGACGCCGGGAAATGTGATCAAGGCTTATCTGGTTTATGAGACGCCCTTCTGGCGTGAACGAGGACTTTCAGGGCAGTCGAGCTCTGACGAGGGGGCGGTTCGCGTCACGTTTGACACAACACCGGTCGGCTCGACCCGTGGGCTGTTGATGGGTTTCTTCGAGGGCAACGAGGCTGATTCCCTGGCTCGTCGTCCCCTGGAGGTCCGGCGGCGCGCGTTCGTCGAGTCGGCCGTCCGTGCATTCGGGGTGGAGGCCTCCGAACCCGTCGAATACCTGGAACGGGACTGGAGTGCCGAGCAATACACAAGGGGCTGCCACGGGGCGCACTTCGCGCCCGGGATCTGGACCTCCAACGGCCCTGTCCTGGCGGCCCCCGACGGGTGTCTCTACTGGGCCGGGGCGGAGTACTCGACCAAGTTCAACGGCTACATGGAAGGCGCTGTCCGTTCCGGCGAGGAGGTCGCGGCCACAATCGCCGTCGCCCTCATCTGACCCCGAAACCCGAAGCGGGTTGAGCCGACCTGCGAGCGTCAGCGAGTGGGTCGTTTCGAAACCAGGGTGACTGGGGTCGGGGGTTTCGACTCGGGTCGCTCGTTCCTCGCGCCCCGGCTCAACCAGCTTGTGGGAGTGGAAGTTGGTTGAGCCGACCTGCGAGCGTCAGCGAGCCGGTCGTGTCGAAACCAGGGTGAGCGTGGTCGGGTTCTGGCTACCGGGTGCCGGTGGTTTCGACTCGGGTCGCTCGTTCCTCGCGCCCCGGCTCAACCAGCTTCGGAGAGGGGCTCGCGCCCCGGCTCAGCCGGTTTCGGGCAGGAGGCTCACGTGCTGGCTCAACCAGCGTGGTGGTGTATGCTCGGCCCACGCGCCGTCCGGTAGGTGAGCCTGACTTGGCATGATGCCTAATCGACCAGCACAATAGCCGATATGCGCAAGCATCATGTTGTGATAATCGGTTCTGGTTTTGGTGGTCTGTTCGCGGCGAAGGCCTTGAGGCGCGCCGACGTCGATGTGACGTTGATAGCACGCACCACCCATCATCTGTTCCAGCCGCTGCTCTACCAGGTGGCGACCGGAATCCTGTCGGAGGGCGAGATCGCCCCCGCAACCCGGGAGGTGCTGCGCAAGAACAAGAACGTGACGGTGCAGCTTGGGCTCGTCGAGGGGATCGACGTGGAGGCCAGGCAGGTGCGGTGGCGTTTCCACGGCCTCGAACAGGTCACCGGCTACGACTCGCTGATCGTTGCCGCCGGCGCGGGGCAGTCGTACTTCGGCAACGACCACTTCGCCCGCTACGCGCCCGGCATGAAGACCATCGACGACGCCCTGGAGCTGCGGGCCCGGATCTTCGGGGCCTTCGAGCTGGCCGAACTCGCCCCGGAGGGGGAGGACGTCTCCAGGTTCCTGACCTTCGCGGTCGTCGGCGCGGGACCGACGGGAGTGGAGATGGCCGGGCAGATCCGGGAACTGGCCTCCAAGACCCTCGTCGGCGAGTTCCGTCGCGTCGACACGCGCCAGGCGCGGGTGATCCTCATCGAGGGCGGTCCCCTGGTGCTGCCCAGCTTCGGCGAGGACCTCGGTGGCTCGGCCCGCAGGTCGCTGGAGAAACGCGGCGTCGAGGTGTGGACCGAGACCATGGTCACCGAGGTCGACTCGCGCGGGTTCACCGTCAAACGCAAGGACGGCTCCACCGAAAGGGTGGAATCGGTGTGCAAGGTGTGGGCCGCCGGTGTGTCCGCGAACCCGCTCGGTCCGCAGCTCGCCGAACAGACCGGCGCGGAGACCGACCGGGTGGGCAGGGTCAAGGTACTGCCGGACCTGACCCTGCCGGGCCATCCCGAGGTGTTCGTGATCGGCGACCTGGCCGCCGTCGACGGGGTGCCCGGGGTGGCGCAGGGCGCGATCCAAGGCGCCAGGTATGCGGCCAACGTCATCCGTGGCCAGCTGGCCGGGAACCGCCCGGAGGCCCCGTTCAAGTACAAGGACAAGGGGTCGATGGCGACGATCTCCCGGTTCTCCGCCGTCGTCAGCGCAGGGAAGGTCAAGTTCTCGGGCTTCCTGGCCTGGGCGGCGTGGCTGGTGCTGCACCTGCTTTACATCGCGGGCTTCAAACAGCGGATGTCGACGCTGCTGCACTGGTTCATCAGCTTCCTCACCCGCGGCCGGGCGGAACGCGTCACGACGAACCAGCAGATGGTCGGCCGCCTGGCGCTGGAGGAACTCGGCGAGGGCACCAGCGCCCGTCTCATGTCCGGCGCGCCCAAGGCGTCCGGGGAGACGAAACCGGAGGGCGCCGACGAGAAGGAGGCGGCGCCGGTCGCGGGTTGAGACGCCGGGGTTCGCTGGCCTTCTTTACGGTTTGCTGGCCTTGTTCACGTTTGCCTGCGCTGTGAGGCCAGCAAACACGAACAAGGCCAGCAAACCGACGGGCGACGCGGGGTCAGGCGTCGGCCTGCTCCCGGAGGCGGGCGTTGGCCTTCTCGACGTCGAGGCGGGTGAGCAGGAGGAAGATGAGGGCGTTGGCGATCAGCGGGAACCACACGTACATGACGTAGAGCATCTGGATCGCCGAGTCCGGTTGCATGCTCAGTTCGCCGTTGTAACCGCTGGCGGCCAGGAGCCACCCGGCCGTGGCCGTTCCGATGCCGCCGCCGACCTTCACCCCCAGGGAGGTGCAGGAGAACATGAGTCCGTCGATGCGTTTGCCGGTGCGCAGCCAGGTGTGTTCCGAGGCCTCCGCGATCATGGCGTTGAGCGTCCCCTGCAGCGGGCTCATCCCCAGGGAGGCCACCGCCGAGAGGACCAGCATGAGCGGGATGTTGTGGAAGTAGGCCGCCACCAGCACCCCGAGCCGGCCGAGGGTCGCGATGACGTAGCCGCCGAGGTTGACCCGGTACATCTCCCCGAACTTCTTCACGATGATGGGGGTCACCAGCAGGCCGACGATGAGTGGGATGTTGATGGCCCAGGCGAAGGTCCCCAGCAGGTTCTCGTCCCCCAGGATGTACTTCATGAAGTAGATGCCCATGTTGAGCATGGCCGTGAAGATCTGGGTGAGCAGGAAGACCACCAGGATGAGGAGGTAGTACTTGTTGGACAGCAGCATCTTGGCCGACTCCAGCACCGTCAGCGTGTCGTCCTTCTGTTTCGTGTCGTCGTCACCGGCCAGTTCCTCCGGGGACAGTTCCTTGACGGAGAACACCGACAAGGTGTTGACCGCCAGTCCGAGCAGCGCGTAGATGATCGCCATGGTCCGCCAACCCGCGGCGCCGCCCCCGAACATCGCCACGCCCCCGACCGTGATGCTCTGGATGAGCAGGTTCGTCCCGAAGGCGAACATGAAACGGATGGAACCCATCTGCACCCGCTCCGAACCGTTGCGGGTGATGAGTGCGGTCAGTGAGGAATAGGCGATGTTGTTGGCCGTGTAGAACACGGCGTTGAGAAGGGTGTAGGCGATGAAGAACCAGGCGTACTTGGCGGTCTCACCCAGTTCGGTGGGGATCGCGAAGATCGCGATGATCATGCCGGCGCAGCCGACGAAACCCCACAGCATCCACGGCCGGGCCTTGCCCATCCGGGTTTTGGTGCGGTCCAGCAGCGCACCGAAGATGACGTCGGAGAAGCCGTCGAAGAGCCGGGAAACCATCATGAGTGTGCCGACGACGCCCGCGTTGAGGCCGGCGGTGTCGGTGAGGTAGATCATGACGAAGGCGGACAGGAGCACGTAGACGACGTTGCCGGCGACGTCACCCGAGCCGTAGCCCACCTTGTTGTACCACTTCAGGTATTTCTTCTCGCCGGCCGCTGCCGTGCTCGCCGTGTCGTTCATGACGTCACCTCGTCGTGGGTTTCGATGTGGTCAGGGGTGGTGAGCAGGAGATGGAGTTCCATCCCCAGCTCGTGGCCGTCCACCCGGTAGCGGGACCGCAGGGCCGGTCCGCAGCTGTTGGAGCCGATGCCGGCCATGGCGGCGTCCAGGCACAGCACCGTGCTGCCCGACGGTCTCAGGTCGGTGTTGCGGTGCCGTGCGGCCAGTTCCTCCTGCGTGTACCGGGAGGCGTTGAAGGAGAACGGGGTCTGTCCCACCGCGGTCAGGACCAGGCCGCCGCCGGAGACGGTGACCTCGTCGCAGTCGGCGTGGCTGCCGTTCTCCTGGGGACGGATGTAGTCCTCGTGGAGGTCCGCGACGTCGGCGCTGAAGGCCCCGTGATGGCTGGCGCGGTGCTTGTCCGCGTAGCTCTCGAAGGGCCCCAGGCCGTGGTAGTCGACCCGGTTCATGGACTCGGGCAGGAACAGCCGCAGCCCCAGGCGCGGCAGGCTCGGGAACCCGAGGGTGCGGCGCATCCGCAGGATCAACCCGAGGACGCCGTCGGCGGTGAGGGTCCAGATCAGCCGACCGCGCAGGGCGGGCTGGACCGTCGGCGCCACCAGGGCGACGTCAGCGCTGATCGTCGCGCGCCCCGCCTCCTCGGCGACGTCGACGGCGTAGGCGCGGGCCGTGGCCCGGTGGTAGTGGGCGCGTTCCCATTCCAGGCGCACGTGGCGGTCGTTGTCGGTGGGGGCCCGCCAGATGTTGAGCTCGGCCGGGCGCTCCAGGACCTCCCGGCCGTTGACGCTCAGGGCGGTGGGCAGGCCGGTGCGCGTGTCGATGGTGCAGCACAGACCCGCGGCCGCCACGTCGATTCGCGTCCCCTCCTGTGCTACCTGCACCGACCCCCGGGTGGTGGGGCGGTGCGCGAGTTCCGCGACCCGGCGGTGCCGCCCGTCGGCGTTGCGCAATGGAACCTCGTCGAAACCCAGGACGTGCCCGGCGGGCAGCAGTGGTTCGGGACGCGCGAGCCGGTGGGTGACCAGCAGGTGGCATTTCCCGGCGTGCGGAATCCGCGGTTCGCAGCGCAGCATGACGCTGGCGTGGGGCGGGACGGGATCGGTCAGGTCGATGTCCCCGCGATCCACGACGACACCGTCGCAGCGCACCTCCCACGAGACGCGGGCGTACTGCGACAGGTCCGTGTGGTCGAGGTCGTTGTGGATGGTGAGCAAACCCTCGTCCTGGTCGTACTCGACGACGCGGGCGGGCCGCTGGACGTTCTTGAGCTCTGCCAGCCCGGGGTGGGGGACCCGGTCGGGGGAGACGAGCCCGTCGACGCAGAAGTTGCCGTCGTGGATGTCCTCGCCGTGGTCACCGCCGTAGCGGAAGACCGGCCGGCCGTCGTCGCTGGTGCCGGCCGCCACCGCGTGGTCGCACCACTCCCACACGAAACCACCGCACATGCGGTCGTCGTCGCGGATGATCTCCCAGTAGTCCTCCAGATCACCGGGTCCGTTGCCCATGGCGTGGCAGTACTCCACGAGGATGAAGGGCTTGTCCGGATCGGAGTCGAGGTATTCGCGGATCTCCTCGATGCCCGGGTACATGCGGCTGTACAGGTCGATGCAGGAGTAGTCGTAACGGCGTTTGGAGTCGCGGTAGTAGGAACTCTCGTAGTGGGTCAGGCGCGTCGGGTCGAAACCCTTGACCCACATCAGCGCCGCCTCGAGGGTGCAGCCGTAGGAACACTCGTTGCCCGCGGACCAGGAGATGATGCTGGGACGGTTCTTCTCCCGGTGGACGCACAGTTTCATCCGGTCGACGGTGGCCTCGGTCCAAGCGGGGTTGTCGGCGATGGGCTCGTTCCAGTGCTCCACCTGGTTCTCCCAGGACGGGTCGGCCAGGAACCGGGTCTGGGTGCCGTGGCTCTCGTTGTCGGCCTCGGACATGACGTAGAAGCCGTACTCGTCGCACAGCTGGTAGAAACGCGGATCGTTGGGGTAGTGGGAGCTGCGCACCGCGTTGATGTTGTGTTCCTTCATCAGCTGCAGGTCCCGTTTCATGTGGTCGAGGTCGACGACGGGGCCGGTGACCGGATCGGAGTCGTGCCGGTTGACGCCCCGCAGGGTGATGGGGCTGCCGTTGAGACGCACGACCGCGTCCCTGGACTCGATTTCCCGCACCCCGACCCGGTCGGTGATGACCTCGCCGGGAGTGGTGAGGACCAGGGTGTGGAGGTAGGGATCTTCCGCGCTCCACAGGTGGGGTGCCGCGACGGCTAGCTGGGCGCGGTGGGTGTGGTCGGGGTAGCCGGCGAAAGGTTCCAGGACACCGGCTGCCAGCACCCGTCCTTCGTGGTCGGTCAGCTCGGCGGTGGTGGGGACGCTCCCGCCGCGGTAGGAGCCGCGGATCTCTACGACGGCGGTTGCCGGGGCCGTGCCGATCACCGGACCCAGCGAGGTCGTGACGGCGTAGTCGAACAGCACCGCCTCCGGGCGGTTCAGGAGGTAGACGTCGCGGAAGATGCCGGAGGTGCGGAACTTGTCCTGGTCCTCCAGGTAGGTGCCGTCGCACCACTTGAGCACCAGCACGGCCAGGCGGTTGGCGCCGGGACGGATGTGTTCGGTGACGTCGAACTCCGCGGTGGCGTGGGAGACCTGGCTGTAGCCGATGTAGGCGCCGTTCAGCCACACGTAGAAGCAGGAGTCGACGCCCTCGAAGACCAGCTGGGTGGTGGGTGCGGCGGGGTTCGGGGTGTGGTCGAAGTCGCGGATGTAGGCGCCGCAGGGGTTGTCCTGGGGTACGTGGGGCGGATCGAAGGGAATGGGGTAGCGGACGTTGGTGTACTGGTGGTGGTCGTATCCGAGATGCTGCCAGGTGCTGGGCACCTGGATCATGGTGAATCCCTCCGGGGCGGCGTCCGGGGTCTCCCAGAAGGGCTCGGTGAGGTCGTGGATGCTGGGCAGGTACCGGAAGGCCCACCGACCGCTGAGCAGGTGGAAACGGTCGGATTTCTCCCGCTCCCATGGGCTCGAGGCGGTGGGGGCGGACGCCGGCACGTAATAGGCGCGGGGCGGCAGCGTGTGTTCGTGGAGGACTCCGAGGTCCTCGAAGTATCGGGGAACGATCATCGTTCAGGCTCCCTGAAGGTCGACGGGCACAGGGGACGCGCAGCCGTGCAACGTCCTTATGGTGACGTTCACATATTATCTGAGATCATCGTCGTGGTGCTGTATCAAGGGGGAAATCTCAAGAAATTGGTGCCGTGAGGTGATCTGGTATGGTAACGTCACCAAGAACTAGAGTTGGGGGTCTCTGTCGCACTCCTGATAGCCTCCCGTCATGCCGAGGCAACGCCGGAGCGCGGAGGGAGCGCCATCGATGGGTGACGTGGCCCGTCTGGCCGGCGTATCCGTGCAGACGGTCTCGCGCGTGGCGACGGGTTCCGATCACGTGCGCCCGGAGACCCGGGCGAAGGTGCTGCGGGCCATGAACAAGCTGGGTTATTCCCCCAATCGCGCTGCCCAGGCCCTGCGTCGCGGCTCCTTCAAAACAATTGGCGTGTTGACCCAGCAGATCCAGCGCACCGGCGAGGCCCTCACCACCGCGGGCGTGCTGGAAGCCGCCACCGCCGCCGACTACGCCGTCAATCTCGTCCAGGTGGAACGCCCCGTCTCCGACGACCTGCGCCAGGCCGTCTACCGGCTCTCCCACCAGGCCATCGACGGTCTCGTCGTGGTGCAGGCCGGGCGGGCCGGTCGCGAACACCTCGTCCTGCCGCCGTCGATACCGGTGGCGGTCTCGGACTCCACGCTCGTGGACCACTACCCCTCCGCCAGCGCCGACCAGGTCGGTGGGGTGCGCGACGCCGTCGAACACCTCCTGGGGCTCGGGCACCGCAACATCCAGCACGTGTGCGGGCCGGGGGATTCCCAGTCGAGCCTGATCCGCAGGGCCACCTGGGCCAGGTGCCTGCGGGAGGCGGGGCTGCCCGTCCCCGAACCGATTCCCGGCGACTGGGAGGCGGCAGCGGGCTACGCGGCAGGCCGGCTGCTGGCCGCCGACCCGGAGGTGACGGCCGTGTTCTGCGCCAACGACGAACTGGCCCTCGGCCTGATCCGGGCCATGCACGAACAGGGCAGACGGGTTCCCGGCGACGTCTCCGTCGTCGGTTTCGACGGCTTCGACGTCGGCGAGTACAGCTTCCCGCCGCTGACCACCGTGCGCCAGGACTTCAGACGCCATGGCCGCGAAATGGTGGGTCTCGTGCTGGAGCAGGTGGCCTCCGGGGTGCGCGACGGCAGCCGGAGCATCATCATCCCCACCGAACTCATCCTGCGGGGCAGCACCGCCCCACCGCCCGCGACGTGAAGAACATCCACTGTGAGGCATCACATCCACAAGCTGGTTGAGCCGGGCTGCGATGGAAGAGTGGTTCGTGTTGGGGTCATTCCTTCTACAAGCTGGTTGAGCCGGGCTGCGACGAAGGAGCGGCCCGTGTCGAAACCATGCCGGCACGTGGTTATCAGACGTGACCACAGGTCCCGGGCATGCGCGGGTGTGGTTTCGACTCGCACTGCTCGCTGACGCTCGCGGACCGGATCAACCAGCTTTCATCCCGCCGGAACCACTTGGGTGGAGGGGGTACGCACAGGATCGTTGGCGAGCCCCGATACGGCTGCTTTTCTTTTCCGCGGAATTTGCTGGGCGGCCCTGACCCTTCTGCTTGACCTCCCGCGGCGGTGCCATTTACAGTTTTCCTGCCGCAATGGTGTGGCGCACAGTAGAAAGAAAAACCAAGATGGTCTCGCATCGGTTCGCCGGAAAAGATCTGATGACCGCGATCTTTTCCCCACGTCATCGGTTTCGTGTGATTCTGGCGCACTGCGGTCTCGTCGCACTGCTGGCGGGCTGCGGAGCCTCCGCCCCTGCCGCTGTGACGCCTGGTCCGGCTCCCACCATTCGCAGCTCGTCGGAGATCGATCTGCCGCTAACGGCCTACCGGCTCACCATCGACAACCTGGAGGTGATCCAGCGCGGGGTGGCCCAGCGGCAGGTGGCGTGCGCCGCACGCTACGGGGTGACGACATCCCCCGACCCCGTGGATCGAGCAGGCCTGAAGGCCATGTACGACGAGTCCCGGCGCTACGGGGTGATCGATCGCGACGACATCGAGAAGTACGGTTACGGCACCGGGGCCACGACGGAGAAGCCCGATCCCTCGAAGGATCCGGCGGCCTCCCACACGAAGCGGGACGAAGTCATGAGCGGCCAGACCGAGACCGGCGCCCCCAGCTCGCTGAAGGACCAGGACGGCAAACCGTTGCCCGATGGCGGGTGCGGAAAAGTCGGTTGGGATGAGATCCGGGAGGGGATCGACACCGGGGACGAGCTGGCCCAGAAACTGCTGGGCGACGCGAAGACCATGATGCAGGAACACGAGAGCTTCCAGCAGGCGGAGAAGGACTGGGCCGCCTGCATGAAACGCTCGGGCTACGACTTCAAGCATCGTTCGGAAACCGGAAGCGTCGTCGCCGGCGCTGACCTGCAGCGGCAACGGGAAATGGGCCGCCTGGACCTGAACTGCGTGGAGGAAACCAACTTCACCGGCCGGGCAATGGCCGTGGACGTGGCAATCCAGAAGAAACTCATCAGCGAGAACGAGGCCAGTCTGCGTTCAGCACTCGACGTTCAGAAAAAGGTCCTCGCGCGGGCAAAGGAAGCACTGAAGTGAAGTGCACACTCTCAGTAGTTTCCTTTGGTGAGAGCCGCAGCGTGTCTGGCATCTCGATGAAGAAAAGCAAATACTATTGCGCGCTGCGCCACAGGATATGAAAATTGTTTGAAAGCGCTGGGGGTTTCCGGGGAGGACCGAGGGGTTGTGAGAAATTCACCTCGGGTCGCTGCCCGGGTGGCTACTGGAATGGCGAGATGCCGTCCCACCGGCTCTCCCGGGCTGCTGCACTGAAACCGGAATCGCCCAAGGACTGTTGACCATGATCTTCTCCCACCATCAGTTCCCGGTGACACTGCTGGCAAGCTGTGGCTCCCTCACCTCCACCCCAGCCGCCGTGACGCCCGGTCCGGCCTTCATCATTCGCGGCTCGTCGGAGATGAGCCTGCAGCTCACGGCTTATCTCCTCACGGTTGATCAGATGGAATTGGAGCAGCGGGATTTGTGCCAGCGGCAGGTGACGTGCTCCGCGCGTTACGGGGGTGACGATCACCCCGGAGGAAGTGGATCGCGCAGCCCTGAAATCCGGGCTCGACGTTCAGAAAAAGGTCCTCGAACGGGCAAAGGAGGCTTTGAGGTGACGTTTTCCCGATCCGCGATCCCCGCCATCTGACCGCGACCATGAAAGCCTGGGTTCGCCGTCATCCGCTCGCCGCGCTGATCATCCCGGCGCTGGTGATGCTGCTCGTCGGATTGGTGGCCGGCCAATTCGTGAAATCCCCCGCCCAGGTGGCGGCCGACGCCGCGCCACCTGAGCAGACCACCCTCACCGCCCCCGTGGAAAAGGGCAAAGTGCAGCGAACCGAATCCGCCGACGCGCAGATCAAACCCACGGCACCCGAGGTGGTCGCCCCCGCACCCCCGGGAGGGGGAGCCGAAAAGGCGGTGGTGTCGGCCATTCACGTCAGCGTCGGTGGGAAGGTCGAGGCGGGCACATCCCTAGTCGACGTGGCGGGACGCCCCACTTTCGTGCTGCCCGGCGACCTGGCCGCCTACCGCACGCTGGGGCCCGCGATGACCGGACCCGACGTCACCCAGCTCCAGGCGGCGCTGCGCACCCTCGGATACAAGATCCCCGACGACGAGAAAACCTTCGGCGCCGCCACCAAGGAGGCCGTGAACGCCCTGTACACCGACCGCGGCTACAAGGCGACGCGGGTCGGCGACGAGGAGGCCGACGCCGCGGCCAAGGCCGAGACGGCAGCCAGCCGCGCGGTCCAGCAGGCGAAGGTGGCGCTGAGTCGCGCCGAACGCGACTACGCGGCGGCCAAAAAGGGTTCCGGCGACGGTCAGGGGGAAACCGGCACCGGGGATGGGAAATCCAAGGGCGGATCGGGGGAGTCCCCCTCCAAGGACGCCATCGAGGACGCCAAAACCTCCCTGACCCAGGCCCGGGAGGACCTCAAGGCGGCGCAGGAGACGCTGGCCAAGGCCCGCGACGCCGCAGGCCCGCAGATCCCCCTGGGCGAGGTCGCGTTCCTGCGTCATCTGCCGGCGGTGGTGGATGCCATCGGGGTCAGCGTCGGGGCCGAGGTCGGAACCGGCACCATCACGCTAGCCTCCGGTGATGTCGCCGCCATTGCCAAACTGGCCAAGGCGCAGACCTCGCAACTGGAGACAGGCGACGCCGCCACCCTCATCACCCCCGACGGCACCCGCATCCAGGGAAGCGTCACCGACGTGACGACGCTCAGCCCCGAGGAGGGCCAGGTCGAGGGAGCGGTGCAGGTGACCATCACACCCGAAACCCCGCTCGACGCCGGCCTGCGCGGCACGACCATCAGGGTCAACATCGCCACATCCACCTCGGAACAGGAAACGCTGAAGGTACCGGAGGCGGCGGTCACCACCGGCGCCGACTCCAAGAGCCGGGTGCGGGTCAAGGAAACCTCCGGCTCCTACCGCGACGTCGAGGTCACCGTCGGCGAGTCCGGCGACGGCATGGTTGGGGTGACCGCCGTGGACGGGCAACTCGCGGAGGGCGATTCGGTCGTGGTTGGGATCCTCCGGTGAAGGTCCTCGAGTTCCGTGACGTGACCCGGACATTCCCCGGCCCGGTTCCCGTCGAGGCGTTGAAGACCTGCAGTTTCACCGTCAACGACGGGGACATGGTGACCATCGTCGGTCATTCCGGATCCGGCAAGTCGACGCTGCTGAACCTGGCCGGGCTGCTGGATCGCCCCAGCAGCGGAACGGTCCTGGTCAACGACCTCGACACCACGAAACTGAGCGAATCCGACCGCACCGCCCTGCGGGGAAGCAGCATCGGTTTCGTTTTCCAGGCCTTCCACCTCATGCCCCACCGCAGCGTCGCCGACAACGTCGCGCTGGCCGGGCTTTACCAAGGCGTTCCGGCCGAGGAACGAAAAGAGGCGTCGCGTCGGGCCATCGACCTGGTGGGTCTCGACCACCGCAGCGACTCGCCTGCCGGGTTGCTCTCCGGCGGCGAGAGGCAGCGCGTCGCCATCGCCCGGGCGATGGCCGTCAACCCCGCCATCCTGCTCTGCGACGAACCCACTGGAAACCTCGACAGCATCAACTCCGAGGCGATCATCGACCTGCTGACCACCCTCAACGGGGCCGGAACCACGGTGGTGATCATCACCCACAACCCCGAGATCGCGGGCATCGGGAATCTGCGGCTGCGGCTGCACGACGGGGTGGTGACCCGCGATGCCGCGTGAACGTGGCCGGGTCCGGTTGGCGGTGCTGTTCCAGGAGGCGATAGCAGGTCTCGTCCAGCGTCCCGGCCGGTCCGTCCTGACCGCCCTGGGTACGGTCATCGGGGTGGCGGTGCTGGTGGTGGTGCTCGGGTTGACCACATCCGTCTCGGTGCAGGTGACCGCGCAGTTCAATCTCGTCGAGGCGACGGAGGTGCGGGTGACGCGCGCCGAACGGTCGCGCCCCAGGGTGGCGTCGCTGGACTTCCCGATCGACGCGGCGGAACGGGCCACGCGAATCAACGGCGTCAGGAGCGCCGGGCTCCAGTGGGAGCTGAAACAGCGCGCGGCCAAACCCCCGGAGACACGCGATGCCCGCGCGATCGCGGCCTCGGCGGGGACCTTCGAGGTCGCGGGGGCGACCTTCTCGCAGGGACGCGGCTTCGACGCCGGGCACGAGCAGCGGGGGGCGCGGGTCGCGGTCATCGGCAGCGGCGCCGCCCGAGACCTGCGCATCGACGACCTGTCGCGCGGCCCGGCCGTTGTCATCGACGGGGTGCCGTTCACGGTGATCGGCATCATCGACGACACCAAGCGGCTGCCCGAACTGCTTGCGGGCGTCGTCATCCCCACCCGGACCGCACAGGCCCTGTGGCACGACCCGCCGCCGGAGGCGAAGGTGAACCTCGTCGTCGACGTCGCCCCGGGCGCGGCCCAGGTGGTCGGCCCGCAGCTGCTCACCGCCATGTCGGCCACCCACCCGGAACGTTTCTCCGTGTCGCTGCCCCCGAGCCCGGAGGGGCTCCGCGCGGCCGTCAACTCCCAGCTGAGCGGCCTGTTCCTGGGGCTCGGGGTGGTGTGCCTGATCGTCGGCATGATCGGTATCGCCAACACCACCATCGTCGCCGTCATCGAACGCACCGGGGAGATCGGCCTGCGGCGGGCGATGGGTGCGCAGCCACGCCACATCGCGGCCCAGTTCCTCCTCGAGGCGGCCGTCCTGGGTGGGCTGGGCGGGCTCGTCGGAACCAGCCTCGGGGTGGTGGCGGTGGTCGGGATCTGCGCCGCCCTGACCTGGACGGCGGTCGTGCCGCCGCTGCTGGTTGCGGCCGGGCCCCTCGTCGGTCTGGTGGCGGGCACGCTGGCGGGCATCTACCCCTCCCTGCGGGCCTCCCGTCTCGAACCCGTCGAGGCGCTGCGCTACTGAACAGGGAAGAAACCCGCCCAGCGTCGCGGGTCGCCCGGCGGGGTATCCGGGACGGTGCAAACCCGTAGGATTCGCGCATGGAGATTCTGGTCGAGGGATGCGCGGAACGACAGGTACGGCCTGAGCTGGGGGAGCTCCAGCTGGGGCTGGAACACGAAGGCGACGACCGGGAGTTCGTCGTGGACCTCACCTCCGACCTGGCAAGGCGGTTCTCCGAGGCCGTAGCGCCGCTGCACCCGCGGGCCGTCGTCTCGTGGGGGTTGGAGCCAGTGCGGGTGTGCACGTGGCGGTCGCAGCGCAGGGGTGCCCTGCGGTACCGGGCCTTGGCCGAGGCGACGGTGGTCTTCCGGGACTTCCAGGCGCTCGCGGATTTCGCGGTGGGGTGGGGAGCGGCCCCCGGGGTGGAGGTGCGTCACACGTCCTGGAAACTGACCCCGGAGACGGAACAGAAATTGGAGGACGAGCTGCTGACCGAGGCCGTGCGGGCGGCCCGTCGCCGCGCCGACATCATGGCCCGGGCCGCGGGCGCGGAGGTGAACGTCTGCGTTGAACTCTCCGACCGCCGGTCGGATCCGCAGCTCGCCTACGGCGAGGCGGTTGCGATGGCCGCCGCGGCGCCCGAGGGTGGGGGAGGGGTCGTGGAACCCGACGAGATCCGCCGCGCGGTCAGCGTCCACGGCAGGTTCCGGACGGAATGAACGATGGTTGACGCCGCACTCGCACGCGCCCGGCTCGTCTCCCAAGGGCTGGTCTTCCGCCGCTGGGAGCGTCCCGCCGAGGTCGCGGCCGCGTTCGGCGCGCACCAGGGCCAGGACCTGCCCGGGGTGCTGGCCTCGATCGCGTTGCGCAGCGGCGGCGGCATCGACGCCGTCCTGGAGGCCTGCGCCCGGGGTGAGATCGTGCGCGGCTACCCGATGCGCGGCACCGTTTTCCTGATGGCCGCCGCCGATGCCCGGTGGATCACGCAGCTGTGCGCGGACAAGTCGCTGCGGGAGTCGGCGCGCATCCTCAAAGGCCGCGGGATGGGGGAGGGGCATCTCGAACGCGCCGCCGAGATCGCCTCCGAGCTGCTGGCCGACGGGCCGAGGTCCCGCGCGGAACTGCACGCGCGCTGGGCCGAGGCCGGGCTGTCGGGGGTGCAGGGCGCGAACTACCACATGACCTTCCAGCACATCGCCACCGGAATGCTCTGCTACGGGCCGGTCGTCGACGGCGACCAGCACGTCGCCCTCACGGCGTCATGGCTGCCCGCCGGCACCGGGCTGGAGGATCGTTTCAACGGCGACCGCGACGCCGCCTGCGCCGAACTGCTCGACCGCTACCTGACCAGCCGCGGCCCCGCGACGCTGCGCGACTTCTCCTGGTGGAGCAAACTGCCCCTCGGCGCTGCCCGGCGGGCGTTCGCGCTGATTCGGGAAGGCTTCGAGGAACTGCCTGGCGACGAACCCCGTTACCAGCGGATCGGGCTGGCCGACGAGGTCGCCGCGGCCGGGCGGTCGGCGTCGCGGCCACTCCTGCTGCCGGGCTTCGATGAGTTCATCCTCGGCTACCAGGACCGCCTGTTCGCCCTCACCGAACGCGACCACCCGAAACTCGTCCCCGGCAACAACGGGATGTTCAAACGCGGTGCCGTGCTGGGAGGTCGCGTGGTGGGGCTGTGGAAACGGGCCGGAACCCCCGGCAGGCGTCGCCTGGAGCTGACCCGCTTCGAGGACCTGTCGTCCCGGGCGGAATCGGGTTTCGAGAAGGCCTTCCGGGCTTGGCCGTTTCTCACGGAGTGAGCTCCCCCGAAGCCGGTTGAGTCGGCCCTACTCTCTTTGGAGCTGGTTGAGCCGGCCCGCGAGCGTCAGCGAGTGGGTCGTGTCGAAACCATGGTGACCTTGTCCGGGGTGTTGTGGTCGGGTTTTGGCTGCCGGGTGTGGGGTGGTTTCGACTCAGCCGTTCGCTTCGCTCACGTGCTGGCTCAACCGGCTTCGGAAAGGGGGCAGTTGGTTGAGCCGGCCTGCGAGCGTCAGTGAGTGGGTCGTGTCGAAACCATGGTGACCTTGTCCGGGGTGTTGTGGTCGGGTTTTGGCTGCCGGGTGTGGGGTGGTTTCGACTCAGCCGTTCGCTTCGCTCACGTGCTGGCTCAACCGGCTTCGGAAAGGGGGCAGTTGGTTGAGTTGGTCTGCGAGTGTCAGTGAGTGGGTCGTGTCGAAACCAGCCCGACGTGGAGGATCAGCGGCGGATGGTGCGTTCCATCCTCACGTGTCCCAGTTCGAAGGGGGCCAGACTGGACCAGTCGTCGTCGAAGGTGAACTCCGTGAAGGTGGACGTCGGGTACCAGCACTGGAGACGGTCGGCCTCCCGGCTGTCGGAGGCGTTGCCGAGCTGGGCGGCGAGCGCGGGAATGGTGGGGGCGTGCCCCACCACCAGCAGGCCGTTCACGGCGGGGTCGGTCTCGCCGATGTGCCGAAGGAGGGCGTCGGTGCCCTCGTGGTAGAGGTCGTCCAGGTATTCGACGGTGATGTCGAGGCCGAGTGCCGCGAAGGTCTGCCGGGCGCGGGTTGCGGTGGAGACCAGGGCGTGTTCCAACCCGAGGGGACGCAACTGCAGGCCCGCCTCCTGCGCGTCCTGGATACCGGTGGGCAGCAGCTCCCGCGAGTGATCGCCGCGGGGATGGCTGGCCCGGGTTTTCGCGTGGCGCATCAGCACGAGTCGTCGCATGGGGTGAGTCTACGAGCTCCGCTGGCGCCGGTCCGTCGCCCCTGATTCGTTTTGCTGGCCCTATTCCCTGTTTGCTGGGCTTGTTGATGTTTGCTGGCCTCACAGCGCAGGCAAACGTGAACAAGCCCAGCAAACCGGTGGTAAGGCCAGCAAACCGACGGATGGGGTGGGGTGGAGGGTGGGGTGGGATCCGCTGGCGTGGTCCTCGGGCGGCGTGATCCGTCAGTCAGTGGCGACCGGTTTTACGGCGACCATGAGGTCGCGGCGGATGGAGGAGTCGACGCGGTGCGCGAACCGGTCCCACGCCCCGCCGGTGAGGACCTCCAGGCCGGCGTCGGCCAGCAGCGCCGCCAGGTCCTCGCGGGGCATGCCGAGGGTGTTCCAGCTGATCCCCAGCGACCCTCCCGGGTGCAGCTGCCCCGCCCACACCGGGATCGTCTCCGCCAGCAGCTGCGCCGGGGTGCGCGACCTGCGTCCGCCCGACGTCGATCCGTGCACCACGCCGTAGGGGGCGTCGGTGACGATGGCGTCGAAACGTTTCTTCCCGTACAGCGACCCCGACGAGCGGGCGTCCCCGGTGAACACCGTCGCCACCAGCTCCCGTCTGTCGACGGTGATGCGTGCGTCGAAGCGACGACCGATGCGCGTCCCGTTGCGGCGCACCGGGGTGACGGCGGCCGTGTGTTTGATGCGTTTGCGGCGCAGCCAGGTTTTGTAGAACGCCGCCATCGCGTCGAAGGCCTTGTCGTCGGCCTCCACTCCGAAGGCGTCGCAGCCCGCGATGAGTGCGGTCGAGACGGTGGTGCCGCGCCCGGCCATCGGGTCGAGCACCCGGTGGGGGGCGTTGCGCCTGGCCGCCGCGACGGTGACGTTCAGCAGCAGCCGGGTGAACTGTTCGTTGGTCTTTCCTTGGTATTTGGGGATGGTCACGAGGTCGTCGTCGAGGACATCGGTGTGCGGCAGCGCGACGGGTCGCAGTAGGTCGCCGTCGCGCTGGAACAATGCGAATGCCGACGACTGCCGCGCGATGCCCGCCAGTTCGTCGCGTCCCATGCGCTCGGCGTCGAAGGCCAGGTAGTCGACGCCCGCCACCTCGGCCTGCGTGATCCCCGAGACGAAGGGGGCGGTGATCTCCAGTTCGGCGGCGGTTAGCGTGGCCGCCTCGCCCGCGTAGACGCGATTCGCGGACGGGTTGCGCAACAACAGGTACGACGACATGGGGGCAAGTCTTTCACGTCGCAACGTCGCAGGGGCTCATCGCAGGAACAGGGCCTTGAGGCGCAGTGACGCCACCCACACTCCGAGTACGGCCAGGACGACGAAGTAGAGGGCGTGACCTGCAGTCAGCCAGCTGACCGCTCCCGCGTTGAGGTCGCGGAGCATCTCGATGCCGTGCCACAGCGGCAGGCATTTCACCGCCGCCGCGATCGGGGCCGGGTAGACGTCAACGGGGTAGAAGGTGCCGGAGAACATGAACATCGGCATCAGCACCAGCATGATCCAGTCCATCTGCTGGAAGGTGCGGCAGAACGACGTGGCGGCCATCCCCAGGGCCGCGATCCCGAAGGCGATCAGCAGGCACGCCGGTATGGCCAGCAGCACCCACCACGACCCGACGAGACCCAGCAGCGCCATGACCGCGACGAAACTGGTGGCGTAGATGCCGCCGCGCACCAGGGCGACGGTGATCTCGCCCAGCGCCACGTCCAGCGGCCCCAGCGAGGTGCTGAGCATCGTCTCGTAGAGCTTGTCGAACTTCAGTTTCATGAACACGTTCCAGGTGGCGTCCATGACCGCCCCGTTCAACGCGGAGGTGGCCAGCAGCGCGGGCGCGATCCAGGCGGCGTAACTGGTTCCCGACTGCACCTGACCGATGAAGGCACCCAGCCCGATCCCCATCGCCAGCAGATACAGCACCGGTTCGACCGCCCCCGAGGCCATGAGCATGCTGCTGGCACCCCAGTTCGCCTTCAGGCCCCGGGCCGCGACGACGGGGAATCTGCCGCTGAACGAGGCCGAGTGGCTTGTCCTGGGCAGCATCGACTGGCCGTCCGGCAGTCCGCCCGGCGCCGCAGCCACCGGTTCCGACGCGACCCGCTTCCTGGTTCGTTTCTGGCGGAGGTGGGGCAGGGCCCCGGTCAGCCGCAGGTGGAAGAATCGCCGGGCGAGCAACAACCCGGCGACGGTCAGCGCGGTCAGGTAGGCGACGTGCACGAACGGCAGCCACGCCGGCGCGGCCTGCCCGAGGGTCAGGATGCGGGCCAGGTTCACCCCGTGCCACAGCGGCGAGATCCAGCCGAGCGGGTGCAGCCAGCCGGGCAGCACGTCGAGGGGAAAATAGGTGCCGGAGAACAGCGTCAACGGCAGCACCACCAGCCGCGAGAAGATGGAGAACTGGCCGTTCTCGTCGTGTTGGAGGGCCGTCCAAGCCATCACCGGGTTGCCGAACGACCACGCCGTCAACACCGCCACGGGAAGCAGGACCAGCACGCTCGCGGGGGTGATGGCCCCGAAGACCAGCAGCACCACGATGACGGTGGCGCAGTTGATGAGGTAACGCACCGTCGAGCCCAGCCAGTGTCCCTCCGCCAGCTGCGACGGGGTGGTGGGGGTGGAGGCGGCAGCCTGGTACAGCTCGTGCCACTTGAAACTGGAGAACACCCCGAGGGTGTTCTCGGCCTGCGCTGCGTGCACGGCTGAGGAGAGCAGCATCGCGGGCGCCACGAACTGCAGGAAAGGCACCCCGAGCGCCCCCGGGCTGGCGGCATCCACCACCACTCCCAGGCCCACCCCCAACGCCAGCACCGTCAGCAGCGGTTCCAGGGCGCCGATGGCGAACAGGCTCACCCACCAGGAACGCAGCTGCATGACGACGTTGCGGGCGTGATGGAAGGCGCCCCAGCGCGCGACCTGCGCGGCCCGGGCGTCGTGATCGACGGGGGAGAGGGTCTCAGTCAATCAACGACCTCCCAGTCAACCTCAGGAACACGTCCTCCAGCGAGCATCGCCGCACCAGCGACGAGTTCGGCTCCAGGCCGCGTTCCATGATGGTGCGCAGCGCGGCCTCGCCGTCGTCGGAGTAGACCAGGATCCGGTCGGGGAGGGTTTCCATGCGGTTCCCGATGCCTGCGATGCGCTCGGCGGCCCCGGCGTTGCGGGTGGAACCGAAACGCAGCTCCACCACCTCGCGGCCGGCGTGTTCCCGTACCAGCTCCGGTGGGCTGCCCTCGGCGACGATCACGCCGTGGTCGATGACGATCAGCCGGTCGCAGAGCTGCTCGGCCTCGTCCATGTGGTGGGTGGTCAGCACCAGCGTGGTGCCCTTTTCCTTCAGCTGAAACAGCCGGTCCCACAGCACGTTGCGGGCCTGCGGGTCCAGGCCCGTGGTGGGTTCGTCGAGCAGCATGATGCGCGGGTCGGAGACCAGGGCCCGGGAGATCGTGAGGCGGCGTTTCATGCCTCCCGAGAGGTCGTCGACCCGGGAGTCGCGTTTGTCGGTGAGCTGCGCGAACTTGATCAGTTCCTCCGCCTTGGCGGCCAGCCAGCGTTTCGGCAGGCCGAAGTAGCGGCCGTAGAAGATGAGGTTCTCGCGGACCGTGAGCTGGGCGTCGAGGTTGTCGTTCTGCGGCACGACCCCGAGGTGGGCGCGGATCCGCGGTCCCTGTTCGTCGGGATCCATCCCGAGGATGCGCAGCCGGCCGCCGGAGCGGTGCGAGACCCCGGCGATCATGCGCATGGTGGTGGACTTGCCCGCCCCGTTGGGGCCGAGCAGCCCGAAGGATGTCCCGGGCTCGACCTCGAAGTCGATGCCGCGCACCGCCTCGAAGGCGCCATACGACTTGCGCAGCTCCTGGGCCAGGATCACCGGATCATTCACGGGGTAAAACCCTACGCCGTCGCCCTGCAGAATCCGTGCCCGGCAGGCATCACCGCAAGCCGGACTGCCCCTGGGGTTGCTGGTAGGTGGGCTGCTGCGAGGATTGCTGCCAGCCGGGCTGTCCCTGTGGCTGCTGCCAGCCGGTTTGTGGCTGGGGTTGTTGCCAGCCGCCCTGCTGGTGGGGTTGTTGCCAGCCGGGCTGTGGCTGGGGTTGCTGTGGCCCTTGGTTCTGTTGGGGTGGGAAGTCGACGTAGCGTTCCACGTAGTTGTTCTGGCCCTTCTTCTTCTCCACCTTGTTCTCCAGGTGCGGGAGCTGGGTGCGCATGAAGTCCAAGATCTCGGCCGACTTGTTGGAGTAGTAGCCCTTCAGGGGTTCGATGTGGAGCCGCTGCACACCGGCGCGATCGAAGATGTCCAGCTGCTGGCCGATGCCGGTGATCCGCATGTGAGCGATCTCCGGGTAGGTGATCTGGTCCAGCACGTCGTCGCCCCAGGCGAGAACGAACCGGTCCTCACCCATGCGAACCTGACGAGCCGGGCTGAGCAGCCACAGAAGCAGGAACAGCGGCGCGACGGCGGGGGCCAGCACCAGCAGGAACAGGAACCTGGAGCCGGCGGTCAGGATGAGCAGGAATTTGAAGTTCTGGATGCAGAGGAACACGACACCGATCAGGTACACCGTCGAGATCAGGGGAGCCAGCCACTTTATCGGGTTGCGGACACGAAACTTGACGGTTTTCACCGGGACTCCTTCCGTCTCGGGTGTTCGTCGGGTCCCGGGACGGCCGTAGCGTAGCGCCAGTCCCGCGGGATTACATCTGCGGGGGCCGGGGAGGCATCCAGCTCACGGTGTTCTTCCCGGCGCGGCCGGGGACCGGCCGTGTCCGTCCGAGGATTGCACGGCCATGCAGCACTCAACCCGGATTCCGGGCCGAAATGGCCTATTTTTCCGGTTGAGTGCTGCGCAACCGGGGGAACCCGCGGTATGTGGAGCCCACCGGATGGTCACTCACCCGGCGGGAAGTCGATGAAACGTTCGGTGTGCCGACTTCGCTGGTCGATCCGGACCTCGGTGCCGTGGAGGAGGTCGCGGATCTGATCGGCCATGCGATCCACCTTGGCCTTCATGAACCGGTTGGACATCAGCCACGGTTTCATCCGGATGCGCAGGGTGGCGGTGCGGTCGTAGACCTCCAGGTCATACCTGTTGTTCCAGAGTCTCATGTGCGCGATGTCCCGGAGCGCCACCTGTCCTTCCACCTCGCCTTTCCAGGAGAGCATCATCTCCTCCTCGTCGATCTCCAGCCAGCGAACGGGTTTGCGCAGAACCAGCAGCACGGGCAACGCCATCAGGGCGAGCATCTGGAGGACGGGACCGAGCCAACTCCAAGCGGGCCAGCCGCGGTTACCAAGGGAGCCCGTGACGTTCGGTGGCGTGGAGGAAGGGGCGCCCGTCGGTGTCGCCACCCCCGGGGTGCTGGCCTCCTGCGTCGGGGTGTCGCTGGTGGGTTCTTGCGTCGGGGAGGGCGGCGAGTTGCTCTCGGTTTTCTGCGACGGGATTTTGCCGCTTCCCGTGACCAACGGCGGGAGGGAGGGGATGTGGATGCTGGGGAGGGAAAAGGTGAAGCGACTGTGCGTGGGTATGGACGGGAACCTGAAGGTGCTGTATTTCCCGGTCGGGAAGGACTGACCTCCCGCCCCGTAGGGGCTGGGGGAGAAAAAGCTGGACGCGGCGAAGAAGACGAACGCCATCACCAAGATGTAGACCAAGGAGAACAGCAGGTTCTGGTAGCCCACCCCGTCGCGGCAGCGGATCTTGAACGTCAGCAGCGGCCGCTCCGATTCCGGCGCCGGAACCACTGGCTCCGGCGCCGGGCCGGGTGGTTCCGGTGTCTCGTCGGCCTCAGGCGAGGTTGACATGGTGGTGCTCGAAGGAGGTGCCCTTCGCGCGTTCGATGGAGGCGATGATCTCCTCCTCCGCCTCCTTGCGGCCGGCCCAGGTGGCGCCCTCGACGGACTTGCCCGGCTCCAGGTCCTTGTAGACGCTGAAGAAGTGCTCGATCTCCAGGAGGATGTGTTCGGCCACCGAGTCGAGGTCCTTCAGGTGCCTGCGGCGGGTGTCCGCGGTCGGCACGCACAGCACCTTGTCGTCGCCACCCATCTCATCGGTCATGCGGAACATCGCCACCGCGTAGCACTGGATCAGGCAGCCGGGGAAGGTGGGTTCGGCGCCGATCACCATAGCGTCGAGGGGGTCGCCGTCGAGCCCGAGGGTGCCCTCGATGAAGCCGTAGTCGTAAGGGTACTGGGTGGATGTGAACAAGGTACGGTCCAGGCGGATGCGGCCCGTCAGGTGGTCCATCTCGTACTTGTTCTTGGTGCCCTTCGGGATCTCGACCGTGACATCGAACAACACGCGGCTCTCGGGGTTGAAGATCTCAATGCTCTCGATGACGTCGTCGCTCACTGTCGCTCCTATGATTGATGCGCCGCCGCATGCTGGCGGCCAGTGTTCAAGCACTCTACCGGACGAGGAGCATCGATTTGTCCCCCCAGAGCATCCCGTGGCGACCTGTGATCATCTGGGGGTTGGTCGGGGCACTGCTGGCGGCCGCCTTCACCACCGCGGTCCTCCAAGGCGCGGCGTCATCCGCGGCCGGAACCGCGGCATCCGTCACCGCGTCCCCGTCCTCTCCCGCGCCGTCCCCGCAGCAGAAACCGGCCGGCCCCGTTTCCGCGGCCCCGGAGGCCGCCCCCGGCAAGCTCCCGGGCCGCGCCGCGCTGGAACAGCGCCTCAAGTCCCAGGACGTCGCCGCCCTGACCAAGGGTGTGCAGGAAGGGTCGTCGCTGAGCCTGGCCTACCAGGTCCTCGACATCGAGACCGGGGATGTGCTCGCCGCATCGAACGCCGATCAGCTCCTGGTTCCCGCGTCGAACACGAAACTGCTGACCGTCACCGCCTTGTTGTCGGTCTTCGACGGCACCGAGACCTTCGACACCACCGTCGTTTCCCCGGCCCCCGGGCAGCTGGTGCTGGTCGGGGGTGGTGATCCGCTGCTCGCCTCCGCCGCCTCCGGTGGCCACCCGAAACGCGCCTCGCTGGAGGAACTGGCCGCGAAGACCGCGGAGAAACTGAAGTCGCAGGGCCTGAGCAAGGTGACCCTCGGATACGACGCATCCCTGTTCCAGGAGTCGTGGGCAACCACCTGGCTCTCCGGTTACCGCGACCAGGTGACCCCGATTTCCGCGCTCTGGGCCGACGAGGGCCGCGACGCCAAACAGGTGCGTTCCACCGACCCCGCGGGCGATGCCGCCCGCATCTTCGCCACCCAGCTGGCCGCCCAGGGCATAACCGTCGAGGGCAGCCCTGCGACGGCCAAGGGCTCAGGGGAGGAGATCGCGAAGGTCAGCTCGCCCGGGGTCCACGCCATCGCCGCGGCCGCGCTGGAAACCTCCAACAACTCCTACACCGAGGTGCTCGGCATGCAGCTGGCCCGCAAACTGGGCCAGCCCACCACGTTCGCCGGGACGGCCGCCGCCGTGCAGCAGGAACTCACCGGCCTGGGGTTGTGGCACGAGGGGGCGGTGCTGTACGACGGCTCCGGCCTGACCCGCGAGAACCACGTCACCGCGTCGATGCTGGCCGGGGTGGTCCGGTACGTGATGATCACCCCCCGGGCCTCCGTCGTGCAGGAGGGTTTCCCCGTCGCCGGGGTCTCGGGGTCCCTCACCAACCGTTTCGACGACGAGATCTCCACCGCGGGGCGCGGTATCGTGCGGGCCAAGACCGGCACCCTGTCGCTGGTGTCCACCCTCGCCGGGACCACCGTCACCGCCGATGGCCGCGAGGTGGCTTTTGCGTTCATGACCAACGGTTCCACCGATGGCTGGGCCGCTCAGGTGTGGAGCGACCGGGGGGCGGCCCTGATCACGGGGTGCGGTTGCTGATGCAGCGCCGACCCCACGTCTCCTGGCCGCTGGCGCGGGCCGTCGAGCGGCTTCTCGCCGACCCCGGGCCCGGTGTTTCTCGGCCGGATGCGGTGCGCGAGGTCGCCGCGCTCAGGGCCGCGGCCCGGCGGGCCGGCGACCTGGCCGTCGAGCACTCGGGTCTGGGCGGCGCGGCCGCCGCGGAGGTCGTGGTGGTGGATCGTCCAGGATGGTCCAGGCGGGCCGCGGTGATGGCCGATGACCTGCTGGGCCGGTTGCCGCTCGAGGAGCAGCCCGCCGGTCCGCGACGCACCCTGGCCGGGATCGGCTACGGGTTGTTGGCGGGGATCTCCTTCGTGGCGATGGGGCGGGGTCTGCTGGGCCAGTACGACCCTTGGTCGGAGAGGCTGATGCTGGTGGCCCCGAGCATCGTCGAGGTGCGGCGCGGACGCGGCCTCGACGCCGACGACCTGCGGCTGTGGGTGAGTCTCCACGAACAAACCCACGCGGTACAGTTCAACTCCGCGCCCTGGCTGCTCGGTCACGTCGAGAAGCTGATCGCCTCGCTCAGCGTCGACGACCCCTCCCCGGCGGAGGTGACGGAAGGTATCCGCGGGGGCCGGGGGGTGGCGTCGCTGCTGGTCACCGCCGAGGGGCAGCGGCACCTCGACGCCCTCACCGCCACCATGACCCTCCTGGAGGGTCACGCCGACCTGGTGGCGGACGCCGCAGGGGCGGTTCACGTGCCCTCGGTGCGCCGGCTGCGCGCGGCCTTCGCCCGTCCGGCCGCCGGCACCGGCTGGCGACGCCTGATACCCGGCCTAGACAAGGGCCTCCAGTACCGCGACGGCCTGGCCTTCTGCCAACACGTGGGCCTCCAGGCCGGGCTGGGGGCGCTGACCGCCGCCTTCGCGGGACCCGCGAACCTCCCCACCGTGGCTGAGATCGCCGACCCCGACGCCTGGCTGCGGCGGATCCATGGTTGAGGGGCGCCGTGGCCAGGCGTGAACTCGGACCCGCCGCGTTGAGGGTCGGGAGGGCGGTGGAGGAGTTGCTGCCCGCAGGCCCTGTCGTCGTCGGGGTCTCCGGCGGCGCAGACTCCATGGCGCTCGCGCTGGGGGCCGCGTGGGCCGCGCCCCGCACGCGTTCCGAGGCGGGGTGTGTCGTCGTCGACCACGGCCTGCAGGCGGGTTCCGCCGAGGTGGCGGAGCGGACGGTTGACGCGCTGACGTCGCGTGGCATTGCCGCCGAGGTGCGGCGCGTCGAGGTGGGACGCGACGGCGGGATCGAGGCGGCGGCCCGGCAGGCGCGCCTGGCAGCCCTGTCGTGTGACGGGCATCCCGTGCTGCTGGGCCACACCCTCGACGACCAGGCAGAGACGGTGCTGCTGGGGTTGCTGCGCGGCTCCGGCATCCGGTCGCTGGCCGGCATGTCGGTTCGGCGTGGCCCCTTCCTGCGGCCGCTGCTGGGGATCCGGCGCGCCGAGACCGAAGCGGCCTGCCGCGAATGGGGGGTCGAGTGGTGGGACGACCCGATGAACACCGACCCGCGGTTCGCGCGGGTGCGTGCCCGCTCGGTGCTGGCGCTGCTTGCCTCGGAGCTCGGTCGTGACGTCGCCGTCGGCCTGGCCCGCACCGCCGAGCTGGCCCGCGGCGACGCCGACCTCCTCGACGAGCTGGCGGAACTCGCTCTTGTCCGGGCCGCCCGGGACGACGCCCTCGATGTCGTCACCCTCGCAGGGCAGCCGGACGCTCTCCGGGGTCGGGTGCTGCTCGGTTGGTTGCGGAACCACGGCAGCGAGGCGACTCGGATCCACGTCGCCGCCGTCGACGACCTTGTGCTGGCCTGGCGGGGCCAGGGCCCGGTCGCGGTGCCGGGAGGGTCGGTGAGAAGGATCGCGGGCCGGCTGGAGTGGGTGGCCGGCTGAACGGGTCGTGAGGAATGCGCGACCCGTGTCGAAGCCCTCGGCGCTTGAACATCAGGCCTGGCCACGGCTCCCCGGACATGTGTGAGTTGGTTTCGACACGACCGGCTCGCTGACGCTCGCAGGTCGGCTCAACCAGCTTCAGGACAAGACGAAGCTGGTTGAGCCGGGCTGCGGGGAACGTTTTCCAAGCCGGTTGAGCCGGGTCGCGGGGAACGTTTTCCAAGCCGGTTGAGCCGGGTCGCGGGGAACGTTTTCCAAGCCGGTTGAGCCGGGTCGTGGGGAACGTTTTCCAAGCCGGTTGAGCCGGGTCGTGGGGAACGTTTTCCAAGCCGGTTGAGCCGGGCTGCGGGGAATCTTCTCCAAGCCGGTTGAGCCGGGCTGCGACGAAGGAGCAGCCCGTGTCGAAACCACCGGCAGGCGAACAGCGGACCCGACCACAAGTCCCCAACCGCCCTCCCCGCGCCTCGCCCTGCTTTTCCCGTACACGACTCGCGGAGGTTCGACAGTTCAACGTCGCCACACGACGTTGAAACGTTTTTCTTCCGCGTTTCGTGCACAGAGGGAAGGGAGGGGGATTCGGGGGATAAGTGGGGGCCGAAGCTGGTTGAGCCGAAGCGAAACCGGCAGGTGAGGAAGGGGTTTCAGCAGCCGTGTTTGTTGTTGTTCGTGGGGCAGGGGGCAGGTGCGGTGGGGGTGCCGGTTGGATTCGGCGACGGTGCCGGGGTCGGGTACGACCGGTTGTATTTCCCGTTCGGGACATTGACCGCGACGACTTCGACCACACTCGTGTGAACCTGCGAGGTGAGATCCATCTGGATGGTGCCGTTCTTGCCGAGTCCGCGCCAGTTGATGACCCAGTGGGCGGTGGCGGTGACCGTGAAGTCGCCGCGTTGGTGGTAGACGTATCCGCAGTCCGGTGACTTCTCGTCGTGGGTTCTGTGCTCGGGGTGTTCGGTTCCCTTGCCACACTTCTTGGTGTCGCCGTTGCCCATTTCCCACGTCACCCCCGCGACCATGGCGGTTGCGGTGACGCTGTAACCGGATTCGGTGACGGTTTTGGTGATCGGCCCCCACGTGTCCCTACCGGGATTGTTGACCCACATCCAGTTGTGCCAACCCACGTAGTTGCGGCCCTCCGGGAGCTGTTCGAGGGGCGAGGGCCACATTCCGATCTCGGGTGCCTTCAGGTCCATGCGTCCGATCGCGATCCTGGCCAGGACTGCGGGTTCTGGCGCCTCCCGCGGGGCTGGTGCGGGTGATGGGTCGGAGGGGGTGAAACGGACGCACACTCCCGTACTGGGGTCGTACTGGAGGCAGCCCTCCACGGGCCAGTGCGGCCTTTCCTGGCCGCCCCCGCCCCCGCCACCGGTGGGTTTCCCGCGTGGCTGCGCGGGGGAATTCCCCGGTTGGCCGCCGGATCCCGGCACTCGCACCGTGATGTCGCAAGACCCGCCCCTACTGTCATGTTGTCCGCATCCGACATTGGCATCGGCCCGGGCCGGCTGTGCTGGCAGACCGGCCACCATCAGGAGAAATGCCACGGTGGCGGCGGGGAGGCGTTTCACGCTGGGCATCTGAGTACCGTCTCGTTCGTGGCGTCCCCGAATTTCCAGCCGTCGTTGGTCTTTACCACGGTGACATTCCACTGGAGGTACGAAGGCCGTCCCGGTGGGACTACGCTTTTCCCGGTCGCGGAATCGATCATGTCCACCTTTTCGCTGTCTGTGCACATCTGGACATCGATGCTCCGCACGCCATCCGTCTCCTCCGGTTCCGAGGCGCCGGTGATGTGGACGACCGTGGTTCCGGTCTGTACCTGCCCCTTCGCGCGGCGTTCCGTTACATGCTTCATCTGTATGGTCTGGCTCTCCCCGATGGCGATGTCCTTCAGGGGCTGTGTGTCGGCATCGGGATTGGTGAATATCTCATCCGTGATGCGGTAGTACTCGATCAGCGTGTTCGCCGCCTCCAGCTGCTCCGGACTGAAGGTCTCCGACGGTTGGGGTTTCGGGGACGCGGAGAACGACGGCCAGCTCTTGGTGGAGCTCGGAAAGGACGCTCCCCACGAATCCGTGCTCAGCGGCCTCGAATCCCCGCCGCACGATGACAGCAGGAGCACAACGGCGGCTGCGGCGACCATGCCGATTCGTCCACTGCGTTGTTTCATTGTTCAACACCTCCGGTGGCGTCAAAGCGACCCGGGCTGGTCTCTCCAGCTCTCAGGATCTTTCCGAGCCTAGGACCGCTCACCGGGTCCCTGCGGGATGTTTGAGAAACCCCCGCAGGGGTTGAGGAAGGTCTGGCCAAAAGTTAAGGACCCCGGGCCATCGTGGCAATCCGGATCGTGTTCAGACCGTCGTATCGGATTGGAATCAAGCCGGAGCAAACAGGCCGGCGCCCGGCCCGCAGGGACGATCAGGGCGGCAGGACATGGCCGGAGGGACGCTCACGGCTGAGGGGATCCTGAAGCCGGGTACAGGCCCTGCTGGCAAGGAGACGATTACAGTGGGACTGCAAAGCAACGAAGTGGCAGCCGAACTCACCGAGGAGAGGAATCCGATGAAACCCATCGCATCAATCGCCAGCTCCCTACTGGACTGCGGCGCCACCGTCCCGGCGGCGCGCGATGTCACACCCACGGCGGTGACGTGCGACGGGAGCTGCGAATTCCCCCCGGATTCCCGGGTGCGGGGAGAGGTGACGTCATGAACCGTCACATCGTGATCGGCGCCCTGGCGGCGTTGTTGTTCGTGGCCGGGACCGTCCTGTCGCTCATTCGGGGTGAAACCCTGATGGCCGTCGTGCTCGGGCTGGGCGGGGTTGCCTTCATCGTCCGCACGGTGCTCGCCTTGCGAGGTTCGTCGCGGGAGAAAGATGACTGACCGGCCACGGCACGCAGCGGAACCCCTGCTCACCGTGCGGGGACTGACCGCGTGGTACAAGGCGGGCTCCCCGGTGCTGAACATCGGGGAACTCGACATCGGCCAGCACTCCGTGGTCGGGTTGCTGGGAACCAACGGCGCCGGCAAGACCACCCTGATCAACACGCTCGTGGGGGTTCACGAGCACGCCAGCCTCCAACACATGACCTGGCGCTCCCGTGCCACGCAACCGCGCGACAGGGCATTCCAGCTCGGACGCTACGCCGTGTTCACCGAGAGCAGCGGTTTCGCGTACTGGTCGCTGGACCCCTACCTGCGTTTCACGTCCCGTGTCTTTGGCCGCTCGCCGGAGCCGTCGCGCGTGGACGACCTGGTGGCGGGGTTCGGGTTCGAGCCGTTCCGCCGCAAGACCATCGGAAGCCTGTCGACGGGAAACAGGAAGAAGGCCTTCCTCATCGCGGGGCTGAGCCTGGGGTTGCCCCTGCTCATCCTGGACGAACCCGTGGACGGGCTGGATTTCGAGGGCACCGAGTTTCTCTACGAGAGCCTCAACGCCTACCGTGACACCGGATCGGTGTTGATGAGTTCCCACGTCGCAGAGAGTTTCACCCAGTGCTGCGACCATCTGTGCGTGCTCGACGGGGGTGACCTCAGCCGCCCCTACCCGCTGGATCCCGAAACCGACATCCGCGCCCTGCTCAAGGAACGGCACCGATGACCCTGGTCCTGCTGCGAGCCCTCACCACGCGTCGCCGCGTCGTCGTGGATGTGCTGATCTGGGGCCTGGTCTGGGTGCTGGCCCCGACGGTGGAGTTCCGGATCCCGCCGATGACGTACGTGGCGGGCGTGGCCGCCGCGTCGCTGGTGTCATCGGGTCTGCTGGTGAACGCGGCCTTCCGGGTGGAATCCATGCGGGATTACGCCCAGCTGCCGCCCCGCCCGGCCCGGGTGAACCTGGCGCTCGCGTCGGCCGCGTGGATACTTCTTGTGGCCGAGGTCGTGATGCCTGCCGCACTGTTCGGCTTGCGGCTGGGGCAACTCGCCGCGCCGGATGTCTGCGCGATGCTCGTGGTGGCGGCCTGCGGTCCCCTGTCGGTGATGGCCGTGCTGGCGTCGGCCGGCACCCGGCCGCGATGGGCCGGGCCGCTGCTGGTGGTGGCCCTCGACGGGCTGGCGGTATGGGCCTGCACGGTGGTGCCGCCGTGGCTGGTGGCAGCGGCGCTGTCCGCCGTGTTGGCTGCCGGGCTGGTCGTCCTCCCCGCCACGGGCCTGCTGTTCACCCGCGGCTCCGCCGCGATGCGCGGACGGGCGGGGGCCAACTACTTCCTGCGCGCCTCGCTGGCGGATCGCGTCGTGTGGATCAACGCGGTGGGGCTGTTCGCCGTGGCGACGGTGTTCACCGTGACCGCCTGGGAGCAGGGCCTCCGGTTCCCGCTGGCGCTGGCGCTGATCGCCGTCAACAGCCCCCTGACCACCATGATCTCCGGCGACCCCGACCTGGCGAGGCAGCTGACAATGCTGGGGCAGCCCGCGCTGGCCTGGTGGCATTACGCGGTGGCCGTCGCCGCGTTCCTGGGAACGTTCAACGCCGGGGCCGGCGTGGTGTACTGGCTGCTGGGTGCCCGCGACCTGCCGCTGATCGCCGGGCTGGTGGTCGTCGTCACGGCGCTGGAGGCCCTCGCCGTTCCCGCGCTGGAGCGTCACGCCCCGCTCCGGGGGCTCCGCACCCGACGCGACGCCTGGCGTCACCCCCGCAAATACCTGCTGCCCGCCGCCCTGCTGCTGGCCTTCGCGTGGATCCGACTGGGCTGAGGACGGCGGGTGGCGGATTTTCGCCAACCGGGAGGAAGAACCCGGTTGTGCAGCGCCCAACCGCGAAAATCGCTCCCGGAGGGGTGAAAATCGGGTTGAGTGCTGCGCAACCGCGATTCCCCGGCGGAACCACTCAACCGGTTCCGGCGAGCGAGTCCACCAGGCCAGCGGCCGGCGGGGTTTCGGGGGCGGGAAGCAGCCCGACGGAGGTCGTCACCGCCTCCGACTGGCCACCGGAGTGGGTGAGAGTGCCGTCGCCGTGGGCGGTGAGCTGGGAGGCGTGGTGTCGCAGGGCCTCTTCCACAGTGGGTTGCAGGTCGCGCAGGTCGAACCAGCGGCCCCCGTCGCCCGGGTCGTGGACGACGGCCGCGAAACCCTTCCCGGTGCGCTGCGCGGCGGCCAGGGATGCGTGGTGGATGCGGACGTGGTCGGGGTGCCCGTAGCCGCCGTCGGTGTGGTAGGAGACCACCAGGTCGGCGTCCACCGTCCGGATCCAGGAGGCGATATCCGCCACGACGTCGTCGAGGTCTGCCGCGCACAGCGAATCCGGTTCCGCGTCCTCCGCGGGCCCTGCGAGGCCTTCGCGGATCCAGCGCATCCCCGAGTCGCGGTAGCGGCGCCCCGAACCGGCGGGCGGATCCCCCAGGAAGGCGTGCCGGGACACCCCCAGCACCTTCAGGGCCCCGGCCAGCTCGCCCTCCCGGTGGGTTTCCAGGGCGGGGGTTCCGGCCAGGTGCGACAGCGGCCCCGGCACCACCTCGCCGCGTTCCCCGCGGGTGGCGGTCAGTAGGCTCACCTCGTGTCCGGAGGTCACCAGCCAGGCGATCAGCGCGCCCGTGGCGAGGGTTTCATCGTCGGGGTGGGCGTGGATGAAGGCGATTTTCACAGGATCCTCCGGTATTGCTGCAGGGTATTTTCCGCGGCGCGCTCCCAGGTCATCGCCAGCGCCCGCTGCCTCCCGGTGGCGCCCAGCAACTTGCGGCGCGGCTCGTTGGCGAGCAGCGCCTCGAGGGCCTCGGCCCACATGCGGGGGTCGTGGGTGGGGATCAGCAGGCCGGTGTAGGTGTTGCAGATGGCTTCGGTCAGGCCCCCCGACGCGGCGGCCAGGACGGGAACCCCCGAGGCCGAGGCCTCCAAGGCGATCAACCCGAAGGTCTCGGAGTGCGACGGCACCAGCATCACGGAGGCGTGCCGCACGATGCGGGCCAGCGACTCGCGGTCCTGGCCGGGCAGGAAGTGCACCTGCCCGCGCAACCCGAGGTCGCCGACGAGGGCGTGCAGCTCGGCCTCGTAGTCCGTGAAGTCCGCCGAGGTCTCGCCGACCACCGCCAGATCCGGGCGGATGGCATCGGGCAGGCAGGCCATGGTGCGGATGGCGACGTCGGGGGCCTTGAGGGGTTGCAGCCGCGCGGCGAACACGACGTAGCCGGGGCGGATCCCGGGTGGTGCCCAGGGATGGGTGGCGGGATGGAACAGGTCGACGTTGACGCCGGGGCGCACGATCCGCACCCGCTCCGGATCGGCCCCGCAACGGCCGATGACCACGGCCGCCTCGTGCCGGGAGACGCACAGCACCAGATCGGACTGCTCCGCGCACACCACCTCGCCGTCGACCCGGGCAGGTGACTCGGGCGGTTCCCCGTCGCGCAGCGGCGAGTTCGGGTGGGCCGCCACCGAATGGAAGGTCATCACGTGCGGCACCCCCCAGGCGCGGGCGACGGGCAGCGCCGCCACCCCCGACATCCAGTGGTGGGAATGGATCAGGTCGTGGGGTTCCAGGGCCTCCATGGCCTCCCGGAACTCGTCGACATGCTGGTCGATCTCGCTTTTCGGCAGCGGGGTTGGCGGGCCCGCGGGGAGACGCCGCAGCGTCACCGACGGGGCCACGTCCTCTCGTTCCGGCTGGTCGGGGTCGGTGCGGCGGGTCAGGAAATCCACCCGCACGCCGAGCCTTCCCAGCGCCCGGGCCAGCGCGGCGATGAGCACGTTCATGCCTCCCGCGTCCGCGGTTCCGGCGCGTTCCAGGGGGGAGGTGTGCATGGTTACGAAGGCGACACGAAGCCCGGTCCCCGGCAGGGAAGGCTGATGGCTCATGATGGTTTCCTCCGGCTCTTCCGGAAACGACGTTCCCAACAGCGATGCTACTGCGGGGAACGTCGTCGTTGGCGAAACCGATGAGGAGGAGCCCCTTGTCGGAGGGGAATCACTTCCAGGCCTCGAGGAAAGCCTTGCCGTTCTCGGCGATTTCCGAAGCTTTCCCGTTGGGGCCCATGGATGCGATGACGGCTCCCCCATGAGCGGCGGCGATGCACGATATACCGCTTGCCGGAGTCGACGAATTGCCGGTCCGGGTGGTCGTTCCGCAGGTCCATTCGCCGAAGGTCTCGGGGTTCTCCAAGGTGCGAGCCATGCCCTCGGCCATCGCTTCACCCTTGATGTAGAAGACCGAGAAAATATCCGACCCCCTGAGGTACAAGGTGAGGACCTTGCTCGGGCTCAGGGCCTCGAAACCATTGAACGACTTGGGCATCTCGGGGGGCATGCCTGAACCGCTTGAATCGTCGTCGGAGGTCTTCGTCGAGCGGGGAACCCCTGTTTCCGAGGCCGGGGGAGTTGATTTCGACGTCTTGCCGCGGGTCGGGTCGGTGCTGCTGGGAGTCTGCGAGGACGCCTGCGTGGTGGTGGCGGTCGCGGACGGATCGGCGGTTTGCTGGTTGTCCCTGCCGAGGAACCACCAGGCTCCGAAGGCCAGGGCGATGACCAGGACCCCGACGAGCGCGACTATCAGGCCGGTGCGGTTTTTCTTCGGTGGTTGTTGGGGCGCACCGTAGCCGCTGGCGCCGTAGGGTGGCTGCCCGCCGTAACCGTACTGGGGTTGCTCGCCATATCCCGGCTGTGTGTAGGGCTGCTGTCCATTGTAGCCGGGTTGGGGTTGTTGCTGTCCGTAGCCAGGCCACTGGTTGTTGCTCATTCGTGCCTCCTGTTTTCATGGTAAGGGGTGTGGGGGGGGCTGACCTGTTCCAGAATCGTCGGTCCTGGGAGCTTCGCAGGATCGTGTCCTGATCGAACTGGTTGAGTCGAGCTGGAGCGTAATCGATCCCCGAACGTCCCTGGTGGTTTTCCACGCGGATGATTTCCGGGTTTCGTGGAGTGGCCTGCCGGTTTCCGCGAATTCTGGCAAAAGGTGTCATCACCTTGGTTGGGCATTTCTTCCCGGGAACCACCAAGCTTTGCGACCGCCGAGGTCGCGGCGAACGCGACAACCACAACGATGTTGCTTCTCGGGCTGGTCGCAGGGGAGCGTCGTAAGCGTTTGGCGTAGCCGGTCAGCGTCTCCCGGGGCGCACGTGGTTACTGCCAGGCTTCGAGGAAACTGCCGGAGATTTCCGTAAGCGTGGCGAAAGGCCTGTCGAGCGTGAGCGTGGCCACGGTGTCGGAATAGGGTTCGGTCAGGCACACGGACATGTCATAAGAGTCCTTACCGCAGGTCCACTTCCCGGCCCTCCCGATGTCCGTGAGGCGGGCGGCGTTCGTTTCGACGGTTTCTCCCGGGTCGTAGGTGGCGACGAAAGAATCCCCGTTCGAGTTCTTGCAGGTGGATGCGCCGTCCTGACTCGTGTCGAGCATGAAGTCGCCGAATGATGTGGGCATCCCCGGTGTGGTGCTGGAACCTTTGTTCTGGGTGGTCGAGGAGCCCGCGGGGTCGGTGTTCTTCCTCGTCGAGGTGAAGGGGGAATCTCGGGGCGTTGAGTCTCCTGTGGCGCCGCGGTATGCGTGCTGGAGGTGGGGTTCGCGGCCAGTTGTTTCTGCTGAGAATCCACCACGCCCCGAACACGATGATCGCGACCAGGAAGACGACGAGCGCAACGGGTAGGCCGGGGCGGTTTTTCCTCGGTGGCTGCGGAGGCTGTGCCGTAGCCGGTGGCGCCGTAGCCAGGTTGTTACCCGTAGCCGGGAGGCTGGTTGTTGCTCATTCCTGCCTCCCGGTTTCACGGTCAGGGCTGCCGGGAGCAACTCGGCTGGGGCCTTCCCACGCGGTCCCTGCCGCGTGCAAACTACTTCCAGGCTGTAAGGAAGACTTCAGAAACTGCCACCACCTCTGACGTTGACTTGTCCTTGTGCATGATCGTCCCAAGAACACCGGAATGGATTTGGGTCAGGCACATGGTTCCGGCCTTGGCGTCGCCGCAGAACCATTTGCCGTTGAACTTCATGTTCTCGAGAAGGTGGGCGTTTTCGTCGACGGTTCCTCCTTCCTCATAGACGGCGACGAACCGGTCCCCGTTCGAATTCGAGTAATACTTCGTCGTTTTGTCTTTCGTCTCGGCGAGGGCGAAGTCGCCGAATGAGTCTGGCAACTCGGGTGCGGTACTGGAAGATTTGGATGATTTCTGGGTGGTGGGTTCGGTGGTTTTCTTCGTGGGTTCGGGTGATGGTGTCTCGGACTTCTGGGTTTCCTGTGTGGTGGTCTGTGCGCTGGTGGAGGGGGTGGCGTTCTGTTGGTTGTCCCGGCCGAGGAACCACCAGACCCCGAACCCGGCGGTGGCCACCAGGACGACCACGAGCGCGACGATCAGGACCGTGTTGTTTTTCCCCGGGGGCTGCGGGGGTGTGCCGTAGCTGGGTTGTCCGTAGCTGGGTTGGGGTTGTCCGCCGTAGCCGGGTTGTCCGTAGCCGGGCTGGGGTTGTCCGCCGTAACCGGGCTGCGGTTGTCCGCCGTAGCCGGGCTGCGGTTGTCCGCCGTAGCCGGGCTGCGGTTGTCCGCCGTAGCCGGGTTGCCCGTAGCTGGGTTGGGGTTGTCCGCCGTAGCCGGGTTGCCCGTAGCCAGGTTGGGGTTGTCCGTAGCCGGGTTGTCCGCCGTAGCCAGGCCACTGGTTGTTGCTCATTTATACCTCCTGCTCCTCATGGTAAGTGCTGTGAGGTCTGACCCGTCCCGGTCTCGCCGGGCATGCTCGCTGGCCTGCGGACCCGCCGCCGGAACCCCACCAGGGCAGCCAGGATCAGGCGAATCCTTGAGGGGCTCGATGAAGTCCGTTCACAAGTCAGTTGAAGGCGTTGGTCACACGGCGAAGCTGAACGCTCTGAAGCCGCCCTGACCATGGAGCCTGGTCAATCTTGGGACCTGTTTACGAAGAAGCCATCGCTCAGAGAGTCCTTGGCTGGAGCCTGGACGGGAGTCCTTCGTGTCAGGTTTCTGAGGGCCCCGGGACGCTCGTGGTTACTTCCAGGCGTCGAGGAAACGATCAGAGACTTCCGCCAATTTGGAGGTCGGCTCGTCGAGCATGAGCGTTGCCAAGGTGCCGGAATAGACCTCGGTCAAGCACATGGATGAGTCATTCTCGTCCTTGCCGCAGGTCCATTTCCCAATGGTTTCGATGTCATGGAGGTTGGTGGAGTTCGCCTCGACGGTTTCGCCCTTTCCATAGGCCACCACGAACAAATCTCCGTCCGAGTTTGTGTAGGTGGTCGCCAGGTCTTTCTTCTTGCTAAAGGTGAAGTCATCGAATGATTTGGGCATCTCGGGTGCGGTGCTGGAAGATTTGGATGATTTCTGGGTGGTGGGTTTGGTGGTTTTCTTCGTGGGTTCGGGTGATGGTGTCTCGGACTTCTGGGTTTCCTGTGTGGTGGTCTGTGTGCTGGTGGAGGGGGTGGCGTTCGGTTGGTTGTCCCGGCCGAGGATCCACCAGGCCCCGAATCCGGCGGTGGCCACCAGGATGGCCACGAGCGCGACGATCAGGACAGTGTTGTTTTTCCCCGGTGGCTGCGGGGGCATGCCCTGACCGGCGGAACCGTAGACGGACTGATAGCCCTGTTGGCCGTATCCGGACTGCTGGTAGCTGGGCTGGGAGTAGCTGGGTTGTGCTTGCTGGTACCCGGGCTGGGGCTGCTGGTACCCGGGCTGGGGCTGCTGATATCCAGGCTGGGGCTGCTGATACCCGGGTTGTGGCTGAGGGCCGCCGAAGGCCGGCTGCTGGGGGTATCCCTGCTGCGGACGATCGTTGGGGCCGGGCCACTGGTTGTTACTCATTCGTACCTCCTGGTTCAACATGGTAAGAGGTTTCTCTGACAGGACGCGTGGCGACGGAGGCCGTCTCGGGGAACCACAAGGATCGTACGGTGTCAGACCGGTATTCGCCGGGCAAGGGAACGCCGGCACCTGGGCTCGACGTCGGTCCGGCCGAACCGGTGACGCCGTGGATCCGCGCCTGGGTTTCGTTTTCACGCCTTCGAGAGGATCCGCCGTTTCTCGTCGATCCGGGTGGGGGATCGCTGGTCGTTGCTGACTGTGTTTCTCGTCCTCGACGTCGTGGCAGAAGAGGCCGCTTACCAGCGATGGCCCGGGAGGACATCCGTGCCCGGGATGGCGGGATGAGCGGATCCTGAACCCCGAGTTGCGCTCCCCGCGTGCAGTCGTGCTAGAGTTCCTCCCCGGACGCGCGAGTGGCGGAATGGTAGACGCGCTGGCTTCAGGTGCCAGTGCCCGCAAGGGCGTGGAGGTTCAACTCCTCTCTCGCGCACGAATCGGTCCCCGTCTCGTCAGAGGCGGGGACCGATTGCTTTCCCTCGTACACGAATCGCGGGAGAAAAACGGTTCAACGTCGGGTGGCGACGTTGAACCGTCGAACCTTCGCGATTCGTGTACAGGAGGAGGGACGGGACGGGGAAGGCGGTTCGTGTACAGGAGGAGAGGAGAACAATGCCGCTGTCCCTGCTCCGGGGGAGGGCAGTTGGTTGAGCCGGGCTGCTCGCTCTGCGAACTGGCCGTGTCGAAACCATCCCGCGCGTGTTCGGGGACTGGGGTTGGGTCTGTATTTTCGGCCGCCGGTGGTTTTGACTCAGCCATTCGTGTGAGCTTCGCGTGCTGGCTCAACCGGTTCCCAAGAATGGTCCCGACTCAACCAGTTTCGGGGTTTTCAGTCGCCGTCGAGCAGTCGGCGACGGTTCCGGCCCGACGCCAGCCAGCGCGCCAGCGGGCCGTGTTCGTTGATGAGTGCCAATCGGCCCTGGACGCGTTCGACCAGGCCGGACTCGACGGCCAGCAGCAGTTCGTCGCGACCCTGAAGACGTAGCGTTCTGTCCGGGATGAGGATCTTCTTGTCGCGGATGATCATGGAGACCACGGCTCCACGGGGCAGTCGCAGGTCGTTAACCCACATCCCCACCAGGCGGCCCGTGTCCGGGACCCGGAACTGCACCAGCGAGGCGTTGATGCCCTCGAGCGGGGAGGAGTCGAACTGCAACTCCCGCGGGGAGATCTGTTCCAGCACCCCGGCCCACGGGGCCAGCTTCGGCAGCAGCGGGCCCTGCACGAGGGTGAACGTCACCACCAGCAGGAAGATGACGTGGAACATGTGCGAGGCTCCCGGCAGCTGGTGCGTCAGCGGGATCGTTGCCAGCATGATGGGCAACGCGCCACGCATCCCCGCCCATGAGATGAACAGCTGGGTTCTCAGTTTCTCCCGGAACGGCGTCAGACAGGCGAACACGGAGATCGGACGGGCGACGAACGTCAACGCCGACCCGATCACCAGCGCCGGGATGATCGCCTCCGGCAACTGGCTGGGGGAGGCCAGCAGCCCCAGCATCACGAACAAACCGATCTGCGCCAACCAGCTCACCGACTCCGTGAATCCCTCCGTCGTCGAGTGGTGGGGAAGCGCCTGGTTGCCGAGCCACAGCCCGGCGATGTAGGCGGCCAGCAGCTCCGAACCGCCCGCGACCCCGGCGACGGAGTAGGCGGTCAGCGCGATCGCGAGGGTTGCTAGGGGGTACAGGCCTGCGCTCGGCAGGGAGATGCGGTGCAGGAAGGCCTGCCCCACCATCGCCACTGCCGCCCCGATGAGGGCGCCTGCGGTCAGTTGGAAGAGTCCGTTCGCGAGCATTCCCGTCACCGACATCTGGTTCCAGGCGTCGGAGACCACGACAGTGACGATGATGATCGCAGGTGGGTCGTTGAAACCGGACTCACCCTCCAGGGTGGTGCGCACCTTAGATCTCAGGGGCAGGCGACGCAGGATCGCGAACACGGCAGCGGCATCCGTCGACGAGACCATCGCCGCCATCAGGATCCCGGTGCGCAGATCGACACCCAGCACCAGCATCGCGATGGACGAGGCCACCGCCACCGACACCAGCACCCCGACGGTTCCGAGTAGTCCAGCTCGGGAAGCCACCGGTCTGAACTCCGCCCAGCGGGTGGTGAACCCGCCGTCGAACAGCAGCAGCCCCACCAGCAGCGCGGAGATGTTGTAGGCCAGCTGGGCGTCGTCGAACCGGATCCCGAGGCCCGCCTCGCCGATCCCCAGGCCGATGCCCAGGTACAGCAGCAACCCGGGCATGGAACTGCGCGACGAGATCCGCACCGCCGCCACGCCCGCCAGCAGCACTCCGCAGGCGATCAGGACCACCATGTCCATGTCGTGATGGCTCATGGTGCGTCCTTCCTGATCGTGCGGACATTATCCCGGGTTCCGCGCCGTCAGGGCCAGATGCGACGCGGATTCCCCGCGATCAGGTGGCTGAGCGGGGTGTGGGCCTTCAACCCCGAAGTTGGTTGAGCCAGCTCGTGAGCGAAGCGAGCGGCTGTGTCGAAACCACCGGGCAGTCGAATGGTGGATCGGACCACAGGTTCCTGATCGTGGTCGCTTTGGTTTCGACTCGATCTGCTCGCTGGCGCTCGTGGATCGGCTCAACCAGTTTCAGGGTGGGAGGGTAGCGGTCCGGCTTAACCAGCTTCGAAAAGCCTCCGCCACGAGATGGCCTCAATCGGCTTTGAGTCGACGCGACCTCTCAGGGGGCGGGGGCCTCCTCGACGGGCGCGTTGAACTGCGACTGGTACAGGTCGTGGTAGCGACCCCTCGCTGCCAGCAGGTCGCTGTGGGTGCCCTGCTCGACGATGGCGCCGTCGTCCATGACGAGGATCAGGTCGGCGTCGCGGATGGTGGACAGGCGGTGGGCGATCACGAACGACGTGCGACCACTGCGCAGCGCCGCCATCGCCTTTTGCAGCAGCAGTTCGGTGCGAGTGTCGACCGACGAGGTGGCCTCGTCGAGGATCAGCAGTTCCGGTTCCGACAGGAACGCCCGCGCGATGGTGATGAGCTGTTTCTCACCCGCCGAGACGTTGTTGCCCTCCTCGTCGATGACGGTGTCGTAGCCGTCGGGCAGGGAATGGACGAAACGATCCACGAATGCCGCTTTCGCCGCCGCCAGGATCTCCTCCTGCGTGGCACCCTCCTTGCCGTAGGCGATGTTGTCGCGGATGGTGCCGCCGAACAGCCACGTGTCCTGCAACACCATGCCCATGTTGTCGCGCAACGCCCCACGATCCACCGTCGCGATGTCCGTCCCGTCGAGGAGGATGCGACCGGAGTTCAGGTCGTAGAAACGCATCAGCAGGTTCACCAGCGTGGTCTTGCCCGCGCCGGTGGGGCCGACGATCGCGACCGTCTGGCCGGGTTTCGCCTCCAGGTTGAGGTGCTCGATGAGGGGACGATCCGGGCTGTAGGAGAAGGTGACGTCCTCGAAGACGACGTGCCCGCCCTCCGCGGTCAGGCCGCGGCCCGGCTCCGGCGACATCTCGTCGGCGTCGAGAAGCTCGAAGACCCGCTCCGCGGAGGCCACCCCCGACTGCAGCAGGTTCGTCATGGACGCGAGCTGCGTCAGCGGCTGCGTGAACTGGCGCGAGTACTGGATGAAGGCCTGCACGTCGCCGATGTTCATCTGCCCCGTCGCCACCTGGAGACCACCGAAGACCGCGACGATGACGTAGTTGAGGTTGCCGACCAGGAACATCACGGGCATGAGGATCCCGGAGAGGAACTGCGCCCCGAACGACGACTTGAACAGTGCCTCGTTGCGGGTGCGGAAGGTGGCCTCCACCTCCGACTTGCGGCCGAACACCTTCACCAGGGAATGGCCGGTGTAGGCCTCCTCGATCTCCGAGTTCAACTCGCCCGTGGACTTCCACATGTCGGCGAACCGCCTCTGGGAGCGCCGCATGATCAACGGCACGATCAGCATCGACAGCGGGATCGAGACCAGCGTGACCAGCGCCAGCGGCCACGAGATCCACATCATGATGATCACCACCCCGAACACCGTCAGCAGCGAGTTGATGAGCTGCGGCAGGGTCTGCATCAGGGTTTGGGAGATGTTGTCGATGTCGTTGGTGACGCGGGAGAGCAGCTCGCCGCGCGGCTGCCCGTCGAAGTACGACAGGGGCAGGCGCTGCAGCTTGGCCTCCACGTCGCTGCGCATCCGCCGCACCGACTTCTGTGCTGCGCCGATCAGCAGCCAGTTCGAGACGTAGGTGGCGACGGCGGAGACGACGTAGAGCACCAGCACCAGCACCAGGATCGACCCGATGGCGCCGAAGTCGATGCCCTGGCCGGGCGTGAAGTCGACGCGCTGCAGCATCTCGACGAGGGTGTCGTTCCCGCCGCTGCGGGCGGCCTCGATGGCCTGCTCCTTGGTGACGCCCGCGGGCATGTTCTTGCCGACGATCCCGGCCAGCAGCAGGTCGGTGGCAGCCCCCAGGATTTTCGGGCCGAGGGTGGACATCACGACGGCGCCGACGGCCAGCACCAGTGCGACCGCCACCGCGATCCGATGCGGTTTCATGATCCCGAGCAGGCGCTTCAGCGACGGCAGGAAGGCGACCGCGGTTTCCCCGGAGCCGCTGGGTCCGCCGGGCCCGAAGCTGATCTTCCCCGGGCCGTGTGCGGGACGTTTGTTGGCCGCGGGTTTGGTGGCGGCCCCGGTCTTTCCGGTGGTGGTGCTCATACCTGGGCCTCCTCGGCGCTCAGCTGGCTGTCGACGATCTCCTGATAGGTGGCGTTGCTCGCCAGCAGTTCATCGTGGGTGCCGCGACCCACGATGCGGCCGTGTTCCAGCACGAGGATCTCGTCGGCGCCCCGGATGGTGGCGACGCGCTGGGCGACGATCAGGGTGGCGCGGTCCGCCGTAGCCGGGGCCAGGGCGGCCCGCAGGCGGGCGTCGGTGGCGACGTCGAGGGCGGAGAAGGAATCGTCGAAGACGTAGACGGCGGGTTCCTTCACCAGCGCCCGCGCGATGGACAGGCGCTGCCGCTGCCCGCCCGAGACGTTCGTGCCGCCCTGCGCGATGTGGGCGGCGAGACCGCCGTCGAGTTTCTCGACGAAATCGGCTGCCTGGGCGATCCGCAGCGCCTCCCACATCTGCTCCGGTGTGGCGTCGGGGCGTCCGTAGAGCAGGTTGGAGGCCACCGTCCCGGAGAACAGGTAGGGCTTCTGCGGCACAAGCCCGATCCGCGACCACAGGGCGTCGGGATCGAGGCGGCGCACGTCGACGCCGTCCACCAGCACCTCGCCGCTGCTGACGTCGTACAGACGGGGGATCAGGTTCACCAGGGTGGACTTGCCCGATCCCGTCGACCCGATGATCGCGGTGGTGCGGCCCGGGGCCAGCGTGAACGACACGTTCGCCAGCACCGGATCCTCCGCACCCGGGTAGGTGAAGGTGACGTCGCGGAACTCGACGACGCCCGTCAGCTCCTGCGGGGCGACCGGGTCGGCGGGGGGAGCCACCGTGGGTTCGGTGTCGAGCACCTCCAGGATGCGGTCCGCGGACACCGCGGAGCGCGGCGCCAGGAACAGCAGCATCGTCGACATCATCACCGAGATGAGGATCTGGATCAGGTAGTTCAGGAAGGCGGCCATCTGGCCGATCTGAATGTTGCCGGAGTCGATGCGGAAGGCGCCGAACCAGATCACCGCCACCGATGAGATGTTCACCATGAACATGGCGATTGGGAACAGCAGCACCATCCAGCGGGAGGCGCGCAGCGTGACGGAGTAGACGTCCTCGTTGGCGCCCTCGAAGCGCCTCGACTCGTGGTCCTCGCGAATGAAGGCGCGGATCACCCGGATACCGCTGATCTGTTCGCGAAGTACCCGGTTCAGGTTGTCGAGGTTGGTCTGCATCCGCTGGAACAGGGGAGAGACGAAGATCACCAGCAGCGAGACCGCCACACCCAGCACAGCGACGCTGACCGCGATGATCCACGACAGCCCGAAGTCTTCGCGCACCGCCATGACGAAACCGCCGACCATCATGATGGGGGCGCCGACGATGATGGTCAGGGTGGTCTGGACGATCGTCTGCACTTGCAGGACGTCGTTGGTGTTGCGGGTCAGCAGCGACGAGGCCCCGAAGTCGCGCATTTCGCGGGTGGAGAACGACAGGGCGCGGTCGAAGATGGCGGCCCTGAGGTCGCGGCCCAGCGACATGGCGGTGAGGGCGCCGAACCAGGTGGCGCCGATCTGCCCCGCCGCCTGCACCAGGGAGAACAGCAGCATCAGGGCGCCGCTGCGCCAGATCAGGTCGGTGTCGCCCTTGACGACGCCGTCGTCGATGATCTGTGCGTTCAGGTTCGGCAGGTACAGCGACATGGCGGTCGCCAGCACCTGGAGAACCAGGATGGCCAGCAGTTCCCTCCAGTACGGCTTCAGATGCGTGAATATCAGCCGGTTGAGTCGTGCGATCACAGGGAATCCTTCCTGCGGGCTCCGTCGAGGGCGAGGCGCGCCAGGGTGGCGGGGTTCAAGCTGGTATCGGGAGATCTGCCGTGCGCATACCCCATCGCCAGGGTGATGACGAGATGGGTGAAGTCCTTGACCGGGATCGTCAACTCGGCCTCGTGCGGGGCCAGGCGGTCACGCATCCAGCCCGCGATGTCACAGACCCGGGCCTCCCACAGCTCCATGATCCGGAACCGGATCTCGTCCTGGTCGCCGCCCCGGTGCGGTCGGGGGATGAAACGCCCGAAGGTGGTGACGTAGTCGGCGGCGGTGGACAGACACACCTCGGTGGTCTCGTCTACGGTCGTGGTGGTGGGGGCCGCGGCGAAGATGTCGGCGAGCCGCTCGGGGGAGAGGTGGTCGGCGATGGTGGCGGCGATCAGGTCGCGTCGGGTCGGGAACACCCTGAACAGGGTTCCCTCGGCCACCTTGGCGGCTTCCGCCACCTGCCGGGTGGTCACCTCGGGACCGTGGTCCAGGATCAACTGGCGGGTCGCGGCAATCAACGACGCCCTTCGTTCGGCGGGCGGAAGCGGTCGGGCACGGGTCATCACGACGCACCAGTGTATGAGTGAGTGCTCACTCATTCAAAACGAGGCGGGGATCGGGACCAGTGACGATGGGCGTCGGGCGCTTCGTCGGGGGCTCTGGGGCCGGGTGCTGGGTCAGGGTGTCCGCGGTGGCGTGGGTGTTGTGCGGCGTGTCGTCGGACTATGACTCGACGATGATGCCTGTGTTCATTCCTTGTCCTTGGACATGGTGATGATCAGGAAGTCGCCATCGGATTGGAGTGCTACACGTTTCGTGGGAAGTGACGAAAAACAGGTTTAATCGAACATGTGAGGTAAAATCTGTATTATCTCCGCAGCTAAGTACAGCGAAGAGTTCAAACAGCAGGTCGTGTTGGAGGTCGTTGAGAAGTCCCGCACGATCAGCTAGGTGACAAAATCCTACGGTCTGGTCCCACAAACCGTGAGGATGCTGGGTGAACAAATGGAGAAAAACCCATTCCGGAACCAAGGGTGAGGAAATGACGGCGGCCCAACTTGCCGAGTACAAGAAAATCAAAGCCGAGCTGCGTGGGGCCCGATTGGAGATCGATTTCAGAAATAAAGCTGCGGCCTTCCTTCGCGGCGGGACTCCCGGCGAAGAACACGATATGCTTACACCCCTCCGCCAAGGAAGGCAACCACCTTGGAACCTGTGTGATGTGCCACTGTCCGGGTGGTGTCGCGTTCAGGGCTGCTACACCCTGGCGCAACAGAGGCATGTCAGACATCCCGCAAAGCACCGTAGAGGAACTCGCCAATTTTTGTGACGTGTCTTCCTCGCGCGAGCTCCGAACAAACCCACCTGTTGTAGACGTGTCCGCAAAGTCTTGGAGCGCGGGTGGTGTTGCAACCAGTCCCGAGGGACGGTGCGCCGGCTCATGCAGCCTGGAGGGAGGTGCCACACCCTGCCCCAAGGCCCACAACTACCGTGCCTGCTGCCGACCTGGCCGGGCGCCCCGACCTGACTGAAAAGGAGGCTTCACGGCTGACGCCCCAGTTCCGGAAACTGGTGGGTGACATCACCTATATTCACACCCGGGAAGGATGCGTGTACCCGGCAGGCCGCGACGAGACCACTCTGCTCGAAAAGAATTGTTGGCTACGCCATGGCGGAACACATGCGAACCGAATTGGTCCAAAACGCTCTGCAAAATTGGCGGTTCGGGACTGCCAGCCCATCAAGGGTGTGACGATTTTTCATTCGAATCGGGGATCGCAGTACACGTCCGCTGACTACACCGCCACCATGAACAAGTATGGTTTCCTCACATCGGCGGGAAGAACCGGCGTGTGCCACGTACAGCGCCGCAGCAGATATCATTCAACGCCACCCGTGCAGGAAAGAACTCGTCAACCAGCAGGATCTACCACACCAGAAGAAAAGCAATCAAAGATCGTGGCATCATGGATTGAACACTGACTGCAATCAGATCAGGCTTCATTCCTCGCTCGGGTACCGCACCCCGAACGAAGTACATCAAGACTGGAGGAAAACCAAGACAGCAGCCTAAACCATAATCCAAGTTTTTCACTACCGTCCACAAAACCTGTAGCAGTCCAGGTGTCAGGAGTAGGAGGTGTGGATTAGTTCGCACAAGTCCATCGGGTCTGGTCGCGGTCAAGGCTTGTGGCAGCGGCTGTCTTTCATTGTTTTATTCTGCTAATTTTTGGAGAGCAGGCTGGCGGCCCATTGTGCGGCTTGCTCCTGTTGGCCGGTGGCGAGGACATCGCCAGCGGTGACGGTGAAGGAGGGGCCGCGTTCCACTTGGAAGCCCCGTGTGCGCAGCTGTTTGGCAGCTGCTTTCGCGGCGCAGCCAAACATGGTGGCGAACCTTCCGGCGGATGTGTCGAATGTGATGGTTCGAGTCCCGGCGGGGATGGTTGCGTGCTTGGCCCACTCCGCAAGGCCTCGCTGCGGAGGTGGTTGGACGCGGTTCGTGCTGCCGGCGGAGTTACGGGTAGCGGCCGAATGCCGACTTTTGGGGCTAGGCAGCGCGGTTTCGTGGGTTGGGGCGCCCAGCAGTAGCAGGTCGATGTCGTCGGGGATGGCATCGGGTGCTTCGTCGAAGCTCTGGAGCTTGGCGTTGGGCAGGGCGTCCGCAATGGCGTGGGCGATTTGCAGTGTGTTGCCGAAGTATGACTCGACGATGATGAGTGTGCTCATTCCGTTTCCTTTGGCATGCTGATGACCAGGACGTCGCCGTCGGTGGTGAATGGGGCAGGGGTGAGGGACTTCTTTGTGGGGCCTTTGAGTACGGCCCCGTTGTCTGTGCTGAACCGGGCGCCGTGGCTGTCGCAGATGATTTCCTGTCCCTCGATGCGGTTGACCTTCACACCGGCGTGGGGGCAGGCCGCGTAGTAGGCGTGGAAGGTTCCCGCTGTCGGCTGCGTCACCACGTACCACCCGGCAAGGGCCCCGCCGCCTACGGGTACATCGGATTTCTGGACGCGCTGGGGGCCGCCGTCGCCACTGCGCTCCACGCTGCATCCCGGCAGGCCCACGACGGCGAGGGTGGCGCCTGCGCCGAGGCCCAGTGAGGTGTGGATCAGCGTGCGGCGTGTACACGCGTGCGGTGACGCCTCCCCGTCTCGATACATACTCACTCCTAAATGAGACATTGTGTATCAAGTACGATATCGTGCAACGATTCGAAGTGCAACGCGGGGCGTTTCAGAAGGAGGACGGGAGCCTGTGAGCAGGGCGCAGAACAACCCTCGGAGGAGGGGGAAACAATCCCTGTCCGGTGGTTCCTCGGCGCTGGGGGTGAGAGAACGGCTTCTCGCTGCTGGAGTCGAGATCGTCTCCGAGGTCGGTTTGGACACGGGACTTGGGAGGCTCAACTTCGAGGAAGCCATCAAACGGGCACGCGTGGCGCGAGCCACCGCCTATCGCCAATGGTCGACCAAGGAGGCTTTCGGGAATGCCGTTCTCGTGGAGCTGGCCAAGGGGCTGTACCTCACCTCCGATTTCGTGGCCGAGGTCCCGGCCATCATCGCGGACATGGTCGGTGATGGATCAGCGCTGGCCACGCCTCAAGGGCGCCGGAACCTGATCGTCGACCTGACCCGGACGCTCGTCAAAGGTGACTTCGAAAGCATCCTGCAATCACCGAGCTGGCATCTGCACACAGCACTCAGCGCCGCGTCCCCCTCGCTGACCGATCCCGAACTCCGCACCTCCGCTACCGCGGCACTGCATGTATCCGATCAGAGACGCATCGAAGCCCGCGCCCAGCTGTACGGGCAGTTCACGGCATTTGCGGGATACCGTCTGCGTGCCCCTCTGGCGGGCCCCTCAGGATTCCGGCAGATGTCCGAGGCAGCAGGCGCCGCCTTCACGGGGTTCCTGATTCGCGCCCAATACGACACAACCGTCACGGCGGAGACCATGCGACTCCGGGCCTTCGGCATGTCGGAACCGCGCCAATGGAGCCCACAGACCTTCGCATCGACAAACGGGATCTTCTCATACATCGAACCCGACCCGGGCATCACATGGGACCAGGAGCGAATCTCAGACCTGCTGTTGACCGATTTCACCAGCCTGTTTCACGCCCCGCAGCTGTAGCTGGGAAGCCTGACGGGGTGGTATTGCGTCACTCGTATGCGAGGTAGGGGGCCTGGTTGAGGTCGACAGGACGAGGTCCCTCGACCCCTAGCGAGGCTGGCGCCGGTGTCGTGTCGTCTGATCCCGGACTACCGCAGCCGGCCCTGACCGAGGCCGCTTTCTCGGAATTGACGCTCTCCTTCTGGGTCAAGAATCTGCGTGCGGCCGTGGGGTCAAGAAGATCGGCCGCCCGATCCGGAACCGGACTGCGGTTTGGCCGCCAGCACTGAAGGCACCCGGATCAGGTCTCGTCGGCCCTGCTCATCTGGCACAATGGATCGCGAACACCCCGGATGACCCCTCGTTCCTCGGAATGATGTCGCCGGGGTTTTGTTTTGCGTAGAACGTAACGACCCCGGCTGGTTATGCTCCGCAGCAGTTTCCTCGAGGGCAGGGAACCAGCGCCGCTTCGTATCCTCGCCTTTCGTCGTCGCTTCATCCGGTTCGCCCTTCTTTCACCAGCTGCTCCCAGGTCACAGCCCGGGGCGGACGATGCTCTGTTTGCGTGGGTCGCAGGTACCCGCTCTTTCCTCAATGCAGCCGCCCCGGGCCCTTCTCCGAAGATACATCTTGAAGAGTGGGTAAACAACTTCTGTTACGATCGTCCCCGTGGGGACGACCTACCGAAAATTTTTTGGGGGACTGACCGCGGTCTGGCCGTCATAGGTAGGTGGAGACAGCTTGAAGGGATGCGATGATGCGGTTCTCGAACTTCACTGAGTGCTTCCGGCGGGCCACCCGCTCGGAGGGCACGCCGGACGGGTGCGACCCGTACCGGTATCAGGTGCGCCTTGCCGACGAAGGTTTCCCCGACGCGTTGCGGGCGCCGACGGGATCGGGCAAGACGGCCGTGGTCCTGGCCTATGTTTGGCGGTTGCTCTTTCACCCCGATGCCTCGGTTCGGGCGGCGACCCCGCGGCGACTGGTCGTCCTCCTGCCCTCGCGCACGCTGGTGGAGCAGTACGAGGAAACGGTCCGTGGCTGGCTCGACCGGCTCGGGCTGTTGGATGCGGTCGGCGTGCACGTTTTCATGGGTGGCCGCGACATCCGGTCCTCCCAGCAGGACTGGCGCATGAACCTGCACCGCCCCAGCATCGTCATCGGCACCGTCGACATGGGGGTGTCGCGGGGGCTTGCACGAGGATACGGAACCTTCCGGGCGTCCTACCCGATCGACTTCGCGCTCATCGGGAACGGCACCCTGATGGTGGTCGACGAGGTCCAGCTCGCACCCCAGGCCACCGCCACCCTGCGTCAATTCGCAGCTTTCCAACGGGAACTCGGCACGGCGGAGCCGAGCCAGCTCATGATCATGTCGGCCACCGTAGACGAACGCGTCCTGGACACTGTCGACAACCCCTGGGAAGGCGCCGACGTGCTGGAGATCGACGAGTCGTCGGAGTCCCCGGAGCTGCTCCGGCGCATGTCGGCCGAACGAACGATCAGGGAATTTCCCCTGGGCGAAAAACCGAAGGAGTTCGCCGCCCAGATCGTTGAACGCCACCAACCCGGGACCCTCACCCTGGTGGTGGTGAACACGGTTGACGCAGCCGTCGACGCCTACCGGGAAATCGGCAAACTGACCCCGGACGAGCCCAGGTTGCTGATCCACTCCCAGTTCCGTGGGGTGGAACGCAAGGCCCAGCTCGAAAAGCTGCGCGGGATCGCCCGCGACGGAGGGATCGTCGTCGCCACCCAGGCGATCGAGGCCGGGGTGGACATCGATGCACGCACCCTCATCACCGAGGCCGCGCCGTGGGCGTCCGTCGTACAACGGGCCGGGCGCTGCAACAGGGCTGCCCGGTATCCGGTGGGGGAAGCGGTGGTTCACTGGCGCGAATCCGCCAAAGGACATCCGTACGACCTGGAACAGGTTGCGTGCGCGGTCGAGGCTTTGAGGCGCGCGGAGGGTATGTCGTTGACCAGCGCCCAGCTCCACCGGTTGGGCGACGACATACCGCCGGAGGATCTGGAACTGCGCATCCTGCGTCGCTGCGACTTCCGTCAACTGTTTGACACCACCCCTGACCTGACGGGCAACGACGTCGACATCAGCTGCTACATCCGTCCTGACAAGGACCTCGACGTTCAGCTGGCCTGGATACCGAATGGCTCCATTGCACAAGGAAAGCTGACGACTGAGGTCCCCGGCCAGCCGCTTCGCTGTGGCGTTTCGATGAGCCGGGCGAAGAAACTGCTGAACCGGAAGGACATCAGGGAACGAAGAGACCAGCGGGCCTGGACCTTCTCGATCCAGGATGACCGCTGGATCCCCGCGAGAGCGGACCAGCTGCGACCCCAACAGCTGATCCTGGTGGAGGCCGGGCTCGGCGGCTACAGCATCGAACACGGTTTCGACCCCGCCGAGAAACACACGGTCCAGGACCACGTCGATGCGGACGACCTCCGGGATGCGACCACTCCCGAGAGCGTCACCAGTTCCCAGGACGCCGGGGCCCGAGGAAACGGCTGGGTCACTTTGCACCAGCACCTCGCGGACACCCGGGAACAGGCCGAGGCCCTCGCCAAGGTGCTCCGCCCGGCCGGGATCGATGACGCGCACCTGCACGCCGCGGCTGTCGCCGGTGTGCTCCACGACCTCGGCAAGGCCCACTACGACTGGGCGCGGGCACTGCTGGATGCGAACGAGGACACACCTCCCGATGCCCCGGAACAGCTGTACGCGAAATCGCCGGGAACCGCCCCGCTCCGAGTGCGGCGTGAACTCAAGGTGGGTGAGCAGAAGAACGCCCGGGTGGAGCGACGTTCCGGATTCCGGCACGAGTTGATCTCGGTGTTCATGCTGCGTACCGATGCCGGACGGCAGTTGCTGATCGACTTGGGAGTGGAGCCCGAGCTGCATCCTCTCGTGTTGTATCTGATCGCGGCGCATCACGGACACATCCGCATCACCGCCCGCGATCCCCGCTACGACGGAGTTGACGGCCTGAGTTTCCTCGGATGCGTCGATAAGGAACCCATCAATGCCGTGACGCTTCCGGGCATCGAGCTGCCCGAATCAGTGGTCGACCTCGGCATCTTCCGGAGCGGGCCCGACTCCTGGACCACCAACGCCCTGGCCCTTCTGGAGCGCCTCGGACCGTTCCGTCTGGCCTATCTCGAAACCTTGGTGCGCATGGCTGACTGGCGGGCCAGCGCCAACCTCGAACTCCCCGTCGCGGAAGGAACCGAAGAATGACCACGCACGTGTTTCCCGGCCTGGGGTGTGTTCCCCTGATCAACTACCTGGCGGCGCTCGGGGTGGCCAAGGGAGTTTCCGAACAGGCCGATCCCGCCGCGCGGTTCGGCTGGCGCGCCGGCGTGTTCCGCATGGACACCGAGGTGGAGGACATCACCGAGTTCTTCGTCCGGGACTTCGTCCCCACCCCGGTTTTCTCTCCGTGGAATGCCGGCAGCGGGTTCGGTGAGAAGGACAAGACACCCCTGAAATACATCCGGATGCTGGAATCCTCCACCACTGCTAGGCTCACCTCCTACCGGGACACCCTTGCTGTGATCCGCTTGGTTCTGACAGCGAAGTCGGGGAAGGGATGGTCGAAGGAACGCCTCGTGCAGGAGCTTCGCAACCGGCTTCCGGACGATGCCCTGCCGTGGATGGACGCCAGCGTGGTCCTCACCGCGAAGAAGACGGAGTACCCGCCCATTCTCGGTACCGGGGGAAACGACGGCCGCCTGGATTTCAGCACGAACGTTCACCAACGCCTGGTGGATGTCCTGCCGGAGCTCGGGGCGGAACCCGAACGCAGCCGGGCGTGGATGCGGGATCTGCTGTGGGGGAGGTCAACGGAAAAACTACTCGCGGCCTCCGTGGGCCAGGGCGATCCCGCCGGTGCAGGGACCCCCGGCTCCTCCGCGTTCGGCAGCGCCGACGCCATGGTCAACCCCTGGGCTTTCATTCTCATGGTGGAAGGGGCCATGCTGTTCGCCGCCTCTGCCGCGAAAAAACTGGGTGAACAGAACTCCAGAGTGGCCATTCCCTTCACCGTCTCCTCCAGCCCGGACGGACCGATCCCGGGTTCGGCGAACGAGGACGGCCGCGGCGAACTGTGGGCGCCTCTGTTGGAGAGCGTCACGCTGGCGGAGCTGCGCCAGGTCTTCGAGGAGGCGCGGGTTTCCTGGGACGGTGGAACCGCCAACAACGCGGTCGCCATGTATGCGGCGGCGCATTCCTTCGGCGTGAACAGGGGTATCTCGGCTTTTCAGCGTTTCGGTTTCCTCAAACGAAACGGCTTGGCCTTCGTCGCCGTTCCGCTGGATCACGTCGAGGTGCGGTCACGCCCAGAGGTGATCATGGCCAGGGAGCCGCTGCGCCGTGCCCGGACGTTCCACAAGGCCAGTGGAGTGGCGTCCAAAACCGCGGCGCGTCGATTCGATGCGAGCGTGACGGCTTTCGTGCGGGACCCCGAGTGGTGGAATGGAATCGCCATGCTTCGGGCCCAGACCGAGCTGGAGCTGACGGCCTTGCGCTCCCGGAAAAACCGTGAGGAACTGGGACATCCCTCGAAGCTGGTGCCGGCGAATGCCGTCATCCCTGTGTGCCGGGAGCTGTTCCTCAAAAGCCCCGAGGCGCGGATTGCCGCCGGGATCGCCTCTGCAACCTTCCTGCCGCCCACCGCTTCTCAGCAGGGCGGGGGAAGCGGTGGGCAGCCGATTCGTCGCCTGCTTGTTGGCGCAGATCCCAAGAATCCCAAAGATCCGATTGACCCCGAGGTGATGGTGCCGGGTCTCGGAGTCAGACCCACCGTCGACGTGCTGGCGGACCTGGTGGTGTGGCTGGCGCAGCATCCGGGGGAGGGCACCCGCCTTGCCCGGGGATGGCTGCCCTTCCTGTCTCATCGGTACCTGGTGTCCTGGACCGACATCCACGCCTGGGTTGGGGGACTTCTCGATGACGACCTCGTCACCCATCACCTGCTGGCTTTCCTGGCCGTCGACTGGAGCGGCGGAAATTACATGGACAACGTGACACCGGATGGCGAGTGCTTGTTCTTGGACCCGACCTTGGCGATTCTCCAGGCCCTCGCGTCCGGGTCCGTGCGCGTGCGGGAAACGGCGCCGGACGCGACGGGAGTTGTGGTGGGGCTCGAACCCAGCTGGTCCCTTCAGCTGCGTGCCGACCGTGTCGCCGACGTGCATCGCGCCGCGAGCGGTGTGATCAGCCGAGGAACGATCAGCCTTCCCCGGACCGGGGAAACCGACATCCAAGTCCACACCCATTCTGCACGTATTTCCCGGCCAGGTCTGGGACCACGGATCCTCGCGGCCCTGGCCGCGCCCTCGAAGCCGTGGGCGCTCAAAAGGAGCGCACCGGAAGTCGAGAACACAGAACCTTACGAAACCACCGACCTCTACGAAGGAGCACTGCAATGACCAGCACCGTCCTCAACCTGACCCTCCGACCCGCCGTCGGGTTCCGGTTCCAGCCAACCGGGTTCCCCGATCTCGGGGCGGCCACCTACCAGGCCCATGTGTCAGGCGAGGGATGGGTGCAGGCCCTCCACCTGGAATCGCCCCAGTCGATGGCGAACCGACTGGAACTGTGCACCTGGGATCCGGCGGCCAACGACCAGGCGGAGGCGCTGCGTGGCCTGCCGTATGTGCGCGTTGTCGATGCTGGCGGCGGTTTCCTGACCAGCTCCCGTCTCGAGGCCCACAGACTGGCCAGCGCTTACCTGATGGACGCCAAGATCGACGGTGGGACCGGGCGGGTCTGGTTGGAGGACAGACTCGGGCTGGTCAAGGGCAGGCTGGTGGATCACCGCGCCCTCGCCAAGGCCATTTTCGATCTGGACCCGGTGTCCCTGATCCATGGCGTGTTCTTCGCCCAGAAACAGTGGCCCTCCCAGCCTAAGATCGCCCGGGCCATCACCTGTTTCATCGACGCTCTCGATGTTCGTCCCGCGGTCTCCGGTGGGGTGAAGACGGATTCGGTTAACCCCAGCAACGACGAGGGGCGGGGAGCCAAGGAGGGCTACGGCATGGTGCCGCACCAGCGGGTCGAGTACACGGCCCGTGACATCACGGCGTCCGTCGTCGTCGATCATGGGCAGATCAAGTCCTACGGTCTCGGCGAGAAATCCGAGGCGGTGCTGAACGCCCTCGTCGATTTCGAACTGGCCAGCCTGTTCAGGCAGGACGGGTTGCGGCTGCGCACCGCATGCCACTTGGTCGTGGACCAGGACTGCGAGGACCTCGCCAAGATCCCCACCCTGGACGAGGCCACCGCGAAGCTGCGGCAGGCCATCGACCAGCACGGTGATCTTGCGCCGATCTCGGAACTGAAATGGACCGGTGGGGGGAAGTGACCGTGCCTACCCAGGTGGCCCTGCGCTTTGTCACAGGGAAGTACCACGCGAACGGGTGGGACCATGCCCTCAACGAGGGGATCAGCGAGTGGCCGCCGTCACCCTGGCGGCTGCTCCGCGCCCTGATCAGCGTCTGGCACACCCGCTGCGACGACATACCCGAAGAGATGATCGACGACCTGCTGACCGGGCTCGCCACCGAACCTCCGGAATATCTGCTGCCGGCTGCCAGGCCGTCGCAGACCCGGCACTACATGCCCAATCCGGATTTCCTCGAGGGTGTCAAGCATTCCACGTCGCTCCAGCTCGACCCTCGGCTGAACCTGGACGGCGAGGCCGAGGTGGTGATCCGCTGGCCGAATCTCACCCTGCCCGCCGGACAGCGTGATGCCTTGGAACGACTGTTGAGGAAACTGCCCTATCTGGGGCGGGCGGAGTCGCGGTGTGAGGCGTGGCTGCTCTCCGACGAGCATTCCCAGCAGGAGAAAGGGTGGGTTCGTCCTTCTGAGACGGGAAACACCCAGGTGTTGGTGCCCGAACCTGGCGTGACCAGGAAGCAACTCGAAACCTCCTCCTTGGAGATGCGAAAGGCCCGTCTCCGATACCCCAGCGGTTCCCGGTGGGTTCGGTACGAGCTGCCCGGAGAAGCCCTCAGTGCTCCCGCCCATTGCGAGGTGAATGACCTGCTCAGACCCACGACCGTTCGGTGGCGGCTGGAACCCACCGCCCCCTTCCGTGTCGAGGACGGCATTCTCGCTGCCCATGGACTCCGGGGCCGCATCCTAGGCACCAAGAAGGAGAACACGGACCTGCGGGAGCAGGGCAGTGGGGTCGAGGCGCTGGCCGGACACCACGGTGTTTTCGACGATGGCCCCCAGCATCGGCATTCCCACTGGCTCTGGTTGCCGACGCTGGGTGCCGGCGGTGAGCTGACGGGGCAGGTGGAGGACCTGGTGTTGTGGGTGCCTGACGGGATACCCGCCGACACGCTTTCCCGGCTTGCCGGGGCGAGGTACCTGCCGCGCTGGAGCAACGCGCCCAAGGGGTATCGCTCCGGAGCTGAACTGCACCTGCAGCTGATGGGACCCGTCGATACGGTGATGCACGAATACACCAGTGCCGATGCCACCACGTGGGTGTCCGTGACCCCGTTCCTGACCGACCGCTTCCCCAAGCAGAACAAACCGCGGGAGGAATTCGCGCAGAAACTCGTGGAACGCGAACTCGGTTTCCGCCACCCCGGGGGCACGCCGCCGGTGAGGGTGAAGCTGCTAGCCGACTGGGAGAACCGGGATGTGGTGAGGTTCCGTCGATACCGCTGGAACGAATCGATGGCGCGACGTCGCCGCGGGATGCTGTTGCGGCTGGATTTCGACGAGCCTCTGCCGAAGGGCCTCGGGGAACGCCCGGAGCCTTTGGTGCTCGGGTCCCTCTCGCATTTCGGTTTCGGATTGTTCCGGCCGGTGGAGCGATAACCATGCCGGCGCAGGGGGAGTACTCGGCGGAACCGCAGCTGGTTCCCGCGAGGATGCTGAACGAATTGGTGTACTGCCAGCGGCTGTTCCACCTCGAATGGGTGGACGGCCGCTGGGCTCACAACGACGACACGATCCAGGGTTCGGTGGCCCACGACGCGACGGATCGTCGTTCCGGGCGGATGCCCGCGCCCGATGAGGAGGAGAAACCGTTCACCTCGATCCAGGTGGCGTTGTCGGATCCGGACCTCGGGGTGACGGCCGTCATAGACCGGGTGGACCACGAGGACGGATCGTCGAGTCCCGTGGACATGAAGAAGGGATCCGGTCCCAGGGAAGGCGGAATGTGGCCTGCCGACCGGGTGCAGGTCCTGACCCAGGCGGTGCTGCTGCGACGCGCCGGGTATTCGGTGAACCGCGCCGACATCTCCTATCTGGGATCGCATCACAGGGCTTCGATCGAGGTGGGGCAGGACGCGGAGACGGAGGTGCGGGAGCTGGTGGCGTTGGCGCGGAAGGTGGCTGCGCAGGAACTTCCGCCCCCGCCGCTGCTGAACGACCCGCGCTGCCTCCGCTGCTCGCTGGCGCCGCTGTGCATGCCCGATGAGACGAACTATCTGCTCGAACGTTCCGGCGAGCAGCCGCGTCGGATCATCGTCAAGAATCCCGACGCCAGACCCGTGTACGTGAACACGCAGGGGGCGTCGGTGAAGGTGTCCGGTGGCCGCCTGCTGGTGGCGGTCAAAGGTGAGACGGTGGCCGAGCGTCGACTCCTCGACGTCTCCCAGGTGTGCGTGGTGGGAAACGTGCAGATCACCACCCAGGCACTCAGGGCATTGTGGCGCAGGGGCGCGATGGTGATTTGGCTCAGCTACGGGGGCTGGCTCGACGGATGGTCGCAGGGCCCGATGAACGGTCACGTGACGCTCAGGCGACGGCAGGTGCTGGCGAGCGTCCATGGCCTGCGGTTCGCGCAGCAGATGATCCGGGGAAAGATCCACAACCAGCGGGTGCTGCTGCGCCGCAACGCGAAGGTGTCGCTGGACGATTCGGTTCTGGAGCAGCTCAAGGAACTGGAAGCGAAAACCGAATCCGCTGCGTCCTTGGAGACGCTGCTCGGGATCGAGGGCACGGCAGCGCGACTGTACTTTGGGCAGTTCCACAAGCTGCTGTCTCCCCGACTCGAGGTCGCGGCCGAGTTCCAGGCGCACGGCAGGGCGCGACGTCCACCACCCGATCCCGTCAACGCGGTGCTCGGGTTCTGCTACAGCCTGTTGACAAAGGACCTCGTCGCGGTGCTGACCGGGGTGGGGCTGGATCCTTTCCTCGGGGTGCTGCACCAGCCCCGCTACGGCAGACCCGCCCTCGCCCTCGATCTGGCCGAGGAGTTCCGCGCTCTCGTGGCGGAATCCGTCGCATTGCAATGCCTCAACAACGGCGAAATCAACGAGAAAAGCTTCATGCGGGGACATCTCGGGGTGGCACTGACCGCGGATGGGCGACGTTCCGTCATCCAAGCGCACGAACGCCGCCTCGAAATGGAGCTGAAGCACCCGCTGTTCGGCTATCAGGTGTCGTACCGGAGGGTGCTGGATCTTCAGGCACGGGTGCTGGCGGCTTCTTTCACGGGAGAACTGGATTCCTACACCCCATTGATGACGAGGTGACCCATGGCCCGACGAAGATATCTCATTTCCTATGACATATCGGATCCCAAGCGGCTGCGAGCCACCTTCAACCTCATGAAGGGCTACGGGAAGTGGCTCCAGTACTCGGTGTTCGTGTGTGACCTGAGCAAGGCTGAACTCGCAATGTGGGAACGGGACATTCGTGATGTGATCGCACTCGCCTACGACTCGGTGGTGGTGATCGACCTCGGCGCCCCGCAAGACGCAGACATCCGTATGCTTGGGGTACCGCGTAGGTTGCCCGACGAGGGACCCGTGGTGGTGTGAGCCGCTGCGAGACCTCCGGTCATGTCGCCTCCCCTAGGGAGCGCTCGAAGGGGTTTGACTAGGTGTTTTACCCCATGACAACTCAACAGAGTGGTTTTATAGGACCCGGCGGTGCGGAGAGCTCGCAGGTGCTGGTAAAGTTCCTAGTCAAGGCGGCCTTCCGAGGCGAGCTATTGTTCCGGCCATCTAGGCCGGACTCCATTGAGACGCAACTGCTGCAAGAAGCCCCTTCTCGTCGAGAAAGATTGTTCCGGCCATCTAGGCCGGACTCCATTGAGACTTGATGATCTGGGCGTTGGTTGCGCCTTGATACTTCGATTGTTCCGGCCATCTAGGCCGGACTCCATTGAGACCGTTCTTGTCGCCACGGTCGGCCATGATGTGCGGTTCATTGTTCCGGCCATCTAGGCCGGACTCCATTGAGACCCGTCTCTGAAAGAAATAGCGTCGGCGGTGCCGAACGAATTGTTCCGGCCATCTAGGCCGGACTCCATTGAGACAGGTCTATCAGCCGTTCAAGGACGAGGTCTGCCTCGGATTGTTCCGGCCATCTAGGCCGGACTCCATTGAGACACGGAACTCTGTGGCCTCCTGTAGGGAGGCCCACAGATTGTTCCGGCCATCTAGGCCGGACTCCATTGAGACTTTCTCAATTGCTTTAATTCCATCAATATGATCAACTTATTGTTCCGGCCATCTAGGCCGGACTCCATTGAGACAAGACTCCCACTCACAAGGAAACCACTGATACCTCATTGTTCCGGCCATCTAGGCCGGACTCCATTGAGACGGTCAAGGTCGCCGAAGCCGATGGCGTCGCTGGTGAGGATTGTTCCGGCCATCTAGGCCGGACTCCATTGAGACTACGAAAGCAAAGGCTGCAATAGACAAGTGGGACACTATTGTTCCGGCCATCTAGGCCGGACTCCATTGAGACTTGCACGAACCAAATAGTCGCCCATGTCCTGGTTCATTGTTCCGGCCATCTAGGCCGGACTCCATTGAGACGTTCATCACACCGTGACGGAGGACGACAAGGGAATCATTGTTCCGGCCATCTAGGCCGGACTCCATTGAGACACGAAAGACTCAAAATACTCATTCAGCAACTGCGCGTATTGTTCCGGCCATCTAGGCCGGACTCCATTGAGACGATTCGGAGAAACCATACAGGCGAGCAACGGCCTCTACAGATTGTTCCGGCCATCTAGGCCGGACTCCATTGAGACCTGATGGCCTGAGGGATGTCTGCTTGGTCCGTTTGCCAGATTGTTCCGGCCATCTAGGCCGGACTCCATTGAGACGTTCGTGTAACCGGCCATTTTCTTCTTATCCAGTGGCGGATTGTTCCGGCCATCTAGGCCGGACTCCATTGAGACGACACGAGGACTTTCTGGGCGTGGCAGTACATGTACGATTGTTCCGGCCATCTAGGCCGGACTCCATTGAGACATGCAATGGTACGGGGTACGGGCCGGCAGGCTGATATATTGTTCCGGCCATCTAGGCCGGACTCCATTGAGACATTGATGTCATAAAAATACTCAACCAAATCGGACCCATTGTTCCGGCCATCTAGGCCGGACTCCATTGAGACGCCCAGGGGCGGGCCCCATCAATGTAGATGGTGGACACGAATTGTTCCGGCCATCTAGGCCGGACTCCATTGAGACGACGGCAACCTGGTCAACGGTCTTCACCCGCACGTTCATTGTTCCGGCCATCTAGGCCGGACTCCATTGAGACACGTAACCTTGTTCAACAAGCCAGTTCCGCCAGGAATATTGTTCCGGCCATCTAGGCCGGACTCCATTGAGACAACACGGGATTTTCATTCAACTCCTTGTGAAGATCATATTGTTCCGGCCATCTAGGCCGGACTCCATTGAGACAATCACAACAAGGCACAGGTATGGGTTTTTGACGATATTGTTCCGGCCATCTAGGCCGGACTCCATTGAGACCCTTCGGTGATCGGGAAGGAGCTTGCCACGGTAGTCCCATTGTTCCGGCCATCTAGGCCGGACTCCATTGAGACTGCTGTCGACAGGGCGTCGAATGCGGCTTCAATGTCCATTGTTCCGGCCATCTAGGCCGGACTCCATTGAGACAAGAACAATTCTCGTTTCGCCGCCACCGAATACCTCAATTGTTCCGGCCATCTAGGCCGGACTCCATTGAGACACCGTGAGGGGGTTCGCGTTCGGTTGTCGCGTGGTTCGTATTGTTCCGGCCATCTAGGCCGGACTCCATTGAGACACATGTCGGAACGTCTTTGGCCGTCCGAGGTTGCTTATTGTTCCGGCCATCTAGGCCGGACTCCATTGAGACGTTGATTTGTGGGTTTGTGGGTTTGATGACATGTCGAATTGTTCCGGCCATCTAGGCCGGACTCCATTGAGACACGGGAAAAATAACGGTGCGCGGAGTTGGAGGGATAATTGTTCCGGCCATCTAGGCCGGACTCCATTGAGACGCTAAGCTGGCTCACGGCACGGGCCAATCGATATTCTATTGTTCCGGCCATCTAGGCCGGACTCCATTGAGACAGGAAGTAGTCAGTGAGCACTACGAATCAAGAATCAATTGTTCCGGCCATCTAGGCCGGACTCCATTGAGACTTCAGGCGTGACGTCCTTATCAACGTCACAAAGACCATTGTTCCGGCCATCTAGGCCGGACTCCATTGAGACCTTTCGGACACCGGGCTTTCTGATTTTGTTGCCCAACATTGTTCCGGCCATCTAGGCCGGACTCCATTGAGACGACACTTGAGAAGTCGTAAATATCGCTGTACGAGAGGATTGTTCCGGCCATCTAGGCCGGACTCCATTGAGACTAATCCCTTGCACCGCCCTGCAATTTATTGATTGAATATTGTTCCGGCCATCTAGGCCGGACTCCATTGAGACACCCAATAAGGGTCAACCAAAATACCCTCGGCGAACAGGGATTGTTCCGGCCATCTAGGCCGGACTCCATTGAGACTCATTCAGGCCCTTGATATGGGCCTTCAGTGCTTCATTGTTCCGGCCATCTAGGCCGGACTCCATTGAGACAGTGACATCATTGGTACATATACCGGCTACAATCCTATTGTTCCGGCCATCTAGGCCGGACTCCATTGAGACGCTTCAGGCACCCAAAGCCTCAAGGCCCTTGACTGTGACCATTGTTCCGGCCATCTAGGCCGGACTCCATTGAGACACTTTGACATGGGCCTCCCAAACACTTCTCGATAGGCATTGTTCCGGCCATCTAGGCCGGACTCCATTGAGACTGTGACCTTCGGGACCGGCCCCATGAGCAAGGACCCCATTGTTCCGGCCATCTAGGCCGGACTCCATTGAGACTGGAGTCTCCGTTCGGGTTTCCTCACGACGTTCGTGGATTGTTCCGGCCATCTAGGCCGGACTCCATTGAGACACGTGAGCACAAGGAGAAACGAATTGCCTCCGCGAGGGATTGTTCCGGCCATCTAGGCCGGACTCCATTGAGACGCGTATTGCAGGGCGCGGACGTACAGCAGTTCGGCGTCATTGTTCCGGCCATCTAGGCCGGACTCCATTGAGACTCGATTTCGTCGAGGCGGAGGTCAAAGTCCTTACGAATTGTTCCGGCCATCTAGGCCGGACTCCATTGAGACGGCGGGCGACGAATATACGCGATGGGCATGTCTTTCAATTGTTCCGGCCATCTAGGCCGGACTCCATTGAGACGCAAATTGAGCGCCTGTAGCGTGCCACCGACCCTCATATTGTTCCGGCCATCTAGGCCGGACTCCATTGAGACTCAGTCTTCGGTCTGGTCGCCCAGGCTGTTGGGGCTAATTGTTCCGGCCATCTAGGCCGGACTCCATTGAGACACCGCCCATTCAGGGACGTGCCAGAAACTCGCGTACATTGTTCCGGCCATCTAGGCCGGACTCCATTGAGACAGCATCTGGACGTCCATTGGGTTCATATGATGAACATATTGTTCCGGCCATCTAGGCCGGACTCCATTGAGACCCCGCGCCGGCGGCGAGAAGGTCGGCAACATGGGGGATTGTTCCGGCCATCTAGGCCGGACTCCATTGAGACACGCATACAGGGAAGGCTACGATGACTTTGGCCTCGATTGTTCCGGCCATCTAGGCCGGACTCCATTGAGACGTTGGCATCATTGACAGTCATCATGCCGGGCCGCATTGTTCCGGCCATCTAGGCCGGACTCCATTGAGACAATTCCGCGGTGAAGGTGATTGACATTATGAAGGCCATTGTTCCGGCCATCTAGGCCGGACTCCATTGAGACTCCAGATACCTTCCTCGGTCTGATAGGCTTTACCGAAGACATTGTTCCGGCCATCTAGGCCGGACTCCATTGAGACTTGGTGTTACGCGACACCAGATAGATCTGCCGCGCCCATTGTTCCGGCCATCTAGGCCGGACTCCATTGAGACGAACGCCAAGTGTGGCCGTTGGCGTGGGCTTCGCGATTGTTCCGGCCATCTAGGCCGGACTCCATTGAGACAGTGAAGCCAAGTTGCGCAAGGCCGTTGAGGGCTGATATTGTTCCGGCCATCTAGGCCGGACTCCATTGAGACAGTTCGAACGCAGAATAGGGGTGGGTGGCGAACTTGAATTGTTCCGGCCATCTAGGCCGGACTCCATTGAGACCGCTCGTGTGCATCCTGAATCCGATTGATGCACCCCTCATTGTTCCGGCCATCTAGGCCGGACTCCATTGAGACATAGTAATTCCTATCAGGACCCAAAACGTGGAGGTTCATTGTTCCGGCCATCTAGGCCGGACTCCATTGAGACGTACCGTACTCGCGGTTGTTGTACCAGTGCTCGGCTTATTGTTCCGGCCATCTAGGCCGGACTCCATTGAGACAGGGAGTCCCCACAGGTCCAGCTCCGGTTGGTTGCTATTGTTCCGGCCATCTAGGCCGGACTCCATTGAGACGTTGAGGGTGCGGGTGCCTTTGGTTTGGTTGCATTGGATTGTTCCGGCCTTCTAGGCCGGACTTCATTGAGACCCAATCCTTTCTTTCAATGCGGGGTTGCAGTTAGCGCCGATTGTTCCGGCCTTCTAGGCCGGACTTTATTGAGACACCGCGCCTGTAGGCGTCGATGATGGCGGACATCATGATTGTTCCGGCCTTCTAGGCCGGACTTCATTGAGACTGCGCCGGCAATGGCTCCGGGTACGAATCCGCGTGGATTATTCCGGCCTTCTAGGCCGGACTTCATTGAGACAAAACGTAATCGCGGACCATAATTTCCGCGTCAACCCACATTGTTCCGGCCTTCTAGGCCGGACTTCATTGAGACGACTGGATCACCAGCCGCATCCGCATCATGCACCACATTGTTCCGGACTTCTAGGCCGGATTTCATTGAGACAGTCCCTTGAGAAGTTGTCAAGACAGGATCTGAAACAATTGTTCCGGCCTTCTAGGCCGGACTTCATTGAGACCCCTGTGGAAGTCGTACAACACCGCCAACCAGCAGATTGTTCCGGCCTTCTAGGCCGGACTTCATTGAGACTTTCCGATTCGACGCCGGAGCCTGGCTGCCTCCGAGGATTGATCCGGCCTTCTAGTGGCGTGGCGTTGAGGTGAGTTTACGTTTGCGGTTGATTTTGGCGAGGATTTCGTCTGGGGTTTTGGTCCAGATGAACGGGTGTTTCCGGTTGTTCCAGCTGTTGATGAATTCGCGGATCTTGCCGATCAACTCGCGGACTGAGACGAAGGTACCGCGTCGGATGGCTTGGCGTTCGATGATGCCGAACCAGACCTCGACCAGGTTCAACCATGACCCCGACGTCGGGGTGAAGTGGACCTTGATGCGTGGGTTTGCTGTAAGCCAGTTGCGGACCTCGACTCGCTTGTGCGCGGCGTAGTTGTCCATCACCAGGTGTAGTTCCTGTTCCGGGTAGGCACGGGCCACATGCTTGAGGAAACCGAGGAACTCTTGGTGGCGGTGCCGGTCCTTGCAGAGCCCGGTCACCTTCCCGGTGGCGATTTCCAGGGCGGCGAACAAGGTGGTGGTGCCATGGCGGACGTAGTCGTGGCTGCGTTGCTCGTTGTGGCCAGGTTGCATCGGAAGCACTTTCTGGGTGCGGTTCAACGCCTGGATCTGGGACTTCTCATCGACGCACAACACGATCGCGTTAGCCGGCGGGTTCAGATACATGCCTACAATGTCGGTGACCTTGGCCTCCAGTTCCGGGTCGGTGGAGAACTTGAACGTGTCGGCCTTCCATGGCCGGATCCCGTACTTCTTCCAGGCCTTGGTGACCGTGGACTTGTGCACCCCCAGGCGGGGAGCCAGCAGCCGACTCGACCAGTGAGTCACCCCCAGACGCTTCGGGGGAGGCCTCAACGTTGCGGTGATGATCGCTGCATCATCAACCACCTTCGGGCGGCCTGGACGTGGGATGTCAACCAGCCCCTCCAGACCGTGTTCCAGGTAGCGGCCCCGCCACAGATTCACCGTCGGTCGAGACACCCCCACCAACTCAGAGATCAACGCATTCGCGACTCCCTGGGAGGCCAGCAACACGATCCTCGCCCGCTGCGCTGCCCCTGCGGTTGTGGCGCTTGAACGCACCACCTTCTCAAGTATCGCTTGGTCACCATCACGAAGCGGCAGGGCCGGGGCTGGTTTGTTCGCCATGCTTCATTATCCCACCAAACCGTAAAGCTATTTAAACGCCACGCCACTAGGCCGGACTTCATTGAGACTCGCACTGGGCTGGGATGTTGAGGGCCTCCCAGCCGATTGTTCCGGCCTTCTAGGCCGGACTTCATTGAGACAACCAGCGCAGCATCCCTGTGCCGCCACATATGCGTATTGTTCCGGCCTTCTAGGCCGGACTTCATTGAGACGTCCACGTACTCTTTGTACCAGTCATAGGCTTGCTTGATTGTTCCGGCCTTCTAGGCCGGACTTCATTGAGACGTCACCCCCGCACCTCCTCATAGTCAGCGTACTTACTGGATTGTTCCGGCCTTCTAGGCCGGACTTCATTGAGACCCTACGATGAAGCCCTTCTCGACGTCCCGAGCGACGGCATTGTTCCGGCCTTCTAGGCCGGACTTCATTGAGACCACAGGGGAGCGACAGGCCACGAAGTGCTTCCACGGCAGATTGTTCCGGCCTTCTAGGCCGGACTTCATTGAGACGGACAATGTCCTGAGGGCTGGGGGGCATGTACGCCGGCATTGTTCCGGCCTTCTAGGCCGGACTTCATTGAGACTATCAACGGTTCCGGAAGTATGGTGGATTGCCGACTGCATTGTTCCGGCCTTCTAAGCCGGACTTCATTGAGACGCCAAAGTACTGGATCACAACCTGAACCCAACCGGGGCAAATTGTTCCGGCCTTCTAGGCCGGACTTCATTGAGACGCAGCAATGTAGCCGTCAAGGTACTTGTCGCCGTAGAATTGTTCCGGCCTTCTAGGTCGGACTTCATTGAGACGGACGGTTTTGGCTTGCGCCTGCTCAGCAGACACAGCATTGTTCCGGCCTTCTGGGTCGGACTCCATTGAGGCCATCAGGTCAGGTTCAGTGCTTGTTTCCGCGCCGCGGGCTGTTTCGGCTTTCTAGGGTGGATTCCGTCGATAAGCTGAAGCGAAGCTGTCGTGGCTTCTTGATTACTGTCAAGGTGGGCATTCTTTGGGAGAGCGGTGTCGCCTACCCCTTTGTGCACTAATCGCCGGGGAAACCAGAACGGCGGTCTTGCTCCGTCGGCGGTTTCCCCGGCGATTCTTATGCGAAATATGAAATCTTGTTCGCAGGTGTGGGTGAAAGTGATCCCCCTGATGTTTTTCTACAGGTTGCTCATCGACGGTTGACGCCCTTGGTTAGGCGGGCTTGAGGATGGGCATGAACAAATTTCGTGAAATCTCTCGCGATGGGATCGCGACCTGCTGGCCCTGTTCGTCTTACGCGTGCAGGTGCTCCTTGTGCTTTTCTGCCACCTTTTCCGACTCCAGTTGCAGGGTGCAGTGCTCGATGCGGATCTCGTGATGCTTGATCAGGCACTCCTGGATATCGGCCAGAATCTCTTGTGAATGTCCATCGGTGAAACATTCGTCGGCGAGGACCACGTGGGCAGTCAGAACCGGAAGTTCGGTGGATACCACGGAGGCGTGGAGGTCGTGCACCTCCTTGACGTGGGGCCTTTCCAACAGGTGTTGCCTCACCTTGGTCAGGTCCAGTTCGGTCGGTGTGGCCTCCAACAGGATCGACCCCGACTCCCGCAGCAGCTTCAAGGCCCGCGGAACGATCAGCGCGGCCACGAGAAGACCGGCGATGGTGTCAGCACGGGTCCACCCCGTCAGGGCGATCACCACCGCAGAGACGATCACCGCCACCGACCCGAGGGCATCATTCAACACTTCCAGGAAGGCGGCCCGCATGTTCAAGTTGCTGTCCTTGCCGCCCATCAGCACCAACAGCGACGCCACGTTGCCCAGCAGGCCGACCACACCGATGACGGCCACGCCGCCCGCCTCCACCTCCGGAGGAGCGAACAGGCGAAGTACGCCCTCGTAGATGGCGTAGCCTCCAACGCACAGCAGAATCGCGGACTGCGCCCCGGCGGACAGCACCTCCGCGCGCTGCCAACCCCAGGTGTGACGCTCCGAGGGGGGACGTTTCATCAACGTCGCCGCGATGAGCGCCACCACCAGGCCGAGAGAATCGGTCAGCATGTGTCCGGCATCGACGAGCAGCGCCAGGCTGTCCGTCACGATTGCGCCGATCACCTCGGCGGCGAAGATCAAGCCGGTTATGCCCAGTGCGATTCCGAGGCGTTTCCGGTTCGTCGAGCCGTGCGCGTGATTATGGCTGTGGCCATGCCCGTGGCCGTGCCCGTGATGATCGTGGTCGTGGGACTCGTCGTGGTGCTCGTGATTGTGGGTGTCGTGGTCGTGGTGTTCGCTCATGGTGCTTCGACTTCCGGTTCGCAGATGACTGGGACCTCGCCGGTTGCGACCAGGAGGTCGTCGGCCGCGGCCAGCAGATTCGTCGTCAGTTCTGGTTCGGCCAAGGAATAGAAAGTGGCGCGGCCCCTCACCCGTGCGGTCAGCAGTCCGCTGTCCCGCAGCCCCCGGACGTGGGCCGACACCGTGGACTGCGCCAGCCCCAGGTGCCCGACGAGGTCGGCCACCCGGTGCTCCGACAGCATCAGGTGCTTGACGATGGCCAGCCTGTTCGGATCAGCGAGGGACCGGAACAGCGTCGCTGCCATCTCGGTGTCGGGAGTTTCCGTCTCTTTCATCGTCATGAGACGATGATAGCGGTTTGCGACGATGATGCCAAGGGGTTTTGGCGACGAAATCTGCCGTGTACCCTCCAACGAGTAAGCCTAACCTTGGCCAGACGGAGAACGACATGCCAAACCCCTGGGAGATCTACGACGCCCTGACCGACGCGATCCCGGAGGAGGTGACTCTGACCACGGTGAACGTCGGCGCTCAGTGGACCCGGGTGATCAACTCGGCGGGTGGCATCGGCATGGCGTGGACCATGAACGTCAAGACCCGCCCCGACATCTTCCCCGGGGTCACCCTCGACGGCATCCCGCTGCGTGAGGCCGCGGGCCTGATCCGTAGCTGGAACCTGGCTGAGTCCTCCATCGGGCAGGCCGCCATCAACTCCTGGCACAGCCGCCCGGAAACCGCCGAGGCGAACGGTTTCGTCTCCACCGGGCAGGGCATCAACTGGAGCATGGTCTTCGACCCCTACGCCACCGACGTCGCGGGCAAGAAGGTAGCGGTGGTCGGGCATTTCCCCTTCGCCCAGAAGGCCCTCGAGGCGGCGGGGGAATACATCTGCCTGGAACGCAACCCGCAGCCCGGCGACTACCCCGACTCCGCCTGCGAATACCTCCTACCCGAATGCGACTACGTGTTCATCTCCGGTTCCTCCTTCGTCAACAAGACCGCGCCGCGCCTGATCGAGCTGTCGCGCAACGCCCACACCGTGCTGGTCGGCCCGTCGGTTCCGCTCAACCCGCTGCTGTTCGACCACGGCGTCGACACCATCACCGGGTTCGTCTCCCCGAACCCGCAACAGCTCGACCGCGCCCTGGCCGGCGTCAACATGAAGGGCATGTTCGCCGCCGGGTATCGCGTCCACCAGCACCGTCCCGCCTAACCCGGAAGGAAACCCAAGCCCCGTCGGCAGCCCAGGAAGCCCGTACCGGTCCTGACCGTGCCGACGGGGGAGCAGCGCCAGCGGGCGGAATATGTCTGTGACGTCCCATAGTGTTTGCCCATGATCGTTTACAAAGGTTGGGGCGTACTGGGCATACTTCTGCCTCTTCTAGGCGTCGGGCTCATGTGCGGGATTGCTTCATTATTCAATCCTTCCAACGCGGTGTACTTGAAATTTGCCCTGATTGGGGTCGTCGTCGGGTCGGTGGGGACCTGGTTCGTGGGGCAGTGGCTGAACCAGAAACGCCCCCGCGTCAAGCTCGCGCGCTGGATGGAGGAACGGCGCAAGGAACTGTGCTCCCTGGTGGATCAGGGGCAGTTCCAGCTGGCCCCCGGTGTTCCGCTTCCCGCCAGCGCGGAGGAGGGCTACGCGCAGGTGGAGCAGAAGGTGCAGCAGGAGGCCTCGGAAGTTCTCCCGAAGATGACCAACCAACACAGCCTCTACTGGGTTCCGCTCCACTGGGAGGGGATCTGGACCGGGTCGGCAGCCCTGATCTACTTCGTTGCGTCCTTCTTTATGTCGTGGCCCTAGCGACTTGCCCGATTGATGGGGACCGGCCGACGTCTGACCCGGGTGCCTCCTAGCATTCGGGCATGATCATTTTCCGTGGCTGGGGGCTTTTGGGGGCTGCCTTCCCTGCATTGACCGCGTTCGCCTTGGGCGCCCTACCGGCGAGTATGTATGGGAGCAAGAGCGCGATTACCAATATCGTCGCTGCTCTCGGTGCACTCGTCGGTGGCGCCCTGGGCTTTCTGTGTGGGCGATGGCTCAACGTGATACGCCCCCGCGCCAAGGTGGCCGAATGGCAGGAACAGCGACGCGCCGAACTGCGCGCCCGCGTCGACGCCGGCCAGTTCCAGATGGCTCCCGGCCTCCAGGCTCCCTCCTCCCGGGAGGAGGGCTACGCCCAGGTCGAACAGCTGATCACCAACGAAAGCCCCGATGTGCTCCGCCAGCTCAAGAACATCCACACCCTTTTCTTCATTCCGATGCAGTGGTTCGCGATCGGTGTGGGAGTGGTGATATTTTTCGGAGCGCTCTCGACTGCGCTCCGCTGAGGTCGCTGGCTCCTCAGCCCGCGGAGGGACGTAACAGGGGATAGAGAATCGTCTCCCGGATGCCCGCTCCCGGGTTGAGGAGCATCACCAGACGGTCGATGCCGAGCCCCAACCCACCCATCGGCGGAGCCCCGTACTCGAGGGCCTCCAGGAAGTCCTCGTCGAGCTGCATCGCCTCCGGATCCCCGGCGGCCGCGGCGAGGGACTGACGCACCAGCACGTCGCGCTGGATCACCGGGTCAATGAGTTCGGTGAAACCGGTGCCGCGTTCCATGCCGCCGATGATCAGGTCCCAGGCCTCGATCTTCCCGGGCTCGGAGCGGTGCGGGCGAGCGAGGGGCTGCGCGAGCGACGGGTAGTCGTGGACGAAGGTCGGCTGGATCAACCCGGGCTCCACGAGATCCCCGAACAGCTCCAGCGACAACTTGCCCGCGTTCCACTTCGGGTCGTACTCCACTTCGTGTTCGTCGGCGACGGCCCTCAGCTCCTCAAGGGAGGTCTCGACGGTGATTTCGCGACCTACCGCCTCGCTCAGCCCGTCGAAGAACGGCAGCCACCGCCACTGACCGTCGAGGTCGATGGTTCCCCGGTCGGTTTCGACCTGCCGGGAACCGACGGCGTCGGCGGCGGCGACGATGATGTCTTGGATCAGCTGCGCGATGGTCCGCTGGTCGCCCCACGACTGGTATGCCTCCAGCATCGTGAACTCCGCGGAGTGCGACGAGTCGATGCCCTCGTTGCGGAACACCCGCCCCATCTCGTAGACGCGATCCGCGCCACCGACCATGGTGCGTTTGAGGTGCAGCTCCAGCGCGATGCGCAGGCTCATGTCGATGTCGAAGGCGTTCAGGTGCGTGGTGAACGGCCGGGCTGCGGCGCCGCCGTGGACGAGCTGCAGCTGCGGGGTCTCCACCTCCATGTAACCCTGCCGGTACAGGGTGTCGCGAATGGCATGGGTGATGGCGGCGCGGTTGCGCACCATGGCGCGTGCATCCTCGCGGGCGATCAGGTCGACGTAGCGACGGCGAACCCTGCTCTCCTCGGACAGCTCCTTGTGCAGCACGGGGAGAGGGCGCAGCGCCTTCGACGCCATCCGCCACCGCTTAGCCATCACCGACAACTCACCGCGTTTCGACGAGATGACGCGACCCTCCACCCAGACGTGATCGCCCAGATCGACGTCCGATTTCCAGGCCGCCAGGGCCTCCGCTCCGACCTCCGCCAGCGACAACATCACCTGGAGGCGTTCACCGTTGTCGCCGGGGGTGAAGCCGTCCTGCAGGGTCGCGAAGGCCAGTTTGCCGGTGTTGCGGATGAACACGACGCGACCACCGGCCTGCACCACGTCGTCGGTTTCCTCCCCGGCCTCCAGGTGCCCCCAGCCCTCGCGCACCTGGAGGAGGGTATGGCTGCGGACCAGGTCGGCGGGGTAGGGATCGGATCCGGCGGCCAGCAGCCGGGCCCGCTTCTCCTTGCGGACCGTCGTCTGCTCCGAGTCGATGGGTTCGGTTGCCTGCGTACGTGCTTCAGTCACGGCAGGGCATTTTACCGGTCATGGCCGGAGCGGATGAATCGTCAGCGGGCGTCGTGAACGATCACGCGGATGCCCTCGTCGCTCACGTCCCAGGTCACCTGCGACAGATCCGTCACGTGCACGTCGGCGCGGAGGGCGTCGGCGGTGTGGGTGCTGAGGATCCCGAGTGTCGGGAAACCACCGGCCCGGGCGGCTGCGATTCCCGCGAGGGCGTCCTCCGCCACGAGCGCGCGCGACGGTTCCACGCCGAGCCGTTTCGCGGCCAGCAGGAACGAGTCGGGGGCGGGTTTGCCGCGCTCCACCTGGTCGCGGGTCACCACGACCCGGGGATGGGGCAGACCGGCGGCGTTCAACCGGGCGTCGAGCAGGGTTTGTGTGCAGGAGGTTGCGACCGCCACCGCGTCGCCGGGCAGCACCCGGAAGGCGTCGACCGCCCCCGGCATGGGGATCACCCCCGCGGTGTCGGAGACCTCCAGCTCCTCGATGCGTTCCGCCGCCTCGTCCCAATGCTTCGCGTCGAGAACCAAAGCCTCCGCCAGGGCGCGGCTCGGCATGCCCATGTACTTCGGCATTTCATTCAGGTTGACGCCGTACTCTCCGGCCCAGCGGGTGTAGGCGCGGACCATGGCGTCGCGGGAATCGACGATGGTGCCGTCGTGATCCAGGATCACCGCGTCGAAGAGGCCGACGGCCTCACCGCCGGCGCGTTCCCAGCCCATCGGTCACTTCCAGAGCGTCATCAGGCTGAAGCAGGCGATGATCAGGCCGAGGGCGATCAGGATGTTCCACTCAGTCAGCGCCCTCATGAAGCCGATGTAGTTTCCCGCCAGGTTCCAGGTCACCATCCAGAGCACACCCAGCAGCCCGACCGGGATGAAAACCCAAGGAACCCACCTGCGTTCGGTGTTGGCAGCCAAGCGTTTGCGATCCCTGCGTTCCTTGCGAGCCTTCTCGAGCTCTTCGGACTGCTTTTTGCGCGCTTTGCTCTTGGCTTCCTTACGCACCTTGGATTCGGGCACCGCGCCCCTCCTTTCGCCTCTGCCGACCAAGATTAGTGGAGTCGGACGGCAGGAACACATCTGGCACCCGCACCGCGTAGGGTTGCCCCATGAGCGAGACCCGTCTGACCCGTCTCCTGAGACGCATCAGGGGCCCCCGCAGCGATGAGAACCCCAGGAGCCTTCGGGGCAGGGTGGGCACGGGCATCATCTGCGTCCTGGCGGGTACGATGCTCACCGCCTCCGCCCTGGCGGCCCGCGGCACCGACCTGCGCTCCGACCGCAACACCGACCTGCGTGGCCTGGTCGCCACCCAGGCCCAGCGAAACGAACAGCTGCGAAAAGAGGTAGCAGAGGTCCGTTCCGAAGTGGAGGAGCTCGGACACAAGCAGGGCGCATCCCCGGAGCTGGAGCGCCAGCAGCGCGCGGTGGCGGAGCAGGCGGCCGCGGTTCCCGTGACCGGTCCCGGAATGCGGGTGACCCTCACCGACGCCCCCACCGACGTGAAACCCGCGGGGGTCGACGACGACGCCCTGGTGGTGCACCAACAGGACATCCAAGCCGTCGTCAATGCCCTCTGGAAAGGGGGAGCGGAGGCGGTCAGCATCCAGGGGCAGCGGATCATCACCACGTCGGGAATCAAGTGCGTGGGCAACTCCGTCGTCCTGCACGGTATTCCCTACGCGCCGCCCTACGTGATCGAGGCGATCGGCGACGCCGGCCGCATGGCCGCAGCCCTGAAGGAATCCCGGGCGTTGACCATCTACCGGCAGTACGCCGACGCATACGGCCTGGGATACAAGGAAACCAAGGAATCCTCCCTGTCTTTGCCGGCTTTTCAGGGCGCTTTGGGAATCACCCACGCAAAACCCAAGTAATGGGAATCGCTGCCCCTAACGAAGCCAGGCCGGCATGGCAGTGACGGAGGGACGGCCCGAATGGGCCATGCTGGCGCGTCCCTCTCTTGCGTAAAGCCTCGGATTCCGCAGTCCATTCGGATTGCTTCTGGCCGGCTGTGTGGTGTGGTTGGATTGTTGCATGGTGGACAGGGAGGTTCATGGCGGCTTTGTTTCGTGGTCGCGGCGGGGTGTGTTGCTGGTGGGTGTGGGTTTGCTGGCTGGTTGTGGTGCTGTGGATGATCTGGTGGAGGATCGGTCGCAGTTGCCGGTGCTCTTGGAGGATCCCATGGCAGCGGAGAATCTGTTGGGCCTGACCCTGAAGGAGGGCTCCGAGAGTGGGTATCGGCGTCCCTTGGGCAAGCCCGAGTTCACCGAGGTGAGGAGAGTGTTCTCCTTGGGTGATGATGATCGCCAGGAGGTCTTTGACCGGGCGGTTGCCTTCGCCAAGGAATCGGGCTGGAAAAAGGACTTTGAGAGCGGTCTGCCGCCCAATATGGTGTGGAATGGTCAAAAAAATAACCCTAGGCGTGAATGCGGTGTTTTCATTTCTGACAATGACGCGGCTGACCTGATGATCAGGCTCAGGGTTTTTGATGAGCCGTGAGTGGGGGTGGGGGGAATCTGGGTAAGTTCAAAACTGTGGAACAATTTGGAGGAGTTTCGAAAAGATTAATTCGACTGGTCGTGGCGGCGGTGTTGTTTTCCGCATCCGGGGTATTGCGCCCTACGGCGGCGAATGCGGATGAGGTGATGGAATCTCCACGTCCGGTTTCCAAGCAGTTGTCGGTCGTCCAGGTCGGTGATTCGTTCTCGGCCTGAGCAGGCGGAAGCCTGCTCCGTCAAGGCCACCGGACCCTCCCCGGCCACCATCGGCAACTCCCACGGCACCGCCGTCGACGGGACTGCCTTCACCGACCTCGGCCCCGCCCAGTAGGTCGCCGGTCAAACCCGGACTGCCTCGAACCGGGTACAGCGCCGGGTAGCCGATGACAAAGCCGTTGGGTCCTTCCCGCGGGCCCAACGGCTTTCCTGCCGGGACCGGTGAAGAACGCGCCGCGGCGCACGGCGCATCGATTGCCGTAGCGTGACAGAATTGCCGCCGTGGCACGCATCCTCGTCATCGACAACTACGACTCGTTCGTCTACAACATCGTCTCCTACCTGGCCCAGATCGGCGCCGACGTGACTGTGTGGCGCAACGACGACCCGCGGTTCGCGGAACCCGGCTGGGAGGACGCCTTCGACGGGGTGCTGCTCTCACCCGGCCCTGGCACCCCGGAACGCGCCGGGGTGTGCGTCGAGGTGATTCGGCGACTCGGCGGACGCAAACCGCTGTTCGGGGTCTGCCTGGGACTCCAGGCGATGGCCGTGGCCCTCGGTGGTGTCGTCGACCGGGCCGGCGAACTGCTGCACGGCAAGGTCTCGCCCGTGACTCACGACGGCAAAGGGGTCTTCACTGGTTTGCCGTCTCCGCTGCGCACCACCCGCTACCACTCCCTCGCCGCCGTCGAGGACAAGTTCCCGGAGGAACTGGAGATCACGGCCCGCACCGAATCGGGGGTCATCATGGCCGTGCGTCACCGCGAATGGCCCATGGAAGCAGTGCAGTTCCACCCCGAGTCGGTGCTTACCGAGGGCGGCTACCAGATGCTCGCAAACTGGCTGGTCACCTGCGGCGACACCGACGCCCCGACTCGCGCATCGGGGTTCGGCCCGCTGGTCGCCGCCGACGTCGACCTCTGAGACGCGGAAACAACCCGGCTGGCGGGGCGAAAGCAGGGCCCTTGTGCCAGCCGGGTCAAAACCGGATCAGCCAGTCTTGGATGGCGACGGTGACGGGAAGGGGTTGGTCGGAGCCGTCGCCTGTGGAGGTATGGCGATCTCCACCGAGACATCGGAGGAGTTCTTGTCCAGCTCCGTGTCCGGTGCGACGCTCTGCGAGTAGATCCTGTTGGCCGGTTTGGTGGGGTCGGTCGTCGTCACCTTCGTGATGCGCAGATTGCCCGTGAAACCGGCACTCTTGAAGGCCTGGGTGGCCTGGCTCTCATCCATGCCGATCAGGTTCGGCATCTTCGCGGTGGTGGGGGCCGCCTTCGCGATGGTGATGGTGATCTTTCCCGACTTGCGCTCCAAGGCGGTTCCCTCCTCGGGATCCTGCGCGAAGACCTTCCCGGCAGCCTGCGCAGTGCTCTCTTTCTCCAGCACGCTCACCCTCGTCTTGAACCCCAGCTCGCTGGCCTTCGACCGGGCCTCATCGACGGTCATGCCGGTGAAATCGGGTACCGCGGACTTGCCCGTGGCGACTCGCACGGTGATGGCCTGGTCCGGGGCGGCGGCCTGGCCCGCTGCCGGTTCGGTTTCCTGAGCCTGATCCTTCACGGCGTCCGCGGCTTCCTTGGCCGGATCCATGTCGGCCTTGGAGATCTGGCCCGTGAAACCAGCACTCTTTAGCGCCTTCGAGGCCTCGTCGAAGGACTTTCCCTTCACGTCGGGGACCTTCAGCTGGGTCGGGCCCACACCCACCTTCAGGGTCACGGTGCTCCCGGACGTGGCCTGCGTCCCGACCTTTGGGTCGGTGTCGACCACCTTGCCCTTGTTGGCGTCGTCGGACTCGACGTTCTCAACCTTCGTCGCGAAACCCTGCTCCTTCAAAGTGGCTTCCGCGCTGGCCTGGAGCGCTCCGACGACGTTCGGGATCTGCACCTGTCGCGGTCCCGAATTGAGCACCATGTAGACGGCCGTGGCGATACCCGCCACCAGCAACACGGCCAGCACCGAGATGGCCACCAGGGTTTTGCGTTTCTTCTTCGGCTCCTCCTCGGCCTCCACGGGGTCGGCGACGCCGTTCATGGTGCCGACCGCGCCGTTCACGGATGTTGTTTCCGCGGCGCTGTCGGCATCCGGTGGTGTGGTGAGGAGGGTCGGTGCCGCGCGCCGGGCGGGGGACGGCATCACCGTCGTCGGCATCTCGACGGGGGAGGAGTAGGCCGCCATCACGGGCTGCCCGTTCAGGGCCCGCAGGATGTCCTCGCGGAACTCGCGGGCGTCCTGGTAGCGGTCGTTCGGCGACTTCGCCAACGCCTTCAAGGTGATGGCGTCCATCGCCGGGGTGACCTCCGGGTCGCGCTGGCTGGGCGGCACGGGGGTTTCCCGGACGTGCTGGTAGGCGACCGAGACGGGGGAGTCGCCCTTGAACGGCGGCTCCGAGCACAGCAACTCGTAGAGCAGACACCCCACCGAGTACAGATCCGAGCGCTGGTCGACCTTCTCCCCGCGCGCCTGCTCCGGCGACAGGTATTGCGCGGTGCCGATCACCGCGGCGGTCTGCGTCATCGTCGCGGAGGTGTCGGCGACGGCCCGGGCGATGCCGAAGTCCATCACCTTCACGGTGCCGGCGGGGGTGAGCATAACGTTGGCCGGTTTGATGTCACGGTGGATGATCCCGGCCCGGTGGCTGTACGACAAGGCGTCCAACACCCCGGCGGTGAACTCCAGCGCACGGGCGGGCACGATCTTGCGGCCGTCGCGCAGCACCTCCCGCAGGGTCACGCCCTCGACGAGCTCCATCACGATGTAGGGCACCATCACGTCCGACTTGGTGTCGCGTTCCTCACCGGTGTCGTAGACGGCGACGATGTTCGGGTGGTTCAGGCCCGCCGCCGACTGGGCCTCGCGACGGAACCGGGCCTGGAAGGTGGGGTCGCTGGCCAGGTCGATGCGCAGGCGTTTGATGGCCACGTCACGAACGAGCCGCAGGTCGCGGGCCCGCCACACCTCCGCCATGCCGCCACGCCCGATGATCTGGTCGAGCTCATAACGCCCGCCCAGCAGGGTGCCGCGCTCAGTCATCGCACTGGTCCTTTCGGTTGATCGGGAACCATTGTGGCCCATCGGCCCGGTTTCTGCCCGTCCTCATCGGAGGGACTCCACGACGGCCTTGAACACCGGCGCGGCGACCTTGCCGCCCGAGATGTCGTTGCGTTCGACCGACGTGCTCTGCACGAAGGCCACGACGGCGACGTGTGGCTCGGCGGCGTAGCCGACGAACCATGCGTAGGGGGGACGGTTGGGATCCGACTGGGCGGTACCGGTTTTGCCCCCGATGGTCAGTCCCCTGGCTTGCGCGGGCGAGCCGGTGCCGTCGCTGACCACATTCTCCATCATCTGTTTGAGTTGCTTGGCGGTGCCCTCGCTGATCGGACGACCGGCCTGCTCGGGTTGGATCGTCTGGATCACCTTGAGGTCGCTTCCGGTGACGCTCTTGACCACATGTGGTTTCATCAACACCCCGTTGTTCGCGATAGCGGAGGCCACCATCAGCATCTGCAGCGGGGTGGCGGCCACCTCGTACTGCCCGATGCTGGACTGTGCCAGGTAGGCGGGATCCATCTGCGTGGGGAACTTGGACGTCGACGACGGCAGGTCGATGCCGGGAGCCGAGTTGAAGCCGAAGCGCTGCGCCGTATCGAGCATCTTCGTCTGTCCCAGATCCACACCCAGTTTCGCGAAAGCGGTGTTGCAGGACATCGCCAACGCGTGTTCGAGGGTGGTTTCCGTGCCTCCGCAATCCGTGGAGTTGCCGATTCCGTGGCTGGAACCCGGGGCCTGGTAGCTGGTCGGGGATGCGACGGTGGACGACGGGTTGTACCCGGCCTCCAGCGCGGCCGCCGCGGTCACCAGCTTGAAGGTGGAACCGGGAGGGAAGATCTCCCGCACTGCCCGGTTCTTCAGCGGCTCCGCGGAATCGTTGACCAGCATGTCCCAGTTCTGTCTCTCCACCGAGGTGTCGTGGGAGGCCAGCAGGTTCGGGTCGTAGGTGGGGGTGGAGACCAGGGCCAGAATCTCACCGGTGGTGTAGTCGACGGCGATGGCGGCCCCCTGCTGCTTCCCCAGAGCCTTGACCGCCGCGGCCTGCGCCTTCGGATTCAGCGTCGTGTTCAGGTTCGCGCCCTGCGGTTTCTTGCCCGCCAACAGGTCAACCAGCCGCGTGAACGTCTGCGACGAGGCCGTGCCCGTCAGCTCCGCGTTCCAGTTGCGCTCCAGCTCTTGTTTGCCGTAGGAGTACGAGTACCAACCGGTCACCGAGGAGTACGTCTCGCCTTGGGGGAAGGTGCGCTGCCACGGGAGCGTTCCCGAAGCGGGAGTCGACATCGCGATTGCGTCGTTGCCGACCAGGATCGCACCCCGGTTGGTGTTGAACTCGGCATCCCTGACGCGCACATTCCGCGGATCCTTGAGCATATCCTCCGACCTGGCCACGGCCAGCCAGGTGATGTTCACCAGCAATGCCGCCATCAGTAGCGAGATGAAGAGACTGACCTTTCGTAGGGGACCGTTCATTTCGCAATCACCGCCGTCGACTGGGCAGGAGTCATCAACTCCTGCGGGGTGGCCGTTGCGCGCTGGGGCATGCGCGCGCGATGGGAGATCACCAACAGGATGCCGATGATCATCCAGTTCGCGATCAGGGAGGATCCGCCCTGCGACATGAACGGTGTCGTCAGGCCCGTCAGGGGCAGCAGACGGGTGATGCCACCGATGATCGAGAACACCTGCAACGCGAAGGTGAAGGCCAGTCCACCCGCCAGGAGCTTTCCGAAACCGTCCGGGCAGATCAGCGCGGTCTTCATGCCCCGGGCGACGATGAACCCGTACAGCAGCACGATCGCCATCATGCCGACGACCCCGATCTCCTCGGCGAGGCTGGCGGCGATGAAGTCGCTCTCGTTCATGGGTGTCAGCCACGGCGAACCCTGTCCCCAGCCGCGCCCGAACAACCCGCCCCAGGCGTAACCGAACTGGGCCTGGATGATCTGGTAGTTGGCGTCGTAGTCGCTGAACGGGTTCAACCAGGAATTGACCCGGCGAGGCACGTGGCTGGTGAACCTCCACGCCAGCAACCCCGCGATCACGAACGCCACACCCGCCAGGATCGGCCAGGCCGGGCGCTGCGTCGCGACGTAGATCATGAAGGTGAACAGGCCGAAGAACAGCAGGGCGGTGCCGAGGTCGTTCTGGAAAACCATGATGCCCAGCGAGAGGAACCACATCACCGCGATGGGTCCGAGGTCACGGGCGCGCGGGAACTCAAGGCCGATGAAGCGCCTGCCGGCCAGGGCCAGCAGGTCGCGTTTCTCGTAGAAATAGGCCGCGAAAGCCAGCGCCAAGAGGATCTTTGCCACCTCGGCGGGCTGGAAACTGAAGGGGCCGAGCCCGATCCAGATCCGTGCGCCGTTCAGTTCCCGACCCACCCCGGGCACCAGGGGCAGCAGCAGCAACCCCATGCCCGCCAGGAACAACAGGTAGGGGAAACGCTGGAGCCTGCGGTGGTCGAGCAGCCAGATCACGACCGCGGCGAACAGCATGATGCCGAGCCCCGTCCAGAGCAGCTGGTTCGTAGCGGCATGCGTGTTCTTGGCGTTGTCGAGGCGGGCGATCATGGCCAGGCCGAGGCCGTTGAGCAGGAACACGATCGGCAGGATCACCGGGTCCGCGTAGGGAATACGCCACCTGATGACGAAGTGCGCGGCCAGCGCCATGCCGAACCAGATGAGGGTGCCGGGTATCAGGTCCCCCGGGGGGGCGCCCCGCAGGTTCAGGTAGGAGACGATCCAACCCACCACACCGAACGCGCACGCGATGAGTGTCAGCACCAACTCGACCCCGCGCCGCTGCCGGTAGATGATGTACTCGCCCGTGGCCGAGGGCTGCTGCATGACCGACATCAGCATGCCTCCGGATCCGCTTCCTCGGCGGCCGTCGGGCTCATCGGGGAGAGCATCGTCGGATAGTTCGTCTGTCCTCCCGGTGAACTCGACAGCGACGCGGTGGCGACGGGTTCCGTCGGCAGGCCCGGGCCCTCCGGTTCGCTCGGCTGCGGTTCACCCGGCTGTTTCACGGGGCCGAGCCGCTGCTGACGTGCCCTGGCGCAGCGGGTCGCGTACCCGTCCAGGGTTTTTGCCGCATCCCGGGCGGAGGCGAGGTCTGAGAACCCGATCGTGTTGGCCACCTGCCGTTGGAAGAACACCGGGAGATCGGAGATCCGGGTGTCGCGGCGTTCCACCAGGGTGTTCATCTCGTGGCCGAGCAGCGAACCCGGGAGGCCGTTGTAGATCCCGATCTGCCCGTCGGCGGCAGCTATGAAGTACCGGGAGGAGCTGTAGACCCGCACCCCCCAGAAGGTCACACCCACGACGATCGCCCCCGCCAGGATCGCTGCCAGGATGGTGGGCCAGCGGCGTTTGTTCCTGCTCTCCCGGGGGGCGTAGCGGGCCTGCTCCGTGGAGTCGTGGTCGGGGTCCTCGGCGGGCTCCGGCTCTGGATAGCCCGGGCCCTCCTCCTCGTGGGCAATGGTGGGGATTTCGCGTTCCAGGGCGGAACCGGCGAGCTGCGGTTCGGCGGCGTCAAGTTCGTCGCTCTGCGGCACCACCTGCGCCAGCACCAAGGAGATGTTGTCGTGGCCGCCGTGCTCGTTCGCCAGGGCCGACAGGCGTGAGACGCACTCGTCGAGATCGTCGAGGGACATCAACTCGTGCAGGTCCTCCTCGCTCATCAGGCCGGACAGGCCATCGGAGCAGAACAGCACCCGGTCTCCCTCCAGCACCGGTAGTTCGAAGAAGTCCGGGTCCGTGTCCCCGGCCCCGTTGAGGACCTTCAGGATCAGCGAGCGGTGCGGGTGGGTGGCCGCCTGTTCCGGTGTGATGCGGCCCTCGTCGATCAGCGACTGCACCCACGAGTGGTCGTGGGTGAGTTGTTTCAGTTCGCCTTCGCGCAGCAGGTAGCCGCGCGAGTCGCCGATGTGCGCGACTCCCAGCATCGTGCCCGAGAAGGCGGCACCCGAGAAGGTGGTGCCCATCCCGTCCAGTTCCAGGTTGTTCTCGATCAGGTCGGCGAGCTTGTCGTTGGCGCGCTGAACGATACCCGCCATGTGCTCCACCAGGTGTTCGTTGTCGAGGCGCCGGTCTCCCTCGCTGGCCTCCTTCGCGGCGACGGCGGAGGCCAGGTCCCCGGCGGCAGCGCCCCCCATACCGTCGGCGACGACCAGCAGGTTGGGGCTGGCGAAGGCCGCGTCCTGGTTGTTCTTGCGGACCCGTCCCACCTCGGAGTGGACGCGGAAGTCGAGGGAGAACATCGGCCTCACACCTCCAGTTTCATCATGGTGCGGCCGATGCGGAGAATGTCGTTTACCCCCATCGGGGTGGGTTCGGTGATGCGTTTGCCGTTCAAGTAGGTGCCGTTGGTGGATCCGAGATCGGTCACCACCCAGGTTTCTGGGTCGCGTTGCACGAGCTGCGCGTGACGGGCGGAGGCGTAGTCGTCGTCGAGCAGGAGGGTGGAGTCGGAGGTGCGTCCCAGGTTGATGGTCGGTTCCAGCGGGATGGATAGCCCCTGCTGGGCGCCTTGGGTGATGGCGAACCGGGTGGGCTGGAAGCTTGCCTTGCCGCGCCTGGCGGGTCCCTGCTCGTTCGCGGGCAGGTCGGAGGCCGACACCTTCCGGCCGAACATGTCCTTGCGGATCACATCGGCGAGGATGCCGATGAACAGCCATAGCAGGGCGAGAAAGACAATCTTGATCGCCGCTGCGACGAGATCTGACATGGGATCACGCCTCCGAGGGCGAATGCACCAGCATCCTCGTGTTGCCGATTTCGATGCGGGAACCGTCCCTGAGCTGAGCCGCCTGCACCCGGGAGCCGTCGACGACGATGCCGTTGGTGGAGCCGAGGTCCTCGATGCGGATGGTGCGGTTCTCCAGCGGCCCGGAAACCGAGATCATGGCGTGGCGGCGCGACACCCCGGGGTCGTTGACGCGCAGGTCGGCGTTCGAGCCGCGGCCGATCACCAGGCCCGGCGGCACCAGTGGGTGCCGCACCCCGCCGACCTCCAGCACCAGCTGCTGCGAGGCCCGTGGCCTGGGTGCGGGGGCCTGGTCGGGGGCCGTCGCGACGGCCTGGCTGGTCACCCGGAACTGTCCCGTGGGCAGCGACTGCTCCAGCATGTAGAGGATCTGGATGGAACCGTTGAACACGTAGGAACGTTCCGCGGCGTGCGCCCTGAGCTCCGGGATGATCTCCGAGTTCAGGGTCTTGGTGTAGGGAAACAGCCTGTTGTAGTCGTGGGGGGAGAGGGAGACCGTGAAAACGTTCGGCACCAGCCGCTTGTCGCGGCTGAGGAGTTTGGCCTCGGAATCCAGCTCCCGCTGAATACCCGCCGCGATCTCGACGGGCTGCACATCGCCCTTGAAGGCGCGGGCGAAAACCTTGTCAACGGCGGCGCCGATCCTCTTCTCAGCGCGGTCGAACACGCCCATTCACCCTCCTCTCAACGGAACCAGCTTAGAGGACAGGCCAATCGTGGTCACCTGACTCGCCTGCCCGCGGACCGTGAAACGGGTCCGGAAGCGTCATGTGGCGGCCTGCACGGCCGGTCTGGCCGGTCCGCGAGGGCCATGTAGAACCTACTCGTTGCCGTCGGGGATCCGGCAGCCGGGTCCCCGCGCCGCCCGTCACTCCCCGGCCGGTTCGTGGGAGGGATGGCGGAAGGTGTGGGCGAAGGCCTCGAGGATATCGCTGGCTCCCTCGACGGCGCTGACCCTCTCGGCTGCGAGATCCGCCTCGACGCGGGCCGCGATCTCGCGGACCTCGGGGGAGGTGCGCAGCGACTGGATGATCTCCTGCTCCACCATGTTCCACAGCCAGGCGCGCTGCTGCGACCTGCGGCGGCTGACGAGTTCCCCGGCCTTCTCCAGGTCGGCGCGGTGTTTCGTCACCGCCTCCCACACCTCGTCCATGCCCGCACCGGTGTAGGAGGAGCAGGTCAGCACGGGGGGACGCCGCCTCGACTCGTCGCTGGAGATTAGTTTCATGGCGATGCTGAGTTCACGGGCCGAGACCCGGGCCTCGCCTTCGTTGTCGCCGTCGGCCTTGGTTATGGAGATCACGTCGGCCAGTTCCAGGATGCCGCGTTTGATGCCCTGCAGCTGGTCCCCGGTGCGGGCGACGTGCAGGAACAAGAAGGTGTCGACCATGCCCGCGACAGCCACCTCCGACTGTCCCACACCCACGGTCTCGACCAGCACGACGTCGTAGCCGGCGGCCTCCAGCACCAGCATCGACTCGCGGGTGGCGCGGGCCACACCACCCAGGTGCCCGGCCGACGGTGAGGGACGGATGAACGCTTCCTCCCGCATGGCTAGATCACCCATGCGGGTGCGGTCACCGAGGATGGAACCGCCGGTGCGGGTCGATGAAGGGTCGACGGCGAGCACCGCCACCTGGTGGTTGTGTTCCTCGATCAGTTTGATGCCCATCGCGTTGATGAAGGTCGACTTGCCGGCCCCGGGCACACCCGAGACGCCGACGCGGAACGCCCTCCCGGTGTACGGATTGATCAGCTGCAGCAACTCGTGGGCCTGCACCCGGTGTTCGGGCTTGGTCGATTCCACCAGGGTGATGGCCCTCGCCACATGGCCCCTGGATCCCTCGACGACCTTGGCCGCCAGCTCCGCCACATTGAGATTCCGCATGGGAGCCACCATATCTCCCGGCACCGTCGGGGACCGGGAAGGGCCCCGACGGCGCCGGGGAGGATCGGCGTCCTGGCAGGCCGTTTTCGGTGAGGATTCATTGGGTGGGTCGCGGTGGCGCTCCTTTCAAGGAGCGGCGCGACCCGGATGGGGACACCGGGTCGTTTCCCGGGTATCGGGTGGTGAACGCAGGTTGATGTTTTTACGGCACTGTTCACGTGGTTATCGGAAAGCGATCCTGAGGCTAGACTGCAACCCGGACCCAAGTGATTGAGAGGCGGACCCATGGCTGAACCCCGCATTCTTCCGTCGGCGGACCTGGATGACGACGTCCGGATCGGCGACGGCTCGTCGATCTGGCATCTCGCCCAGGTACGAGGCGGCGCCGAGATCGGTGAGAACGTGATCGTGGGACGGGGAGCCTACATCGGAAGCGGCGTGCACGTCGGGGACAACTGCAAGATCCAGAACTACGCCCTCGTCTATGAACCCGCGCATCTGGAGGACGGGGTCTTCGTCGGCCCCGCCGCGGTGCTGACCAACGACACCTTCCCTCGCGCCGTCAACCCCGACGGCACATCGAAGAGCGCCCACGACTGGGAACCGGTCGGGGTGACCCTGAAGCGCGGCAGTTCCGTGGGTGCGCGCGCCGTGTGCGTCGCCCCTGTCACGATCGGCGAGTGGGCGACGGTCGCCGCCGGCTCCGTCGTCACCCGTGACGTTCCCGCCTACGCGCTGGTGGCCGGGGTTCCGGCCCGGCGCATCAAATGGGTGGGCCGCTCCGGTTTCCCCCTGGAGGAAACCGGTCCCAACACATTCCGTGACCCGCACACCGGCGACGAGTTCGAGCAGGTGGGCGAGACCCTCAACCTCGTAAAGGAAGCCCGATGACCCAGTCCTTCATTCCCCCCGCAAAGCCGATCATCGGCGAAGAGGAACGCGCCGCCGTCGACCGGGTGCTGCGTTCCGGCATGATCGCCCAGGGCCCCGAGGTGGCGGCTTTCGAGACCGAGTTCTCCGAGCACTTCAAGCTCGGCCGCGCCTGCGTGGCGGTCAACTCCGGCACCTCCGGCCTGCACCTGGGCCTGCTGTCCTGCGGGATTGGCGCGGGCGACGAGGTGATCGTGCCGTCGTTCACCTTCGCGGCCACCGCCAACTCCGTCGCCCTGACCGGCGCCACCCCGGTGTTCGCGGACATTTCCGCCGACGACTTCACCCTCGACCCCGCCTCCGTGGAGGCCTCCATCACGGAGCACACCAAGGCGATCATGCCGGTTCACCTGTACGGTCACCCCGCCCAGATGGACAAGCTGCGCACCATCGCCGATTCGCACTCGCTGCTGCTGTTCGAGGACGCCGCCCAGGCGCACGGCGCCTCGCTGGACGGCACCCCGGTCGGGGCCTTCGGTGAGTTCGCGATGTTCTCTCTGTACCCCACCAAGAACATGACCTCCGGTGAGGGCGGCATGGTCTCCTGCGCCGACGCCACCATCGAACGCAACATCCGCCTGTACCGCAACCAAGGGATGCTGCAGCAGTACCACAACGAGGTCGTCGGTTTGAACAACCGCATGACCGACATCCACGCCGCCATCGGCCGGGTGCAGCTCACGAAGGTCGACGCCTGGACGAGGACCCGCCAGGAGAACGCCGCGTTCCTGTCCGCGAACCTGGAGGGTGTCACCCCGCCGCCGGTGGCCGACGGCGCCGTCCACGTGTACCACCAGTACACGATCCGCGTTCCCGAGGACCGCGACGGCCTGGCTAAGGCCCTCAAGGAGGAGTACCAGGTCGGCTCCGGGATGTTCTACCCCGTCCCGAACCACCGCCTGAAGCCGTTCCAGTCGCCGGTCGAGCTGCCGGAGACCGAACGCGCCGCCAAGGAGTGCCTGTCGCTGCCGGTTCACCCGTCGCTGACCCAGGAGGACCTGGAACGCATCGTGAACGCCGTCAATACTCTCGCGAAGGCAGGTGCCTGATGAGTAACCTGCGTGCCGGCCTCATTGGCCTCGGAATGATGGGGCGTCACCACGCCCGTAACCTGCGCGCCATCGACGGGGTCGACCTCGTCGCGGTGGCCGACGCCCAGGGCGACCCGCACGGCGTCGCCGAGGGGCTTCCCGTCCTGCCCGATGTTGACGCCCTGCTGGAGCAGAACCTTGACTACGTCGTGATCGCGGCTCCCACCATGTATCACGAGGAAATCGGCCTAAAGGTGGCCGAGGCCGGCGTGCACGCGCTCATCGAGAAGCCCCTCGCGAAAACCTTCGAGGACGCCCAGCGCCTCGTCAGGGCTTTCGCGTCGAAGGGGCTTGTCGGGGCCGTCGGCCACATCGAGCGCTACAACCCCGCGTTGCAGGAGCTGCGGAAACGCCTCGAGGCGGGCGAGCTGGGTGACCTGTACCAGATCTGCACCCGCCGTCAGGGTCCGTTCCCGGCGCGCATCGCGGACGTCGGGGTCATCAAGGACCTCGCCTCCCACGACATCGACCTGACCGCGTGGGTCACGCAGCGCGACTACGAACTGGTCGCGGCCCGCACCATGTTCAAGGCGGGACGCGAGTACGAGGACATGGTCTCGGCCACCTGTCAGCTGTCGGGAGGCCTGATGTCCAACCATCTCGTCAACTGGCTGACCCCCACCAAGGAGCGGTTGACCATCGTGACGGGCGAGAAGGGCATGTTCATCGCGGACACCCTCACCGCGGACCTGACCTTCTACGCCAACGGCCGCATCGCCACCACCTGGGACGACATCGCCCAGTTCCGTGGCGTCTCCGAGGGCGACGTGACGCGGTTCGCAATCGCGAAACCGGAGCCGCTGCGCACCGAGCACGAGAACTTCCGCGATGCCATTCTCGGCCGCGACTCCGACGTCGTCACGCTGGAGCAGGGCGCCCAGGTGGTTCGGGTCTGCGAGGCGATGATCGAATCGGCCGCCACGAACCAGTTCGTTGATGTCCGCTGAACCCTGACGCGTTCCGCTCCTGGTCCCGGTTGCTCGTAGCAGAGCGGCCGGGGTCAGCGTGCTGGCATGGTGGTTGCTGCACCGTTGGGTGGTTCGTGTCCGGTGACTACCACCTGCTGGTTACGCAGGCCTGCGATGTCCTGCGGTTTCGCCCATCGTATGCCCCGCTACGAGGAGGTCCTGAAGGTCTACCACGACCTGTCACAGGACCTCCACATCACCAACCCGTGATCGGATTACCGGGATCCCGTGCCACGGAGGGCTGGGTTAAACTTGGTCGTCGTTCCGCAGGGAGGGCGGCTTGGGGTTTTGGTGAAGGATTGATTTGAGTATTTCCAGGATCTTGAACAGTGGTGCGTTGCGCTATCTGGTGGCCGGGGGCCTGGCCTTCGCCTTCAACGTCCTGCTCCTGAACGTCTTCCGGGAGGTCCTCGGGCTTCCCACGAGCCTCTCCGCGCTGCTGGCTTTCTGGGCCTCCTTCTTCTTCACCTATTCCCTGCAGCGCATGTTCGCCTTCCGTTCCGAGGCCTCGGTGCGTGCGTCGTTGTTCCGCTATTCGGTTCTCGTCGCGTTCAATTCCGTCGTCGTGGCGTTCGTCGTGACCGTGTGCCACGACGTCCTCGGCCTGGGGCTGGGTTCCTCCCAGCTCGTCGCCACCGCCATCACCACCGTGTGGAACTATTTCGCCTACAAACACTGGGTGTATGCCAGGCGTTCACCCGCGACGGGGACGACGGGTCCGGTGGAGGTCAACGCGGGTGAGTGACATCATACCGGGGCTGTCCATCGTAGTGCCCGCCCACAACAGCGGTCCGCGCCTGCGGGAGACGCTGCAGCAACTGGTGCGGGAACTGGACCGCGACGACGTCGAGGTCATAATCGTGGAGAACGGATCCTCCGACGACACCTGGGAGATCGCCGAAGAACTCGCCCCGGGTTCCTGGGGGTTTCCCGTCCGGATCTTCCGGTCCGAGGTGGGACTCGGTGCCGCCTACCTGAAGGGAGCCTCGGAGGCGAGGGGCGAAGTGGTTCTTCTCACCGCAGACGATCTCCCGTTCGGCGTCACGGACATCCGTTCCTGGGAGTCGGTCGGTGACCCGTCGGCCCTGGTGATCGGCTCGAAGGCCCATCCGGGAAGCGTGGTTCCCAGATCGAAGCTGCGGGCCGTCATGTCGTGGGGATACCGTTTCCTGCGCAGGGTGATCCTGGGCATGACGGTGGGGGACTGCCAGGGAACTCTCTTCGTCAACAGGACCTGGCTGCAGCGCCACATCCCCCTGCTCCGGGAGCACGGTTACTTGGCGAGCACCGAGATTGTTCATCTCGCGCAGGTGGACCGGAGGCGTGTGGTCGAGGTTCCCGTCGTCCTCCAGGCCGGTCACGAACGCGGCGGGACCCGGATCAGGATCGCGGATGTCTGGGACATGGCGGTCGGGCTCGTCAGGCTTCGCCGGCGTCGTCACATGCTCCGCGTGGCCCTCAAGGAGTCCTGAACGGCACCGGCTTCTCGTTATGCCGAACTCTATTGACGGAATCCCCGGGGCCCGGGGCGTCGAGAATTGAAACGCCGCCTCCAAAATGGGGGCGGCGTTTCATGCAGCTCGATTTAAGAAGGCTCAGAGAGCGTTCTTCAGGGCACTGGCCGGGGCGAACTTCGCGACGCGGCGGGCCGGAATGGTCATGGCCTCACCGGTGGCGGGGTTGCGGCCCTCACGCTCGGCGCGCTGTGTGGTGGAGGCGGTGAACACGCCGGGAAGCTGGATCTTCTTGTCAGCGACGAGCGCTTCGGTGATAACGGCACCGAAGGCGTCGAGCGCGGCCTCGGCCTGCGCGTTGGTGAGCCCGGCCTTGGCCGCTATGGCCTGGATCAGTTCACGCTTTGTCATTGATGTCTCCTTAAAGCATTTTGAGTATGCGAACATACTTTGGCCGATGTCGGGGGGATGTCAAGCCAAGACGCACCGAAACCCGCAGATATGGCCGTTCGGACGGCAGGAACCTTCCGGATTGGTTACCAGATTGAGACCCCCCTGCCCATTCCGTAATACCTCCAGCCGGATTCCTGCCACAGTTTGGGGTCGAGCACATTCCGGCCGTCGATGATGGCGGGGGAGGCGACGATTCCTCTCAGTTCCACCGGATCCAGGCAGAGGAATTCCTTCCACGGGGTGAGTAGCAGCACCGCATCCACCCCTGTAAGGGCCTCCTCTACGGTGTCGCAAACCCGCATTTCGGGTTGGCGCCGGCGCAGCTCGGGTCCGGCCGTCGGGTCCACGACCCGCACGTCGGCGCCGCGCGCCCACAGCCGGGATGTGATGTCGAGGGCGGGGGAGTCGCGCAGGTCGTCGGTATCGGGTTTGAAGGTGATCCCCAGCACCGCCACCTTCCGGCCCGCCAGCCGTCCCGCTACCGCCTTCTCCGTGAGCGTGACGGCGTGGTCGCGGCGGCGCAGGTTGATGGCGTCCACCTCGCGCAGGAAGGTGAGGGCCTGGTCGATGCCGAGTTCCCCGGCCCGCGCCATGAAGGCCCGCAGGTCCTTCGGTAGGCAGCCGCCACCGAAACCGATGCCCGCCTGGAGGAACTTGCCCCCGATCCGGTCGTCGTGGCCGATGGCCTCCGCCAGCCGGGTGACGTCGCCGCCGGTCGCGTCGCACAGCTCCGCCATGGCGTTGATGAAGGAGATTTTCGTCGCCAGGAAGGCGTTGGCGGCCACCTTCACCAGTTCAGCGGTGGGAAGGTTCGCCACCACCAGGGGGATGTCCTCGGCCAGCATTGGCGCGTAGCAGGCGTCGAGAATCGCCTTGGCGCGGTCCCCGGTCGAGCGGTCCTCGGGCAGCCCGTAGACGATGCGGTCGGGGTGGAGGGTGTCGGCGACGGCGTGGCCCTCGCGCAGGAACTCGGGGTTCCACGCCAGAAGGAAATTCTTGCCACTGGCCTTCAGGCGTTCAGCGAGCCGCTGCGCGGTGCCGACCGGAACCGTCGACTTGCCCGCCACCAGCACCGAGGAGCCGGGCCGGGGGTTGACGTGTTCGACGACGGTTTCGACGGCAGCGTCGACCTGGCTGAGGTCCGCGCCCAGCCTGCCCGACAGCTGCGGGGTGCCGACCCCAATGAAGATCAGGTCGGCGTCGGCGAGCCGTCCGGGATCGGTGGTGAAACCCAGCCGCCCGGCTGCGATCCCTCGCGCCAGGATCTCGGGGAAACCGGGTTCGTGGAACGGGGCCTCGCCCCGCGCCAGCCGGGAAACCCTGTCCTCGTCCACGTCGAGTCCGATGACGTCGTGGCCGATCTCCGCCATGCAGGCCGCGTGCACCGCCCCCAGGTAGCCGCAACCGATCACTGCAATCCGCATGCGCTGAAGGGTAGCGGGTGAGGCCCCAGGGTCTCCGTGGCCGGGCACGAACCGGGTCGTGTCGAACCTCTCTTCCCACATTCCGCCCCACTCCCGTCCTTTCCCGTGCACGAATCGCGGAGGTTCGACGGTTCAACGTCGCCACATGACGTTGAACCGTTTCTCTTCCACGTGTCGTGTACAAGGAGGCTTATTCACAGGTGGCGCCTCGGCCAGCTAAACCCCTGGTCAGACCATCTCGAGAGTGGCGGGATCGGGGCCGATGCGGTTGCCTGCGCTGAGCGCGTCGATGGCCGCCCGGTCCTCCGCCGACAATTTCATCTCGAGGGCCGCGAAGTTCGATTCGATCCGCGCGGGGGTCTTCGACTTCGGGATCACGACGAAACCGCGGTCCAGGTGCCAGCGGATGATGACCTGCGCCGGGGTGGCGCCGAGCCGTTCGGCGATGCGGGTGATGACGGGATGCTCCAGATCGGCGGCCCGCCCCAGCGGCGACCAGCTCTCCACGGTGATCCGCAGGTCCGAGCAGTGGTTGATCAGGTCGTCGGGCTGGAAGGTGGGGTGCAGTTCGATCTGGTCCACGACCGGGGTGATGCCGGTCTCGTCGACGATGGTGTCGAGATGCTCGGGCAGGAAGTTGCACACCCCGATGGAACGAACCAGACCCTCGGAACGGAAGTCGATGAGCTGTTCCCAGGTCTCCACGTAGGTGCCGCGCGCGGGGCAGGGCCAGTGGATCAGGTACAGGTCCACGTGGTCGAGGCCGAGTTTCTCGAGGCTTTGTTCCAGGCCGGGACGGGCCAGGTCGCGGCCCTGGTCCTTGTTCCACAGCTTCGTGGTGACGAAGATCTCGTCGCGCGGCAGCGAGGACGCGGCGATCGCGCGTCCCACACCCACTTCGTTGCGGTATATGGCGGCGGTGTCGACGTGCCGGTATCCGGTCTCCAGGGCGTGGCTGACGGCGGCGGTGGCTTCGTCGTCGGTCATCTGCCAGACGCCCAGGCCGAGCTGGGGGATGGACTTGCCGTCGTTCAGTGTGATGGGCGGAGCGCTTGTCATGAACCCAATTGAACACCCTGGCGGAAGGGGGCATCACCAACCTCGGCGAAGGGTGAGAGAATGTCCCCCATGCAATCGCTGCCTGCCCTGCTCGATGCCCGTCTGCGCGCCGTCACGGGGGTGGATCCGGAGATGCGGCCGGCCACGAAACCCCAGTTCGGGCACTTCCAGTCCAACGTGGCGCTGCGCCTCGCCAAGGAGCAGAAACGACCCCCCCGGGAGGTCGCGGCGGACATCGTCGCACAGCTCGACGTCTCCGACCTGTGCGAACCCCTGGAGATCGCCGGGCCGGGGTTCATCAACTTCCGGATCCGCGCCGACGTGCTGGCCCAGGCAGCCACCGCGGTGCTGGAGGACCCCCACCACGGGTTGAGCCGCACGTCTCACCCGCAGCGGGTCGTCATCGACTACTCGGCGCCCAACGTTGCCAAGCAGATGCACGTCGGGCACCTGCGCACCACCATCATCGGCGACTGTTTCAACCGCGTCCTCACCGCCCTGGGGCACGAGGTGATCCCGCAGAACCACATCGGCGACTGGGGCACCCAGTTCGGGATGCTGGTCGAACACATCATCGAGACCGGCACCGACGTCACCGCCCTCGACCTCGCAGGCGCGGAACAGCTCTACAAGGACTCCAAGAAACACTTCGACGACGACCCCGGTTTCGCCACCCGCGCCCGCGCGCGCGTCGTGAAGCTGCAGGGCGGCGACCAGGAGACCCTGGCGATCTGGCGGCAGCTGATCGCGGTCTCCCTGGCCGGTTTCAACGCCGCCTATCAACGCCTCGGGGTGTTGCTAACCGATGCGGACCTGGCGGGCGAGTCGACCTACAACGACGCCCTTCCGGAGGTGGCCGCCGACCTGGCCGAGCGCGGCATCGCCGTCGTCGACGACGGGGCGCTGGTGCTGTGGGTCGAGGGTTTCGACGCGCCGCTGATCATCCGCAAATCGGATGGCGGCTACGGCTACGACACCACCGACATGGCAGCCATCCGGCACCGGGTGCGCGAGCTGAAGGCCGACCGGATCATCTACGTCACCGACGTGCGCCAGTCGCAGCATTTCCAGGAACTCTTCGAGGCCGCCCGGAAGGCCGGCTACCTGCCCGAGGACGTCGAGGCGCAGCACGTCGGCTACGGCATGGTGCTCGGTCCCGATTCGCGCCCGTTCAAGACCCGCGACGGCGGGACGGTGTCGCTGACGAGCCTGCTCGACCTGGCGGAGCAGGAGGCATCACCCGAGATCGCCCTGGCGGCCATCAAGTACGCCGACCTGTCGGGCGCGATCCACAAGGACTACGTCTTCGACGCCGAACGGATGGTGCAGACCACCGGCGACACCGGGCCGTACCTGCAGTACGCGCACGCCCGGATCTGCCAGATCCTGCGCAGGGCAGAGGCCGAGAACATCAGCTGGGGTGCGGTAGCGGTGCTGGAGGACCCTGCCGAACAGACCCTCGCGTTGGTGCTGAGCCGTTTCGGTGAGGTTGTCGACGAGGTGGCCCGTGCCCTCACCCCCCACAAACTGTGCGGGTACCTCTACGAACTGGCCGGGGCCTTCTCGGCCTTCTACGAGGCCTGCCCGGTGCTGCGTTCCGAGGGGGAGGTGCGCTCCTCGCGTCTGGCGCTCGCGGCGGCCACCCGCGAGGTACTGGCCCAGGGCCTCCATCTCCTCGGAATCGAGGCCCCCGACCGCATGTGAAGTCCCACCCAAAGCCGGTTGATCTCCAATCCGACGCTGGTTGAGCCGGGTCGCGACGAAGGAGCGGCTCGAGTTGAAACCGTCCCAACTCGAAGTTGGTTTAGTCGGGTCGCGAGGAACGAGCGGCCCGTGTCGAAACCGTCCCAACTCGAAGTTGGTTTAGTCGGGTCGCGAGGAACGAGCGGCCCGTGTCGAAACCATCTGGTGGTTGAGGAGCAGACCCGACCACAAGTCCCCGACCGCCCTCCCCTCGCCTCGCCCTGCTTTTCCCGTACACGACTCGCAGAGGTTCGACGTTTCAACGTGGCGGGTTCAGAGGGTGTGCGCAACAACAGTTTCTGGAGGTGTGTTGTGCGGTTGGATGAGCAGCGTCGTGGGTTGATGTTGGTGTTGTTGGGGCAGGGCCGGTCGTGTCATTCGATCGCGCGGGAGTTGGGTGGTAGTCCTTCCACTGTGAGGAAGGTGGCTGTCGAGGCGGGGATGGTGTTGTCGAGGGGCCGGGTGGGAGGGGTTGGTGGGTTGAACGAGCATCGTTACAGTCCGCGGCGGCGTCGGCGGCGGTTACGGGAGAACCCGGTGTTGGAAGTGGGAGAGCCAGCGCAGTGGCGTGACGGGCAGGGCCGGTTGACCCTGGCGGGGCGGATCCTGATCGAGGTTCGGGTCGGTGACCGGGTTCCGCCCTCCCAGATAGCTGCAGAACTCGGTGTCCACCGTTCCACGGTCTCCAGGGAGATGAAGCGTTGTCCTGGCCGGTACCGGGCCCAGCCGGCGCAGCGGCTGGCAGACTGGTCACGTCGGCGTCCCAAGGACAGGAAGCTGGTACTCGGGACACCGTTGTGGGACGAGGTGGTGACACGGTTGAACAACAAACATTCCCCGCAGCAGATCGCTCACCGGCTGCGTCAGGACTTCCCGGAGGACCCCACGATGTGGGTCAGTCACGAGACGATTTACCAGGCCCTCTACGTCCAGGCCGCCGGCGGGCTGCGTCATGAACTCACCGTCGAGAAAGCCCTGCGTTCCGGACGTACCACCCGAGGTCCCCGGTCACGGCTGTCCGGGCGGGGTAGCCGTAGCTGGATCGGTGAGGCCACCATCACCAACCGTCCGGCCGAGGTCGAGGACCGGGCAGTTCCCGGGCACTGGGAAGGAGACCTCATCATCGGCAAGGGCGGCACCTCGGCCCTGGTGACCCTCAACGAACGCACCACCCGCTACACCATGATCCAACGGGTCACCAGCCGTGACTCCACCACCGTGACCGACGCGTTGATCCAGATGGCCCGCCGACTCCCGGCCACCTTGATGACGACCCTCACCTGGGACCAGGGCATCGAGATGGCCCAACACGCCCGCTTCACCCTCGCCTCGGGCTGCCAGGCCTACTTCTGCGATCCCCACTCTCCCTGGCAACGCCCCACCAACGAGAACAGCAACGGCCTGATCCGGGACTTCTTCCCCAAAGGCACCGACTTCACCCACATCACCGACACCCAGGTCCAACACGCTGAAGACCTCCTCAACACCCGACCCCGCCGAGTACTTGACTGGGCCACACCAGCCGAGAAAATGGAACAACTACTCAACGTTGCACACACCACTTGAAACCGCCCGTCGCCACACGACGTTGAAACGTTTTTCTTCCGCGTTTCGTGCACAAGGGGAGGGGCTCGGAGTTGGGAAGGGGTGTGGGTCTTGCCGAAGCTGGTTTCGACTCAGCCGTTCGCTTCGCTCACTTGCTGGCTCAACCGGCTTCGGGGAGGGGCGTTCGCGGCCCGGGTCAACCGGCTTCGGGGAGGGGCGTTCGCGGCCCGGGTCAACCGGCTTCGGGGAGGGGCGCTCGCGGTCCGGCTCAACTGGCTTGCGGTGTGAAATCCCGTGGACTTCTCGTCTGTTTTTCTCCGACCGCTGGTCGTGACGGATCGGTCCCTCGGCTCGGTTCTGCGGGGCGACTCCTACCGTGGTCCTACCCGGGTTGGAGCCGCCGGGCCGGCAACCGTCCCAGATTGATCGCTGAGGCCCGGTTTTCCGGGGTTCAACAGGCCAAGACCTGGGTTGTAGAAAGCAGTTCACGGGTCCTTTGCGGCCACTGCCCCGGTAGTTGTCGCGGTGCTAGGCTCCCAGCCAGATCGTGAGCGAATCCGACCGCGGGAACAACCGGGGCAGTGGGTCCGACGGGAAATCACTCGGCCGTGTGCCGAGGGATTGATTCCCGAGGAAATCCGGCGTTCCGCATCCGACCATTCGTCGTGAGGGAAACGTTCGCGGTTCTGGAATCTGTTGGTGCCGACCTGTGCGGCTGATGAGGGCAGCGTGGATCAGAGAGTTTCTGGTTGCGCGGCCCGGGAGTGAGCGGGAGAGAAACGGATATGCGGGCCCTGACCTGTGCGTGGCGCTTCGTGGTGCGCAAAAAACTGAAGACGTTGATAATGTTCGGCATTCTGCTGTGTTTGTCGACGGTTATGCTGAGCATGGTTGCGGTGAAAGGCTCGACGGACGCGGCGGCGTCGCAGGTCGGTCAGCAGCTGAAGGCCGGCTTCACCCTCGAGAACAACCGGAAGAACAATCCCGGCACTCCCCGGGGTGGTGGTGTCGTCAAGGAAGCCGACATCGACGCTGTCAAGGGCGTGCCCGGGGTGAGCGATCACCTCCGTCGCATGTCGCTGACCGCCGACCTGGTGGGGGCGAAGCCACTGAAACTGCCAAATTCCCAGCGCGACTACGATGCCCAGAAGGAAAAGCTCTTCGGGAACCTGGTGGGCGGCTACGGGGAGAACAACACCGAACTGGACGTGAACTTCCGTTCCGGCGGTCTGAAACTGAGTCAGGGGCGCCACGTCAACGAATCCGACGTCAACAAGGCGATCATTCACGAGGATCTCGCCAAGGCGAACGGCCTGAAGGTCGGCGACAAACTCAAGCTGAAGGGGAACCCCGAAGACGCCGACAACGTGAACAAGTCCACCGAGGAGGTGGAGGTCGAGATCGTCGGCCTCTTCTCGGGGGAGAACATCAAACCCGCTCGGACGCGCGTCGAACTGGTGCAGAACTCCATCTACACCGACGTGACCACCACGAAACAGCTCGCCAAGTTCCCGGAGGGCAAGGAGATCTACACGGATGCCACCTTCTTCGTGGAATCCGCAGGCAAACTCGACGAAGTGATGAAGCAGGCCGGTCAGCTGGGGGTCGACTGGAAGAACTTCCAACTCTCCAAGACCAACCAGATCCTCGCCGGCGTCACGGGCACGGTGCAGAGCATCTACAAACTCGTCGACACGATGGTCGTGGCCACGGTCATCTTCGGCGTGGTGGTGATCTCCTTGGTGCTGTGGCTGTGGGCCAGGGAGAGGCGACGTGAAACCGGCATCCTGTTGTCGGTGGGCACGTCGAAACCCGGGATCGTCACCCAACACATCCTGGAGCTTGTGCTGATAGCGATCCCGGCCTTCGGAGCGGCGTGGTTCGCAGCCCAGGGCGCGGCCCAGTTCATCGGCAACCAGCTGGTATCCCAGGCCGCGAAGTCGACATCGAAGGACATGGCATCGCAGCTCGGCGGCAGCGGCCTCGGTGCCGACAACGAATCGGCCCTGTCCGGCAAGACCCTCGACCACGTCCAGGTGATGCTGGATACCGGGCAGTGGGCGCTGGTGTGCGGAATCTCTTTGGCGCTGGTGTGCATCGCGGTGCTGATCGCTTCCATCCCGGTCCTGCGCGCCAGGCCCAAGGCCCTGCTCACCCAGCTGTCCTGAGGTACCTGCGATGTCGTTGTTGTTGAAACGCGCCTGGCTGTCGGTCAGCAGGCGAATCGGGAAGAGCGTGGTGCTGCTGCTCATCATGACGGTGATCTTCACCGCCCTGGTGGCGGAGGCCAGCGTCCGCAGCTCCATGCAGGCCCTCCGGGAGAGCGTCAGCCGTGGTGTGCCCGCCGGGTTCGTGGTTCGTTCCGGCTCCGGGGAACTGAGCCTCGCCGATGCACAATCCGTCAGCGGGGTGCAAGGGGTCACCGGCCACAACTACGTGCGCGGTCTCACCGCCACACCATCGGACCTCAAGCTCGTCGAGATGCCCGCCAGCGGTGTGGAGCTCTCCGGTGACGTGGCACCCGAGGCGGGGGTCACGGGGGTGACCCGCAGCGACCTGATCCACGGTTTCGCCGCCAAGCAGTACACCCTCGTAGAGGGACGCCACATCGCCGAAGGCGACCAGAACTCGGCGATCATGCACCAGGAACTGGCGGCGAAGAACGGCCTGAAGGTGGGTGACCGGGTCACGCTGAACCGCGACGGAAAATCCGTGACGGTGACCATCGTCGGCCTGTTCACCGGGACCAGCGGGAAGGCGTCGCTGCCCTCGGAGATGGCGGAGAACACCTTCTACACCGACTTGGCCTCCAGCGGGGAACTCGCCGCCGGGCAGGGACTCACCGAGGCCCAGTACCTGGTATCGAGTGCTGACGAGCTGGGCGCTGCGATCGCCCGGGCAAAAGGACTGTCGCTGCCCTGGGACAACCTCCAGGTGGAGGACAACGCCAAAACCTTCTCCGGGGTGCTCTCCGGGATTGCCACCGTCGAGGGGTTGCTCAACCTGATGCTGGCGGGGGTGAGCCTCGCGAGCGTCGCGATCCTGGTGTTCGTGCTGGTGTTCTGGGTGCGGGGCCGGGTCCACGAGATCGGGATCCTGCTGTCGGTGGGCACGTCCAAGAAGAGACTGCTCGTGCAGTTCCTGATCGAGCTGACCTTGGTCGCGCTCGTTGCGGGTGGCCTGGCGGCCCTCGCCTCCGACCAGGTTTCCCGCATGCTCGGTGACCTCGTCGTCGGGCAGGCCACGGGGGCGGAAGACGGCCAGTCCGGCGTCAACGTCCCACCCCCCAATTTCGCCGCCGCCTCGGCGTTCGACTTCGGACGCGCCTGGCTGCTCGGCTACGCCGTCGTCCTGTTGTCGGCGGTGGTCGCAATGATCCCGATGCTGCGGCTCAAGCCGAAGCAGATTCTCTCCAAGATGAGTTAGGAAAATCATAGATGAGCGTTCTTGCGCTGGAAAAGGTCAACTACGCCTACGAAAAGATGGCGCGCAAACTCCTTGAAAATGTCACCATCGAGTTCGAGGGAGGCAAGTTCTACGCGATTCTCGGTGGCTCCGGGGCGGGCAAGTCGACGCTGCTCGGGCTGCTCGCCGGGCTGGACGTCCCCACCAGCGGGAAGATTCTCTGCAACGGGAAGGACATCTCCGAAGAAGGACTCCCCAAACACCGCAAACGCAACGTGTCGCTGGTGTTCCAGAACTATAATCTGATCGACTACCTGACTCCCCTGGAGAACCTCCGCTTGGTGAATCACCGGGCGGACGCAGGAGTGCTGGAGAAGATGGGACTGGAGAAGGAGGAGATCAATCGCAACGTCATGAAGCTCTCGGGCGGCCAGCAGCAGCGGGTTGCGATCGGCCGAGCCTTGGTCTCCGACGCCCCCGTGATCCTCGCCGACGAACCGACCGGCAACCTCGACGAGGACACCGCCAGTGACATCATCGACATTCTCAAGACCGCCGCACACGACAAGGGCAAGTGCGTCATCGTCGTGACGCACAGCAAACAGGTGGCCAAGGCCGCCGATGTCGTCCTGCGGCTGAGGAACCGGAAACTCGTGGCCTGACAGCGGGATTCGCGAATGGCTCTCGGCATTGTCCGACCGCGGAACCCTCCCGCATCCTCGGTTCTGGCGCCGTTGTGCAGGACCACGAGCTGGGGAACTCCACCGATGTAATTGGAGTCCCCTCCGGAAGCGGCCGGGATTCGATCTGCCCGGATCCCGGCCGCCCCCTTTTCTCGCGTTTCCGCGAGACCTATTGGAGGGACAACGGGGTCACTGCCCCGGAGATCACCTTCGCCGTCCCCTTCGCGCCCAGCACCAGTTCCTGGGCCCGGGGATCGTTGAACACCAAGAGCGACCCCACCGGGGCGCCGTCGTCGACGAAGACCTCCACGCTTGAATTGTCGACGTGGACGTGCAGCCGCACCTTCCCGTCGACCGGGCGGTAGGCGACCTCACGTCGCAGGGCGAACTGCGCCGTCCCGCCGTCGCGTCCCGGCACGGTCGCCAGGCCGCCTGCGGTGCGGTCGAGGTAGAAGATGCCCTTGCCGGGCAGCACACCCACCCGCACCTCCTGGAGCGTGCCGTCGACCTGGCCGCGGCACAGGCCCAGCCAGGCGTCGCTGGCTCTGGAGACGTCCAGCGTCAGATCCAGCTCAACGACCCGGCCCGTACCCAGCCCGGTGGTCGTGTCCGTGGCTGACAGCCCGCCGACATCCGTGGCCCGGCCCCGCAGGGCATTCAACTCCCTCACCGGTTGCTGCAGCAGAACCCGCACCCCGTCCCGGGTGGTCAGCGTCAGCTCGCGCGGAATGCTCATCTGGTTCTTCCAACCCTTGGTGGGCATCGAGTAGGGATAGGCCCAGTTGCCCATCCACCCCAACCAGATGCGGCGTCCCTCGACCTTCTCGAAGGTCTGGGCCGCGTAGAAGTCCTGGCCGGCGTCGGTGAAACGGACCCGGTCGTCCTCGGGGAAGAAGGTGAAACCGTCGAAGTCGCCGATGAAATACTGGGCCGTCGAACCATGGGTTTCGGCGTTGTCGCCAATCGAGGTCGTCAGCACCCAGCGGGTCTGGTCGGTGGAGACGTCGTCGAGGAGGAACAGGTCGGGGCACTCCCACACCGCGGCGTGGGAACCCTTCCCCTCACCGAAGTCGCTGGCGTGCGTCCAGGACCGCAGGTCACCGGAGCGGTACACGGCGATTCGGTCGCCGAGGGAGACCACCATCACCCACGACCGGGTCGGCTCGTGCCAGAAGACCTTCGGGTCGCGGAAATCCTTGCGACCTTCGTTGGGGATGACAGGGTTGCCGTCGTAGCGCCTCCAGGAGCGGCCGCGGTCGGTGCTGTAGGCCAGGGACTGCGCCTCCCCGCCCTCGGTGGAGGTGTAGATCGCGACCATTCCCCCGCCCGGAACCAGCCCGGAGGTGTTTGCGCCGTCGTCGACGCAGCTGCCGGACATCGCCAGGCCGAGGGTGTCGTGTCCTAGGGCGGTGCCCAGCCGTTCCCAGTGCACCATGTCGGAGCTGACGGCGTGCGCCCAGGTGCCGTCCTGCTGGTGGAACAGGTGGTACTCGCCCTGGTGGAGGATCAGGCCGTTGGGATCGGCCAGGTTCCCGCTGGCGGGGGTGTAGTGGTACACGGGCCGGAACGGGTCGTCCGGGGCAGGCGAGGGGGAACCGGACGCGGTGGGGGCGGAGGACGTGGAAGACGGAAGGGAAGCCGTGGCGTCGTTCCAGATTCGGGAGCCGAGGGCCAGAGCTCCAGCAGTAGTTCCGATGCCGAACAACAAGGCACGGCGACCGTACTTCCCACTGATCATGTCTCAATGTTTACCTCATCACCGGTTCAATCGGCCTGTGACAAGGGATCTACCCGTGACGGAACCACTCTTGAAGCTGGTTGAGCCGGGTCGCGAGGAACGAGCGGCCCGTGTCGAAACCATCCCGCCCCGAAGCTGGTTGAGCCGGGTCGTGACGAAGGAGCGGCCCGTGTCGAAACCATCCCGCCCCGAAGCTGGTTGAGCCGGGTCGCGAGGAACGAGCGGCCCGTGTCGAAACCATCCCGCCCCGAAGCTGGTTGAGCCGGGTCGTGACGAAGGAGCGGCCCGTGTCGAAACCACTTCGCAGCACACCCTCTCTCAGGCGGCGAGCCGTCGCAGCGTCGACAGCACGGAGGCGCCGTAGCCGCCGCCGAACAGGATGGCGTGAACCAGCAGCGGGGTCAGTTGGTGCCAGGGAATCCTCTTCTGCCAGCCGTCGGCCAGCGGGTGGGCCTCGTCGTAGGAGGCGAACGCCTCTGCCCCGAAACCGCCGAACAGCGCCATCATCGCCAGGTCGAACTCGCGATGTGCGTAGTGCGCGGCCGGGTCGATGAGCCAGTTGATGCCCGTGACGTCCACCAGACGGTTGCCCGCCCAGAGGTCGCCGTGGACCAGCGACGGGGGCTCGGGTGGGCCGCACAGCTCGTCGATACGGGAGGAGAGGACATCGAGCAGTCGCAGGGCCTCGGCCGGCACCCGTTTCTCCGCGACGGCCCGCCGGGTCAGCGGCAGCACCCGGCGTTCCAGGTAGAACTCGGACCACGACGACGCCGGGGTCAGGTCCACCTCGACGGAACCCAGATATCCCGACGTGTCGCCGTCGAGGCCGCCGAAGTGGGGTGCGGGCAGGCTGTGCAACCGGGCCAGGCCGACCCCCAGCGCCGATTCGGTGGCGGGGCCGCGCCTGCCCTCGTCGATCCATTCGAGTACCAGCCCGCGGGGCGATGCGGCAAGCACCTCGGGAACCCGCAGTTCAGGCGGTGCGGCCTTCCGCAGAGCCCGCAGGCCGCGCGCCTCGCGTTCGAACAGCATCCGGGTGGGGGAGGGGTGCGTCTTCAGGAACACCGGCCCGGAGGGGGTGTCGATTCGGTAGGCCCGTGCGATGTCCCCGCCACGGACCGGGGTGACGCGGATCACGTCGAGGTCGGCGATCAGCTCTTCGGGAAGCGACATGCCCTCCAACCTACCGGCGCAGATCCGTGAGATCCGGGGAGAGCTGGTTGAGCCGGGCTGCGACGGAGGAGCGGACCGAATCGAAATCCTTGGCATCCGGTAGTCAGAACCTGACAACGAGTTTTCGGACATGCGCGAGATGGTTTCGACACGGCCAGCTCGCAGAGCGAGCAAGCCGGCTCAACCAACTTCCACCCCCACAAGCTGGTTGAGCTGGGTCGTGAGGAACGAGCGGCCCGTGGTGAAACCATCCGGCGCCCGGTAGGTAGACCCGACCACAAAGCTGTAGCGGTTCACGTCTTTTCCCCGCGCATGAATCACGGAGGCTCGACGGTTCGACGTCGTCACGCGACGTTGAACCGGTTTTCTTCCACGTTTCGTGCCCAGGGAGAGGGGTTCGTCTTCTTCAAGTTCAGCTGGTTGAGCCGAAACCGTCCGGCGGCCGACAGGCGGACCCGGCAATGGCTCGCTGGGGATCCGGAGCGACGTTCCCACCTGCACCATTTCCTGGTGGCCGGCGTGCAAGGATGGGACCATCATCATGACATCGCACCAACTCAACCGCCGGTTGTCGGCCCTCATGCCCTTCGTCGTCCCACTGTCGATCGTCGTGGCGGTGCTCTTTCCCGGGCAGTTCGGGGTCCTGCTGCCCGCCATCGCGCCGGTTTTCTTCGTCATCGTCTTCGCCGGTTCTTCGACCCTGCGTGCCAGGAGCATCGTCGAGACGCTGCGTCATCCACTGCCGCTGCTCCTGATCCTCGGGATTCTTCACGTCGTGATGCCCGTCGTCGCGTGGGCGGTGGCCCGGCTGGGGTTCGCGGGTAGTCCCGACATCGCCGCGGGAATGGTCCTGGAGTTCCTGGTCCCGACGGCGAGTGCGGGGTTTGCGTGGATAGCGATCTGCGGGGGTGATCTGACACTCGGGCTCGTCGCCGTGTTCGTGGATGCGGTGCTGACCCCGGTTCTGCTTCCCTTCGGGGTGGAGTTCCTGACCGGCGCCCACGTCTCCGTGGATTCCGGTGAACTGATGCGCAGCATGGTGGTGATGGTGCTGGCGCCTTCGGTGTTGGCCGTCGTCTTCAACGAGGCGACGGGTGGCAGGGTGAGCGGGAGGCTCATTCCTTGGCTGCAGATGGTGGTGAAGTTCGGGATCGTCGTGGTGATCCTGGCGTCCTCGACGCGCATCGCGCCGATCGTGCGGACCCTCGACCCGATGCTCCTGGTGATCACGGGCGTCATGTTCCTGATCTCCCTGACCGGTTACGGGTTCGGCTGGTTGGCGGCGCGCCTGACGGGGCAGGGCCGGGAGGTCACGGTGGCGATGATCTACGGGTCGGGGATGCGCAACATCAACGCCGGTGCGGTGATCGCAGCGGCCTTCTTCCCCGCGGCGACGATGTTTCCCGTCATCATCTCCACCCTGTTCCAGCAGGTCACGGCGGCGCTGATCTCCTTGGCCATCCAGCGGCGCCTACCCGAGGCCAACCCGGGAGACGACTGAGAAATCGTGGGCAAAATCCCCGGCCGGCAACACCTGGACCGATGCGGGTTTCGCGGGCAGTGGCGGAAATTTGGAATGCGGTTGAGGAAGCCGCGCGCAGAGTTATGCCTCATGTGTTCGATTGAATCCATGTGTCGTCGTTTCCCGCGAAACACATAGGGTCTCGAACCCCCGCCGGGCCCCTCGTCTCGTGGTTCCGCCGCCGCTTCGGCTCGTCCGACCCGAGTGATAACCTCGGCCCTGCTGCTGTCCGGCCCGACCCCCAGGAGACCCATGAACTGGCTGCACGCCGTCATCCTCGGCATCGTCGAAGGGATCACGGAGTTCCTTCCCATCTCCTCCACAGGACACCTCAACATCGTCGAGAAACTGCTCGGCTACGAGATCAACTCGGAAGGCATGACGGCCTTCACCGCGGTGATCCAGGTGGGTGCCATCCTCGCCGCGATCATCTACTTCTGGAAGGACATCGTCCGGATCGTGGTGGCGTGGTTCAAGGGCCTGGCCAACAAGGCAGCCAGGCAGGACCCCGACTACACGCTGGGCTGGGGTGTGATCCTCGGTTCGATCCCGGTGGCCGTGGTGGGACTGCTGCTCAAGGACTTCATCGAGGGCCCGGTCCGTTCCATGTGGGTCATCGCCGGGGCGCTCATCGTGTGGAGCGTGGCCATGTGGCTGGCCGACCGCCAGCAGAACCTCACCAAGGGCATGAAGGACGTCAGCATCAAGGACGCCCTGGTCATCGGCTGCTTCCAGGCCCTCTCCCCGGTCTTCCCGGGCATCTCCCGTTCGGGCGCCACCATCTCGGCCGGCTTGTTCCTGCGTTTCGACCGGGTGACTGCCACCCGCCTGTCTTTCTTCCTGGGCATTCCCGCTCTTGTGGCCGCCGGCGGCCTAGAGGCCATCACCGCCGGGAAACACATCGCCGACGCCTCAATCGGTTGGGGGCCGACGATCGTCGCCACCGTGGTCTCCGGGGTGGTCGCCTACGCGACCATCGCCTGGTTGCTGAAGTTCGTCTCCTCCAACAAGTTCACGAGCTTCCTCATCTACCGCGTGATCCTGGGAGCGGTCATCATCGCTCTGATCCTCGCCGGTCTCGTCTCCGCCTGAGCGATCCCAGAGCCGGTTGAGCTGATCCTCACGAGCATCAGCGAGTAGGTCGTGTCGAAAACCGTGGTGACTGTGGTTGGGTCTGTTTCTCGGCTTCCGGGTGGTTTCGACTCGGGTCGTTCGTTCTTCGCGACCCGGCTCAACCGGCTTGTGGGGGTGGAAGTTGGTTGAGCCGGCCTGCTCGCTCTGCGAGCTGGTCGTGTCGAAACCTCTTGTCGGTGTTCGGGACTTTGTGCCGGGTTTGGCTACCGGGTGTCAGGGGTTTCGACTCGGGTCGCTCGTTCCTCGCGACCCGGCTCAACCAGCTTCGGGAGGGAGTGCCCGGCTCAACCGGCTTGGGAGGAGTCGGGGTGCAGGTTCGCGTCCTGTGCCGCTAGCGCGGCGCCGATGATTCCCGCCCGGTTGCGCATCTTTGCCGGGACGATGGGGGTGCGCAGCTGCAGTAGGGGCAGGAACTTCTCCGAATCCTTCGAAACCCCACCACCGACGACGAACAGGTCGGGGGAGAACAGCATCTCGATGTGGCTGTAGTAGCGCTGCAGACGAACAGCCCACTCCTTGTAGCTGAGCTTCTCCTTCTCCTTGATGGAGGAGGCGGCGCGGGTCTCCGCGTCAAAACCGTCGAGCTCCACGTGCCCCAGTTCGGCGTTCGGCACCAACACCCCGCGATGGATGATGGCGCTGCCGATGCCGGTGCCCAGGGTGGTCATGATCACCAGGCCGTCGTTGCCCTTCGCCGCGCCGTAGTGGACCTCCGCCAGCCCGGCGGCGTCGGCGTCGTTGACCAAGGTGACGGGACGTCCCAGCCGATCCTCGAAGAACGTCGCTGCTTCGAATCCCGCCCACGACTTGTGGAGGTTCGCCATGAACGGCACCCTCCCGTGCACGACGGGGGCGGGAACGGTCAAGCCGATGCGGGAACCGGCGGGGATCTGCTCCTTGAAGTTCTCGATGATCTCCGCCACCACCGCCGCGACGTTCTTGGGACTCGACTTGGCAGGGGTGGGGATGCGCACCCGGGCCTCGGCGAAATCTCCTAGCGTCAGATCAACAGGGGCACCCTTGATGCCGGAGCCGCCAACGTCAATGCCCAGGATATTCATGCGGCAAGCATAGGGGTTCCGCGGTGCCCTGGGGCATCCCGGCTTGCCAAGCGGGTGCAAACCTCCGCTAGACTGGGCCCGTCCTTGAGCGACGCGCGGGCGTAGTTCATCGGTAGAATGGAAGCTTCCCAAGCTTCAGAGGCGGGTTCGACTCCCGTCGCCCGCTCCATCTTCTCCATCCCTAGATCCGGTTTGCTGGCCTTCGCGGGCGAATGCCTGCCCTGTCGGCAAAGGCCAGCGCCACAGCGCAGGCGATTGACCGCAAGGCAGGCGAATCCGCGTCGGGGGAGAGCGGCTGGCGGCTGGAATCAGACCACACCAGCGTCCTCGTCTAGCGGAACATCACCCTGGTCGCCTTGGCGAGTACACGCGGATCCCGCTCGTAGTGATGCAGCGCCGTCAACGGCTTGTCCAGGCCCAGCAGCGTGTACACGGCCACCTGCGCGCACCGCACCGAGTACTGCTCGGTGAAAACCATGTCGAACGGCATCTCGGCGAACTGGCTGACGAACGCCAGGTTCTTCGACCCGTCGGGCACCACCTTCGGGCGGTCCAGCGTGGTGCGCCGATTGAACAGGGCCGACGCGTAGGGCATGTGAGCGGGCACCACGTTGATCACCGTCGCCATCAACTCATCGACGCGATCCGTGATCGGATGTGCGGTGGTGTCGATGCGACCCAGGTGCCCGATCGTCTCCAGCAGCATCTCCCGCCCCGTCATCTCGATGAACGGCTTGCCGATGAAATCTCCCGAGCGGCGCGGATGGAGCGCATACCCCCAGAAGACTCCCTGCTCGGGGGTCTGGGCGTGATAATGCGGCTGGTGGTGCACCACCAGGGAGATCAACGGAGTGGAGTCGACGAAGGTGTTCAGCGCGTTTCCGGGCAGCTGACGGGTCAGCCGGGAGATCTCGTTGATGAGGTCGTGATCGGAGGTGGTGACGGTGAAGCTCGTCCACTCCGACTGCGAACGGTCGTTGAAGAACTTGTCCGGGTGGCCGAGATTGTAGAACCGTCCCGCGGCCTGTTTCCACAGCAGGGCCGACGGCGAGTAACGGTGGTCCTCGACGACCGCGGTGTCCAGGTCCCCGATCGACGTCGAATCCGTGATGGAACCGTTGGTGTCGAACACGAGATCCTCGGGGCGCACCTCGATCAGGCCCTCGGCGTCGTCGTTGTCCACCTCTTCGTACCTCAGGCCGGTGACGATGATCTCGTCGCGCAGCGGGGTGTCCGCGAAGACGAACTCGGTGACCTTGCGGTTGGTGATGAAGGTGACGCCCTGCCCCTGCAGGTGGGTGCGCAGCGGCAGGATGACCGACTCGTACTGGTTGTACGGCGTGCGGGTGACCCCCTCCAGGGTGTTGATGCGGGAGAACTCGAGGATCATGCGGTTCATGTAGCGACGCAGTTCGGCCGCGGAGGAGACATCCTTGAAGGCGAACGTGGTCTGCCACATCCACCAGAAATTCGTCTCGAAGAAGTCCGGTGTCTCGGCGAACCAATCGCGGATCGAGACGTCGTCGAGTTCGCTCTCGCGCGACTCCGGCAGCATCATCAGCCTGGTCAACAGCAGGCGCTGCTTGTTGGTGAACTGCATGTGCCGGTAGCCCTTCGGGCCCGAGACGCGCAGCCCCTCGGAGTCGATCAGCCTGCCGATGTCCTTGGTGGGGTGCGCGTGGTCGAAGTCGAGGATCTCCTGCGTGACGGACTTGCCCGGCTGGTCCAGCGACGGCACGCTGCCCATCACGTCCCAGAAGTTCTCGTAGGTCTCCTCGTTGAGCATCCGCCCGCCTCGGTTGAGGAAACCCTCGGAATTGCCCAGCGGGCGGTGCCCGTACTCGCCCTCGAATTCCTTGACGGCCGCGCCGTCGTTCGCCCCGTGCGTTTCAAGCCCCAGGATCTTGATCTGATCGCCGCGCCAGCCGCCGTCGCGGATCAGATAGACGGCGGCGGCGAGGTTCCCGATCCCCGCCCCGATCATGTACGCCCTGCGAGTCATGATTCCCAGCTTTCATCCATCCGACGTCGCGCCCTCCGCGACGTCCCTGAAACGGATTGTACTCCGTTCGGAGTGCGCTCCAAAATGGTATCGTGGAAGCAGTCTTAACGATGTCCCGTGAGCCAGGTGGTGACGATGAACATGCAGCAGCCGATACCGGCGCCGGGAACCTCGCTGCGCGAACGCAAGAAGACGGCCAAGCAGGAACGCATCCTGGAGGTCGCCACCAGGCTCTTCGCCGAGAAGGGTTACGAGGCGGTGACCACTGCGGAGATCGCGGAGGCCGCGGAGGTGGGGGTGGGCACCCTGTTCAGGTACGCCGGCTCCAAGGCCGAACTGCTCGTCGCCGTGATGAACAGTCGCTTCGCCGAGGGCATCGAGGCCGGCCTGTCGGAGGCGACGGAGGGGCGGGCGATGGCCGAGTCGATCATCGCCATCCTGCGGCCTTTCGTCGAGGAGTCGATGACCCACCCCGAGAACATGCTCGCGTACGAGCGCGAGGCCCTGTTCGGTAGCGTCGAGCACCGGGAAAAGGCCACCAGCAGCGTCTCGCGCGTCGAACAGGCCATCCTTCAGGTGTTGCTGCTCCACCAGGCGAAGCCGCGAGACCCCTCGGCTGATCTCGAGGACATCGCTCACACCATCTACGCCGTGCTGTACCTGGACATCGTCAAGGTCATCACCGGGCGCAGCGCCATGGCGGATCTTCCCGCTCGGGTGCGACGCTCCGTCGATTTCCTCACGGGGGCGCTGCTCAAGACCTGAATCCGCCGCGTACGGCGGAAGGTGCGGGGACGGAAACGGGGAATCTGGTCGGGGTTGGTCTGCTCGCTCTGCAAGTGGGTCGTGTCGAAACCGTTCCGCATCAAAGCTGGTTGAGCCGGCCTGCGAGCGTCAGCGAGTGGGTCGTGTCGAAACCATGGTGGGTGTATTCGGGGCTTTGTGGTCGGGTTTGCTTTTCGGGTTCTGGGCGGTTTCGACTCAGCTGTTCGCGTGAGCCTCACGTGCTGGCTCAATCGGTTTTGGAGAGGAGGGAACCGTTCCGCGACCCGAAAGTTAGACCCCGTTCGCCGGGTTTGATTGGCTGTTTGCCGTGATGAAGGAAAAGTATTTCCAATCCCGCTTTCCGGGCGCTGGGGATTGCCCCTATGCTGACCCGTGATTGCGTTCCCCCGGGCGGTTTTCCGGGGTCGCGGGTTTCAGGAGGGGGATTCATGACCGATGTCCGAAAGACGTCGCCGTGGCGGCGTTTCATCGCGGTGCTGGCTGCTCTCGTGCTGGCCGTGTTGGGTATCCCGGCACACGACACGCCGGCGCGTGCTGAGGAGAACGACGCCATCAAATTCGGTCCGGTGACATTGACCCACGTCACCGAGACCGGGGATCCCGTACCGCCTCCCGGGCGGCAGCTTCTCCGAGGGAATTTCTTCTTCCTGGACGTCTCCTTCGACGCAACGGCCGCCAATCCTAAGCCGGGGGACACCTTCTCCATTTCCATGCCCGGACCATTCGTGAACCGCGACGCGGGGAACTCCCAGCGGGAGGTCATCAAACCCCTCATGGTGGGTGCGACTCAGGTCGGTGACTGCAATATCAAGGCCAGCCTCATCACGTGCACCCTGAACGACGCGGTGCGGGGCCGCACAGACATCCTGGGGACGCTCCGGGCGCAGTTGGTGGCGGACGGGGTCACGTCCAGGACCAGCAGCACCTTCGTCATCAACGGACAGAACCATGTGCTCCAGCACCCCTGGGGCGAGGACATCGTCGCGCCCGGGATCGTGCCGTTCACCCCGGGCACCAGGGCGGTCAAGGGGGCCACCGGGGTCGGCTCCGGATCGAAGGTCATCAACTGGCGCGTCATCTTCGGTGGCACCTGGCTGAAGAACAACTACCCCAACGGCGGACCCGTCACCATCAAGGACACCATCAGCGTGGGCATGGAGGTGCCGGATCCTTCCACGGTGCAGCTCATCGAGGTGTACGGTGATCCCGCCACCGGCAAGGCCACCGACCGCGTCGTCGCCAAGGGGGACGGCACCGGTGAGCTGGACGGCTTCAAGGTGACCCCCAGCATCGAGGGGCGGACCGTCACCTTCAAGGTCGAGGGACCGCTTTCCACGGAGAAGGACTACCGGGTGGATTTCAGCACCCCCTTCACGGGCGGTGACAGGGTGGTTCCCGGATTCCAGTACACCAATGCTGCTACCTTCGTCGAGGCGGGCCACACCACTCCCACTGCTATTCGCAGCTATTTCGAGTCCTTCAAGGCAATCGTCACCTACAAGCAGGGTTTCGGTGGTTTCGAGGTAGGCAAGAACATCCGGGGCGACGTGGTCCCGCCGCGGGGCCAGAAATTCGACGTCACCGTCAACTACGCCCTGCCGGCAGGCACCACGGCAGCGGATTATCCCGGCTGGGACGCGCCTGAGAACCCGACGAAACTGACCGTGACAGTCGGGAACACCACGCCGTACATGCCGACCTTCCCCAAGGGAACGGTGGTCACCCTCAGCGAGGACGCGAGTTCCGCCGACCCCGCGACCCCCGGGATTGCCTGGGGTGCCCCGGTGTTCTCGTCGGCCAACAACAAGGTGAGCATCAACGGCGACAAAACCCAGGCCACCTTCACCGTCGAGGACCAGGTGACCCTTCCCGTCTCGCTGATGAACACCACCGAGGCCTCCCCCAACGGAGCCTTTGCGATTTCCAAGGCTGTTGTTGATGGTGGTTCCACCGGGGCTGACACGTTCAGTGTGAATTACAGGTGTTCAGCTGCTGGTGAGGGTGGGGTCGCTGCTGAGGGTGCAGTGGATGTGAGTGCTGGTGCGGAGAAGGTTGTGGGTAGATTCCCGGCCGGCACCACCTGTGAGGTGATTTCCGAGGACGAGACTGCGGCGGCCCGTGCTGGTTACTCCTTGGCCGTTGACAAGGGTCAGCCGGTGACCGTCGTCAAGGACGATACCGCCAAGGTGAATGTCACCAACACCTACACCAAGGATCTTGGTGTGTTTGCGATTTCCAAGACCCTCGTCACCGGTGGATCCGAGGGTACCGACACCTTCGGTATCGAGTACAAGTGCTCCGCCGCGGGTGAGGACGATGATGGTGCCGTCGCCGCCACGGGCACTGTGGCGGTGACCGCGGGTGAGGACAGGGTGGTTGGCAGGTTCCCGGCCGGCACCACCTGTGAGGTGGTCTCCGAGGTGCCGTCTCCGCGTGCCGGCTATTCCTTGACCCTTGACAAGGGCCAGGCGGTGACCGTCGTCAAGGATGACACCGTCAAGGTGAACGTCACCAACACCTACACCAAGGAATCCGCCCCGATCCCCGGGCCCTCCGCCTCGCCGTCGGTTGTCCCGAGTGTTTCGCCGTCGCCGCAGCCGACCGGTGTTCCGAGCGTTTCGCCGTCGCAAAGCGGTGATCCGAGCGCCTCGCCCGGCCCGACCTCGTCGGCTGGGCCCACCGTCACGGTGAACCCGACCACCCCCGGGGTTCCGGCGCCGACGGGACAGGGAACGAGGAGACCGCCCGTGAGGCCCGGCCTGCCGAGGACCGGCAGCTGACCGGGCGATCCGGTGAACGGCCGGGCCGGGGAAGAATCTCCCGGCCCGGCCGTTATCATTTCCTTGCTGCCGCGTGAAACCCGACTGGAGAAGTTGTTGTCCATCTGTTCGACATGCTCGTTCTCTGAACGCGGCGCCAAGAAGTGACATGATCCTGCTAACAGGTTTCCGCGACGGAGAGAGAATCCGATGACGACTTGGCTCGAGAAGCTTCTTGCCCCCGACCTGCTCGAGGCATACCTTGAGCGCGGGTACGCGCTCAACTTCGGCTACGCCGTGTCCGCGGACTCGATCAACCCCGAGGATCCCGCGAAGGATCTCGTCGCTGCGCTCGACCTCGATGGGCCCGACGGTCCCCTGGCCGGAGCAGACGTCGTCCACACCCTGCGCTTCCCGCTGCTGCCCACCGACACCGTCTACCCCGCCATGGGCGGCACCACCGACGAGGAGCGCGCGGTCGCCAGGGGAGACTTCCTGGAACTGCCGCCCTTCAACGGCGACGGCGTCGTCGCCCTGCCCAGCGACCCCCAGGCCTCGAGGCTATACGTCGATCCGACGATCCTGCGGGCTGGCGCGCAGATCCTGCGGCGGGAATCCGGGGGAGCGGCCGCCGAGGTCGTCGCCACCTACCGGGGCCTGTTCATGGGCTGGAAGAAACCCGACGGGACGAAAACCCCGCCCGGCAGCCCCGACCCGCTCAGCATGCAGGCCTTCCGCGTCAAGGAGGCCGATTCCTTCTCCCCGGGGCAGTTCAACTTCGGCGAGGACGGGTCGCTGCGCGACGTGATCGGGCTGCGCCGCGACGACAACGGCGCCCAGCGGCGCATCGTCATTGAACTCGACCGGATCGCCCAGGCCGGGGTGGTGAAGGTCCATGGAACCTGGGAGGGCATCCCGGTGCGCGCCATGCGCATCACCGAAGACGGCGAGCGCTGGGAGATCATGTCCCTGGCGCACGACGCCCACGCCGCGCAGGAGCGCGGGATGCGGCGCGTCGAGGCGGGGGTCTACAGCGCCCTGGTGGCTCCCCATGAGGCGCTGACCACCTTCACCCTGCTCTCCATGCCCTCCTGGCCCCAGGGCTGAGACCTCACCCACGAATCGGAACCGGCCCCGGGTCCCACGGGGAGGCCGGCCGCTGAACTGTGCCCTGAAACCAGACGGACCGACGGAGGGCAGCCGTCCAGGAAACCCCTGCGTAGCGGAGGGCAAATCACTTCTGAGCAGGTGAATTGGCCGAAAGGTCGACGAGTACCTATACTTTCGTCGGCGATTCGTCCTTCAACGACTCGCCACACCGGGAGGAAGCAGTTTCTTCCGGCCGTGTCGCCAGTGAGAGGTACCGATGAATCACCCGCGTTCGCTTCTGCGACGGGCGGCCGGCGCAGCCGCAGCCCTCGTGGTCGCCTCCGCAGCGTTGCTCAGCGCCGGCAGTTCCCCCGCTCGGGCCGACCAGAACACCGACATCAAGTTCGGGCCGGTTACCCTCACCCACGTCACCGACAAGGGTGAGGCGATCCCCGCCCCCGGCCGCCAGCTCTACAAGGGGGACTGGTTCTACCTGAACGTCGACTTCGACGCCACCAAGGCCAACCCCAAACCGGGCCAGTCCTTCACCATCGACCTGCCTGAGCCCTTCGTCAACCGGGACGGCGGAAACTCCCGTGGTGACGTGATCAAACCCCTCGAGTACACCGACTCGAAGGGCGCCACCGTAAAGGCCGGCGAGTGCAAGGTCGACAAGAGCCGGATCACCTGCACCTTCGGCGATGCCATAGAGGGCAAACTCGATGTCGTGGGCAAGATCCAGGCCCAGCTGCTGGCCCTGGGCACCACCGACAAGACCTCCAGCGTCCTCACCATCAACGGCAAGGAATACACCGTCGCCCATCCCTGGAACGAGGACATCACCCTCCGCCCGGCGGTGCAGTTCAAACCCAGCACCCGGCTCACCAAGGGCGCCAAGGGCGTGGGCACCAACAGCACCTGGATCAACTGGCGTGTCCTGCTGGGTGGTTCCTGGCTCAAGGCCAACTATCCGAACGGCGGCCCGGTCACCGCCACCGACGTCATCCAGGACGGTCTGGAGGTTCCCGATCCCGCCACCATCAAACTGGTGGAGGTCCAGGCAGGCCCGGACGGCACCGGCGAGACCGAACGCGTCGTCGCCACCGCCGACGGAAAGGTCAAGAAGGACGGCTACGGCATCCAGGCCTCCTTCGAGGGCAAAACCGTCACCTTCAAGGTGACCGGCTCACTTTCCACCGACAAGAACTACCGCATCGACTTCGACACCAGGTTCACTGGCGGCGGCAGGATCGTCCCCGGTCACGAATACCGCAACCAGGCGCACCTCGTGGAGGCGAACAAGGACACCAACGTGTTCACCCGCTCCTACTTCGAGTCGTTCAGTGCCACCATCTCCTACCGTCAGGGCTTCGGCGGCTTCCAGGTGACCAAGGCCAGCGCGGGCAGCGCAGTCCCCCCGGCTGGGCAGAAGTTCGACGTCACCGTCGCCTACAAGCTGCCGAACGGCAAGACCGCTGCGGACTTCCCAGGTTGGGACGCGCCCGCCAACCCAGCCAGGATGACGGTCACCGTCGGCCAGACCACCCCGTCGGTAACCTTCCCCGCGGGCACCGAGATCACCCTCACCGAGGACGTCGCCACCGCCAACCCGGCCGCCAACGGCATCACCTGGGGGGACCCGAAGTTCTCCTCCGAGGACAGCCGGGTCACCATTGGCGGGGACTCCAGGACCGCGACCTTCACCGTCGCCGACCAGACCACCCTGCCCGTCCTGCTGACCAACAACGCCACCAGGACAACCGGTGAACCCCCGGCGCCCCCGGCCCCCGATCCCGGGAATCCCGACCCCACCGACCCGGCCGATCCCGGGGAATCGGATCCCGTTGACCCCTCCGAATCCGCGAAGGCTCCCAAAACAGTGCCGACGCCCATGAGACCCGGACTGCCCAGGACCGGCCACGAAGGCTGAGTCCGGCAGGACGAAAAGGCCCAGGCCGGGGAGCCCTCCCGGTCCGGGCCCCGCGGAGAGGCCTGTCCCATGTTTCCCCCTCTCGGGGACAGGCCTCTTCGCACGGGAACGAAGCTCCGTGAGGTGCGCGCGAGGCGCCCGAGCAGCCCGCTCCCGTGAATCCCGCGAGGTGCCGGTGCGCAGATTCTTCGCGGGGACTACCCGAAAACCGTCTTCAAGAGTTATCGTCAGCCATGCGATGCTCATCGTCGCCAGGAACCTTTGTGGACTCTCCGGCGTTTGAACACCCGGGAGGGAAAATGCGTCTTGAACGTTCGCGCACGTCGTGGCGGCGTGTCGCGACCGTGGTCTTCGTCGTGATCGCGACGCTGGCCGCCTTCCTCGTCGCCGGGACGGCCCCGGCGCAGGCGAGGATCAACTCCGAAATCGTCTTCACCGATGCCGTCCTCAAACACGTGGACCAGTCGGGAAACCCCGTCGCCGACCGCCAGGAGGTCTGGCAGGGCGACCACCTCGAACTCGACGTCAACTACGACGGAAGCAACACCCGGGTGGCGTTCGGCGACGAGTTCACGATCGAGCTTCCCAGTTTCCTCAGGCTCCAGGACACCACCGCCCGTAGACCGATGACCACCGCCGACGGGACCAGAGCGGGCGAGTGCGCCCTCAACAACACAGGAACGAACTCGACCATCAGCTGCGTCTTCAAGGAGGCGGTCCGTAGGAAGAAGGACGTCAAGGGCTCCATCCGCGTCAACCTCCAGGTCGCCGCCACCACCACCGTCGCGGTCGCCGAGGTCCGGATCAACGGCAGGACCCAGACCATTCCCATGCCCTACGACAAACCCGTGACCGTCAAACCCACCGTGCCGTGGCAGCCCGCGGGCAAACCGAGCGGCCAGGCAGAACAACTCACATCCAACTCCAAGGGAGTCAACTGGGACGTCACGGTCCCCGGCGCTTGGTTGAACACGAACTACCCGTCCGGTTCCCGGGTCGTCATGAACAACACCGTCACTCCGGGAAGCTTCTCCCACGACTCCGCCGACTGGGCCTACAGCCGCGTGATCGAGGAGTGTGCCGATCCGCGGAACCCGAACGCCGGCCTCTCCCGCGTCGTCGCGGACGGCATCGGCAAGAGCGTCGACGGATTCCGGTTGAAGGTGGACATCTCCGCTCAGCAGCGCAGCGTCCTCACCATGAACGGCCCGTGGAGCAGCCGCTGCAACTATCACGTCAAACTGCGTTCCCTGTTCAACGACAACCAGACCGTCGACAAGTCCGCCACCTACGTCAACACCACATCCTTCGAGAACGTCAGCGAGCCGGTGACCACCGAGACCAGATACCAGGAAACCTTCGCCTCCACCGTCAGCTACCGCGACGCAGGGAAGGTGATGCTGCCCTCCGGTCCCGTCGAAACGCCCCTGGCTTCCGAGAGCGCGTAACCGCGACCTGCCTTTCGGCTTCCTTGAATTGCCCGGGTTGATCCTTGGGCTATTGTTCCCATGCGGAAGACGGGAGGCAGGAACACCATGGTGGAAAAGCGGCAGCGACTCGTGATCGTGGAATCGCCGACCAAGGCGACGAAGATCGCCGGCTACCTCGGCGACGGTTACACGGTGGAGTCCAGCCGCGGTCACATCCGCGACCTGCCCACCGGCGCCGCCGAGGTGCCCGCCAGGTACAAGGGACTCAAGTGGGCGCGCACCGGCGTAAACATCGACGACAACTTCGCACCCCTCTACGTCGTGGCCGCCGACAAGAAGGCGACGCTGCGGGAACTGAAACAGAAACTCAAGACCGCCGACGAACTCTTGCTCGCCACCGATGGTGACCGCGAGGGCGAAGCCATCGCCTGGCACCTGATGGAGGAACTCAAACCCAAGGTGCCCGCCCACCGCATGGTCTTCCACGAGATCACCCCGTCGGCCATCGCCGAGGCGGTCGCCAACCCCCGCCCGCTCGACACCGACCTCGTCGACGCGCAGGAGACCCGCCGCATCCTCGACCGCCTCTACGGCTACGAGGTCTCCCCAGTGCTGTGGAAGAAGGTCATGCCGAAACTGTCGGCGGGCCGGGTGCAGTCCGTGGCCACCCGCCTGGTCGTCGACCGGGAACGGGAGCGCATCGCGTTCGTGCCCGCCGGATACTGGGATCTCGACGTGACCCTCGACGGCGGCGCCGAGGCGGATCCCCGCACTTTCCCCGCGCGCCTGACCTCCCTCGACGGGGTGCGCGTCGCCCAGGGCCGCGATTTCGACTCCACCGGTCAGCCCACCAATGCGTCCGCCGTGGTACTGGACGAGACCACCGCCACTGCGCTCGCTGCGGCCCTCCAGGCAGCCGCGTTCCGCGTCGACCAGGTGGAGGCCAGGCCTTACACCCGTCGTCCCTACGAGCCGTTCCGCACCACCACCCTCCAGCAGGAGGCCGGCCGGAAACTCGGGTTCACGTCGCAACGCACCATGTCGGTGGCCCAGGAGCTCTACGAGAAGGGCTTCATCACCTACATGCGAACCGACTCCGTCACCCTGGCGGAGTCCGCCATCGCGGCGGCCCGCGACCAGGTCGAGCAGCTGTTCGGGGCCCACTACCTGCCCCCGAAACCCCGCATCTACGCCTCGAAGGTGAAAAACGCCCAGGAGGCCCACGAGGCCATCCGGCCCGCGGGTGACGTCTTCACCCACCCCGATGCCACCGGCCTGTCCGGCGACGCCCACCGCCTCTACCAGCTGATCTGGATGCGCACCCTCGCCTCCCAGATGGCCGACGCGAAGGGCGAACAGGTCAGCGTCGCCATCTCAGCCGCCCCCACCGCGCCGGTTCAGGCAGGGGCGGGCACGGTGGAACGCGCCGAACTGACCGCATCGGGTCGCACCATCTCCTTCCACGGGTTCCTGAAGGCCTACGTCGCCGGCACCGACGACGACTCCGCCAGCGACGACAAGCAGTCGCGGCTGCCGCAACTTGTCACGGGTCAGGAACTCGCCGCCGAGAAGGTGAAGGCGGCCGGGCACGAGACCAAACCCCCTGCCCGCTACACCGAACCCTCGCTCGTGGCGAAACTGGAGGAGCTGGAGATCGGCCGCCCCTCCACCTACGCCTCCATCATCCGCACCATCACCGCCCGCGACTACGTGTTCAAGAAGGGCTCCGCGCTGGTGCCGACCTGGTTGGCGTTCGCCGTCACCCGGCTGCTGGAGGAACACTTCACCGAGCTGGTGGACTACACCTTCACCGCGCAGCTGGAGGAACTGCTCGACGAGATCGCGGGCGGCAGGGCCGAACGGCTGAAGGTCCTCACCGATTTCTACCGAGGCCCCGACGGGAACACCGCCAAGGGCCTCGAGAAGCTCGTCACCGAACTCGGCGACATCGACGCGAAGGGGCTGTCGACCTTTCCCCTCGGCGACTCCGGCATCGACGTGCGTGTTGGACGCTACGGCACCTACGTCGAGGCCGCCGACGGGCGTCGCGCCAACGTCCCCGACGACCTGCCGCCCGACGGTTTGACCGCGGAGGTCGCCGAGGAGTTGCTCAGCCGCCCCCTCGACGAGGAACGCGAACTCGGCGTCGACCCGGAATCCGGGCGCATGGTGGTGGCGAAGAACGGCCGGTTCGGACCCTACGTGACCGAGGTGCTGCCGGAGGGCACCCCGAAGTCGGTGAAACCCCGGACGGCGTCGCTGTTCAAGTCGATGTCCCTCGACAGCATCGACCTGGCCGCGGCGCAGCGCCTCATGAGCCTGCCCCGGGTGGTCGGCAAGGACCTGGAGGGCGTCGAGATCACCGCACAGAACGGCCGCTACGGGCCGTATTTGAAGAAGGGCAGCGACTCGCGGTCGCTGACCAGCGAGGAACAGATCTTCGACATCACCCTCGATGAGGCCCTCGCCATCTACGCTGCCCCCAAGGTTCGCGGACGAGCGGCCGCCGCGCCCCCGCTGAAGGAGTTCGGCGCCGACCCGGCCAGCGGAAAACCCGTCGTGCTGAAGTCGGGGCGGTTCGGCCCCTACGTCACCGACGGCGAGACCAACGCCACCCTGCGCCGCGACGACTCGCCCGAGACCATCACCCCGGAACGCGCCTTCGAACTGCTCGCGGAGAAACGCGCCAAGGGCCCGGCTAAGAAACCCGCCCGGAAGACCACCACCAGGAAGAAGACGACAACCGCAGCGAAGAAGACCACGACGCGGAAGAAGACCACCCCTAAGGCTTGATTGAGCCGGGCAGGCTCGGCCAGCGCCTCCAACGCCATCCGAGTCGCCCGCTCACGCAACTCCAACGGGTACTTCCTCTGTCCCATGTGCAGTGATCCTTCCTGTCATCACTGCCTCCACCAAACCCGGGGCGCAACAATTCCTTCGGAGGCCAGCGTCCCCATGACCGTGACCGCCGATGGCATCAGGAAGGCGTTTGGGCAGACGCGCCTCATGAGAGACTCCCGCCCGTGGATTCTGGAGATTGCCCCATCACGTCCTTCAGCACCGAGACGAGATGGGGCGGCTCCAACGGAATCTGGCTCACATGCAGGTGATCAATCGGAACCCACTCCACTCCCCTGAACCAAGGCCGCTCGTAGGTCTCGAGTGTTTGTTGGCCCGCCGTCAGCGGCCGGGCCAGGCAGAACCACTCCGTCCCCTCATAGGTCTGGTCTGCCCACGTGGTCTTTCGGAAGTGGGGGCGAGGAGTGCCGCACAGCTGGATATCCCAGCCGGTCTCTTCGGCGGTTTCTCTGAGGAGCGCAGCCTCGAGACTCTCGTCAGGTTCAACCGCCCCACCAGGTGGCTCCAGGATCTCGTGTCCATCCAATGGGTCTTCCCAATGGATCAACAGCAGTTCGTCGCGCCCATTGACGAGAAGGGCTCGAACCGCCTTGCGTGCGGGTGAGGTCTGAGTCATGGGGTACCTGTCCAGGAGGGGTGGTTGGTTATCCTGCCATGCACGGAGCCTGACCCCGTTCTTTGGGCACGCTGAACCCAGCCGGGGGCTGGGGAAACGAAAAGATCGTTCATCATGTCGAGGAAGAACTATTTCGGAGGAGTTCCGTCGTCAGGCGGTGGACTTGTACGAGTCCACCGCCGGGTGCCACGGTCCGTGGGATCGCTGCTGATCTGGGGTGGTGCGGGGCACGCTACGGCAGTGGCTCGAGGCGTACGGGACAGGCAGCTGGTTCGGCTGCCTCTACCTCGACGCCACCTACCTCGACGTCCACCGACACGGCCGGCCATCTCCCAGGCCACCGTCATCGCGGTCGGTGTCTCCGCCCTCGGACGGCGCGAGATCCTCGGCATGCCCGTCAGGGACAGCGAGTCGACCGACTTCTGGACCGAGTTCCTCCGAAGCCTGCGCCAACGCTGTCTCAACCCCACCAGAGTTACCAGGCACCTCTAGTAGTATGTCGTCCGGAGTTGGGGAAGGAATTCCAACAAGGTAGGGACAGCCCATGGCCAACCCGGATATCCACATCATCGGTGCCGGCCCGGTCGGTCTGGCCGCAGCGTTGCTGCTGGCGGCCCAAGACCGGCGCGTCACAATCCACGAGGCGCGGGATGCCATTTCTTTGACCGACGCGAACAGCTACCCGATCGGGGTGAACCCGCGTGGTCAGGAGACGTTGCGGCGTATCGATTCGCGTCTGGTTGAGGAGTTGCGCGCGCAGGGCGAACTTGTCGAGGGATTCAAGATCCGTGCCGGGCGTCGGATGCTTGCGTCGATGCGGTCTGGCACCATCATCGGCACCACTCGAGCCCGGCTCACGGGCATCCTTCTGGCTGCAGCGCAACAGGACCGGCGAATCACTCTCAGCACCGGTCACAGGCTGGAGGCCATCGATCTGGCCTCCCGAACCCTGCAGTTCACAGGAACCACCACGGTCGAGGTGGGAAACGGCCTGGTCATCGCATGTGACGGGGTCTGGTCGAAGACGCGTCAGACCATGGCCGAGCAGCTTGCTGATTTCGTCCCGGAGGTGAGTGACTGGGGCGTCCAGTTCCGCGTCCTCTTCTCGGCACCCGGGGCAATGGCTCCCGGACTGGATCCGAATTGGCACCACATCTTCACGGGCAAAGGTATCTACACCGCGACGCTGCCGGACGGCGTGTGGTGCGTTGCGGTCACGGCCATCAAGGGCGACCCAGCGGAGGCCCTGCTCCTGTCGACGGAGCCCACGGAGGACCACATCAACGCCCTGCATCGGCACCTGCGGCAGTACGCCCCGCTCGTCCTCCCCCTGCTCACTCGCGACGCCTATGTGGATTTCTTCGGGAGGGTGCCCTTCGGCGGCGCCGTTGTGCGCTGCCCCCGGGTGTCCCACGACGAGTGGCTCGTCCTCCTCGGCGACGCCGCCCACTCCGTCATCCCGCCGACAGGCGAGGGCGTCAACTCCGGTCTGGAGGACGCGATGCTGCTGGCCGACGCGCTGGCCTCTGGCAGCCCGACGCCGCTGCGCGAATACGACGAGGGCCGAATTCCCGACCTGAAGGCACTCGGGGAGTATGCTTGCCACCTCAAGGACAACATCGCCAACGAGGATCCGGTTCGATACGTCAGCAACGTCGGGCTCCGAGTTCTCTCGGCGGTAGCTGGTCTCGTTGGCCAGAAGTCCGGCGAACTGGAGAGCCGGCTTTTCGGTCCCGATGCAGGCCGGATGCCTTACCGGGACGCCATCGGGCCGTGGATCCAGTTCCGGGATCGCTGGACCCCGCCTCTGCGCCGGATCGCGACAGGTGTGGTGAGATGCGCCGACAAACCGATCAGCGCGGAACCTCAGACCCTCGTTGCGCACCAGCGCGAGGGTGCCCGACGTCGAATCAGCGTCATCGGCGGCTCGTCCGGCACGGGCAAGGAACTCGCGGAGTTGGCACTGAAGCGGGGCTTCGAGGTCACGTGTCTCTCCCGTCGCGGTGCCGGTCCTATCGGTGCGCGCCTTATCTCCGGCGATGCCCATGACCCGGAGATCGTGCGCCAGGCGCTGAAAGATGCCACGGCGGCTTTCGTCACGGTCAGTGGTGGCAGCGACGACAGCCGTGATCGAACGGCCATCACCCAGGCCGTCCTCAAGGCCGCCGGGCAGACAGGCCTGCGCCGGATCATCGTGCAGTCCTCGTTGGGCGCTGGCTCTTCCGCACGAATGCTGCCCCCCGGCATTCGGCACCTGGCAACCCGTATGCTCGCCCCGGCCCTCGCCGACCACACCACCCAGGAACAAGTGGTCCAAGAATCCGGACTGGATTGGACGATCGTCCGGCCGGTAGGTCTGACCAACAAGCGGGCCACGGGCATGGTCCGAGAGCTTCGGGATGACGAGAGTGGCTGGCTGGGATGGCCAATCCCCAGGACTGATGTCGCTGGCCACATGCTGCGTTGCCTGGATGACAAGTCGACGATTCAAGAGTGCATAGCGATCTCAGGGCGCTGCGTCCTGGGCCAGCATCTTCCCAGCCACCGTTGAACGCGGCGGCAGGGCAGATGCTGGTGCGGTGGTTTCGGGCGATTTTGTGTGAGCGCATCGCGATCCGCGCCATTGCGTGAACCGGCTGAAGATCGCTCAACTATCCCACATCGCCGTCGCCTCCGCCGAGTGGGTGAACTGGTACAACACCACCAGATACCGACCCCCAGCACGACAACCACCCCTACCTGGTAACCACCGGAACCAGGTAAACCAGCCTCCACAAAACCGGGGTCTGACAGCTCGCCCAAGGGCTCACGGGCCGGATCAACCTGCTTTGCCTTCCCTGAAGCTGGTTGAGCCGATCCTCACGAGCGGCAGCGAGCCGGTCGTGTCGAAACCATGGTGAGGATGTCTGCGGACGTGTGCTCGTGGCCCGGATAAACCTGCTTGGGGAAGGGTTCTGGTCCAACCAGTTCGTCCTCTTGAGCGTCGCTCGGGTTTTCCCGGGCCTTGTGGGAAGGTAGGTGCCATGGGTTTCGAGCGACCGGCGGTGATGCGTTTCGACCTTCCCTTCCAGGCTGATGCCCCGTCCCTGCTGTCGGACGCCATCGGGATCACCGGGTTGATGGAGCGCCGCGCGGCCAGCCACAGCATCGACGTGACCATCCTGGACACCCCCGACGACCGGTTGCTGCGCGCCGGAGTGGTGCTGGCACACCGGGTGCTCGGTGGGGTGGGGGACTGGTACCTGGCCGCGTCCGGATGGGTGCCCCACCTGCCCGCCGAACGGATCGTGCCCATCAACGCCACCGCCGAGCTGCCCCAGGAGTTCGCCGACCTCACCCGGCCGCTGGTGCGCCGCGCTGTGCTCGGGCCGGTGGCCGCGCTGGAATGCCAGCGGGTCGAGTACCTCCTGCGGGGACCCGACGGTCCCCTGGGAAGCATCCGCGACGAACGGGTCACGGTGCGCCGCGGAGGCATGGCGACGGCCCGCTACCGGGAAGCCACCCTCACCCCCACCGAACTGCTCGGCAGACACCAGCTGGAGCACGTGCTGGCCGCGCTGGACGCGGTCTCCGCGACCGCCGTCGACGAGTTCCCGAGCCTCCAGCAGCGCCTCGGCCCGCCCGCCACCGGCGGCACCGACTTCCCGAACCCCGGCCCGCTGAACCGTGAGGCAACCATGGAGGCGTTCGTGACGAGACTGTTCGCCGCCGATCTGCAGGATCTCGTCCGGGCGCAGTACCGCGACGAGGAAGCCGTCACGGAAGCCATCCAGGAGTTCCGGGGGCACGTGCGGGGGTTGGCGAACGTGCTCGACCCCGAGTGGCGGCAGGCCATGGAATCCGCCGTTGAGAAGGCCGCCACGCCCCGGCAGGCGGCTCTCGACGTGACGGAGTCGCTGGTGGCTGCGGTGCGGGCGCCGCGGCTCGGCGACGTCTCCGCCGAACCCGCTGCGAAGCTGCTGCTGAAACGCGCCCAGCAGGGGGCATACATCCTGGCCGATCGCTGCCGGTCGCTGACCGCCGACTCCTCCGGCACCGACTGGCGGGCCGCGCTGGCGGCGGCCGAGCAGGTGCACGCCTGTGGACTGGTGGCGGTGCAGCTGCACGGCAAACCGGGAACCAAACTGCTGAAGACCATCACGCAGGTCACCCGCGACCTGCGGGACTGCGCCGCGGACGTCGAGCCCCCGGACCTGGAGGATCTCACCCCGGCGGAAGCCTTCGAGCGTGGCCGGGAAACGGAACGATGCCACCAGAGGCTGATCGCGGCCCGCGCCGGTTTCGTCGCCGACTGGCCCGAGCGGGTCGTCAAGATCCGCAAACTACTGGCTAAGGTGCGCAGATGATCATTCCCGAGACCACCCCCGGTTTGTTCGTCGTCTTCGAGGGCGGTGACGGGGTGGGCAAGTCCACCCAGGTGGTGGAACTCGTCACCCGGCTCCAGAACCGTCGCATCGAACCCGTCCTGACGCGGCAACCGGGCGGCACCCCGATCGGAGCGAAGCTGCGCAAACTGCTGCTGGACCCCGGCCACCCGGAGTTGACCGCCCGCACCGAGGCGCTGGTCTACGCGGCCGACAAGGCCCAGCACGTCGAGGAGGTGATCCTCCCCGCCTTGGCCCGGGGCGATGTGGTGGTGTGCGACCGTTACGTCGATTCGATGATCGCATACCAGGGAGCGGGTCGGGTGCTCGACCTCACCGAGGTGGAGCAGGTGGCACGCTGGGCGACGGGCGGGCTGCGGCCCGACCTGACTGTGCTGCTCGACATCGACCCCGCCGAGGCGGTCGCGAACATCCGGCAACAGGACCGCCTGGAGGCCGCGGGCCTTGAGTTCCACCGTCGCGCCCGCGAACATTTCCTCCGGCTGGCCGGTGAGGACCCGGAACGCTACCTGGTGCTGGGCGCCCGCGAGTCGCGGGAGAGCATCGCCGAAAAGGTCGCGGAGAAGGTGTTCGCTCTGCTCGATTGAGTCAACCCCACCCTGAAGCTGGTTGAGCAGGCCGTGTCGAAACCATCTCATCCCCAAGTTGGTTGAGCCGACCTGCGAGCGTCAGCGAGCCGGTCGTGTCGAAACCAGGGGGTGTGTCCGTGGGCTTGTGGTTGGGTTCTGGCTACCGGTTGTGGGGTGGTTTCGACTCGGGCTGCTCGTTCCTCGCGGCCCGGCTCAACCGGCTTGTTTTTCCGAAGTTGGTTGAGCCGACCTGCGAGCGGCAGCGAGTGGGGCGTGTCGAAACCGTGGTGAGGGTGTCTGGGGGTCTGGGGTCGGTTGTGTTGTTCGGGTGTCGGGTGGTTTCGACTCGGGCTGCTCGTTCCTCGCGGCCCGGCTCAACCGGCTTGTTTTTCCGAAGTTGGTTGAGCCGACCTGCGAGCGGCAGCGAGTGGGGCGTGTCGAAACCAGGGGAGCGCGTCTGTGGGCTTTTGGTCGCGGTTGCGGGGTGGTTTCGACTCAGCCGTTCGCTTCGCTCACGCGCTGGCTCAACCAGCTTGGGAAATGGGTCCCTCGTCGGTGGGGGATGGCAGGATGAGCACGTGAGCGTATGGGACGAACTCGTGGGTCAGGACAGGGCCGTTGAGACGCTGCGACGTGCGGTGGCGGGCGGCAGGCACGCCATGACCCACGCGTGGTTGTTCGTCGGGCCGCCCGGGTCGGGGCGTTCCAACGCGGCACGTGCGTTCGCGGCTGCTCTCCAGTGCCACGACGGCGGCTGCGGACGCTGCAACGACTGCCGCACGTCGCTGTCCGGCGCCCACCCCGACGTGACCCTGCTGCGCACCGAACAGCTCAGCATCGGCGTCGACGAGATACGCCAGCTGGTTTCCAGGGCCAATGTCGCGCCCGTGAACCGCCGCTGGCAGGTGGTTGTGATCGAGGACGCGGACCGCGTCACCGAACGCGGCGCCGACGCGCTGCTGAAGGCCCTGGAGGAACCCGCACCGAAAACCGTGTGGTTGCTGTGCGCGCCCAGCGCCGACGACGTGATCGTCACCATCCGTTCCCGCTGCCGGGAGCTGCGGCTGGTCACCCCGCCGGTCGAGGAAGTGGCGAAACTGCTGGTCCGCCGCGACGGTGTGGACGAGGTGATGGCCCAGTACTGTGCCCGCGCTGCCCAGGGACACGTCGGTCGCGCCCGGGCCTTGGCTTTGAACGAGGAGGCCAGGAAACGGCGCCACGAGATCCTGTCGCTGCCCGCCCGGCTCAACACCCTCACCGACTGCCTGTCGGCAGCCGAATCCCTGGTCGCCTCCGCATCCGAGGAGGCCGGGCAGCTCACCGCGGACCTCGACGCCCGGGAGATGACGGAGCTCCAGGCGGCGCTGGGCATGGGCACCAAGCGGGTCAAGGCGCGTGGGGTCCAGGGAGCCATCAAGGAACTGGAGGACCAGCAGAAGGCCCGGGCGAAACGTTTCCAGCGCGACGCCCTGGACCGGGTGCTCACCGAACTGACCGGCTATTACCGCGACGTCCTGGCCTGCCAGACCGCCCCCGGTGTGTCGTTCGTGAACGCCGACATCGCCGACGAGATCACGGCTTTCGCCGGACGCACCCGTCCCGAACAGACGGTGCACGCACTCGACGCCCTGCTGGAGACCCGTAAGGCCCTCGAGGGCAATGTGGCACCCCAGCTGGCCTTCGAGGCGATGCTGCTGGGGCTGGGGCGGGCCTCGCATTGCTGACAAGGGCCGGGGAAGGTTCAAAACCGGGCGCGCCTCATTCGCGCTAGACGGGTGCGGTGAGAATATGGGCTCAAGCGTTGACTGATTCAGGAGGGTTCATGTCTTCACATGACGCAGGCGACTGGGTGCGGCAGAGCACGCCCCGCGGGGCCGACTGGGAGGACGAGCAGAGCGAGTACGGCACCGCCTTGGACCCCGCCGAGTGGGATGACCACGTAGCCGAGCAATCGGTGCCCGTCGAGACCCCGAATCCCAGGCCGCGCCCGGCCACCCGGGCCGCTGCTGGGTCGCAGGGTTTCTCCAGCGCGCCGCAGCAGCCCGCGCCCCCTGGGACGGGGGAGGAGAAACCCAAGACGGATCCCATGGCATCGCACGCCCCCGACGTCTCCTTCCAGGCTACGGCTACACCCACCCCCCAGGAGGATGAGGCCGCCGACGAACCAACTGTGGTGTCGGGCCTGAGGATGCCGGAGCCCCGGGACCCGGACCCGAGGCCGGCCCCGTCGTTCACCTCGGCCCCGGGACCCACTGAACCCGAGGACGAGGAGACCTTCGCGCGACCTCTCGACGCGCCGCATCCCGAGCAGGCGTTCCCGCAGCGCGTGGAACCCACCTCGCCGCAGCAACCCGAGACGAGGCCGCAGCAGATGGGGAACACCGTCTCATGGCCCCTCGAAGTGCCCGAAAAACACGAACAACAGCCCGACCCGCAGCGGACGGAACCGACCTTGGAGCAGCGCCTCGAGGGGGAGGTCGGGCAGGAGAGCACCTCGCGACCCGCGGAGCCCCCGAGGCCCCGCCCGGAACAGGTCGCTCCGCAGTACCACGACCCCGCCACGACCCAGCGTTTCGAACGCGTGAGGGCGCAATCCGCCCAGCCGTCCGAAGCCGCCGCGCAACAGCCGGTTACGCCCCAGCAGGCCACGCAACAGGAGACCACCGCCGTCTCTCCCGGGTTGTTCCGCGGGGACGCCACCAACGAGCCCGAATCCGCGGGAACGGCGGATGCGCAACCCGAGGCGACCGCAGTGATGCAGGCCCCCGCGCAGGAAACCAATCCGACCCCGCCCGCCTCGCCGATTCCCGTGGCGGAGCAGGAGGAGGAACGCCGCCGCAGGGAGAAGCTGGAGGCGGAACGTGCTGCCCGCAACGAAAGGCTCGGGGTGGTCGCGACCTCCCCGCGGAACGCCTCCCGCGCTCTCGTGGAGAAACCACGACGCACCACCGACGGGCCCCTCGCGAGCCTCGGCCTGTTCTTCCTGCGTCTCATCACCGCCGCCATCCTGACGGTCCTGGCCTACCAGGGACTCACCAACGTCGAGGGCACCACCGAGGCCCTGAGCCGAACCCATCTTCCGGAACCCCGGATGCTGGTGTGGATCGGGGGTTTCCTGCTGGCGGTCATGGCGCTGCTGCTGGTGATCGGCCTGCTGCAGCGGGTGGTTGGTGCGCTGCTGCTGGTGATGGCGATCTGTTCTCTGGCGTTCATCCGGTGGGGTGCGTTCAGCCCATTCCTGCCGGGGTTCGACGGTTTCCTCGGGGATCGTGATCTCCTGCTCGGCGCGGTCGGTCTGTTGCTGATCTGCATCGGCGGCGGTGGCTGGGGCATTGATGCCGCCTTCAGGCATTCCCGCGAGGCGGCGAGAGAGGACCGCGACCAGTAGCAGCGAATGCACGCCGATTGAGCCCGACCTGCAAGATCGCTCCCTAAACCTGGTTGAGCCTACCTGCGAGGCCTTTCCCTAAAGCTGATTGAGCCGACCCGCGAGCGCAGCAAGCGGGTCGTGTCGAAACCATCGCGAGGGCGTCCGGGGACTCGGGGCCGGGTCTGCTTTTCGGCTGCCGGTGGTCTCGACTCAGCCGTTCGCTTCGCTCACGTGCTGACTCAACCAGCTTGAAAATGGTGAAGCTGGTCGTGGCGAAACCGTGGTGGCTGCGGTCAGGGCTTTGTCAGCAGCCGTGTTTGTTGTGGTTGGTGGGGCAGGGGGCTTCTTTGGTGGGGGTGCTGGTCGGAACCGGTAGTGATGGGGTGGTGGGGGTGCCGTGTTTGTTGTTGGGGATGTTGACTGCGGATACCTCGACCACTTTGGTGTGGGCTTGGGTGGTGAGGTCCATTTCGATGGTTCCTTGTTGTCCGAGACCGGTCCAGACGATCACCCAGTGCGCGGTGGCTGTGATGGTGTAGTTCCCGGTTTGGTGGTAGATGTAGCCGCAGCTGGGGGATTTTTCGTTGCGGGTGTTGTGTTCGGGGTGTTCGATGCCTTTGTCGCATGTTTTGGTGTCGCCGTTGCCCATTTCCCAGGTGAGGTGGGTGACGGCTGCGGTGGCGGTGATCGAGTGTCCGGATTGGGTGACGGTTTTGGTGATGGGTCCCCAGGTGTTGGGGGTGGGGTTTTTGATCCACATCCAGTTGTTCCAGCCGATGTAGTTGTATCCGTTGGGTAGTTCTTCGAGGGGGTGGGGCCATAGTCCGATGTTGGGGGCGTGGAGGTCCATGCGTTCCATGGCGATCCTTGCGAGGGCGGCGGGTTCAGGAGTGCCCCCCGAACCCGCCCCTGGTGATCCGGAAGGCGCAAAACGCACGCATGACCCCGAGAGCGGGTCGTATTGGATGCAGCCTTCTATGGGCCAGCTCGGCTCTTCGGAACCACCCCCACCGGAACCCCCGCCGTCAGTGTTGCGGGGTTGCGTAGGCCTACCCGGTTGGCCGCCAGAACCCGGAGCACGTACTACAATTTCACAACTTCCGACAGTGCTGTCTTTTTGTCCGCAGCGGATGTTTCCTTCGGCGCGGGCCGACTGCTGGGACACGCCGGCCACGGCCAAGAGAAAAGCTGTGGCAAGGAGGACGGTGATGAGGCGTTTCATGCCGGACACCTCAGGGCGTTTTCGTTCGTGGCATCCCCGAATTTCCAGCCGGCCTCGGTTTTCACCACATTCACATTCCACTGGAGATACCGCGGCCGGTCCACCGGCACCACGCTCTTGCCGGTGGCCGAGTCGATCACATCGACCTTCCCGACATCTGTGCACATCTGGACATCCACGGAGCGCACACCATCAAACTCAACCGGCTCCGAAGCACCCGTGATGTGAACAACCGTTGTGCCGGTCTGCACCTGGCCTTTCCCGCGAAACTCGGAAAGACGATTCGCCTGTATTTCCTGGCTCTGGCCAATGGTGATATCCATCAAGGACTGCGGATCGGCATTCAAATCACTGAGTACTGCATCCCGGATGCGATAGTATTCGATCAGCACATTGGCTGCTTCGAGTTGTTCTGGGGTGAAGGTCTCCGACGGCTGCGGCCCCGAGGGCGACGATGCGGCCGACGGTTGGGCTGTGGTGGTTCGTGGAGGCTGCTGCGGGGCGGTCCCCCAGGATTCCGAACCACTGCTTCCCGATCGAGGCTGCTGCCCACCGCACGACGAAAGCAACAAAACCGCGGCAACAGCAACTGTGACGGCTCCTTTGATGCAATGTTTCACTGTTCAACACCTCCATTGGTGTCACAAACCCGGCAGGTTTCTCCAACCCGGGATCACACGACTCTAGAACCAACATCCGGACCCCGCGGGCCATTGCGAAGAATCTGGCCAAAAGTTAAGGGCCCGCGGATCGAGCAGCCCGTCGAGGATGGGTGAATCGGACCGGCGAACGTTGGTGCGGAGAGGATTGGCCTCGGGTCTTCTGCGGGCTGTCGGTGCCTGCGGTTACTCTGTTGGTCATGCCCAGAGTCATGGCCGTAGCCTTCGAGCAGTATGGCCGTCTGCACTACCTCGACCCGGGTGGTGTCGACTATCACGTCGGCGACTGGGTGCTCTACCCCACCGATGACGGAGCGGAGGTGGCGCGCGTGGTGTGGGCGCCGGAGGAAACGACGCTGGAGGCCCCGCTCCCGAGATGCCTGGGGCGCGCCACAAAGGCGGATCTGAGACGCGACGAGACCAATCGGGAACACCGCCGCCGGATCCATGAGGTGGCGGTCGAGCGGATCGCCGCCCACGGGCTGCCCATGAAGGTGATGGCAACCGACTACATAGACTCCTCCAAGGAGTACGACAAGCTGGCGGTGATCTACTTCACGGCCCCGGGCAGGGTGGACTTCCGCGCCCTGATCGGCGACCTGGCACGCGCCGTCGGGGCGCGCATTGACCTTCGGCAGATATCCTCCCGGGACACCGCCAGGCTGGCCGGAGGTGTGGGCATGTGTGGCCGGGAACTGTGCTGCACCCTGTTCTTCGACGAGGTCGAGCCCGTCTCCATGCGGCTGGCTCGCAGCCAGAACCTGGCGGCCAACCCCCTCCAGATCCAGGGGATCTGCGGGAAACTGCTGTGCTGCCTGGCGTTCGAGCACCCGCTGTACGTGGACTTCCTGAAGCAGGCGCCGCAGATCGGGGAACAGGTCACCACCCCGGACGGCCCGGGCCGGGTGGTCGGGCACGTGGTGCCGACGGGGGAGGTTGCGGTTCGAACCGCCGACGGGGTGAGACGATGCCCGCTCATGAAGATTTGTGCCAAGAAGAACCGAGTGGTGCACCGTGCCACCCCGGATGAGGAGAGTTGATGCGAAGAGGGATTGTCTGGGTCCAGGGGATGCTGATCTTCGTCGCGGTCGGTCTCGTGGTGGCGTTCTTCGCCAGCGGGATGCTGGCTCCGGGACGGCAGGCCTCGAGGACGCCATCGGCCGAGCCATCGGTGCAGTCCCCTCCCGCCGTCGGTGATCAGAAACCCGGGGTGCCCGCGGTTCCCGTCTCCGAACACGAGACGTGGCCGCACGAGCCGGTCGAGAACCCCGACCGGCAGCTAGACGTCAAGGCGTCCAACCCCTCGGTGCAGCTCCCGGCCGCCCTCGGCGACGACCTGACCCCCTACTGGCAGCAGTCCCTGAACTGGCAGCCCTGCGGCAGCGCCCTGTGCGCCACCATGAAGGTGCCGCTGGACTGGGACAACCCCGGCAAGGCGGCACTGGACATCAAGGTCACGAAAGCGCCTTCCGAGAACCCGACCAAGGGCCCGCTTTTCGTCAACCCCGGCGGCCCCGGCATTGAGGGGGGAACGTTCGCCACGAACTTGGGAAGCGACAAATGGAAAGGATACGACATCATCGCCTGGGACCCGCGCGGTTCCGGGGAATCCACCCACGTGCAGTGCGGCACCACCGAGCAGACGGACAAGGCCTATTTCGCGGACGGCACCCCGGACGACGAGGCGGAGAAAACCGCCCTCAACGACGTCTGGGCAGCCTTCGCCCGGGAATGCCGGGAGGCCTCCGGTGAACTGCTGGACCACATCTCCACCATCGAGAACGTTCGCGACCTCGACCTGCTGCGTTTCCTGACGGGAGCGGAGAAACTCAACTACCTGGGCGTCAGCTACGGCACCTTCATCGGCGCGATGTACGCGGAACTGTTCCCGGAACGCACGGGACACCTGGTGCTGGACTCCGCCATGGACATCACCAACGAGGGAGAGGTTTCCCAGGCCGAGGGTTTCGAGCTGGCCCTCGGACTCTACGCGGACTGGTGCGCGGGTGAGGGTTCCTGCTCTCTCGGGAACTCTCGCGACGAGGTGATCTCCCGCATCAACTCCTTCCTGCACGGGCTCGACGCCAAACCTCTCAAGGTCGGGGACCGGCAGGTGACGCAGGGCCAGGGCGCAAACGGCATCGCTTTGTTCCTCTACTCGGGGAAAGAGGCCTACCCGGGGCTCACCCAGCTCCTGGATTCGGCGATGAACGGCGACGGCAGGGTCATCCTCAAGGCCTCCGATCTCCTGTCGGGTCGCGCCGAAAACGGGTGGGAGACCGTCGCCTACGCTTTCCCGGCCATCCGGTGCGTGGACCAGCCGGACGCCGGGGTCGCGGCCACCGAGGAAGCACGGAAGAAGGTTGCCGAGAAGGCACCGGTGTTCGGCGGCAACATGGGATCGGAACTGGTCTGCGAACGCTGGACCGCCAATTCCGCACCCAACCTGAAACTGACCGGCAAAGGCGCGGCGCCCATCCTGGTTGTGGGGGCGACGGGGGACTCCGCCACCCCATACCAGCAGGCGGTCACCATGGCGAAGCAACTGGAATCCGGGCATTTGCTCACTTACGACGGTCCCGGTCACGGTTCCGTCACCTCGGGCAATGCGTGCGTGGACGAGACGGTCACCGCCTATTTCGAGGACGGCACCCTTCCTGAGGACGGCAAGACCTGCAGCTGAGGAGGTACTTTCCTCACGTCGCGCGGATGAGTCCCGCTCCCGGGTCTACCCTTGGTGCATGTCTGCGATAAGCCGGTTCATCGACCGTGTCTGGCCTCCAGCCTGGCTCTACTCCACCTACGAGGCCCAGGTGATCAAGCGGCTGGATCGCTCCGCCATGCCCCGTCACGTGGCGGTGCTGGCGGACGGCAACCGGCGGTGGGCGCGGCTCAACGCCCCCGGGCAGCCGCTCGTCGCGGGGTATCGCGCGGGGGCAGCGAAACTGCAGCAGTTCGTCGAGTGGTGCGACGACATCGGTATTCCCGTCATCACGCTTTGGGTGCTGAGCACCGACAACCTCGACCGGTCCGCCGCGGACGAACTGGAACCGCTGCTGGAGGTCATCGACGAACTGGTGGTGAAGCTGGCCGACACGGGACGCTGGCGGGTGCAGGCGGTCGGTGATCTCGACCTGCTCCCGAAGGAGCGGGCCGCCAGCCTCAGGGCGTCGGCAGCCAGAACGGAAGCAGTGGAGGGCATGCACATCAACGTCGCGGTCAGCTACGGCGGCCGACACGAGCTGCGCGACGCCTTCAGGTCGCTGCTGGCGGAACGGGCCGCGCAGGGCCGCACCCTGGAGGAGGTGGCGGCCACCGTCGAGATCGACGAGATCTCGGAGCACCTGTACACGAAGGGCCAACCGGACCCGGACCTGATCATCCGCACATCGGGGGAGCAGCGGCTCTCCGGTTTCCTGCTTTGGCAGTCGGCGCACAGCGAGTTCTACTTCTGCGAGGCCCTGTGGCCGGACTTCCGCAAGGTCGATTTCGTGCGTGCCCTGCGCAACTACACCCAGCGGGAACGCCGCTTCGGCCGGTAGCCGCAGCGGGGTCAGCGGCTCAGCGCCTTGACTAGCTGTTCGATGGTCTCCTGTTTCGGGGTGCCTCCGTCGGGCAGGGTGATGTGCCGGGAGAAGTAACCGTTGTGGTGGATGGGGCCCATGTTCACGGTGTGGATGCGGCCATCCCTGACGGCGCGGCCGTAGGGAGACAGCGGGGCCGTGAACCAGCGCCCGGGAAAGGCGATGGTGCCCAGCGACTGGGTGCGGTCGCGGCTGCCTTTCAGGTGTGTCAGCGAACCGACGTGATCCAGCCCCGGGTCGTCGGCGTAGACCCCGCCGATGGAGACGACGTCGACCCGCACGTCGTGGGCGGCCAGGAAACGGGCCACCCCACAGGCGATCTGCGCGCCACCGGAGTAGCCGATCAGCGTCACCGGTGCCGGGTCGTCGGGGTCGTAGCCCGCGTTCAGGAGGGAACGCCACACCACGCACGCGACCCCGAAATTGTAGGTGCCGCCGTAGCGCGGATCGGCGGAAACCAGCACCTGCATGACGTTGCGCAGGTTGATCAGGAAAGGCAGGGGCGACCAGGGGAACCGGCGTCGCGCCCAGTCCAGGCGACGCCACAACCAGGCGGTGGCGCGCTGCGGAAGCCCGCGGTTCTCCATGGCGTAGGGGAACACGTCCTCGGTGATGACCACGTCGGGAAGTTGTTTCCGCACCTCCTCCAGTACTGCGTGCTCGCGGCGTGACATCGAACTGCCGTCGAGCATCGCGATGCCCGACAGGTACACCGCGAACCGCCGGATGCCGGTGGCGGGTTCGGATTCCGGGGCCGGAAGGGACGGCGTCGGGTAGCGTCGTGCCCACCATTCGAGGGATTCGAGGGGAGCCAGCAGCGCCAGGACGAGGATCACAAGCAGCGTCATCTCCAGCAGCGCGAGAATCATCGGCCGGATCACGGGATCGCCTTCGCCTCGACGGGGATGAACGGCGCCCCAGCCAACACGTCCCGCGGGCCCAGGATTGCCGGGCGGCCCGTCACCAGGGTCCAGACGCGACCGGTTAGGTATCCGATGGGACGCCCGAGCAGCCGCGAGGCGAGCTGCATGATTCCCCAGGCCAGGCCGGTGGCGATCAGGGCCTGCCACCAGCTGGTTTCCATCGCCGCCGTCACCAGAAGCCACAGGCAGATTGCGCTCCAGCCCTGCAGGATACGGCCGATCAGCAAACCGAGGTGGGGAATGAACACCAGGAATCCGTAGGCCAGGGGAGCGGTGGAGGACAGCGTCACCGCCAGCAGATCGGTGAGGTGCATGCCGCGCTGGGTGACGGGACCCGCCACGACCCACAGGATCAGCGCCTGGACGGTGTACAGCAGGGTGAGGAAGATCCCGCCGACCACCAGCATCGCCAGGAACCGAACGCCCCTGACGCGGTTGATGAACAGCACGGCGCAGTGCCCGAGCAGGGTGGAGACCCCCGCCACCAGCGCGATGAGCCCGGCGGTGGGCAGGCCGGGCAACCCCAGGGAGGGGTCCTCGACCACCCGGAGCGAAGCCACGTCCCAGATGGTCGTCAACCATCCGAAGAAATCCACGCAGCCCATTGTCGCGGAACACACCAAGAATCGATGCAAGCTCCAAGCCGGATCCGCAGGCCGACTGATCCAGCTTTGTCTTTCTCGAAGCTGGTTGAGCCGGGCTGCTTCTTCCCGAAGCTGGTTGATCCGGCCTGCTTCTTCCCGAAGCTGGTTGAGCTGACCTGCGAGCTCTGCGAGTGGGTCGTGTCGAAACCAGGCGAGGGTGTCCGGGGTCTTGGGGTCGGGTTCTGGCTGCCGGGTGTGGGGTGGTTTCGACTCAGCCGTTCGCTGGCGCTCACGTGCTGGCTCAACCAGCTTTCATCACCACACGCTGGTTGAGCCGACCTGCGAGCTCTGCGAGTGGGTCGTGTCGAAACCTCTTGCGGGTGTCCGGGGTCTTGGGGTTGGGTTCTGTCTACCGGGTGTGGGGTGGTTTCGACACGGGTCGCTCGTTCCTCGCGGCCCGGCTCAACCAGCTTCGGAGAAGGGGATGTCCCGGCTCAACCGGCTTCAGAAAGGGGTCTCACAACTCACTGTCGGCGGTCTGCTTCTCGACGGCGGCCTTCGCCTCGTCCAGATGGGCCTGGCAGATGGCGGCCAGTTCCTCGCCGCGTTTCCACAGCGCCATCGACTCCGCCAACGTCGTCCCACCCGACTCCAGTGTGGCGACGGTCTTGGCCAGTTCGTCGCGGGCCTCCTCGTAGGACAACTTCTTGGATTTGGTCATCGGGACTCCTTAGGGTGACTGGCCTGCGTTGTGAGGGTGAGTTCGCCGTCGGCCAGATGGGCCGTCAACGTGCCTCCGACGGGGGCGTCGGCGATGCTGGAGACGGTGCGGTCGCCGTCGACCAGTAGGGCGTAGCCGCGTTGCAGGGTGGCCGCGGGGGACAGGGCCCTGACCGCCGAAAGGTGGGAGACCAGTTCGGTTCTTCTGCTGGTGAGCTGCTGGTCGATGGCGGTGCGGAGCCGGTGACGCAGCAGGGCGAGGCGGTCGCGGTGCCCCTCCAGGGCGGCGGCAGGGCTGGCGAGGACGGGGCGGCGGCGCAGCTCCGCGAGTTCCTGCCCCGCCTGCCCGATCCGTGCCTCGATGGCCTGCCTGAGCCTGGTGCGGGCCAGGGCGACGAGGTCCTGTTCTGCCGTGAACTCCGGGACGATACGGGAGGCCGCGTCGGTGGGGGTGGAGGCCCGCAGGTCGGCGACGAAATCCAGCAACGGGGTGTCGGACTCGTGTCCGATGGCGGAGACCACCGGGGTGCGGCAAGCGGAAACCGCCCGCACCAGGCCCTCGTCGGAGAACGGCAGCAGGTCCTCCAGGGCCCCACCGCCGCGGGCGATGACGATGACGTCGACCTCCGGGTCCTCGTCGAGATCCTGGAGGGCCTGCATCACCGACGCGGCGGCGTTCGGCCCCTGAACCAGTGAATGCGCGACGGTGAAACGCGCCGGCCAGCGACGGGTCACGTTGCGCAGCACGTCGCGTTCGGCGTCGGAATCCTTGCCGGTGATCAACCCGATGCGGCGGGGCAGCAACGGCAGCGGGCGTTTGCGGTGGGGATCGAACAGGCCCTCGGCCTGGAGTTTGCGGCGCCGCGCGTCCAACTCGGCCAGCAACCTGCCGACCCCCGCCACCCGCAGCTCCAGGCATTCGAAGCTGAGCGACGAGGTGGGTTCCCACACCCGCGGTTTCAGGCGCACCCGTACCTGCGACCCCTCCGGCAGCGGGCCCGCCGAATCCAACACGAAGGCCGTGGTCGTCACCGAACAGGAGACATCAGCGAACCGATCCCTCAGGGTGAGGAACTGGGTGGGTGCTGCGCGGCGTTTGATCTCGATTACCTGCGCCTCCACCCAGATCTCGCCGAGCCTGCCCACCCAGTCCGCGACGGCACCGACGACTCGCGCCAAGGGCTGCGGATGCTCGGGAGAACTGGTCAGGGCCATGTCAGGGAGCCTACCCATGCGCCCCGGCGAATACCCGGACTACGCTTGGAACATGAGCCAGCAACCTCTTGACAAATCCGAATTCGAGGCCGCACTGGCGGCCCGCAGGGACTTGGGCCCGGAGATGGAACCGGCCCTCGTCGAATCATTCGCGGAGAAGGTGGTTGCTGAAATCAGGCGTCAGCAGGCAATGAGCCCGGGACCGGGCATGTCGCAGACCTTCATACCGGCCCAGCAGGCCCGTTCGCAGCGCCACAACCGTTCCTACAGTCCGATGGGGCTGGCGATCACCTCGATGGTTCTGGCCATCCCACTGACAGCCATCGCATTGATATTCGGCGGGCCTCTCATGGGGATATTGGTGTGGGCGGGGATCGTCGGCATCAATTTCGCCGCCGCCCTGGGAAATTTCAAGCTCAACGACCCCTCGTCGCGCTGACGTCCGGCCACCGGGTGGCGGGCGATTCCCCGGTCACATCGCGACTCCCGTCCCCGGAAAACACCGCTGACATGGCCGCTTAGTATCGATGCCGTGAGCAGCAGGAAGGGAACCCGGAAACCCGGGGGACACTCGCAGGGCTGGGTGCCGAACCATCACGGGGCCTGGGCGATGTTGGTCATGCCCTACGTCATGGGGTTGATCTGGGCCATCGGGGCCGGACGGTTCTCGTGGCCGCTGGCGTTGCTGGCCCCGGTGTGGGTGATCGGCTACTTCGCCTTCTTCGCCACGGCGACGTGGCTGAAGTCGAACTTCAAACCCAGGTATCGCCGCGCCGTGATCACCTACGGCGCGATCACCGTCGTCCTCGGCATCCTGCTGCTGGCGCTGAAACCCGCGTGGTGGGCGTGGGCGCTGGTGTTCGGGCCGCTGACCGGGATCGGGTTGTGGCTGGCGTGGAAACGCCGCGAAAGATCGCTGCCGTCGGGTTTCGTGACGGTACTGGCCGCCGCGGGACTGCCCTTGGTGCTCGGCTCGGAGGGGCCGCTCAACCTCGGTGGCCTGCCGGTGCTGGCGGGGTTGTCGCTGGCCTGCTTCGGTTACTTCTTCGGCACCGTGTTCTACGTCAAGACCAACGTGCGGGAACGCGGCCGGGCGAGCTACATCGTCTACTCCGTCACCTGGCACGCGGCCTGTGCGGTGCTGTTCGCCGTCGTCGACTTCCACCTGCCCCGCTGGTGGCTGGTGGCGTTCTTCGTCGCCTGCACGCTGCGGGCGTGGCTGGTGCCCTCGCTGGGGGTGATGAAGGGTCGCAAGGTGACCACCAAACAGCTCGGCTACACGGAGATGATCGCCACCGCGGCGCTGCTGGCGATCCTGATTCCCGGGGTGTTGATCGCCTGATCGGCGGCCGGCCGGAAACGCCGAAGGGCGGTGTGCGCCCCGTACACTGGCCCGCATGAGCACCAGCAAGCGGGTCATCGTCGCTGCGCCACGCGGATACTGCGCGGGCGTGGACCGTGCCGTCACCACCGTGGAGAAGGCCCTCGAGACCTACGGCCCGCCCATCTACGTGCGCAAACAGATCGTGCACAACAAACACGTCGTCTCGACCCTCGAGAAACGGGGCGCGATCTTCGTCGACGAACTGGACGAGGTGCCCGCCGACGCCCTGGTGGTGTTCTCCGCGCACGGTGTCTCCCCGGCCGTCCGTGAGGAGGCGGTCCGCCGCGAGCTGCGCACAATCGACGCCACCTGCCCGCTCGTGACGAAGGTGCACCGCGAGGCGAAACGGTTTGCCGCCAAGGACACCGACATCCTCCTGATCGGGCACGCCGGGCACGAGGAGGTGGAGGGCACCATGGGGGAGGCCCCGGACCGCACCACCCTCCTGGAGAGCCCCGACGACGTCGACCGCCTCGACCTGCCCACCGACAAACCTCTCGTCTGGTTGTCGCAGACCACCCTCAGCGTCGACGAGACCATGGAGACCGTCACCCGGCTGCGGCAGAAGTTCCCGCTGCTGGTGAGCCCACCCACCGACGACATCTGCTACGCCACCCAGAACCGGCAGCAGGCGGTCAAGCAGATCGCACCCCACTGCGACCTGATGATCGTGGTCGGGTCGCGGAACTCGTCGAACTCGATGCGCCTGGTGGAGGTAGCGCTCGAGGCCGGGGCGAAACGCTCCGAACGCATCGACTACCCCCACGAGATCCAGGACGAATGGCTCGACGGCGTCTCCACCATCGGACTCACCTCGGGGGCCTCCGTGCCCGACGAACTGGTGCAGGGGGCGCTGGCGCTGCTGAGGGAACGGGGCTTCCCGAAGGCCGACGAGGAACGCCTCATCGAGGAGAACCTGACCTTCGCCCTGCCCCCGGAGCTGCGCCGCGATCTGGGCGGGGAAGATCAGCGACGATCCCGCCGCCACCCCGGCCGGCGAGGTGACGAGGCGGCGAAGAAACACGAACCCCTTGACGTGGGCGCCGATTGACCTTCCCGGGCGCCGGGCCGACCTGCGACGGGGTTGCGCTCCGGGTGTTTCTACAGGAGCTGGTCGGTGATGTCCTGGCCGGTGGTGTTGTCGTGCCAGCGGCGGCGGCCGTCCTGGACGACGAGCTGGAGATCGGCGCCCACGGGTAGGTTGTAGATGCCGATCAGGGCGGGCTCGAGGTTGGCGATGGAATTGAAGCTGGCAACGATGAGGTTGCCCGGTTCGTTCAGGAAATCGTCGGTGTCGATGTCGGACAGGATCCGCCACCCGGTGTCGACGGGGTTGGCGGACCTTTCCCGTCGGACCCATTTGATGTGGCCCCTGCCGTCGATGATGTTGCGGGAGACCAGGCAGCCTCCGGAATCCTTGATGAACTCGGTGAACTTCTGCGTGCTCACGGACGTGCTCCTCCAATCGGGTGGCGAAAGCTGGGTTGCCGGGTGTTCTCCGGTTCTGATGATGTGCGGTTGTCCTGTGTCAGCTGTTGCGGCGGGCGTCGCGTTCTTGCTCGGTGATGGCCTGCTGTGTGTCCAGCCTAACTCCGTTTTCCGCAAGAAAACTCTGTCGATGTTCGCGCCCGTGGGGTTTGGTTTGTCTGCTTAGCGCAGGCCACCCCAGCCGGTTGCTGCCGCAATCAGCCTCTACACCAGGAAACGGAAATAGGGGCTGGTGGAATCGACCTCGTTGACCTCCATGCCGCATTCGGTGATGCGGGCCAGGAGGAAGCGGTAGTCCCCGGGGTTGCTGAGTTCGACGCCGACCAGGGCCGGGCCGACCTCCCGGCTGGAGCGTTTCACGTACTCGAAGTAGGTGATGTCGTCGTCGGGGCCGAGCACCTCGTCGAGGAAACGCCGCAACGCGCCCGGCTGCTGCGGGAAGTTGACCAGGAAGTAGTGCTTGCGACCCTCGTGCAGCAGCGACCGCTCCACGACATCGGCGTAGCGGGCGACGTCGTTGTTGCCGCCCGAGACGATGCTCAGCACCCGCGACCCGGCGGGGACGTGGACGCGCGAACCCACCCCGCCGGTGGGCAGGGCGGCGGCCGCGAGGGCCCCGGCGGGTTCGGCGATGATGCCGTCGGTCTGGTACATGGCGAGCATCTCGGAGCACACCTGCCCCTCAGGGATGCGGATCAGTTCGATCTTCGCCTCGTTGATGACGTCGAAGGTGTAGTCGCCCACTAGGCTGACCGCGGCACCGTCGACGAAGGTGTCGATGTTGTTCAGCGGGAACGGTCGACCCGCGGAGATCGCGGCCGCCACGCACGGCGCCCCGTCCGGTTCCACCCCGATGATCCGCACCTGCGGGTGGTGGGTGCGCAACCAGGCCGCGGCACCCGACATCAAACCCCCGCCACCGACGGGCAGGATCACGACGTCCGGCACGAACCCGAGCTGTTCGACGGCCTCCGCGATGGCGGTGCCCTGCCCTGCGGCGGTGCGCGGGTCGTTGAAGGCGGGCACGAGAATGCGGCCGTTGCTCTCCGCGAACCGAGCCGCGGCCCGGGAGGCCTGGTCGTAGGTGGCGCCCTCCATCACGAGCTCGACGTGACCGCGTCCCAACGCCTGGATGCGATCGCGTTTCTGCCGGGGCGTGGTGGTGGGCACGTAGACGACCGCGCCGATACCCAGCGTCGCCGCCGCGAACGCGACCCCCTGCCCGTGGTTGCCGGCCGACGCGCACACCACACCGGCGTCCCGCGCCTCGGGAGGGAGCTGCGAGATCAGGTTGTAGGCGCCCCGCAGCTTGTAGGAACGCACGGGCTGGAGATCCTCGCGTTTCAACCACACCTCGGATCCGGTGTCCTCCGTGAGTCGCTGGTTCAGTTCGACGGGGGTGATGCGGGCCACTCCTTTCAGCCGGTCGCGGGCGTCGGGAATGAGGGCAGCCAGGTCGGAAAGCACAGTCACGGGCCCAATTGTGCTAGCCGGAAACAAAATCCGCACTCTTCACGGGGGCGCGCCCCTCCCAGAAGCTGGTTGAGCTATTCAATCCTTGAAGCTGGTTGAGCCGGGTCGCGGGCACTCTTCCTTGGAGCTGGTTGAGCCGGGCCGTGAGGGACGAGCGGCCCGTGTCGAAACCATCCGGCGGTTGAGTGGCGGACCCGACCCCAGTTCCCGGACAAGGGCACTGTGGTTTCGAGGCGACCGGCTCGCTGGCGCTCACCGTGATGTCTCGGGACATGGGTGACGGTTTGACGTTTGGATGGGTCGAGTCCCTTCGAGTGGTGTTGTTTCAGGCGGTGGTAAGAGCGGCGGGTTCCGGGCTGACGTGGCTTCCTGATCCACTGGGCCAAGCGGGGCGGGGGCTCGGCAGACACTCAGGAAATGTCGGCTTCGGTTTCGTCTAACTTCACGTTCACAGTCCGCAACGACGGGGTGAGCACAGCGATCAGACAGGTTAACGTGATGGCCAGGCCCCCGCCGATGACCAAGGCGGCCCGCTGGACTGACGCCAGCGCACTGGAAGCTGCGACCAGGACATGCAGCACAGTCATCGACGGCTGTTGGAGCATGGACGTGCCGCACAGGAGGGTTGCTACCAACATCGGTGCGGTCTCAGAAATGAGGGCTGGCCTGCGCCGGTCAAAGCGATCAGCCGGTGTCCACCGTAGAGACCCAGCGCCAGAAGGGGGAGCAGTTGGACGGCCGCAACGCTGCCGGTTGCAAAGGGCAACTCTGTCAGGTGAGCGACGTGCAGCAGGATGGTCGTCGAAGTGACGATCGAGCCGAAGCGGGTGATCGTCCTGGACACCGGAAGGAGCGTGAACGGACGGTACCGCATCGAGGTTAGGTTCACATGCAGGCGGGCGAACGTGGGCGATCACTCCAAGTCTGCGGCACTGTCTGCCACATAGGGTTGGGTCCAGGTCACTGGGATGAAGCCCAGCTTGGTCAGAACCGGTGCCGAGGTTGGCAGCGCGTCCACCCAAAGGGTCTCGGCCCCCGCCTCGATGGCAGCCGCTATGCGGCTGAGCACTGTCGTGGTGAAGTGTCCGCGCCGTCGATGCGCGGGGATGGTGCGGCCCCCGGCCAGCTCTGCCGCCGCGGATGACCGGTCCAAGAGAAGGCGGCCGGCTGAGACGGGCGAGCCGTCTACATAGACGATGTGAACTTGGAGGCGGTCGGGGTCGTCGGTCATGGCAGCGGCGAGTTGGCTCCGCTCGGTGTCGACTCCGCTGCGGCCACTCTCCCGGGAGATCTGTGCGTAGTCGGCGAGTTGGGCAACGCTGGCTCGAACCGCTGGCAAAGTCACTTCCATCCCAGCTCTCACGGCTTCCGGGAGCTGGCGGAGGTCGAGAGCCAAAACCGTCTCCCGGTCCCCAGGGATCAGCCCTGCTTCCAGCAGCGTCATATGGAGTCGCGTGGGCCGGTCATGGCCGTAGAGCTTCCATTCGAACTGTGCGCTCCTCTTGTGCGCCGAAGAGATCTCGCGGCGGATGATGTCCGGCAGTGTGGACTCGGGACACGCGCTGTAGACGATCCTGATTTCCGATCCATCGGCGCTGGTTTCTCTGACGATCGGTCCTGGAGCGAGGGTTCCCGAGCGCAGTCGGATCGTGTCGAGTGTCGCCAGCAGTGGCTCAAACATGTCGATCCTCCTCCGGTCGCGCCTGCGTTTCTGCATCGTTCAAGAGGCGCTCCATGCTGCGGTGCAGCGGAATAGAACCCCCGTCACTGCCTAGGTAGCGAGCACAGATACCGGTGAGCGTTCAACCCTGGGCAAGGGGATCTGAACTCTGGTTCCCGTAGGGAAACGTTTTTAAGCAGGCGTCATGCCGAACGAGCACGGGTTTCTGATTGAGCCTCCTGGAGTGGTCCAGCAGGTTGGTCGCGATCGTCTTCCTGGGTAGGTAATTCCGTTGGGCGGACGGTCTTTCTCAACTCCTCTCGGTGCTGCCTAGGTCTGGGGCTGCCAGTCGATGGTCCCTCGGATCACGCTGTCGAGCGAGATCGGGTAGCTGTCGAGGTCAGCCGCCAGGAGGGAGTCCCCCAACTCCCGCGTGCACCCGATGTACACCGAGTCGTGGTAGATCGGGCATGCCGTGACAAAGCTGCGGTCGTGGGGCAGGATCAGCATCGGGCACTGCTGTGTGTGCAAAGGGAGCTCGCGGGCAAGCCAGGACAGCGGCTCGCGGATCACGACGATATCCAGCGGCACGCCCTGTCGGATGGACTTCTTTGGGTCCACCGACAGCCTCCGGACGAGAGGCAGCGCCCATGCGGGCACAACCACGTCTTCGCGCGGCAGGATGTCATCCTCGGCGTAGCCGGCCCAGTGGATGAAGTCGCACTCCCTCTCCCCGTCCCTGGTGAGAGCAGCGACGAGCGCCTCGGACGTCTGCTCCGACAGGGACCCATACGGAGGTTGCACCAGCGCGGGCGCGCCGTCGCTGATCTGTTCCCACGTCGTGGCGCCGTCAATCACCGCGCCCGGGACGATATCGGCCCAGGCATGCCACTGGTCACGAGTCCCGCGAACCGGCAGCAGGACTCGCACCGCACGCTCGTGCCCCTCGCCCACCAGGTCACTTACCCGCACAATCGCACCTCCCAGCACACACCCTCATACCCTGAAACCATAGGTCACGATGTCATATGGTACTCCGCATCCAGCGAATCGATGTGGTAATAGACCTCTACCGTCACAAACACGGTAGCGCTATCAAGCTCCACTGCGGCCGTCACTGACTCCCCATCTGAATCCAAGGCGCAAGTCCGCCCTTCCGTCACGCACTCGATCGTTGGCCGCTCATCAGAAGGAATCCCTTCAGCGTCATAGCCCGTGAACTCACGTACAAAAACCTGCGCGGGAATCACGGGGGAATCCACCGTGATCCGCGCCGAACCGCCGGTAGCGATCGTGATTACCTCGTTCGGTTCGATCGTCGGTCGTGCAGTGTGAAAGGAACTGCTGGAGCCGCTATACCAAATAGAGGACAGCGGTGAAATCGCAATCCCAATCACGATCGTCGATCGACGCCGATCCAAGGCCTGTAAGTATTCCTGCGACGCCCGACTCGTGTTGGGACGGCGTGAGCCGGCACGGATGTCAGCGACCAGTTCCGGTACCTTCACACCAACCGGCAGCCCCCAGCAGGCACCGCCGTCGACCAGCCCGCCCGCACTCAAGCCCGTCGCTGCCCGAAAGGGAGCGAACCAGCCCAGGCGAGATGACGGTTCGACGGTATCCCGCTTGGGCGGAGCAAATCCCGGCAGACGACCGTCGAGGGCCAAGAGGGTCGGCGCCGACGTGGGCTCAGCAGCCGGCTGCCGCTTCTAGAGCCAGGGACAGGGCGACATGGTGCGAGTCGACGCCGAAGCCGCGAAGGTCGTAGTCGTTGTCGGCGAGGGTGTCGGCGGTGAACAGCAGTTGGGCGAAGCGCACTCCGCGGACCTTTGCGATCGCCGCCATCGCGGCGCATTCCATCTCGACGGCGACGCAGCCCTGCGACTTGCGCTGCTCCACCAGGGCACGGGTCTCACGGAAGAAACCGTCGGTGGTCCACACCGGAGCGACCTGCGCTCCGAAGCCCGCTGATCGCGCCACCTTCGCGACGGTGGCTCGCAGCGCCTCGTCGGTCTCGACCCACGCCCCGGCCTTCAGATAGTGGTACGACGTGCCCTCGTCTCGCAGTGCTCGGCTGGGGACGACGAACTCCCCCTCCGGTAGTTTCCGGAGCGCCCCGCAGGAACCGACGGCGACCAGCGAATCGGCCCCGGAACGAATCATCCGCTCGGTCACCAGAGCCGCGGCAGCCGCGCCGATCGGCATCGGCACGACCCGCACTGCCTGCCCGCTGCGCGTCGCCTCGTAAATCGGGTACTCGACGGTGACGAACGGCACGGTCCCAACCCGCCGCACCTCCCAGCCCTCGGTGGTCTCGATCGTCTTCTCGGACAGGAACGCCAACACGGCGACGCCAGGCCCCTCGGCCTGCACATCGGCGAACATCATCGGCGAAATGAGGTCGTCGGGGTCATCATCGAAGTCGAGGATTGGAAAAGCACCGGGCATCAGCATGGGTTGATCATCCCACGCGAGTAGCAGCGACGGCGGGCAAGTTCGACCCAAAGTCCCTTGCTCTTCTCGTGCGCATTGCCGAACATGTCCCAGAGGATTCGGTATGCCGCTGAAAGTCGGGCATGCGACGGCGGCCGCACGCGTGGTCGCTGTCACTCTTCAGGAAGGCAAAACCGGTTGAGCCGGGGCGTGAGGAAGGAGCGGTCCGTGTCAAAACCATCCGGCACCTGAAAGCAGACCCGGCCACAGGTCCCTGCACACCTTTACGGCGGTTTCCATGCGGCCAGCCCCATCGGCTTCGAGTGCCTCTCACTCCGTTGCTGAAGGGCCCATCAACTCGGGGGCTACGGGGGTCCGGACCCCCTCGTCGACGGAGCTCAGGCGCGGCAGTTCGTCCATCGAGACGTCCAATGCCCGGAATCGTCGCGCCGAGACCAGCACCCGCGATTCCAGCGTGCCCATGGCGGCGTTGTAGTTCTTGACCGTGCCGTTGATGGACGCCCCCAGTTTTTCGAAGTGCGTTCCCAGGGTCGCCAGCCGGGAGTACAGCTCACGTCCGAGCGCGCTGATTCTCGTCGCCGACTCCGCCAGCCGTGACTGCCGCCATCCGTGAGAGATGATTTGCAGCAGTGGGATCAGCAGGCCCGGTCCTGCCAGGGTGATCCGACGGGCGGCGGCGTACTCGTGCAGGGTGGGTTGCTGTTCCAGGGCGAGGCGGTAGAACTCGTCGCTGCCGAGGAACAGCACCACGAACTCGGGGCTGCCGGCGTCGAGGGCCCAGTACTCCTTGGCGGAGAGCTGGTCGATGTGGGTGCGGACGTGTCTGACGAAGCGCCGCAGGTGCGCGGCGCGTTCCTCCTCGTCCTCTGCCTGGCAGGCCTCCAGCACGGCCGACAGGGGCACCTTCGAATCCACGAACACCGCTCTGCCCCCGTCGAGGTCGATGCGCATGTCGGGGCGCAGCCGGTTGCCCTCCGATGAGGTGTAGCTGGTCTGGGTCTCGAAATGGCAGTGCTCCACCAGTCCCGCAACCTCCGCGATCCGCCGCAGACTGGACTCACCCCAGGCTCCCCGCACGTGAGGGGCCCGCAGCGCCGTCGCCAGCGACGCCGCTTCCTTCCGCACCGCCTCGCCGGAAACCCGGACCCCCTCCACCTGCTGCCTGAGTTCCGCTGCCAGGGCGGTGCGCTGGTTTTCCACCTCCGCCAGTCGCTGCTGGAGTTGCCGCAGCGCCTCGGATATCGGGGTCAGGCGCAGTTCTGCGGCGCGATCGGCCTGTTTCGTCTGCTTCTCCAAGGCATCCGCCGACAAGGACCGGAACTGGTGGGCGAGCTGTTCGCGGTCCGCGGTGACGTCCGCGGCCCGTTTGACGGCGGCGTCGCGTTCGGCCTCGGCGCGTGCCGTTCGGGTGGCGGCGCTCTGGCGGGACAGCAGGAAACCGAGTGCCACGCCGACCAGCAGCGCCGCCAGGGCCAGGAGCAGTGAGGAAGTGTCCATGAGGGAAGGGTCGCAGACGGCACCGACATTTTTTGCTGCACCCCATCGCGCATGCGGGGACGCGGCGGCGAGCGTTCATCCTCAACGGAGGCGACTGCGTGCGTCCCCACCCCCATGCGGGGACGGTTTTGTCGGGGGTGGGGTGTTGAATGGGAATCGTGTTCTCGACTCCTTCTTCCCATTTGGATGACCTGGCTGCTTTCGTGACGGCCTCCCCGACGAGCTATCACGCGGCCTCGAGCATGGCATCGCGCCTTGCCAATGCCGGTTTCGTCCCGGTCGACGAGAAGAACCAGTTCCCGCGGGGCGCCGGCCGGTTCTTCGTCGTGCGACACGGCGCCGTGATCGCTTGGCGACAACCAGAACGCATCGACGAGGCCACCGGGCTGCGCGTCGTCGGTGCCCACACCGATTCCCCGGCGTTGAAGGTCAAACCCGAGGCCAGCTTCTCCTTCCGCGGGTGGGGTCAGATCGCCGTCGAGATCTACGGCGGTGCGCTGCTGAACTCGTGGCTGGACCGAGAACTCGGCATCGCGGGTCGCATCATCACCCGCGACGGCGCCCAGCACCTGGTGCATCTCGACTCCGTGGCCAGGCTCCCGCAGCTGGCCATTCACCTGGACCGGTCGGTCAATGACGGTCTCAGGCTCGATCGGCAGACCCACACCCAGCCCGTCTTCACCCTCGACGCCGAACCCGACCTGCTGGCGGCCCTCGCGGAACAGGCCGGGGTGAGGTCCAGCGATGTCCTGGGACACGACCTGTTCACCTACCTCTCACAGCCTCCGGCTCGTTTCGGGCTGCGCAACGAGTTCTTCGCCTCGTCGCGTCTGGACAATCTCTCCAGCACCCACGCCGGATTGACGGCCATCGAGGACCTGGGCGAGGGCGACGACCTGGTGGTCCTGGCCGCCTTCGACCACGAGGAGATCGGTTCCGCCACCAGCTCCGGGGCGGCCGGGCCGTTCCTCGAGGACGTGCTGGAGCGGATCGCCTCCGTCGCAGGGTGTGATCTCGACGCGACGAAGGCGCTGCTCGCCCGCGGCTCCTGCGTCTCGGCGGACGCCGGGCACCTGGTTCACCCCAACTACTCCCAGCACCACGACCCGCACGTCGATCTCGTTCCCAACGGCGGCCCCATGTTGAAGGTCAACGCCAACCAGCGTTACGCCACCGACGCGGTGGGTGAGGCGCTGTGGCTGCAGGCCTGCGAGGCTGCGGGGGTGCCGTCGCAGGTGTTCGTGTCCAACAATGCGATGCCGTGCGGTTCCACCATCGGCCCCATCACCGCCACGCGGCTGGGAATGGTGACGGTGGACGTCGGCATCGGGTTGTTGTCGATGCACTCGGCCCGGGAGATGTGCGGGGTGGATGACCCGCACCATCTGGCCGCCGCGCTGCGCGCCTACCTTGAGGGATGACCGGTTCCCCCGAATCCGGTTGAGTCGAGCCTCACGAGCGTCGACGAGTGGGGTGTGTCGAAACCATTCCGGTTGAAGTTGGTTGAGCCGACCAGCGAGCGACAGCGAGCCGGTCGTGTCGAAACCACCCGGCGGCCGTCTTGGTCCCCACGCCCACGGCTGTCCCCCGAAGTGGCACCGGGTCAGCGCTCACACCCGCGGAACCCCTGGAAACAGTGTGCAGGCCCGCCTGCAACCCGGCCCAAGGAGAGAAAAAGGCCGGTGCGGCGGGCCTGCCGAGCGCTTGTGGCAGAGCGCGTAACGGTGGTCCTGAACACCTGTGACCAACTGTGTCGTTCACTGAAGAAACCCTAACCCACAGTATTTGGGAAACGCAAGAGGTTCGTAAATATTTTTGCCGGCACGACGCCGCCCCCTCCCGGGTGGCGTGCCGTAGACTCGTCGCTCGTGGCTCTCACCATTGGAATCGTCGGCCTCCCGAACGCCGGCAAGTCGACCCTGTTCAACGCGCTGACCCGCAACGACGTGCTGGCGGCCAACTATCCGTTCGCGACGATCGAACCGAACGTCGGTGTGGTGGGGGTGCCGGATTCCCGGTTGCCGGTGCTGGCGAAGGTCTTCGACTCCCAGCGCATCGTGCCCGCGACCGTGAGTTTCGTGGACATCGCGGGCATTGTCCGGGGGGCGTCGAAGGGTGAGGGCATGGGCAACGCGTTCCTCGCCAACATCCGTGAGGCCGACGCCATCTGCCAGGTGACCCGCGTCTTCGAGGACGTCGACGTGACGCACGTCGACGGAAAGGTGGATCCGGCCGGCGACATCGACACGATCACCACGGAACTGATCCTCGCGGACCTCCAGAGCCTGGAGAAGGCGCTGCCGCGCGTGGAGAAGGAGGCGCGGATCAAGAAGGAGTCGCGCCCGAAGCTGGAGGCCATGCAGGCGGCCGTCGAGGTTCTCGAATCCGGGAAACGGATCCATGGTTCGGGACTGGACATGGAGCTGCTGCGCGACCTGTTCCTGCTCACCGCGAAACCGTTCCTGTACGTGTTCAACTGCGATCAGGACGAACTGGCCGACGAGGACCTCAAGGACCGCATGCGCCAGGTCGTCACCCCGTCCGAGGCGATCTTCCTCGACGCGAAGTTCGAGGCCGAACTGGTGGAGATGGACGAGGAGGAGGGCCGCGCATTCCTGGAGGAGATGGGAATCACGGAACCGGGCCTCGATGTGCTGGCCAGGGTCGGCTACGAAACCCTCGGCCTCCAGTCCTACCTGACGGCGGGCCCGAAGGAGGCCAGGGCCTGGACCATCCCCCAGGGGGCGACGGCCCCCGAAGCGGCGGGGGTGATCCACACCGACTTCCAGAAGGGCTTCATCAAGGCCCAGGTCGTCAGCTTCGACGACCTCGTGGCGGCAGGCTCCGAAGCAGCGGCGAAGGCGGCCGGCAGGATGCGCCTGGAGGGCAAGGACTACGTCATGCAGGACGGCGATGTCGTGGAGTTCCGGTTCAATGTGTGAGGGGCGTGGGTTCGAAGACGGGGTCGCAAGCGCACTGGCTGGTGTTGAAGTTGCCCTGCGTTTGGCAGTCCGTGCCGTATTCCCGAACTGGCAAGAAGAGCTCCATGCGGATCAGCTGAAAAGACTGGAAAAAGTACGTCGAACGGAGGCGAACAAGAAGGAAGGTGTCCAGGCGTCTGATGATCTTCTTGACTATCTAGAACTTCACAAACTTGTTTCACTGATTCAAAATAACTGGTCAAAATTTGAACCGGTTTTTGAAGATGAGCAACAGACAAAAGTTTTGCTGTCTCTAATGTGCAAGCTCCGGAACTCTGTGGCGCACTCTCGTGATCTTGTGAAATTTGAACAGGACTTGGTGCGGGGCGTCTCCGGTATGCTACGGAATCAGGTCTCGATGTATCGCACGTCAAACGAAAATGCTGCCAGATATTACCCCATAATTGAATCGCTCGTAGATTCATTCGGTCGTTCTGGAAAGAGGCCAGATTCGGTTGGCAGTGTTTCGTGTTACCGAATAGATGTTGGACACCCGCTCAGTTTTCATGGAAGAGCATCTACTGCGCGCGGTAAAGAAATACGATGGTATGCAACTTGGGCGGATCAATATGGCATTTGGTATGGCGATTTTCCGGGAGAGAGATGGGGCTCGGTTGCTGTAGGTGAAGAAGTGCGGTTCGATGTGGAGGTTAGCGAGCAAGTAGTTGGCGAAAACCGACAGGTACTTATTGCTATATCCGCTGACTCAAGGCATCATAGATCTGATAGAGGCTTTGATGATCTTCGCGGTTTCCTATTTAGTGTTTCGCCGCCAGAGGAGGAATAGGAAGACTTGAAGGCTTATTCACAGGAATCATCTTCGGGATTCTGTGAATAAGCCTCGTGGTATCCCGCTTCCCCGCTTCTGCTCGTGCGCTCCGTTTTCGCCTTCGCCGGCCCGGTGCACTCTTTGCCGCCATCTTGACACGACGCATCAGGGATGTTGGCCGGCCTCGGACCCAACCAGTTAGTGGGTCTGACGCCGACCGTTTTGCGCCTCGACGCCTCAGCCTTCCAGGGCGTGCAGGCGGTCGATCGGGGTGGAGACGGCCTCCCGGGCACGCACCACGGCGTCCTCATCGGGGGCGTCGTAGAAGCACAGGCACTTGACCGTGTCCTCACGCACGTAGGTGCGAAGGAAACTCACCTCCGGGACCTGGGCGTACTTGGGGGAGTTGGCCTTCTTCCGCGCCAGGTAGGTCTCCATGGAGATCTCCTCGGGGATATCCCACTCCACGAGGTAGTCGGCTTTGCGGGCCAGCGCGCGTACGTCCTCCAGCTCGGCGCCCACGAGGCGGACCTCGTCAGGGCCGGTGACCTCGGCATCGGAAACGGCGTTCCGGACGGCGGTGGTCAGGCCGGCGGCGTCGTCGGAGGCGAGCTCGATGACGGTGAAGATGCGCTTGTGGCTGGCGGTGACCTGCGATTCTAGGACAGAGGCGCTGACGGCCTCGACGGCTTGGGAGACCTGAGCGATGAGGGTCTCGGCGGCCTCGCGGGACGGTGTTGCAGGGACAAGCTCGAAGAGCTGGAGTGACATGGCAGCTCCTTTCCGTAGGGTATGTAGGTCATCAACCTTGCGGGCGTCAGGATTATTCCCCTGCCCAGTCCTCCTGAGAGTGGAGTCCAGCATGGTGGCGTAGCGCAGTGGCTGCGTTGCGAGTGTCCGGGATGCGGGCTGTGCGCGAGATGCCATGGATTCTTGAAGCCGTTGTGATTGTGAGGACAGGTGCGCCCGGCAGGTCCTCTAGGATCCGTAGCGCTGTCAAATCTTTCCGCTGGGAGCGATTTGCGTTCCTGTGGTTGGTCCAGTGCTGAAGGTCCTCGTTCCACTGCTCCCGGAGATCGGCCAGTTCAGCGGAAATCCGCTCCGCCTGATCGCAGGCGATCATGACGGCTTTGAGGAAGAACGCGATCCATGCATCGCGTCCGGTCCCAGGCGTGCTCTGTGCAGCACTGCCGTTCGGCTTCCCGTCCGTGGATTGCACCGTTGAGGTATTCCAGGAGGTCGTCGATCAGTGGTGGGAGAGAGTCGGCTGGTGGGGGAACGAAGTCGGCATCCAGCGGTTGGTACGAGGAACCTCCCAACCAGTTCTGGACCACGCGGATGCCGTGATGTTCCGGTGAACCTGGTAGCAGGCTGCGGTGAAGAGCCACCAGGTGCTCACATGTCATGGGCCGGGAGTCCGAGAGCTCCTCCACGGCCCCGCGTACGAGCGTCATGTTGTGCGCGACGGAGCGGGCTTGCTCGCTCAGCCCCTTGATCTCCTCCTGCTGCCCCAGTTCCGCCAGGGCAATCTTGTGGGCCGATGGTGCTATCCCCTCGATCCGGGAAGATGCGATCGCCTCGCTGCGCAGGAGAAACCTCCCGATGCGCACCAAATCTGGTGATGCGTTCACGGCTCGCGCGCGGGCCTCCGCCTGAGCCGCCAAGCCTTCTGTCTCAGGGGTCAGCGCGAGACCAGCACCCACGAGGGATCGGGGATGTAGGTAACGTACTCGCCGGAGCGACGGTCTCGACGGCGCAGACCACCGTCGTAGGTGCTCTGCCAGGAGCGCGTGACCCACCGTCCCACTCGTCTCTCCCTAAAGTATCGCTCTTCCGTCTCTAATGATATCTTAAGATCTAAAGTGTCATGAATTCAGGCGTTGTGTCACCTCAGGGGGTCGTCCTGTTGCGGGCGCTGAATCAGCGAGGTTGCGCGCGGTAAGCGTGGATCGTGATTGACGCGACGGCACGGTTGAGGCGTTTCTTCGGAATTGGTTTCTGGAATCTGTCGTATGGTTACTGCGTAACACGAGGGATTCCTTCGAGTGCGCTTCGGGTGGGGAATCTTCTAGCTGATGGGCGGTGTCATAGGGTCGTAGCAACAGTGCTTGTCGGGGAGGGGGTTGTTGGTGCGGCGTATGTTGACGGTACAGGACCGGGCGGCTATCGCTAAGGGGCTACAGGAGGGATGCTCGCTGCGGCGGACTGCGGACCGGATCGTGTGGATCGGTGTCGGTGGTATCTCGGGAGATACGCCGCAACGGCGGGAAGTGTGGGTATCAGCCCGTGTGGCAGCTGATGTGAAAGCCCAGAAACGCCGGTCCAGGCCAAAGACCCGTAAAATTCGATGCCGCATCGGGTCTTCAAGGCTCGGGTGCAGGTAGGTCCTGAAGCGTTCCAGGACACCCCGCCAAATTGTCGCGGGGACTCCGGGCGGAGGCTTGTGATGGCAGTCTAGAGAATCTGTGCAGGGGCTCTCCGAGCGCTGAAGGGAGTAGTTGGTGTCCCATGAGGCCGTCTACACCAGGGTTCTATACCCCCTACCGGCAAGCAGGATCTGGCCCGTCATGGGGTCATGCTTGTGTTCGAAGCGCACCAGAGGTCGGCCGCGTCAACCTGGTGGGAGCGCCTCCATCCGATCGTGGGGATGGTCAGCACTGGTTGATCATCCCCTGAGGATGTGGCTGTTCGTAGGGTCCCAGGGCGCTGGGAGGGTGACCTGATAATCGGGAACCTATGGCGCCTCAGCGGCGGCGACCCTGGTGGAGCGCACCACCCGGATCCGTGGATGATCCTGGCTCTACCCGTCGGAGAGAAGGAGCATCTGAGGGTTTGTGTGTTGTGTTGGTCGATCACAACCGACACCACACCCTGATGTGATGCGGGGTCTCCGTGCCCTGGGATCGCGGTTGCGGAGATGCACCTGTCATGCCACGCTCACCCTGGCAACCGACCTGAAGATGTGTCTTCGTCTCGTCCTCGTTCTCCATGGGAACGGGGAACCAACGAGAACACAGGCGGGCTGAATCTGTGAATACCTCTGACCCACAGAGCATCCGGATAACCACACACCAGCCCTACCACAGGCGCCATCGCCGAAGAGCTTGGGTGGACGCCCTAGAGCAGCCCTGGGGCGGCCCAACTCCACGCGAAGCATACGAACGCCTACTCGTTGCTTCCACCACTTGACACCAAGATGCGCTGTCTGTGAGTAAGATTAGTGAATTCGAGTTATGATGAGGAGTATATCATGGTGAATGATCATCTGAATCTGGATGAGTCCGCCGAGTGGGCAGGTCTTTGGTGGTTAGTGGAAGACCCGGACAAAAAGGTGCCTGGGATTCTCCGATATGATGGCGAAGGGAGCTTGGAGCTATTGCTTATTGGCGCATTTGAGGATCGAAGTATGGCGATTTCCGAATCGGTCTCAAAGGTGCACCATGGGGGAGGTGGAGAATGGGACGTTATTCACGGCGTTGCTGAATGCAAGCGGATTACTCTATTTGGGTGTATTGCGACCAGAACTGTGTCAGTTTTTGGTGCGCAAGTCAAGAGTCCGGATAAGCAAATAATTTCGTCGAAGACGGCGGTTATTGGCGCGCATGTCAATAATGAGGATGAAGCGGTATTCTCAAGAATGGAAATGTCAATAGATGATCTCGTACTCTGGGCCGATTCATCGGTTTTTGTCGGATCCTATGGGATGCGCGAAGGTAGGTTTGACGGAACAGCAAGCATCTCTGTCGAAGCGGTGGATAGCCGATCGGTCGCGGTTGCTGGGAATGAATTCTGTCTGATTCATGAGCACACAATAATACCTTCCTTGGATTGCCGCAAAGGTAAGAACTTAGTGCGAATGAGTGACATGGCTTTCATGCGAATTACTCCGGTGGACCCGTTCTCGATGAACAAGGTGCAGAGGATGGTGCGTATGATGCAAGACCTGATTTCGCTCGCTACGAATCATGCTGCTGGCTTGATCTGGCTCCGTGTGGAGAAATCCGAGACCGATTCGGCGATGTCAGCTGACTGTCCAGAGCAGAACAGGCGTGCCTATGTGCTTTACGCTCCTTCTAAGCGCGGGGCGTGTGATGCCAAGGCTGTCGATCGCGACCGCGTTTTCTTTACATGCAAGTCGCTTCCGTTTGAAGAGGTCGTTCCGCGCTGGTGTGACGTATATGGTCGACTCCAAGCGGCAATCAACATGATCCTGGGCCTGCGCTATGCTCCGATGCGTTATGTCGAAAACAACCTTTTGACTGCCGTGGGGGCAGCTGAAGTATTGCATCGCTATCTTGGCATTGATAAGAAACCGTTTCCGAGTGAAGAATTCAAGAAGATGCGTAATGCCATGCTTAATCAGGTAGCGCCGGAATACCGTGGCCGATTCAAAGGAGCGATTCGCAATGACCCCACGCTTCGAGATCGATTGAATGGGCTAGTCGAACGCCTTGATCAATGCCTGGTCTCTGAGTTCATGTTTGACCTGAATGAATGGGTCAAGCGCGCCGTGAAGGCGCGAAATAATTTGACGCACGACGGAAGAACGTCGAGTCATTCGATTGAGGAACTAGCCGCTATCGTAGAAATTACCAAAATCGTAGTAATTCTTAATCTGCTTCGTGAACTCGAAGTTCCTGTTGATCGGCAGTGTGACCTGGTGCGAAGACACCCTTGGTTCAGAGGGGTCGTCGAGGAGGCCCGGAAATGGCTGTCTAGTTCATCGGGTAGGTCATCCGGTGATGAATTAATTTGTTGAGTTCTTGACCAATCAAGGGGTGAATGATAATATGCGCTCCGCCGTAGCCGATTCGCATGGGTGTGTGTCGGGGGTGTGAAAGGAAGCGGGGGTTGCGATGGCAAAGAATACTGGGCGGGGTCACCGTCGCGGATTGATTCGTGGAAGATTTCAGAAGTTCAATCCGATCTCGAAGCTTTGGGACAAGTATGACCATGGTGGAAATTATTTGGGATCGAAGAAAAGCGGAGGGCCCTTCAAAGCGGTCATTCGCCTTGTGGGACGTAATCCAAAGCGTCCCTAGTGATCTGCTTTCAGGGAGATTCGCTCTCGCTAAATGAAATCACCTGCGCAAGTAAGTCGGGAGGTTCGTCAGAAACCAAAGCGACCCTCATGGAGGCCAATTTGAGGTGAGGTACGTCTCCATGGCGCGGTGCTGGAAACGGTAGGGCCTGCCGTGCCTGCTGACCCGACGATTGAGGCCCAGGCGTTGTGCACTGGTGCCGCTCGCCGGTGTGCAACGCCAGACGGGATTGCTGCGGGCCTCCACCGACGATTGGCCCTGGGGGGCGAATTAAAAAGCGCCACAGCGTCTTGTAGCACGAGCGCTACGCTTGTGTGCCATGAGTGACGCCGAGCCCGAGCCCACGTTGCGAATCGTCCGCCCGGCGCGGCGTCGGGGAGGGTGGGCGGAGTTGGGAATCGCGCGGAAAACTGACACGAGGAGTCTCTCGGAGATTCTCGACGAGCTGCGTGAGGACAGCCTGTGACCCCGAGCGCGATCGTGTACGTCGACACGTCTGCCCTCGGCGCCCTGCTGATCGAACAACCCGAGAGCAATGCTCTGGTCGAGTGGCTCGACCAGACCACGGACCTGCTGGTTTCCAGCGATCTGCTCGAAACCGAGCTGCGTCGCATCGCAGTCAGAGAGGGGATCGATCAGGGTGCCGTGACCCGGATTCTCGACGGGGTTGGGCTGGCCGCTCTTGACCGGGCGGTTTACCGCGGAGCGGGTCTGCTGCCCATGCCATACCTGCGGACTCGCGATGCGTTGCACCTCGAAGCGGCGATGCGACTCGATGCCACCGCGGTTCTCACCTACGACCACAGGCTCGGCAAGGCGGCCAGGGCCGTGGGGCTCCAGGTGATCGCACCTGGAACAGCGCACGTGTGAAGGCCGGCGATCGAGCAGGAAAAGCAGTGGAGCGCGATCCGGGCGCCTCCTCGAGGAACGGGGGAACGAGGCACGGATCGGACATGCTGAGTTCGGCAGCCGTGTCCAGGAGGAGGTCGCGGGCGAGCCCGGGCTTCTGTCCCATCAACTCATCGGCTCGTTCAAGGCAGGCGACGAGATCCGGGGAGAAAGGACCGCGGAGACAGGGAGGTCATGTCGAGGTCCTTCCGGTCCGATTGGATGAGCTCAACTGTATGTCGCGGAGGTGACAGAAATTTTCAGGATCCTCGGTGACCGAATCTTCGAGAATCTCCCGTGAAGGGATGCTCATCGTGGCGTTTTCGTGCCGTTCAATGGGCTTCCCGGGATGCCTGTCCTCGGGACTTTCCTGCCTTGAGAATGGCGCTGAGTCGTTGCGGATCGGCGATCACGTCGTAGGAGCGAATCCTGCCATCACGAATGGTGAACGTGAGGATCAGGCGGGGTCGCATCGGATCTCCGACCATGATGACCGGTCCTCCCACCAAGTCGTGCACATGCGCATCCAACGCATTGGCTCGCAACGCAGCGGTTTCCACAATCACGCGGTCGGCACCCGTGATGCGCAGTGGGCCGCCAGCAGGGAGAGCCTGCGGGTCGGCCGTGCGAACCACTTCGGGATGGAGGACGGCCACCAGACCATCGACATCGCCCCGCTGGGCAGCGGCGAGAAACGCTGCGACCAGCTGCCGTGTCGTTGAAGCATCGGTGGCGGGAACCTCGTCGCGGTGACGGATGCGGCTGCGGGCGCGGCTGGCCTGACGCCTCGCGGCCGGTTCGCTGGTTCCCAGGATTCCTCCGATCTCGGTGAATGTGAAACCGAACACGTCGTGCAGGATCAGCGCGACCCGTTGTGGTGGACTCAACTCGGCCACCACGACCTCGAGTGCGGTCTCGACGTCACGGGCCAGCTCGACGGTAGCCTCCGGTGAGAGCTCATTCCCCGGGCGCTCGGCGAGGGCATCGACCGGAATGGTGGCGCGGCGTCGCCGCATCACATCCAAGCAAAGCCGCGTGACGACCGTGGTGAGCCAGGCTTCCACGTTGGTGACCTCATGCAGGTCGGTGCGGTCGTAGCGGAGCCAGGCCTCCTGCACCACATCATCGGCATCGGCTTCGTGGCCCAGCAGCCGGAACGCCAAGGCCCGCAGGTGATCCCGCTGCGAGGCAAAGACGTCCGGCTTCTGCTGGGAGTTCACAGAGCGAAACCGTAACTACCGATCAGCTCGACCGGCTGCGGCATCGGGTAACCGCTCTCGACATGGGATCTGATCACCTTCGGCAACGCCGCCGTTGCGTCCAGGGACAGCAACGGGTTGTTCCGCTCGTCATCCAGATCGATCAGTGCGACGAACCGGCTGGTGCCCTGCACCTTCCAATAGGCCAGCCGTACCCCGTCCGGACATTCCTCGGCCAAGACGTCGAATGCCGCTCGGAGGGCTGACTCGATCTTCTCGGCGCCAAACGTGTCGGTCGTGAACTCGATCACTCGCTGCATGTGGAATCATCTCCTTGTCGTAGGGGACAGGACGTTTTCCCGTCTACCCCTGTGACGCGCCGGCACATCCAAACGTGACCTCCTGCGTTGTCGTTCCGGCCGCCCAGCAGCAGAGAGGAATGGCGGACTGGGATGTGGGCAGGAGTCACGTCGCTGTTCGACTTGAATGCATGATGGCGATGGCGTTGATGCGACCGAGAGCCACACGACATCCGGCGCCTACGTCAGCGCGCCTGGCCTTCACGTCGGCAGCGTCCACGGCCGACTGACAAGGTATTTGGCACACTCGAGTGTGGTTTTCCATCGGTTAGGACAAGGTCACGAGCGGCCGTGAACGAGTTCTGCCATTCGTGTTCTGCGGTACCTGCGGATGATCAGCCATGCGAGGACCCCGACCAACAACAGTGCCGGGTAGGCCTTCCAGACGGGGATGTCGACGTCGTAGGTGGACACGTATTCCTCGTCGGAATCGGCCTGGGCGAAGCGGATGTCATCGGTGATCTCCGTCGGCATGAAGTTGCCCTCCACCGCAGTCAGGTAGCGTTCACCATCGCCGAGGCCCAGCTCATTCGCCGGGACCTTCCCGGCGAACTTGACGTTCAGGTCGTGTGAGTACGAGGTCGGTCCCTGCGCATCCATGCGGTGATCCGCCAGCACGAAGAGCTTCACCCCTTGGCGCGTCTGGGCATGCTGTGACAACTTGATGGGATAGATCGGCTCATCGGTGGGGAACTCCATGCGCAGCGAGTCCAGGCCGCTCGACAGCGCCGCCGAGTCACCGCCGGGCGTCAACCGGGTCGCGGTGATCTGCCAGCCGGCGTCGAGATACTCCTGAAAAGTTGTTTCCACCTCTTTTCGGGCCGGGAACCCGTTGGTCTCCAGCCACTCATTGACCGCGGCGGCGCTGGTGCCCTGCAGGGTGGTCACCTCGAACGGCCCCACCGTCTGGACATCGACGACCTGAACCCCGGGGGCCGCTCCCTCCTTGGGCCCACCAACCCCGGATTGTGGTCCTCCGTCCTTGGAGCCGGGCAGGAACTGTGGCACGTACCGGGGGCGAGGTTTGGTCAGTTCCTTGAGCCGGCCGAAGACGTCCTTGTCACCCAGGCTGACCTTTCCCCCAGGAGGCAGCGGCATGATCCAGGCCGCTGTGGAAGCCTCACCATCGAGGTGCATCACCATGTCAATGCGCTCCCGCCCGTCGTTCATCACCACGAACGCGGTCTCCGCATTGATGTTCGCCTCCGAGTCGGTCACCAGGGCCCCGCACGCGCACGCCTGCGCTGGGGTCGGCAACCAGGAGGTCGCGACGATGAACAGCAGACCCAGGCAGATGCGGAGAGCGTTCTTCACGAGGATCAGGGTATTAGGCGGTCGGTTCATCCCGGTCCGTAATCGGTGCGCAGGATGTGGCGGAGAGAACCGGGATCAGGGAAGTGGATGCGCCGGCCCGAAGCGTCCCCGCTCGCTCACCACCTGATTGCCCCACTGGGTCAGGGCGTTCAGCGCGGGCAGGAAGGTGCGCCCGAAATCGGTGAGCGAATACACCGTTTTCAGGGGCGGTTTGGTTCCGAAGACCTGCCGCGATACGAGGCCGTCCTGCTCCAACTGTTTGAGCTGGTTGCTCAGCACGGTTTCTGTGCTCGAAATGAGTGCACGACGCAATTCGCCGAAACGTTTCGGACCGTTCTTCAGATGGTAGATGATGATGGCTTTCCATTTGCCGCCCACCAGATCCATTGCGACACTGATCGGGCAGGGATACGTCTTTTCTCCCAGGCTCACGAAATCGCTGACGCATTCCAGTTTCACGCCGTGCTCCTGCCGTCGTCGAGGTGGTATTGGAAAGGATAGTTCTTGATCGCGGGGATCCGTGGTCCCACACTGAAATTCGTACACGACCCTACCGCTCATCACGCAAGGGAGAAACACCATGACCTCCACCGCACCACTCGTCGCCGTCGCGGGCGGCACCAGCAAACAGGGTCGCAGCGTCGTGAGGACGCTGCTGGCCGACGGGCGCTTCCGGGTGCGCGCGCTCACCCGAGATCCGTCGTCCCCGCAGGCGCGGGAACTCGCGCGGCTGGGCGCAGATGTCGCCGCGGCCCCGCTGGAGCCGGGGCATGACGACGAATGGTTCGCCGCTTTCACGGGCGCGCGGAACGCCTTCCTCGTGACCCCACCCACGCCTCCGGAGAACTCGTGCGAGTTCGAGCTGGGATGCCGACTGGCGGACGCGGCAGTGCGGGCGGGCGTCGAGCACATCGTCTTCAGCACCCTTGAAAACGTGGATGAAATCTCGGGCGGCAAGCTGTTCGCTCCGCACTTCACCGACAAGGCGCGGATCGCAGACCACATCCGCACACTGCCCGTCGCGCACACCTTCGTGATGCTGGCCTTCTTCTACACCAACCTGCTGGAATACTACGTGCCACGCATGGAAGACGACGTTCTCCTGCTGCCCATCTACCTGCCCGAGGATTTCCGTGCGCCCTTCGTGGATCCACTGACCGCGACAGGTCCGGCTGTCCTCGAAATCCTCACGCACCCCGAGCTCTACCAAGGAGAGACCCTCCCGCTGGTGGGGGACATCATCTCACCGCGGGAAATGGTGGAGACCTTCCAACGGGTCACCGGAATAAGAGCCGAGTATCGCAATGCATTCACGCGCGACGGACTGCTCCGCTGGTTTCCCGAATTCGCTTCGGACGAACTGCAGATGAAAGAGCTCCTGGGCATGGTGAACTACGCCGTGGACCACGGCTATTTCAGGCTGGGGCGCGACCTGGAATGGAGTCGTCGCATCACCCCGGAAGCCCTCACATGGGAACAGTTCCTGCGTGCGACCGGCTGGCAAGGGAAGCGCACGTCCTTCAACGCCTCGTAGGTGACGTCGGGCCGAAAAGGTCATCGCTTGGTGGCGCGGGGTGGTCGGCGACGCCGAGGCGTTTCACCGCGGCCGGGACCAAGACGGCGCCGGAGAAGATGATCACCGCACACGCGGCACAGGCCAGCAGCCAGCTTCCCGATTCGTAGAGGAAACCGGCGGCGAGGGAACCAATGGTCGCCCCGGCGAGACATGCCGCCTCGTAGAGACCCAACCCGCGACCGAGATGCGTGCTGCCCGCAGCCTCGGCGATCACGGACTGTTCCACCGGAATCACGCAGGACCAGGTGACCGCGGAGAGCACCCAGAGCGCCGCGATCCACGGGGGACTCGGCGCAAAGGCGAGGCCGACGGCGAACAGCGCGCTCGCCACGGAACCGAGCATCAGCATCCTGCGGCGGCCGAACCGCACGACCAAGCGGTGTAGATGGGGCGGGAGGAAACTCATCGCGACGGCTCCGGGCAGGAACACGTAGGCGACCTGCACCGCCCCTAGATGGAATCTGCGCTGCAGGTGCAGGATCAGCAGCAGGCTGATCGTCGTTTCCGCGGTCATCGTGACCACCACGGCCGCGAGCATCGGTCGCAGTCTGGCGCCGAGTCCCCGAAGTGACGTGCCCGACAGTTCCGCGCCTGCGAGCGCGTCGTCTGGCACGTCGCGTCGCGGCAGGCTGAGAAATTCCAGGGCGGCCGCGAGGCAGCAGGCGGCGACGCCGGTGAACATCCATTGGTATCCGGCGGCGGACAGCAGAATGATTGCGGGCACCATGATCACCCAGCCCCCGGTTTCTTCCGCGGCCACCAGCTTCGCGAACACGCCCGAGTCCTCGGGCAGGCGCTCGCCGATGATCGCCCGGATCGCCACCCACAAGAAGGCCTCGGCCACCCCGGTCACGGTCGCGGCGATCAGCGCCAGCGGCAGGCCCGTCGCCAGGGCGTAGAGCCCGCACCCGACAGCGAACACCCCTGCACCTGCGCCGGCGATGACACCACGATCCGCGCGGTCCACGACCACGCCGGCGAACGGGCGAATCATGAACGTCGCCAGCGCGTTCGCCGCGACCAGCATTCCGGTCTGCCACGGGGGCAGGCCGAGCACCGCGCCGGCGAACAGGGGAAGAACGAACTGGATGGCCTGATCCACGCCGCTGGCGAGTATCGCGCCGTTCAGTGTCTGGCGTTCCCGCGGCGGTGCCGGGGTGTCGGAAGAAGACATCGACCCTCCAAGTTGTTAATACGATCGTGCTAGTAAAAGTTATGGTAACACGAATGCGCTACCATGGAGGATGCCCAAGCTCATTGATCACGACCGTCGCCGAGAGGAGATCGCCGAGGCGACCTGGCGGGTGATCCACGCCCAGGGCATCAGCGGGGTCTCCATCCGCACCGTCGCGGCGGAGGCCGGGATCTCCACCGGCTCGCTCAGGCATGTCTTTCCCAGCAAGGCCGATCTGCTCGTGCATGCCATGGAGCTGGTGGGGCGGCGCGCGCAGGGGCGGATCGAGGAACATCTGTACGAACCGGATCCGCGTGCGCTAGTCCTCGCCGTCATCAAGGAACTTCTGCCCCTCGACGCCGAACGGCGGGCCGAGATGGAGGTCAACGTTGCGCTCATAGCCGAGGCCCCCGGTGATGAGCGCGTCAAGGAGGTCCTGGATGTGGCCCACGCAACGGTCCGGGACGCCTGCCGCCACATGATCGCCCACCTTCACCGGGCCGGGCTCACCGCTCCGGACCTCGACGTCGAAGGGGCGACAACGCTCCTGCACGGGCTGGTGGACGGGCTCGCCATCCACATGCTCGTCAACCCGGATCCCGCCTTCGAGCGACAGGCCCTGAGCATGATCGAAACCACCATCAACGGACTGTGACCGACCCGGTTGCGCAGCACTCAACGCCGATTCTGCTCTTCCAGGGGTGATATGCGGCGTTGAGTGCTGCGCAACCGTGATTCCTCCTCCAGGGCCTTGTGGGCGTGCAGGGAAAACGGCAACGAAGCGCAATGACTGGTACCGTTTATCCGTACCACTTTCAGGGGAGGGGTGGCCGTGTCCATCAGCGCCAGCGAGGCCCGCAGGACGTTGTTCCCGCTCATCGAGCAGGTCAACGACGATCGCACTGCCGTCGAGATCGTTTCCCGCAAGGGGAACGCCGTTCTCATGTCCGCCGATGAATACGCCGCGTGGCAGGAGACGGCCTACCTGTTCCGTTCCCCCGCCAATGCCCGAAGGCTGCTCGACGCCTACGAGAGGGCCCGGGAAGGACGGAGCGAGGAACACGATCTCATCCGGGAGGACTGAGGTGCGCCTGGCGTGGGATCCCTCGGCCTGGGAGGATTACACGTACTGGCAGGCCGCGGATAGCCGGATTCTCAAGCGGATCAACGCGCTCATCGACACCTGCCTCCGCGATCCCTCCGGTGGGATCGGGAAACCCGAACAACTCAGGTATGGGGCACCCGGGGCTTGGTCGCGTCGCATCACGGAGGAGCACCGGCTCGTGTATCTCGTCGACGGCGACGACCTGGTGATCCTCCAGGCCCGGTACCACTACTGAGTCCAGCATCTCGAGATCGGAGCGACCTCAGTTGCGTGGGCCGCTCAGGCGAGGCCGCCTAATCCGGTAGGGGAGTTGTGAACAGTTCGTTCAGCAGCTTCTGATTGATGTAGACGACGTTTCGGCCGATCTTCTCCTTGGCGATCAGGCCGGTGGTGGCCAGCTCATTCAGCCATTTGGACGCCGTCTGCCGCTGGGCCAGTCCCGCTTCCACCACGTTCGCTATTCGAAGATAGGGCTGCGTGAAGAGCAGACGGGTCAGTTCCCCGGCGGGGAGTTTCGGCCGGATCCGGCGGATGTCGTGCTCCACGGTGCCTCGTAGGCTATCCGTCGCCTCCACGAGAGCCAGGGTCCAGCGGGCCGGGGGATGGCCTCGAACTTATAACGGGGCAGCGTCATGACCGCGAGTGGATCCATACCGTGGTCGCCGTGCAGGAACTTCTCCCAGGCGCTCAGGTGATCCAGAATGATCTCGCGCCCCTCGGAGGGACGTGTCGAAATTTTGGTGATTTTTCGACACGTTTCACGGACGTGTCGATGATGTGTACACGTTCCCTCCCGGCTCCGGGGTCTTCATTATCCAGTGGCAGGGCTCTCGATGCGCCTCTTGCGGGCGAGTTGACATCATGTTTGATATCACTTGAGGAAGGTGGTTGCGATGGCACCCATCGTTGTCCGGGGCCTGGATGATTCGGTGAAGCGGTAGCTCGCCGAGCAGGCCGAGCGACATGGACGTTCCATGGAGGCCGAGGCCCGCGACATCCTGACCAAGGGTGTGACCCGTACCAACAATCGGCTTGGCCCTCATACAGGCCGCGCAGGAGGTCGGGGGAGTGGACGACCTGCCCATTCCCTGAACGTGATGACGTGGCGCGGGCGGGGCAGGCCCTGACCTGATGCCGGATCAGGCGCGGAGCAGGACTTCGCCATGGACGACGACGAACCAGCCGTCGTCGTTGGCGCCCCACTGCCGCCAGGCCTCAGCCATCGTCTCCAGGTCGCTTGTCGTGGCCAGGCCGAGTTCTACCGCCCGCGGGCCGAACGAGGTCAGGCACCGCTCCGCCCAGGTGCCTGACCACCATTCACGGTCCTGCTCGGTGGCGAAACACCAGGCCGACGCCGACGTCGTCACCTCCCGGAAACCCGCGTCCCGCGACCACGCCAGCAGCCTGCTGCCCGCGTCGGGTTCCCCGCCGTTGGCCCGGGCCGTTGCCATGTAGACCTCCAGCCACGAATCCATGCCCGCGGGCTGGGGAAACCACGCATCCGCCGAGTACACGGCGTCGCGCGCAGCGACGATCCCCCCGGGACGGACCACCCGACGCATTTCGGCGAGCGCAGCCACGGGATCGTCCAGATGCTGGAGCAGCTGGTGGGCGTGGATGACATCAAAGGTGTCGTCGTCGAAGGGCAGCGCGAACACGTCGCCTTCCATCAACTCCACCCGGTCTCGAAGGCCCCGTTCTGCCAGGAGGGCCCGGGCGATGTCGAGCACGGCGGGCGAGGCGTCGAGCCCCACGACCCTTCCGGGCGCGACGAGCTCGGCCAGGTCGGCGGTGACGGATGCGGGTCCGCAACCGACGTCGAGCAGGTCCATGCCCTGTCGCAGGTGGGGGAGCAGGTATCCCGCCGAGTCCTGGGCGGTGCGACGGGAGTGGCTGGTCAAGACCGCCGCACCGTGGCCGTGGGTGTATCGATGAGTGGTCCTTGGGGTTTGCTCGGAGGTCATGGGCCAGTATTGGACCGGCGGGATTCACGCTGCAGCCGTGTCCGGGATGAGAGATGAGGATCAACAACGTGTCAGGGTTTGAACGACGTCTCGATGCACGCCTCGTCGTCTCCATCGTCGCGGTGGGCATCATGTCGTTCGCCGGGGTGGTCGTGGAGACCGCGATGAACGTCGCCTTCCCGGCACTCATGGGCGAGTTCGGGGTGAACACCGCGACCGTGCAGTGGGTCACGACCGGGTATCTGCTGGTGCTCTCCGCGATCATGCCGATCTCCTCGTTCCTGAACCGCAGGTACCGCGCCCGGACGCTCTTCCTCGCGGCCATGCTCACCTTCCTGGCCGGGACGATCATGAGCGCGGCCGCCCCGCACTTCGCGCTCCTGATTGGCGGACGCATCCTGCAGGGCATCGGGACGGGCATCGCGCTGCCGCTGATGTTCAACATCGTGCTGCAACAGGTTCCCCACGAACGGATGGGAACCATGATGGGTCTCGCCACGCTCATCACCGCCATCGCCCCGGCCGTGGGGCCCTCGCTCGGTGGTTTCCTCATCGGCGCGCTCGGGTGGCGTTCGATCTTCCTGGTGCTCGTTCCCTTCCTGGTCATCGCCCTGGTGCTCGGGACCCTGACGATCCGCCAGGCCCAGGAGATCGGGCGGGTCTCCTTCGCCCCCGTCCAGTTCCTGCTCATGGCGGCCGGGTTCGTCGCCCTCATCTTCGCCACCAACGCCGCCTCCACCAGCGCATGGACCAGCCCGGAGGTGCTCGGGCTGTTCGTCCTGTCCGTGGCGCTCATTGCCGGTTTCGTCTGGCTCTCCCGGCGCTCCGACGATCCCCTGCTGCGCGTGCGGATCTTCACCGACCGCACCTACGCGTTGAGCATCGTCTACGTGGTGCTCATCCAGGCCATCGTGCTGGCGCTGGGATACCTGATCCCGTACTTCGCCCAGGTCGGCAAGTCGATGGACTCCTTCGCCGCGGGCTGTCTACTGCTGCCCGGGTGCATCATCGGCGCGCTCCTCACCCCGTTCGGCGGCGGGATCCTGGACCGCTTCGGTCCCATGCGGCCCATCCTCACCGGTGCCGCCATCGGGGTGGTGACCCTCGTGCTCTTCGCCGTCCTCGGTGTTCACGGCTCAGGCGTTCGGCTGGCGTTGATCTACGCGCTCTTCCCGATCTGCCAGGGGTTGTCCGTCTCGAACTCCATGACCAACGGCCTGCGTTCCCTTCCCGATGACCTCCAGGCCGACGGCAACGCCGCGTTCAATACCATCCAGCAGCTCGGCGGGGCCATCGGAACCGCGGTGGCGACCGCCGTCGTCAACGCGGCCGAGGCGGCCGATCCGGTGGCGGGCACGACGACGGGCACCCAGATCTCGTTCAACGTCCTGCTGGGTGCCGGCGTGGTGGCGTTCGTCGCGGCGCTGGGCGTGTTCATCCGGCCGGGAAGACCCGCCGGTGATCCGGCCTGACGGGGCAGGGGCGATTCGTTTCCGGGAAGGCAATGGTCGGTGGCATGTTGGAAACACCCGTAGGGTTTACGTACCGAGCTGTCGTCGAGTGCGAGGAGGCTGTCATGACCGGTGAGACCGTGATCGCGGTGCCCGCCCCCGATGTCAGGGTGGAGCTGCCGGGAGGTTTCGTGGTGGACACGGACCGCGGTCGGCTCGATCTGGGACGCGTACACCGCTGGTTGTCGACGGATGCGTACTGGGCGCTGGGACGGTCCCGCGATTTCGTGGAGCAGGCCGCGGCGGCATCGGTGAACTTCGGCGTGTACGGGCCAGACGGCGCGCAGGTTGGGTACGCGCGGGTGGTAACCGATGGTGTTGCCTTCGGGTGGCTCTGCGACGTCTACGTCGCGCGCGAGGTGCGTGGGCGTGGGCTCGGGGTCGCACTGTCCCGGACCGTGGCGGAAACGTTCCGGCAACTCCGGCTAAAGCGGCTCATGCTCATTACCCCCGATGCACACGATCTTTACGCCGAGGTGGGGTTCGTGCCCTTCCCGGACCCGGAGAAGCTGATGGTGCTGGGACCCGCCGGCCATTGAACGAGGGCCGATCCGATGCCCCGGGGTCAAGGACGTGGGCGATGGAGGAGATGGCGGCTATTGCTTGGCCATTGCTGGTTTGAATGGGGTGGCGGGGGAGGTTGTTGCTGAAGAAGTTTGGTAACCGCGGTGATTGTTTGTTTACAATTTGACGGATGACTCCCCCGCCGAGACAAGAGTAATGCATATCCTGACGAAATGACAACACTTATCGAAAGTTAATTGCAATATGGCAGGGAATGCTTGCAATAGTTTATTCGCGGGGGTGTGGGGCGGGAAGGGTTTGTCGATTCGTGGCCTTGGTGTCATTTGGATATAAAGCCGGCTGAGGGCGGGTTGTGCGGATTTGTTTGAAAGCGGCAGGAGAATTCGTCGGATGTCCGAGGTGCTTCTCCGTCCGGGGCGCGGGTCGGGTCATGGTCGGCCGATGGGTGGACGTCCGCGATACGCCAGGACGAGCTCCGGAGGCGACGAGCAGCGCCGGTCAATTAATCGATAAAGCGATAAAATAATCAAAAGATGAGTGCCCTTCCCGGGCTCGGCTGTGCCTACCGTGAGTGTCGCGGGGTAGGTGGCGTTGCCGCACTCCTGGCGTACTGGTCCTCCTGTGATCCGCTGGTCTTCCTGTGATCCGCTGGTCTTCCTGCCGTCTGCTTGCCTTTCCAGCGGGAACGCCAGTCTTGTGGTCAAATGCTTGCGCTGTAGCGCAGGCGGACGACTGTAAGGCTGGTGTACCGGCGGGGTGGAATTGGTGTCCCGCGGAGTGTCCCTCTCGGTCTCGCGATAGTGCTGTGGGGTAAGCGTGGTTGATGCTCAACTAGGTGGCTGGAGTGCCGCATCGACGACGCGCTGATGCGGGGAAACTGCGGGTCTCGCAAAATCCGTAAATGCATTTATCTGCTGATTTTTCTCGCTAGGGCGGTTCCCGTCCAGGATGCGTGACAGTTCTCTTTGTTGTGTCGTCTTCGACGACACGCCCGGGGGCTCGGGTGATGGAGTGGAATCCCCGGGCGGCTGGTTGAACGGGCAAACATACTAGTCAAACGGTAAATAACTACTGAGGGGGTGCCGATCCTGTCCGGTTCTCCTCCTCCGGGTGGGCTGACGGGACCCGTGGTCCTGTGCTGGAGTGGCTCGCAGTCCATTTTCCCTAACCAAGAGAGGACTGCTTCATGAAGATGACGCGTTTGTTCGCGGGTGCCCTGCTTGCCGTCGTGCCGCTCGTCGCGGCTCCGGTCGCCCAGGCCTCCGCCGGATCGGATGCGCCTGTCCAGACGGCCGCGCAGGGTGCTCCTGCGACCGTCGCGCAAAGCAGTGCCGCGTACTCCCGCACCATCCTGGCCAAGGTCAACGAGCTGCGCGCGAGCCTGGGTCTCAAGCCCGTGACCCGCTACGCCCAGCTGGACTCGATCGCCCAGGACTGGTCCGATCAGATGGCGTCGAGGAACTCGATGTCGCATCGGCCGCAGTTCGCCAGCGGCTATCCGAGCGGCTGGAACTCGGCCTCGGAGAACGTCGCCATGCGCGGTGGCAGCGCCCTCAGCGGCGACATCGGTGCCCAGCTCTTCGAGCAGTGGCGGAACTCGCCGGGGCACTACGCCAACATGGTCTCCCCCGACGCGAACGCGCTGGGAATCGGCCTGGCCTACAACTCGGCCACCAAGTCCTGGTATGCCACCCAGAACTTCGCCGGCTACCAGAACCCGACCGGGTCGGGACTTGTCGCCTCCTGACCACTGGTCAGCGTCCGCGACGTCGGGGCGGTCCGGATCGGCTCAGCCGGTCATCGGGCCGCCCCCGATGCTTTGAGCAATGGTTGACTGGTTCTTAAAGGGGTGAGCGATGAGTGATTTCCGAAGGAAACTGGCGGAGTTCTTCGACGCGGAGAACCGGCGGGACTGGGACAACTACCGGGAGTTCCTGCACCCACAGGTCGAATGGGTCCTGGAGGAAGACGTCATCAAAGGGCGTGAGCGCTACTGTGAGACCATCGTCGCTGCATATGCGCAGTCGGCCTCCCGGTTCAGGATGCACCAGATGCTTGAATTCGAGGACGGCAGACGCATCGCCACGCTGCTCGTGGACACGGATGGCAGGCGCTCACTGGACATCTTCGAGTTCGAGGATGGTCTGATCCGCCGGGAATGGGAGTACCTGCTGGGGTGTGGCGCCGACTGGAACGGCAGATCCCTGAGCTACGGCAGGGGACAGGAAGACGCCGGCGAAATACCGCTTTGACAAGGGGTTTGGCAGCTGGTCGCGGTGCCCGCAGGTGCCCCTGTGATACAGATGAACGCCCTTATTGATACAAGAAGTACAGCCCCTGCGGTGCAGATCGTGCAGACGGTGGGTGTGGGGAAGAATGGGCGCGTGATGTGTAACGACGAGGTGAGCTACGACGCCGACCGGCTCCCGTCCCGCGACGAGACGCGGACGCTCTACGACTCCGTGGGATGGGCCGCCTACACCGACGACCTGGATGCGCTGATCCGCGGGCTGGAGAACTCGGCGGTCGTGGTCACCGCGCGGTCGGGAGGGGAACTGATCGGCCTGGCGCGCATCGTCTCCGACCGGGCCACCATCGCCTACCTGCAGGACGTTCTCGTCCACCCCTCCTTCCGGCGTCGCGGAATCGCGACGGCGCTCGTCAACCGGGCCTTCGCCCCCTTCGGCCGGGTGCGCCAGCACGTGCTCCTGACCGACGCGGAACCGGGACAGCGGGCGTTCTACGAGTCGATCGGTTTCACCGAGATCCGCGACCTCCCCGGGCAGGGGTGCAGGTCGTTCGTACGTTTCAATCCGTGACGCACCGAACCCGGCGGGCGGGCTCCCGCTAGCCTGTGCTCCCATGAGCGAATCCCGGGTGCGTGCCGCGCAGCAATCGGACGTGGAGGCGCTCGCCGCGTTGGCCGCGGAAACCTTCCCGATGGCCTGCCCGCCCGAGATCACAGACAAGGACATCGCGGTCTTCGTCGAGACGAACCTCAGCCCCGAGCGGTTCCGCGCCCATCTTGATGCGCCACTGCACGCCGTCCTCGTGCACGAGACCGACGAAGGCCTCGACGGCTACCTGCTCATGATGGCCGGCGACGACTTCCTGCCGGATCCCTCCTTCGGGGTCACGCACCTGCCGGCCGCCTACCTGTCCAAGTGCTACGTGCGCCTCGGCAGCCACGGCGGCGCTGTTTCCGGGGCCCTGCTGGACGAGGCCAAGCGCATCGCCGCCGACGACCTCCACGTCGCATCCATCTGGCTCAACACCAGCCAGGACAACATCCGTGCCCGCCGGTTCTACGAGAAACACGGCTTCGTGAGGGTTGGTGTGAAGACCATGCCGGTGGGCGACCATGTCTGCGACGACTACGTGTACGAACACGTCCTCGCGACCTCCTGATGCGCCGGGGAAGCGCCCGGGGTGGCGGAGCCGGAGGATGCTGCCAGGTGGATGGCGCGCCGGGCGCGGGGTGTTGCGCGCGTGACAACGCGGACGTGCGGTGCCCGTCCCGGACCCCGGTGACGCGGATGCGATTCCCGCTCGACAATCGTGCCAGGCAACCGTTCGGGGGATCCCGCCGGGCCTCCGGGAAGGGGCGACACGTCCCGCTGCGTGATTGCCCGCCGATCGGAGCCGGCAAAACTGGTGGTAGTTTCTAACATATGCGAGTAACTAACATCAAGAGTGGGTGGTACGGACTCGTCGCCCTGTCGTTGGGCATGGTCCTGCTGTTCATGAACACGACGATGATCAACGTCGCACTGCCCGCATTGTCGTCGGGGCTCGGGGCGAGCGGCGGGGAACTGGAGTGGATCGTGTCCTCCTACAACCTCGCATCCTTGTCCGTGCTGCTGCTGGGCGGCGCGCTGGGGGACCGGTTCGGGCACCGTCGTCTCCTGCTCGGAGGGATCATCGCGTTCATCGCCGGAGCGGTCCTGGCCGCGGTGGCGAAGACGGTGATCGTGCTGCTTGTCGCCCGTGTGGTCATGGGGCTCGCCGCATCGGTTTTCACCCCCATGTCGCTGGCGCTCATTCCCCGGCTCTTCCCGCCCGGGAGACGTGCCGTGGCTACGGCGATCTGGACGGCTGCCGGTGCAGTGGGTGCGCCATTCGGTCCCCTCGTTGGTGGGCCCATGATCGACCGCTGGGGATGGCGCGCCGTGTTCTGGCTCGACATCGTGGTCGCGGTTCTGGTCCTGGGCCTGTGCCTGGTCTTCGTCCCCGGCGGCCGGGCGAGGGGCGGGGAACGCCCGCTGCCCCTGGCGCAGATCGTGGTTTCCGCATCGGGTTTCTCCCTGCTCACCTGGGGACTGATCAACGCCGAACGCACCTGGGTGGCTCCGACCACCTGGGGTCCGCTCGTGCTGGGGGCGGTTCTGCTGGTGGTTTTCGTGCTTCTCGAAACCCGGTCCAGGAATAGGCTCACCGACCTGGGGCTGCTGGCGGAGCGCCGTTTCCGGATCTCGGTGCTGGTCCTCATGCTCATCAGCTGCGTGCTCTTCGGGATCCTGTTCGTAGCGCCCAGCTACCTCCAGACCGTCCTCGGCAACAACGCCACAACAGGGGGGATGATGCTCATGCCGGTGGCGCTGACGGCGGTGATCGGTGCCGTCGTCGCAGGATGGCTGGCCCGGTTCGAGGCGCTTCGGGAACTTATCCTGCCGATCGCGTTGGTGCTCGTGGCGGCCGGACTGTGGTTGTGCGCGACCAGCACGACAAGCAGCGGGTACGCACCGATGTTCTGGGGGTTGCTGACGGCCGGACTGGGTCTCGGCGTCGGTCAGTCGCGAGGCATCACGTCGGGCATGAGCACCGTCCCGGACGAACGCGGCGGGGCCGGCGCTGCCCTGCTCAACGGCATCCGTCAGCTCGGTGCCGTCCTGGGGGTCGCGTTGTTCGGGTCGCTGACCGGGAACTGCTATGCCGCAGGGGTGGCGGGAATCGCCGGGAAAATGCCCGGTGCCGACGGGGCGGCGATCGCCCAGTCCATCGCCGCGGCCTTCGCGGTGGCCGACGGGCTGCCCTCGGCGCAGGCCGCATCCGTCCGGGCAGCCGCATCCGGCGCCTACGTCGCTGCCGTGCAGACGGTGTTCGGGGCCAGCGCACTGGTGGCGGCTGTTGCAGCCGCCGTCCTCGCCACATCCGCCGCGGTGCGCGGTTTCGTACAATCGCGGCCATGAGCAGCGACCGCCGAACGCGCAAGAAACTTGCCACGCGCAAGAAGATCCGGCACGCCGCCCTTGACCTGTTCACCGCGAACGGGTTCGACAACGTCACCGTCGAACAGATAGCCGACGCAGCCGACGTCTCACCCATGACCTTCTACCGGCATTTCGGAACCAAGGAAGCCGTCATCGTCGACGTCATCCTGACCGGGAGCATCGGGCAGGCGATTCACCGCGAGGCCACCTCGGTGCCGGTGGCGGGAACACCGGAGGAAGTCGTCGGCATGGTCGATTCCATCCTGGACGATTCCGCCGACTGGATCGACGATTTCGCGCGCCGGATGAAACTGGTGCACGACAATCCCCGGCTCCAGGACCTGCTGTGGCAACAGACCACAGTGTGGACCGCGGCATTGGAAACCCTCCTGGCCGGCGACGGGTTGGGGGCTCGCGCCCGTGCGCGCGCCATCGTCGGTGTCGGCGTCGAGGCTTGCCTGGCCTGGCCGGACCGGGAAGGCTTCCCCTCGGCCTCGGCGCTGCGCCAATGCCTGCGGGAGGCGGCGGAAGTCCTGGGCTGAACGCGCGGAAATCCCCCGCAGGTCGTGTCATCCTTTCGGTCAGATGTGCATCTTGGATGCTCAATGTGCTCATACCCTGAGATTTTCTTGGGAACCCCCGGGTGGGGTGAGTGGGTTTTGAAGCCCATGAACTGGGGGTTTGACCCCTTGGGATGTCCGAAAGTTGCGCGTCAGAACCTGAAAAAACATTAAGGAACTGCTTGGATGGTTGGTGCCTTCCCGATCCGAGAGGACTACCGATGAAGATGGTTCGCCTGCTCCTGGTGGCGTTGCTGGCTGCTGCGGTTTCACTCATCGTCCCGACGGCCCACGCCGAGACGGGGCAACAACGGCCCGCTGTTCTTCCTGCGGACGTCAGCGAAAAGGGAACGGAGCACACCCGGACCATCCTGAACAAGGTCAACAACCTGCGGGCCAGCCTGGGGTTGAAACCGGTCACCCGGATCGCCGAGCTGGATGCGGTGGCGCAGGACTGGTCCGAGCAGATGGCTGCCCGGAAAACGATGGAGCACCGCCCGAACTTCGCCAACCACTACCCGCAGGGATGGCGGGGCGCGTCGGAGAACATCGCCATGCGCAGCGACGGCGGCGACATCGGGGCGCAGTTGTTCGACCAGTGGCTGAACTCCCCGCCGCATTACGCCAACATGACCGACCCCAACGCGGACTCCCTGGGGATCGGCATCGCCTACGAATCGGGCAGCGGGAACTGGTACGCCACCCAGAACTTCGGAAGCTACGGCGACCCCATCGGCAGGGGACTGACCGAGAGCGGCCGCGGGAAACGGTCCGGTTCGTCGGAAACCGGGAAGAACACCAGGAGCGCCACGCCCACCGCAACGAAATCCGAAAGCTCGGGCAAGAAGAAGACGTCCCGGAGCGGCGAACGGAAACAGAGCGAGAAAACCGAGTCCGCCACCCCGACGCAGACAACCGAAACCCCCGATGCCACCGAAACCCCATCGGAAACGGTGACTCCCACACCCACGCCAACGCAGGTCGCGAGCACCCCGGAGGCGACGCCGACCCCCAGCACCCCGCCGAGCAGCGCGGCCCCCGTGGCTGCGACGACATCGGACGGTCCCGTCTCGCCGATCATCTTGATGGGGGCCGGGGCCATCGTGATGGTCGGTGGGGCTGCCGCGACGGCGATCGTCCGCCGGGTCCGTCTCCGCGGGTAACGCGCCCGGGATCAGTCGATCCTGAGTTCTCCCATGGCGTCCCAGTCGTCACCGTCGACGGTGCGAGAGATGATCTTGGGGGTGGCGGTCAGGAAGGGACGCATGGTTTCGAGTCCGGCCCTGAAGTGGTCGGAGGTGACGTGGGCCTCGGCGGCGTCGTCATTGAAGGCCTCGACGAGAACGAACTCGTTCGGGTCCTCCACGCCGCGGGACCACTCGAACCACTTGTTGCCCGGCTCGGCGCGGGTGGCGGAGGTGAACGGCCCCACCGCCTCGATGAACTCATCGGCCAGCTCGGGTTTCACGGGAAACTTCACGACAATCAGGATCATGCCGTCAACTCTATGTCCTGCCCTAAGAGACGGGGTCCGGGGCTTGTGGTCGGGTTTGTTGTTCGGCTGTCGGGGGTTTCGACTCGGGTCGCTCGTTTCTCGCGCCCCGGCTCAACCGGCTTGGAGGTGGTGAAGTTGGTTGAGCCGACCTGCGAGCGTCAGCGAGCAGGGCGTGTCGAAACCATGGTGAGAATGGTCGAGCGGGCTGTTCGATGCTCATACCGTCAGGCAAGTGATGTAAACGATGCCTGTTGGTGTCAGGCATCGGTTTTCTCCCGTGCGAGGCGGCGTTCTTTTTTCCGCTTGGAGTATCGCCAGCTGTAGATCACGCATCCAGTGACGATGATGTAGAGGAGTGTTAGTTCTACCACTCCTATGTTGGCTCCTCCGAGGGAAATAAAGGAAGCGAGCAGGGGCGGAAGGAGAAGGCAGATCAGAAACGAGAGTATCAGCCGAACAATCATGCGCATCCTTGTTGCCTTCCCAGCTGTTGGCCCCCGGGGTGTCGTCAATCACCGTACCCGCCCCGCCGGGGCGCTCACGTGACAGGGGTCTCCCGGAATTCACCGGGAGACCCCTGAGGTCAGTTTGCCGACGGATCGGTGCGGATCGTCAGATGCGCAGGCCGTCGGTCAGTGGCGTCGGGTGTCCGAAGCGGTGGTTCGTCACGGACACCGCCTGCTCGTGCACGTAGGGCAGCAGCGCCAGGCGACCCGGGTAGAGGGTCGGACCGGCGTGGACGCTGACGTCGATGGATCCGCCCACCGCGGTTAGCAGGTCCCGCTCGCCCAGGTGTCGCACCCGGCCCCGGACGCCCCGGTTGAACCGGGCATCGTCCTTCACCTCGACCGCCAGACCGAGACCGGTCAGCACCTCCGACAGCTCCTCCGACGGGGCTTCGCGGAACGAGAAGGTCGCTGCGGAACCGGTGATCAGGGCCGCCGAGGCCTCCCGCAGCACACGCACTGGGTCGTCGACCTCCACCCGTACCGTCACCGGCGTGGGACGGTACCGGAACGCGTTGATCTCCGCCTTCAGGGCCGACGGGTCGTGCGAGACCCCGAACAGGGTCCGCCAGGCCGCCTGGTCCGAGGTGGCCGCGACGTTGAGCTGTTCGAGTTGCTGCTCGTCGAGCACCCGGGCGGCGGCCCGGAAGAGATGCACGAGTTTCGGGTCGGTGAGGGCTCCGGCGGGACCGAGATCCTTCGGTTCCCAGGAACCGAAACCCACCACGTAGTTCGGGCCACCGGCCTTGCCGCCGGTGCCGACCGCGGAACGTTTCCACCCGCCGAAGGGCTGGCGCCGCACGATGGCCCCGGTGATCCCGCGGTTCACGTACAGGTTTCCGGCCTTCACGCGGTCCAGCCAGAACTGGATCTCCTCGGCGTCGAGGGAGTGCAGACCGGCCGTCAGGCCGTACTCGGTGCCGTTCTGCCACTCCACGGCTTGCGTCAGGTCGCGGGCCGCCATCAACCCGAGCACCGGCCCGAAGTACTCCACTTGGTGGAAGGCGCTGCCCGGCCGCACCCCGGTCCGGATGCCCGGACGCCACAGCCGGTCGTCGATGCGCTGCGGTTTCAGCAGCCACGTCTGCCCGTGTTCCAGCTCGGTGAGGCCGCGCCTCAGTTTCTCTCCGGGCACCTCGGTGAGCGGACCCATCTGGGCCGCCGGATCTTCCGGCCACGCCACCGTCAACGACGACGCGGCGTCGATGATCTGGTCCAGGAGCCTCCGCGACCTGGCCACCGATCCGACCAGGATGCCCAGCGACGCGGCCGAACACTTCTGTCCCGCGTGCCCGAACGCGGATGTCACCAGATCGGCGGCGGCCAGATCCAGGTCGGCCGACGGGGTGATGATCAGGGCGTTCTTGCCGGAGGTCTCGGCCAGCAACGGCAGGTTGGGCCGCCAGGAACGGAACATCTCCGTGGTCTCCGCCGACCCGGTCAGCACGACCAGTTCGACGCGTTCGTCACGCACCAGTTTCTCGCCGAGCGCACGATCACCCATGACGACGTACTGCACCAGGTCGCGCGGCAGCCCAGCCCGCCAGCACGCCTCGGCAAGCAGCGCCGCGCAGCGACGCGACGGGGAAGCGGGTTTAAGCAGCACCGCCGACCCCGCGGCCAGCGCGGAGGCGACCCCGCCCAGCGGAATTGCGATCGGGAAGTTCCACGGCGGAATGACCGCGGTGACCTTCGGTGGACGGTGGGTGGCGCCGTCGACCTCCTCCCCTGCGAGGGAGGCGTAGTAGTGGGCGAAGTCGCAGGCCTCGGAAACCTCGATGTCCGCCTGGTCGATGAGCTTGCCCACCTCATCGGCGGCGACGGTGACCAGCTCGGTGCGCATCGCCTCCAGCTCAACCCCCAGCCGGTGCAGCGCGGCGGCGCGTTCCTTGGCCGGGGTCGCGGCCCAGCGCTTCCCCGCGGCGACGGCGGTCTCCAGCACCTCGTCGAGAGCTTTGGCGGTTTTCAGGGTGCCCTTCGTCACGGTGCCGCTGCCGAGGTCGGGTGCGGGCAGCGACTCGCGGATGGAATCTGCCCACCGCTGGTTGCTGAGCAGCGCGGGGTCGGTGTCGGAGGCGTTGGTGAACACGGACGTCGGTTCGCTGCGTTCCTGGACCGCCCAGGCGGCCGGGGTGGGGGAGCCGACCAGTGCGACGGCGTCGCGGTAGCGTCCTTCCTCCTTGTCGAGGAAGGCGATGTCGCGGCCGAGGGAGGCCGCCCCGGACATGAAGTTCTCCGGTGCGGCGTTTTCCTCCAGGCGCCGCACCAGGTAGGTGATCGCGGAGTCGAACTCGCTGCGCGGCACCACGGGAACGTAGAGCCGCAGCGAACCCATTTCGTCGAGGATCACCCGCTGCAACGGCACCGCCATGCCCGCCAGCATCTCGATGTCGAAACCCGACGTGATGCCGCGGGCCTTCGCCAACTCGACGGCGGTGGCGAGGCTGTAGATGTTGTGGCTGGCCGAACCGACGTGGAGGGTCTTGATGGATTCGGGGGTCAGGAGCCGGTCGAGGGCGCTGAGGTAGCTGGCGTCGGTCTCGACCTTCGACGGCAGGATCGGGTTCGGCCAGCCGCGCAGCTCCGCCTGGGTGCGTTCCATCGCCAGGTTGGCGCCCTTGACCAGGCGCACCCGCAGCGGAATGCCACCCGCTTCGCAGCGGCGCCGCGCCAGTTTCTGGATGTGCTCGATCATCAGCGGCGACTCGCGCAGGTAGGCCTGGACCGCCAGGCCCATCCTCAGCTTCGGCAGTTTCATGGCGAACCGCTCGAACACCTCAAGGGTGAGGTGGAGGTCGCGGTACTCCTCCATGTCGAGGTTGACGAGTTTGCCAGACCTGTTCGCCGCATCCATCAGCGGTCCGAGCCGAACCACGGCCTCCTCCACCGTCGCGTCGTGGGCCCACGGCGAGTGGGGACCCATCACCGAGGACACCTTGATGGAGACGTAATCGACGTCGGGCCGGTTGAGAAGCTCGATGGTGCGGTTGAGCCTGGAGGAGGCGTGCTCGTCGCCCAGCACGGCCTCACCCAGAAGGTTGATGTTCAGGCTCGCGCCGCTCTTGCGCAACCTGGCCAACGCTGGCCCGAGGTCGCTGCCGATGTCGACCACGAGGTCGCCCAGCAACAGGGAAAAGGCGCGCCGCACCGCGGGCAGCATTGCCCGGGGTGCGGGGGCGACGCCGAGACCGAGGCCGGCACGCAGGTAGGAGGGTAGGAAGGGAACGGGCTGCCGGGCCAGGCGCCCCAGGTTCTTGGCCGCCACCGCCGGGTCCTCGGGGCGCAGGACACCGTCGACGAACTCAAGGGTGAAACGAAGCCCGTCCGGGTGGTCGAGGGCACTGGCCAGCAGCTTTGCCGCCCGGGGCTCCGGGTGGGCGAGGGAGCGCTGCGCCCATCGTCGCGCGGTGCGCACAGCTTTGTCTGTCAATGCTTGGTTGGTCACGTTGCTCACAGGGCCATCTTGCCCGAAGATTTTTCCATCCGGACCTGGGCGGCGGTTTTTGGGGCGCCTTCCCAGCGGCATGGTCACGAACGCCCCCGGCCCGGGGAATGGACCAGTGCTGGGCACATATCGCCACGGATCGCGGCGGAACGATCCCAGGGCTCCGGGGGAAGGAACCTTGGGGGATCGGGTCCAGCGGCTTGAACAACCAGTCCCGAGGCCGTCACAGCCTCGCGCCCGTGTTCCGCACGTGCGCTACCCGGCGGTTCATCCGGTGCCGGATCACGTGCTTGTACAGAAGGCCCCGGAAACCGGAGAGGTTTTCGCCGTGAACCTGGTAGAACGAATCAGGGTCGTCGAAAATCCCGAGATCACGGGCGATCCCGGTTTTCTGGATGGCGGTTTCCATGCCGCACCACACCACCGGTGGGTCGGCGATGTCCTCGGTTCCGGCGCCATAACCCAGGACCTCTCCCTCGGAACGTACCGAACGGCGCAGCCCCCGAAGATAGCCGGAATCCAGGATCACGCCCTCCAACCCGACCCAGCGATCCTCGAAACGGGCCTCCGCCCAGCTGTGCAGGATCTCCCCGGGCGCGAGGACGTACGACAGGCCGGTCACGACTCCTTTCTGCAATTCCTTGCGGATCGTCGCCCCGTGGAAACGGCACTCGATCCCGGTGGCGCGCAGCAGGGCCATCAGGAGCGTGGCCTTCGTGTTGCACTGTCCGTGGCCATCATCCAGTACCCGCGACGCGGGCAGCAGGTCGGACGCGTTGTAGCCGAACGGGATCTCGTTCCTGACGAAGTCGTACACTGCACCGATCCGGGCCCTCGGTTCCAACACGACCCAGCCCCTTCGCTCCACGAGCTCCCGCAACCGGGGATGATCCAGGTCGAGCATCGGAGTGGGGCCGAGGTGGGTCATGTGGTCTTTCCTAGCACGCATGCCCGGAGAGGCTCCTTGGAAGTCCGGCTCCCGAGCGGACGTGGCGTCCTGCGGAACCTGCCATCGCACCTTTTCAAGCGGTCCGTGCAAGGGCGCGGCGAGGTTTCTGGAGCTGCCGGGATCTCGAGCGGGGCAGGGGCTTTCCCGGACCGAGGTCTTCCCGGGATCTCCTCGTCGAGGGGTCTTCGTGACAGAGTGGGGGATGTCCGCTGCCCGTCAGGGCACCGAGAGCCAGAAGGAGACACCATGTCCGTGCCCGTTCGTCGTTGCTTCCGTCTGCTGCCCGCGTTGGTGCTTGTCACGGGGCTGCTCGCCGGTTGCTGGGGTTCTTCCGGGACGGATCAGAACGCGACCTCCGACTCCGGTGCGCCGAGCACCCAGGACTCGGCGGGCATCGAGCTGCCCTCGACCCGTCCATCCGCGGGGACGGAAGCTTCACCGTCCGCGGCACAGTCGTCGGCACCGGTGCCTGGAGCCTATCTGGGGGCGGGCGGGCCACGACCCGCGAATGCCACCCCGATCACCGCCGTCTACTCGGGGTACGCGGTGATCGTCACCCCGTCGAAGAACATCAGCTGCGAGTTCTCGGACACGAGTGCGGGCTGCGGGGTCATGAACTACACGGACAGCAAGCCCTACGGCTCCGATGAACTCGGCCCCAAATGGTGGGTGAGGATGAAGAGTTCCGCGTCCGCGGACCAGGCGGAACCCGAGATGGTTTCGAGAAGCCAGCCTCCCCTGTCCCAGAATCCGGGAACCCCCGGCCAGCAGGTGGAATACGGAACCGTCGTCTACCACGGGGACTACGTGTGTGCCTCCGAGGACGCGGGCCTGACCTGCTGGAACACCACCACTGGTCACGGTGCGTTCATGAACCGCGACGCTACGGCGACGTTCTAGTCCCCGGACAGGTGGCCAGCGGATGGTCCCAGCTCACGGGGCTTCCATGTGCGCCCGGGGTTCCTGGTGACGAGGCAGACGCCCCTGCTCCCGGAGTTTCTTCGCCGCCTGTTCCCGGACGGTGTTGTTGATCAAGTGCCCGAAACCCCGCGCGGTGATCCGTGCGACCAGCCCGGGAAGATCGGTGCCGAGAGCCGCGGCGGTTTCGTGCAGGTTCCAGTCGTGCGCGGAGAGCTGGTGCAGCAGGTGGGCGCGCCGGGTCTGGGCCGAACTCAACCGCAGGGTGTTGACGTAGAGCAGCTCGCCGTCGTCGCGGACCAGGCGTTCCCCGATGTGGTTTGGGCGGTGTAGCTCCAGGTCGGTCACGAAACGTTCCAGGCGCATGCTCCCGGGGCGATAGACCGTCTCGGTGAGCAGGGGACGATCCTTCCAGTCACCCAGGAGGATCTCGGTGGTGGTCTCGGACCAGTCGCGCCGCACGCGTTCCAACGCCTCGCGCAGCCCGTCGATGTTTTTGGCCCCGGCGAAGTGCGGGCCCGCATCCACCAGCCAGCGGTTGGGCCGGTTCAGGGCGTAAGTCATCATCAACTCGCCGTAGAGATCGTCGAGGAGGGTGCGGTGCAGCAGCCTGTAATCTTCGGCGGTCGGTACGACGAAGGCCGCCATCAGCGTGTCGGAGGTGTGGACCAGCATCCCGACCTGACCGCGGTGGAGTTCGAAGGTCCGCAGGGCGGTGGCGTATCCGGGAATCTCCTGCCCGGAGAAGAAGGACTCCGAACGGTGGGTCATCCCGAGGTTCCTGAACCCCTGCGACAACTCCTGCCAAGCGATCGTCGGGGGTTTGAAATGCAGCTCGAGAAGACCCTCGATGGCCAGGTGCTGCGGCAGGAAACGCAGCGCGTCCTCACCGTCCTTCTTCCGCAGCCGGTGCACCGACTCGAGGAACTGCCACTCCCCGGGAGTGTCCTGCTCCTTCACCTGAGTGCCCGCGGCCGAGCCCCAGGTCAGGCGCAACCCGTGGGGGACGAAGGCGGTGTAGCTCTTCCGGCCGGGCAGGTCGACGGTTTTCACACCGGGCGAGATGACCGCACGAGACAACCGGACATCCTCGCAGGGGGTCTCGCGCAGCAACGGGATCAACCGGAATGCCCCGAAGGTCTGCGCGGGGGCGGGGCGCAGGCCCGTCAGCTCGAGGGGCGGTGCCATCTCACGCATGTCCTGTTGCCTCCAGGAAATCCCGCACCCGGCGTTCGAGGTAGGCCTCCAGTTCCGCCAGGTCGCCGTGGCCGGTGACGTAGCGCGCGAAACCGAGCGCCGTCGGCAGATCCTCGGCGTTGCGCAACCCGATGGAGCGGGTCAGCGGACTGAGGCTGCTCACCTGCAGCTCCTGTGGGTCGAAGACGGGATTGAGGTGGAGCACGTAAAGCTCCGGGACGATCCGCGACGCACCTTCGAGGGCGGCGTGGAAAACCCCGGGAGGATCGTTCTCGGCGCCATCGGAGACCACCAGCACCGTCGTCGCACCCCACTCGAGGGCGTCGATCAACCGCTCCGTGAGATTCGTCTGCCCCCGCGGACGGGGTACCGCGCCTTCGGTAATGGGATGCGTCCAGAAAGCCCTGTAGTCGTGGTCGGCGAGCCCTGCCCGCAGCAGCTGGTCCACACCCCAGGCGACGGCCAGCGGTCGGCGACGTTTCTCGCGGGAACCCGAGGAGGAGAACGAGTTGTCCAGCACGGCGGCCACCCTCCCGGTCAGGGGCAGGGGACCGGTGCGTGCCAGCACCGCACGAGCGGAGGCGGCCAGCCAGCCGATCTCGTCGCGCGGCGTTTCGATTCCCAGGACGTAACCGGCCAGCTCGGTCAGCGACAGCTTCTCGGGACGCACCTCGACGGTGTCGCTGCGCCCGGCGACGCGGAGCCGTTCCCGTTCGGTGAGGCGGTTTCCCATGCTCTTCAGCAGCTCGTCGGGGCTGATGCCGTGCTTGGCGGCCAGGCCTTGCGCGACGCTGAACGGCAGCTCGCTGACCGCACTCTTGCTGAACCGCGCCTGCCGGTAGCGCTCCAGGATCGGGGTGGCGAAGGGGGCCTTGTGGTCGCCGAACAGGAAATCGGCCAGCTCACCGCCGGGATGCAGGTGCGCGTGACGCATCGCCCCCGCCATCTTGCGGCGGTACTTCACCGCATGGAAGGCGAGGTCGGGATGCTCGGTGATGTAGTCGCGGATCAGGGCGCGGGTACGACGATTGTTGACGCCCTCCCGGCGCAGCCGGGCCATCAGTTTCCAGGCCCGCTGCGGGGGCAGGGAACGCAGCCCCGCGTGCAGCAGGGCGTTCTCCTCGCTCCGGAAGTCGTCGGGGGTGTCGCGGCCGCTGCCGAGCAGCCCGATGATGATCTGCGCGACATTGAAGTGATTCACCCCGACCGCCAGCAGCCGGGCGTAGAGGCGACGATAGTTGCCGCGCACGTACTCGTGGAGGAAACCAAGACCCAGGCGTTGCTCGTCACCTCCGGTGAGGAACTCGGCCTGCCCGGTGGAGACGAAGGCGGCGTTGAGGAAGGTCAACAGGTCCTCGCGTGCGACCTCGTCCGCGCTCAGCATCGAATCTCCAGATATCAAAGGCTGGGTGTGTCCGGGGAGGAGCGGTGTGATGTGGAAGTAATTCCTGTAGAGGGAAGCTCGGAAATCACACCCGGGTCCCACGGACACGGGGCCATCGTAGCGAAGCGGACACCGTCGGGGAGCAGCCGCCGAAGGGTGCGGTCCCGGCGGAGTCGTGCAGGGGGCCCAGACCCGGTCCCGTAGGGTATGGGTCCTGTTGCGGAAGCCATGCCCGGGTGCGGCGCACCGGATCGGGCGATCCGGTGAGTCCTCGCCCGGCCAGCGCTGTCCGCAACAGGCCCCGGGCGCTGAACGAGGAGGAGAAGATGCGCGATCGCGAGCTCGTCGCGCTGGGAACATCCAGCTTGGTGCCCACGAAGACGCGGAATCACAACGGATACCTGTTGCGGTGGGGAGCCAGTGGCGTTCTGTTTGACTGCGGCGAGGGCACCCAGCGTCAGATGACCCGGGCCGGGGTCTCGGCGCGCAGCATCGACGTCATCTGCCTCACCCACCTCCACGGCGACCACTGCCTCGGGTTGCCCGGGGTGTTGCAGCGCATCTCCCTGGAGCAGGTGCCCCACCCGGTCACCGTGGTCTACCCGGCCCAGGGGCAGGAGTACGTCGAGAGACTCCACCGCGCCAGCATTTACCACGACCAGGCCGACATCCGGTTCCTGCCCGTCGACGCGGGTCCGGAGCCCGGTGAGGTGCTGCGGACCAAGGACTTCATCCTCTCGGCGGCCTGCCTCGACCACCGCGTCCCCGCCATCGGATACCGGGTGGAGGACCTGCCCGGGGTCAGCTTCGACCCGGAGGCCCTGGCCGCCCGCGGCATCTCCGGACCCGCCGTCGGGCAGCTGAACCGCGAGGGCCGGGTGGAGATCGACGGTGTCATCACCCGGCTGGAGGAGGTGTCGCGTCCGCGACGGGGTAGGTCGTTCGCGTTCGTCATGGACACCCGGCCCTGCCCGGCAGCGGAGAAACTGGCCGAGAACGTCGACCTGCTGGTCATGGAGGCCACCTACACCAGCGACCTGCGGGAGTTGGCGGTCGAACACGGACACTGCACCGCCCCGGACACGGCCCGCATCGCCGCAGCAGCCGGGGCCCGCCGCCTGGCCATGACCCACTTCTCCACCCGATACACCACCACCGACGACCACCTGCGGGAAGCGAACGGAATCCACGACGACGTCATCGCCCTGGAGGACCTCGACCGGGTACCGGTGGACCCCGCCATCTGCTGAATGGCACAGTGGGTGGGTGACGAGACCGGGTTTTGGCTTTCGGGCAGTTGTGGGACCGGTGGGTCGCCAACGGGAACCTTCGGAACCGGGAAGGATGAAGGAGCATGGAACACGACCTCCTGGAGTCGCTGCGACGAGCACACGCCGAGGCGAGGATGACCGGCTGGGACTTCTCTGCCCTGGAGGGGAGGCTCATCGCCGACGATCCCTGGTGGGACTTCGAGGCCGACTGCCTGGATGCGATGCGGTACGCCCGGGCCGTCGCCGATCTCGGCACCGGGGGAGGTGAGCGACTCATCCGTCTCGTCGACGCGTTTCCCGATGACCGGGAAGGGACCCGCACCATCGTCGCGACGGAGGGGTGGGAACCGAACCTTGCGGTGGCGCGGCGAAACTTGGGGACGCGAGGCATCGAGGTGTTGCCTTATGACGCGGAAACCGGGCAGGCCATGCCCTTCGGGGATGGAGAGCTGGACTTGGTGATGTCGCGTCACGAAGGAATCGATGCCGGTGAGGTCACCCGGGTGCTCGCGTCCGGGGGACAGCTGCTGACCCAGCAGGTGGATGGTCGCGATGCGGAGGAGATCCACGAATGGTTCGAGGCCGGTTTCGCCTACCCCGAGGTCACGGCGGAAAGATTCGTCGCCGATCTCGAGACCGCCGGGATGAGGATTGATCAGGCCGACGAGTGGTCCGGGCAGATGCGGTTCACCGATGTCGAGGCCTTGGTGATCTACCTCGGCTACGTGCCATGGGATGTTCCCGGGTTCAGCGTGGACGAGCACCTTGAACGGCTGTCGGAGCTGGCCGCCAGCCCCGGGATCGCGGTCACGCAGCGGCGTTTTCGGATTCACGCCACGAAACCGTGACACGGGTCCGGGACTCTACGCCGTCCGGTGCGTGGAACCGGGGAGGCGATTTGCCGGGCGGTGGCAGGATCGACTCATGGATGCTCAAGCAGTTCTGATTGATTCGGTCAACCGGCCCGTCGAGACGGCCCGGACGGTACTCAAGGAGATCTCCAAGGAAACCCTCCACGCGATGCCCGGCGGCCGGGCGAACTCGATCGCCTGGCTGGTGTGGCACTCCGCCCGTCAGATGGACATCCAGGTGGCGTGGCTGGCCAATGCCGGGCAGTTCTCGGAGCAGCTGTGGATCACCGATGGCTGGGGTGAGCGTCTCGGAATCGACCGCGGCCCGAAGTCGATCGGTTTCGGCGACACCGCCGAGGACGTCGCCGCGCTGCGCGTCGAGGACCCTGCCCTGCTGCTCGACTACCTCCAGGCCTGCACCGATGCGTTCAAGACCTACGTCTCGAGGCTGTCCGCCGACGACCTGGACGAGGTGATCGACACCAAGTGGAACCCGCCGGTCACCCGCGGGGTACGGCTGGTCAGCATCATCGACGACGCGGTCACCCACCTGGGGCAGGCGGCCTACGCCCGCGGCCAGATCGAGGAATGGAGCATCGGCTTCTGACCTGGTTTCCCCTGAGGTCCTCGACGCGGGCCGTCGCGGCGTGCCACCTCGGGGGCGGGGTGTCGGATCTGCCTGTCGCTCGCGGGTTTGCTCACTGGCCCATCGGGTTCTCCAAGAAGCCCCTACGGGTGTTTGGCGCTGCGAGGTGGGAATCGTGCCGGGGCCTGTGATCCGCCCGGCCCGCGAGGACGAACTGAGGGAGCTGGGCGTCATTGAGCAGGAAGCGGATGCGCTGTTCGTCGAGATCGGGATGAACGACATGGCTGCGGCGGATCCGGAAATCCTCCTGCCTGCCCAGCGGGCTGGACGGGTACTGGTCGCGGTGACCCGAGCGGACGAGCCGGTAGGTTTCGTCCGGCTTGAAATCGTCGACTCGACCCCTCACGTCGAGCAGGTCAGTGTGCTTCCTGGGTATGCAGGCCATGGTCTCGGATCCCGCCTGCTCGATGCCGCCGAGGAATGGGCCAGGAAGCGGGGGTATCGGCGTATGACCCTGATCACCTACCGGGATGTTCCGTGGAATGGTCCTTGGTATCGGCGAATTGGCTGGGAGGTCGTCGAGGAGGACCGGCTGATGCCGGAGCTGAGGGCTCTCCGGAAACGCGAGAGGGTCGCCGGCCTGGATGTCTGCCCGCGGCAGGTGATGGAGAAATACCTGGGCTGAGTGGGTCATTGGGCCTGCAAACCGCGAACAGGGCCAGCAAACAATGGGGTAAGGCCAGCAAACCGTGAAGCAAAAGGAGTGGGGAGCGGTGGACCTTCCCGAATGGTCGGTTGACCGACATCGACATGTACCCAGAGGGGTGGCAAGGAGTCGCCTAAAGGGATAGTAGTTCTTCTCCCAGAGGGATAGTTGACTGCGTGCGAGGCTGGTTGATCAGGAGCTGGACGCTTTCATGCCGCACGTCGCTGCGGTCTGGGATGTGGTGCGCAGGACCGTGGACGACGATGCCGGTTTGCTGGCCCTATTCGCGGTTTGCTGGGCTTGTTCACGTTTGCCTGTGCTGTGAGGCCAGCAAACGTGAACAAGCCCAGCACATAGACAGCAAGGCCAGCGGACAAGGGGTAAGGCCAGCGAAAGTCGAGGCAGGCGCGTGGAATGGGTGGTCGCGTAAAGGGCCTCGGATGTAGGGGTGAACGGGGACCGCGAGTCACTACTCGGGCTGGTCGGTGAGCGTCTGTATGACGATTCCGCCGAAACGCGCCTCGTCGGCGTAGCAGCGGATGCCGTCGATGAAGCAGAGGTGACCGGGATGGGTCTCGGTCTGGTGCGAGTCCGCGTAGTAGGCGATGAAACCACCCCCGATGGACGTGTTGAAGAACTCCAGGGCTCGCCCCGACTCGTCGGAGGCCTTCGCCGCGCAGGTGCCACACACCCTGCGCGGGTAGCGCGGCAGGGTTTTCGTGGTGGTATCGCAGATGGGGCACGAGATCTCGATCATGGGCATGTGCATTCTCCTCGCCTTTATCCCATCAATCATGCTGCAAGCGGTTCCCGGACGATGTAGCGATATCGTGAGACGCCTCCGGTGGTGGCCTGGTCGATTGCAACCCTTGGACATGGAAGTGGACGAGGATGGCTCAGGAGCCGACATGACACGTGACGTTTCGGACGATACGAGGGCCGGGTGGGCGCGGGCAGTGCTGACGGTTGACGGGATCGGGCGTTTCGCGGCGGCCGGGGTGGTGCTGGCCTCCGACAAGATTCTCCGGAGGGCCGATCCGTCGCTGAAGTCGCGACTCCTGCTGGCGGGTGCACGGCTAACCACGAGTGCCCTGCTACTCCGGGGAGCGGCGAGGAAACGGCCAAGATCCAAGGACCTGCTATGTGCTGCCACAGTAAACCTCGGCTGGGTGCTGGCATGCACCACATCCCATCGATCCACCCCGACCCAGGCGGGTGACAACTCCTGGCCGCCACCGCCCTTCTCGATGGGGCCTGTGGTTGGTTGCAGTGGAAACTGGGTCGGGACGCATCCAGAGAAGAATGAGTTCCACCCCGTCCGGGCGCTCGCCCGAGGCGCCGGGAGAAAGCCACTGACGCATCCACTCTCAGGGAGGAAACGATGACAAACATCGTGAGACGAGGCACTGGTCTTCCTCTGGTCCTTGTTCATGGCAACGGGGTTGACCATCGGCTGCTCCTTGACCTTGACGACGTGTTTGACGAGACGGGTCAGTGGGAGCGGATCTATTTCGACCTGCCGGGGTTCGGTGGCACCCCGGCGCTGCCTGGTCGAGGCGGGCTTCCTGATGTCGCTGACTGGCTGGACGACATGGTCGGCTCCGTCATCGGCCATCGTCCTTTCGCGATGATCGGTAGCTCTCTCGGAGGTTTGCTCGTCCGGGATCTGGTAGGACGACGATTTCCGCAATGTCTCGGATTTGCCCTCCTGGCCCCTGTGGTCGACCCTGTTCAGGGCAACAGGACCCTGCCTGAACCGTCGGTTGTTCTGGAGGATGATGCGCTCCTCGAGTCCTTGTCGGCGACCGATGCCGAGGCGTATTGCGAAGTTGCTGTCGTGCGAACCCGGGACAATTGGGAACGATTCCGGCGCGCCGCGCTTCCGGGCATCCGAGCAGCGGATCCAGATGCGATGCGCTGGCTCGGGGAACTCTATGAGCTTCCCGAGCCACCGGATGAACGTCTGGATGGTTTTGAGCAGCCCGTGCTCATCATCGCCGGGAGACAGGATGCCGTGGTCGGGTATCAGGATCAGCAGAACCTGTCGGAACTTTTCCCTCACGCGACCTGCGCCGTGCTCGACCAGGCCGGCCACAATGTGCATCTCGACCAGCCGCAGACGGTGCGCGAGTTGCTGCGTAACTGGCTTCGACGAATGGAGCCGTGACAGCCGCAGCTGTGGTGTTGCACCGCCGGACCCTGCACCCACAGATGCCGACGAGTTCGTGCACATCGCCTGGACAAGTACGATGAGGCGATGCGGACGTCTAAGCCACGGAGGATTATTCACAGTTACTGTCGAGAGTGCACTGGCTAGGGGCTTTGCTGGTTGACGCCTTGCTTGTGAATAAACCTTCTTGTGTCAAAGGATTCGACGGTGTCTTAGAGGGTTATTCACGGCCCTCAAGCGCGCCTTGGCTAGGGGGGTGCTGGCGGATGCGGCTCTTGTGAATAACCCTCTGGGAATGAGCCTTGATGTTGGGGTCATGGTTTGGCGAACTCCTCCTTGATTGCTCCGGTGGTGGGATCGAGCACCACCGGAGCGCCGTCTTCGTCACCTTTCTTCTGGATGCCAAGGAGGCGGCCGTTAGGGGTGGCGGTCACGAAGTCCAGGACCTTTGGCGGCAGGGGTAGCTCCCGCTTGCTGTGGGAGGGGACGTCGATGATGACTGCTTGTCGGTCCTCAGAGTCCGACAGGGCCATCGTGTAGACCAGGGTGCCACCATCTGGTGTGAGCGAGCACTCGAGTAGTCGGTGTGGCAGGTCGATGCTCAGCGTCTGGTTGAGGGTGCCGTCGAGTAGGACCAGGGTATCGTTTGTCGCGAGGACTGCTGTGTCGCCACCTGTGATCACCCGCGCTTGAGCATATGGGAGGGTTTTGACGGTGTTTCCCTCCAAGTCCAGGACCAGGAGACTGTCCCCGCCGCCGATCAGGATCTGGTCGCCCAGGAACTGCGCTTGTGGGCTTCGATCGTTGAATGGGGTTATGTTGAACTGCTCTTCAGCCTTGCCTAGTTCAAAGAGGCGAAGCGTATTGTCGGCACCGGATGTGAGCACCAGATTCCTGGTGGCCGAATAGTCGAGTTCGGAGATCGCGTAGATGCCGCCGCACTCCGGCTCGACGAGCGCATGTCCGCTGCTGAAGAAACGGGCCTTCTTATCGGAGGGGCGGAAGTGCACCACGGCTGATCCGACGGCGAACAGCAGCGTGCCGCCGGGGAGCCAGCGGTCGGCAGTGCCGTCGCCGGCATCGAACGTGGTGGCGAACTCTCCGGTGCCCCACCAAATTGCGGTTGGGGCCTGAGAGATGTACCCGCCGATGACCTTGGCGACATGCGAGTCATCGGCGGCCACAATCAGCCTAGGTCGGGGTGGAGCTATGTCGCATATGGCCGTCGGTTCGCTCTGCCGGATCGGGGCTTCGGGCAGGCCATCATGCCAACCAGGGGTGACCGAAGGCGCAACTTTTAATGTGGGGGTTGGCTTTAGTGTGGGGTTTGGACGACACGCGACAAGACCAGCAGTGGCGCCGAGCAGCACATGGCGGCGAGACAGTTTCGGCATGCCCCAGTATCGCTAGACACAGGGTCAGCAGGGAGCAAACGAGTAGCCGGTGGCGACCTCCCGAATTCGTAGCCCTGATCCTCCGGGCTAACTAGCTTGTGCCATTCAGGAATGCCATCGACCCAGCCGGTGGGTGAGAGAGTCGAACGTCACAAGCCGTCAGCGATGGCAGGCCGAGGCCGGCAGCGGCTAGTGCGTGGCGTCGAGGAAGTCGGACCATGACTCAAGTTTGTACATTGGTACTTGTTGAGTCGATGAGGCTTAGTTTGGTGTCAAGTGGCGGAAGCAATGAGTAGGCGTTCGTATGCGTCGTGTGGGTTGGGCCATCCCCGGGCTGCTCTGGGGTGTTCCCCAATGTTCTTCGGCGATGGCGCCCGTGTCAGCAGTTGGTGTGTGGTGCTCTGAGTGCCCTTGGGGTAGGGGTGGTCACAGATTTGGTCCGCCTGTGTTCTGGTTGGTTCCCTGTCCTCTTACGGTAGAGCGAGGAAGAGGTGGAACCACACCTTCTTATGTGAGGGCGTCAGGGTGAGTGCGGCATGACAGGTGCGTCTGCGAAACCGTGACACCTAGGTCACGGGGATCCCTGTATTACGTCAGGGTGTGGTTTCGGTTGTGATCGACATCTTCGCATAAGCTCTCAGGTGTTCCTTCCCCAACGGGTAGAGCGAGGATCATCCACGAACCCGGATGGCTGCGCCCCTTCTTCCAGGATCCGCTGCCGCTGAGGCGCCTATGGGTTCCCGGAAGTGATCCAGGCCACACCTTCAGTACCCCTGGGTGCCCTACGATCACCCAACATCCTCAGGGGCGGTCAACTGGTGCTGGCCATTCCCACGAACCGGGGTGGGTGCGCTGCCCCGCTGGGTGACGCGTCCGATCCTCTGGTGCGTTTGGAGCACAGCCCTGTCTCCTGTGACGGGCCAGTTTCTGCTTGTCACGAGGACAGACACCAGAGCCCCCTGGTGTAGACAGCCCTCGCAGAACACCGGTTACTCCTTGCGGCTGCTTGGGGAGCCCATGCCCAGATTCTCTCGACCGACCATCACAGGCCCCCACCTTGGGGTCCCCGCGGCGATTTGGCGGGGTGTCTTGGAACGCTTCAGGACCCACCTGCAGCCGGGCTTTGAGTACCCGATGCAGCATTGATCTTGCGGGTCCTTTGGTCAGGGTCCGGCGTTTCAGGTGTGTTTCGCATCAGCTGCCACATGGGCTGATACCCATACTTCCCACCGTTGCGGCGTATCTCCCGAGATACCACGGACACCAATCCACACGATCCGGTCCGCAGTCCGTCGCAGCAAGCAACCCTTTCTACCAATCCCCTCTTCGCGACAGCCGCCCGACCCCGTAACCGTGCAGCATACGCCGCACCATCCCCTCCTCCCAGACAAGCACTGTTGCTGCGACCCTATGACACTAGGAGCGGTTCAGGGTCGTGCCATCCGCCGGAAGTAAACTGCCCGGATGCGGGAACTCGACTGGGGCGGGGCGCCAAACATTCGTGACCTCGGCGGGCTGGGCGGTCGCTGGGGTGAGACGCGATACGGGAGGGTGGCGCGGGGACCTCGCCGCGAGTTGATTCCGGAGCGGGGCTGGCGGGCCGCCCGCGACTGGGGGCTGCGGACCGTGGTGGACCTGCGCTGCCCCGAGGAGCAGGGCAGGCGCGACGGCGATCCCCGGGTAGGTGAGGACGCCCTGCGGGACGTGGTGATTCGCTGCGCACCCACCGAGGACCACGACAACGCGGAGTTCCGGGAAACCTGTTTCCCGATCCTCGATTCCCCCGAATACTGGCCCCACAACCTGCGAATCCTCCCTGGTCTGGTGGCCGCCGCCCTGACGACGCTGGCGGCAGCCGAACCCGGGATCTTCGTGCACTGCAGCGCAGGGCGTGACCGCACCGGAATGGTGACCGCCATCCTGCTCGCCAATGCGGGGGTCGCGCCCGGTGCTGTCGCCGATGACTACGCGCAGTCCGTGCGGGCCATGGCGGGGGTCGCCAGTCACGCCCCGACCCACGACCGGCAGGCCGCGTGGAACGATGAGCAGGTAAAGGCGTGGCTTCGCAGGACACGGCCCCTGGTCGAGCGGTTCGCGTCGGGAATCCCGGCCCATCTGGAGATGATCGGGCTTCCCGAGACCACCCGGAACCGGCTCCGGGCGCTCCTCCTGGATGCGTGAACCGCCTCGTCCAATGCCGATTGCGCTGGGTCTCAGTCAAGGAGTGGTTCTCCGATCTGCAGGCCCGGTCACCAGTTGTTGGACATCCTCGCCGTGGTTTCGACTCGACCGGCTCGCAGAGCTCGCAGGTCGGCTCAACCAGCTTGGAGAGGGCGATGTCGGTTGTGTCGGGTCTCGGTCAAGGAGTGGTCCTCCGGTTGGTAGACCCGATACCAGTTGCTGGGCACCCTCGCCGTGGTTTCGACTCGACCGGCTCGCAGAGCTCGCAGGTCGGCTCAACCAGCTTGGAGAGGGCGATGTCGGTTGCGGTGAAGTGGGGTTGTGTCGAGAGTCTTTCTGGTATGGGGCGCAGGGCGTTTCGGTAGAGTCCCGGCATGCGGATCATCGAACCGGACGAAAGGTTCAGGGTTTCGTTCCTGGAGGCGTGGGACGAGTTCGACGCGGAGGACGGGCGGGGCGCAGAATGTACCGGCGCATTCGGTTTCACCCGGCGGCAGTGCGACTCTGTCGCAGGCTTTGCCGCGATGTGCGCTCGTCGGCGCCTGGACAAAACCGATCCGCCGGAGGGTTTCGTCCCCGCGACGATGCTGTGGGCCGTCGATGGCGACCGATGGTTGGGGCGGGTTTCCGTCCGTCACGAACTGAACGACCACCTGATACGTTTCGGCGGCCACATTGGATACGCCGTCAGGCCCTCAGCACGCCGCCGCGGCATCGCGACCACCCTGCTCCGCGTGGGCCTCGGGATGCTGAACGGAATCGGTGTGGGGGAGGCCCTGATCCTCTGCGCCGAAGACAACGAGGGGTCCCGGCGGGTGATCGAAACGGCCGGAGGTGAGCTGGAGAAAGTCGTGGAAGGGCTCCGAAGCTACCGAGTGGCGACCGGGTAGTGGGGCACCCGCTGCGGATGACGGTTGAGCAGCACTCGCCCCGGTATCAGCCGCCCTGGGGTGATTTCGGGCGTTGGGCGCTGCGCAACCGGGCAAGCTCCGGTTAACGGGCTCCGGGGTGGCTGTGCCATAACATGTCTGAAACAGTTGAGACAACTGGGACAACTCGAAGAGGAGGACCCCTATGACGGAGATCGATGCCCTTTCCTTGAACCCCAACCCGCTGGTTCGTGCGCTCGGAAAGCAATCGCACGAGTTCACTCGCGCCGACATCATCCACTTCGTTGCCGAGCAGGGCATTCCCATGCTCAACCTGCGATACCTCGGCGGCGACGGGCGGCTGAAGGTGCTGAACTTCGCGATCCAGTCGGCCGACCACCTGAACAGGATCCTGACGATGGGAGAACGGGTCGACGGGTCGTCGCTGTTCGACTTCGTCGACGCCGCCAGTTCCGACCTCTACGTGGTGCCGCAGTTGCGCACCGCGTTCCTGAACCCCTTCTCGGAGCTGCCCACCCTCGACATCATGTGCGGCTTCTACGACGTGGAGGGCAACCCCCTCGCCAGCTCCCCGCAGCAGATCCTCCGCAAGGCCCAGCAGGCCCTCGAGGACGAGACCGGTTGCCGGCTGGAGGCCCTCGGAGAGTTGGAGTACTACCTGTTCTCGCCCGCCGAGGAACTGTTCCCCGTCGAACCCCAGCGCGGCTACCACGAGGCCGGGCCGTTCTCGAAATGGGAGGCGGTGCGCGTCGAGTCCTTGGCCCACCTGGCGCGGATGGGCTGTTCCGTCAAGTACGCCCACTCCGAGGTCGGGAACTTCATCGCCGACGGTCTCCAGATGGTGCAGCAGGAAATCGAGTTCCTTCCCACCGACGTCACCCGCGCGGCCGACGAGATGGCCTTGGCGAAGTGGGTGGTGCGGCGGGTGGCGCATTCCCATGGCATCGAGGTGTCGTTCTCGCCGAAGATCGTCGTCGGGCAGGCTGGCTCGGGGATGCATTTCCACACCCGCTTGATGAAGGATGGCGTCAACCAGTTCTCGGAGGGCGCAGGGCTCACCGACGTGGCGCGTCGCGTCGTCGGTGGCTATCTGTCGCACGCCGCTTCCCTCACGGCCTTCGGCAACCCGGTCCCCACGTCCTTCCTGCGACTCGTCCCACACCAGGAGGCCCCCACCGCCATCTGCTGGGGCGACCGCAACCGTTCCGTGCTGGTGCGGGTGCCGCTCGGCTGGCAGAACCTCGACGACCGCATGTTCCGCGACGCCAACCCGCAGGAGGGTCCTGCCGGGGAACTTCCCAACGATTCCCAGACCGTCGAGCTCAGGTCCCCCGACGGCGCAGCCAACATTCACCTGCTGCTGGCGGGCCTCACCGTCGCCGCCAGGATCGGGCTGAGCGACCCGGCGATGCTGGACTACGCGACGGCCCGTTACGTCAGCGGCGATGCCTCCAAGCACGAGGGCCTCGACCAGCTGCCTTCCTCCTGCGCCGCTGCCGCTCGTTGTCTGCTGGACCAGCGGGCCGACTACGAGGCCCAGGGTGTCTTCCCACCCGGCCTGATCGACGCCTGGGCCGAGCAGCTGTTCGCTCTCGAGGACGAGAACCTGCGTGAGGAGCTCGCGGCCGACCGGGTTCTGGTGGAGGACCTGGTGGCGCGGTACTTCCACATCGGATGACGACCTCCTCGCCGGGAGGATTTTCCCGTGGGTCGGAACGGGGTGCGTCCGCTCCGACCCGCGCCCTCCGGGGCTTCCAGTAGGGTGATCCCATGACCCGGGACGGCCACCGCACCCGCAACGCCGAACGCACCCGCGTGGCGGTGCTCAAGGCCGCAGCCGAGGTGTTGGCTGAGCGGGGAACGGGCGCTTCGCTGTCCCGGATCGCCGAGGTGGCGGGGGTGTCCAAGAGCGGCCTGCTGCACCACTTCGCGAATCGGAAACAGCTCATCGTCGCCCTCCTTGAGGACGTGGTGACCACCTTCCGTCAGGCCGTGATGCAGCACCTCGACGCCTCGGACGAGCGTCCTGGGAGGTTGATGCGCGCCTACGTCAGGGCGCTCTGCACGGGATCGGAGGATGTGCTGAGGTACTTTTCCCCGACCCCGGTGTGGGCGGGGGTCCTCGATTTCCCGGAGGCCATTGAGGTCGCGGAACGGGATTCCACGTGGTGGGCCGAGAGCCTGGCGGCCGACGGTCTGTCCCCGCAGCGGGTCCTGGTGGTGCGCCGCGCCGCCGAGGGGCTCGCGATGGCTGTCTGCTACGGCGAGGAGACGCAGGCCAGCCTGGCCGAGGGCAGGCAACTGCTGCTGTCCCTGACCGAGGGGGGCGGGCTACCGGACTGAGCGTTCCATGTCGGTCCGGGGCGTCCCCTCGGGGACGGCTTCCTCGCCCGATGGGGTGGTGCGGGGGATGGTGAACCAGGCTAGGACGGCGGTTGCCGCCAGCAGGACCGCGGCCATCACCGAGGTCCACTGCATGGCCGTGGTGAAGGCATGCCGCGCTCCGGGCAGGGCGGCATCGGTGGGATCCAGCAGGGAGACCGCGGAGGCCAGCGACTCACGGATCACGGGATCGGTGCCGGACGGCAGGGCCGCGCGGTACAGGGCGGTGTGGACGGAACCGAGGAGCGCGATCCCCAGGGCCGTGCCGAGCTCGTAGGCGGTCTCGGCTATCGACGACGCCGCCCCGGCGCGTTCTGTAGGCACCGCCCCGACGATGGCGTCGGTGTTGAGGGTCATCGACAATCCGATGCCGAAACCCACCAGCGCGAAGGCGACGACGATCCCTGCCAACCCCGTCGCGGATTCGGCAAAAGCCAGGATCACCAGGCCGACGCTGCCCAACCCCAGCCCGGCGCTGATCGCACCACCGGTCCCGAGTTTGCGGACCGCGATCCCCGTGAACGCGACCACCACGATCGCGGCTGCTGTTCCCGAGAGTTCCAGCAGCCCGGTCTGGAACGGGCTGAGTCCGCGCACGAGCTGAAGGTACTGGGAGAAGAAGAACAGCAGCCCGACGAAGGCGAAGATGGTCACGGTGTCGGCGGTCACGGCTGCGGTGAAGGAGCGGTTGCGGAACAGGGAGATGTCGATCAGCGGAGTGGTGAGGGTGCGCTGCCGGCGCAGGAACCACCAGCCCGTCGCCGTCCCAAGAGCGAGGGCGACCGCCGCGGTGACGGTGAAACCGGCGGAGAAAATCTCCTTGACGGCCTGCACCAGCGAGATGATGGCCACCATCGACAACACCGCCGACAGCAGGTCGATCCGTCCCTTCCCGGGGTTGCGCGACTCCGGCAGCAGCCACAACCCGCCCGCGACCACCGCGACCATGACGGGAACGTTGATGAGGAAGACGCTGCCCCACGGGAAGCGCTCCAGGAGCGCCCCACCGACGATCGGCCCGATGGCGGCGCCAGCCGTCGCGCCCGCCGACCAGATGGCGATGGCCCGCGTCCGCTGCTGCTGGTCGGGAAACACCGAACGGATGAGGGCCAGCGTCGACGGCATGATCGTCGCGCCGCTGACCCCCAGCAGGGCCCGAGCCGCGATCAGCAGTTCGGGGGAGGTGGCGAACGCCGCCAGCAGCGACGACAGCCCGAACCCGACCGAACCGATCATCAGGAGGCGTTTGCGACCGATGCGGTCGGCGAGGTTGCCCATCACCACGAGCAGGCCCGACAGGGTGAACGAGTAGATGTCGCCTATCCACAGGATCTGCGACGCGCTCGGCGCCAGGTCGGCGGTCAGGGCGGGGATGGCCAGGGTCAGCACGGTGCCGTCGATTGCCAGCAGCATGACGGCCAGGGTGAGGATGCCGAGGGCAGCCCAGGAACGGCCGGTAGCGGTGCGAGGACCGCAGGAATTGGTCATACCGACACCTTACCGACCAAATGGTCGGTAATAAACTCGTGGGTTCCGGAGTGGTGGTGTGGGCTGGGTTGACCGCTGCTCCACGATGCCCCGGCGACCGTTCGGTCGCCGGGGCATCGCTGTGTGGGAATCGGGTGGCCCTGGCCCCAGTGGGGTCGGGGCCACCCTGGGCCCGGGGCTGGCCCCCGGACCTCCGGGCGGGAAGGGAAGGCGACGGGGTGGGGCGGGGGCTCGAATCATTCAAATCCGATGCGCGTCCCGGAGGTCATTTCCCCGTTTCTTCAAAAGCGGGCGCCCGGTGCCCGATAGTATATCCCCGAGAGGTGGACGGATCTTTTCGACCCCCTCTTGAGGTGAAGAAAGTAATACGAGGGCGCTCCGACTGAACTTTAGTTACTATACGAAAGTTCGGCTCGGTGTGTCCGGTGGCTTCCGGGTCTGTTCGTGCGATGGATCTGACGCTTCGTGAATGCACGTTTCTCGCCTCCATGTTGATCTAGTAAAATTATCAACTACCGCCGACCGGAGGTCCGCCGGGCTTGGTTCGAGAGTCCTCTCCGGGCGGGTCAGTCGTCGGTAACCGCCTGTTGGTGGCCTAGGAGGAGATACGGTGAATCTGGGAGAAGAATCGGTAATCGTGTGGTGGGTCCCCCGGATCATCATGGCCGGGGGCATGATCATGTGCGGTTGGATTCTGATTTTCCTGGGTCGTCTCGCCCGCACCGGGAAATACGGGCGCGATGATGCAGCGGGCATTCGAACGGCCAACACCCTGGCTAGCGAAGAGGCCTGGAAGGTGGGCCATATCCGGGCTTCCAGGGCCATCCAGGTGGCAGGGGTGGTCTTCTACATCTCCGCGGCGTGGGTGGTGATTCCCTACTTCTCCTACTACACCGCATCAATAGGTTTCTGCTTGATTGCCATAAGCGCCTTCGCAGTCATCGGGTACGCCATCTTCGTCGCAGACCGGGCGGCCGCGGAGTTGCTTCGCGAGAAGGCTGAGGCGGAGGAGGAACAGGATCTGTAGGCTTCCGGTCGTGAGCGACCACGAAACCCCCGGGAGGCCGGGTGGGGCCACACGTTCTCTCCCCGCCCTGCGGCGCTGCCCGGTGCGCCTTCGACCCGGCCGGCCTCCCGGCGCATGACCGAGCGGTGGGATGCTCGCCGCGGCTTCCCGGTTCCACGTGACGTCGCCCGGCTGTTGTCCGGTTCCCGGCACCCGCATCCGTCGGTTCTACGAACGAATGGGTTTCCCCCCACTCGAGGAAACCCACTTGTGGGGCGAGGGCACCCCCTGCTTGATAATGGTCAAGCCACTCACCGGTTGGACCCCTACAACAGGAGCTGACTGATCAGAACATGGCCGTACCGTCGCGGTTCATGAAGGCCCCGTGACCGGTGTTGGTGTCCCAGCAGGTCAGGCCGTTCTGCTCGGAGGCGCACACGTAGTTCTCGTGGTAGACGACCGTCCCGTACGGCAGCACCTGCGGTGCCGGATCCGTTCCCAGGAAGTAGGGGGCGTCGCCCTTCGACTGAATCTGGTTGAACGAACCGTCGAGGGGAACCCACCACTTCGTCCCGCCCTCGTCGCTGCCGTAGGGCTGCGACTGCTGATAGTTGAGGACACCGCAGCCGGCGTAGGAGGCGGACAGGTCGCAGCCAATGTTGTTCGACGGGGTCTTTATCACCGCGATCCCGGACGGGTTCACCGAGGTGACGGGGGTGGCGTTCGCGGGTTTGGAGCCGCCCGCGCCCGCGTAGGCACCCGCCGGGACCTGCACCTGCGAGGCGGAGGGCGACGGTGTGTCGGTTGGGGTTGGTTTCTTCGACGAACTGTTCTTCGAGGGGCGGGACGTGGGGAGCTTGATTTCGGCCGCTCCGGCGCTGGTCTGGGGGTTCGTGGGGGCGTTTGCCTCCTGCTGGTCCTTGGAACCACAACCCGACAGAAGAGCAGCCGATACCAGCAAAGCCGTGACCGCTGAGGCAGAACGTCGGGGGAGGGACATGGGCATCTCCTGCCTGGGGGTGATGTGAACATGACCAGACTGCCACGAAACGAACCCGCGGTACAGGGTGGGATCCCAGCGATCGCGTCGGAGTTGAGGAGGACGGAAGTCGCGGGATCGGTCAGAGGACGGCTACCCCGCCACAACGCCACGAGGGCCCGGCGCGCTCCGGGGGATTCACCTGCCCCGTCTCAGAAGGTGTCCGCCCCGTCACGATTCATGAAGGCGCCGTGCCCGGTTTCGGTGTTCCAACAGGTCAGCCCGTTCTCCTCGGAGGCGCACACGTATTTCTCGTAATGGAAGCGGGGACACCGTGTTTTCTTGTGATTTGTGATGGCCCACCAAATGGTGTGAGCGAATAATACTCCCGATTCAACTGTGACTGCGGGTTTGAGCATGTCGGCTGACCGGATCGGGGATACCGGTGTGCGGGCACACCGACCCGCGGAACGTACGAGGCCGAGGGTTTCGTGCGATGGCTAATGGCCCGCTGTTTCAAGGAACTCGCCGCGCAGGAGGCGGGCGGTGCCGAGAGTGAGGACGTTCGCGGCTCAAGTCGAACCGCGAACGTCCCGAGTGCGGGTTACACGATGCGCAGTTCCGGGTACTCCGGTTTCCACATGCGCTCGTAGATGTCCTGGATCGGGTTGGTCAAAGGACGCCGGGCCAGGCCCTGGGACTCGGCGGTCTCCGCGACCGCTTTCGCCACCGTCGCCGCGACCATCCGGAGGTCGCGCATGGTCGGCAGCAACGACGCCCCCGGCTGGTGTTCGTTGACGAGCCCGGCCAACGCCTGGGCTGCCGCGTAGATCATCTCCTCGCTGACCAGCCTGGCCTGCACCACCGACACGCCCAGCCCCAGGCCCGGGAAGATGAGGGCGTTGTTGGCCTGCGCGATCGTGTGGTGGACGGAACCGCGACGCACCGGCTCGAATGGGCTGCCCGTCGCGATCAGGGCCTTGCCGTCGGTCCAGTCGAGCAGGTCCGAGGGGCGGGCCTCGCAGCGGTCGGTGGGGTTGGACAGCGGCATGATCACCGGTCGTTCGCAGTACGAGTGCATCTCCCGCACCACTTCCTCCGAGAATGCCCCGCCGCGCGCGGAGGTGCCGATGAGGATGGTGGGCTGGGCGTTCCGGATGGTCTCCAGGAGGTTCACGCGATGCGGATCTGCCACGTCCCAGCCGTCGATCTCGGAGCGAGGCCGCGCGTAGGGCTTCTGGAACTCCCGCGTTCCGGGGCTGTCCTCGATGATCAATCCGTTGTGGTTGAAGGCGTAGAACTGGCCCGGATCACGACCTGCCGCGCTGAGCGCACCTTGGATCATGTCGGCGATCCCGATGCCCGCGGTCCCGGCCCCGTAGATCACGAACCGGTGCCTGCGCAGCGGGATCCCGGTACGCCTCACAGCAGCGATCGCGGCGGCCAGGACGACGGCGGCGGTGCCCTGGATGTCGTCGTTGAAGGTGCAGATCTCCTTGGCGTAACGCTGCAGGATGCGATGGGCGTTGGCGACGCCGAAGTCCTCCCAGTGGATCATCGCGTTGGGGAACAGCTCGGTGACCACCCGCACGAAACGGTCGATGAACTCGTCGTACTGCTCGCCACGGACCCGGGCGTGACGCTCCCCCAGGTAGCGGTCGCTGTGCAGCAACCCCAGGTTGTCGGTGCCGACGTCCAGGACGACGGGAATGGCGCGCTGCGGGTGGATGCCCGCGGCGGCCGTGTACAACCCCAGCTTCCCGATGGCGATCTGGATACCGCCGATCCCTTGGTCGCCGATACCGAGGATCCCCTCGGAGTCGGTGACCACCACCAGGTCGACGTTCTCGGGGGTCAGTTCGAAGTTGCGCAGCGACTCCTCGATGCGTTCGGGATGGTCGATGGACAAGAACACGCCCCGGGTGCCGACGTACTCGTGGCTGAACCTCTCGATGGCTTCCCCGATGGTTGGGGTGTAGACGATGGGGAGCATCTCCTCCAGGTGCTCGCTGACCAGCCGGTAGTACAGCACCTCATTTCGGTCCCGCAGCTGCGACAGGTAGATGAACTTCGACAGGGGGGAGGGGCAGCGGCTGAACTGGCCGTAGGTGCGCTGCAGCTGCTCCTCGATGCTGGAGACCCGGTTCGTCAGCAGCCCCGCCAGGTTGAGCTGTTCCCGCTCGGCGTCGGTGAATGCGGTGCCCCGATTCGACACCGGGTTGGTCAGCACCAGCCGGCCTCGGGAACTGATTTCCAGGATGGTTTTCCGTGAACCGGTGTCCAGTTTGAATCCCGACTGCTGCATGTCGACGCGCCTCTCGCCCTTTGTTGTCTCAATTGTCCAGGAACCCGGGGAAACGCTGACCGGGCGGCTCCGAGCGAGGGCGTCCCGAGGGGGATGGGGCGGTGCCCCGGCATCTGTCCTTCAAACCGGAACGTTTCGGCCGGAATGTCGGGGCGCCGGGCCGCCCGCTCCCGGGTGCCACGGCCAGGACCTGATCAGTCAGTGTTTCCCGGGAATCAATCTACCGGGGCGGAGCCGCCTGTGAGGCTGATGGGTGGAAGGGATTGAATCGCGGACACCGCCCCCGCACGGAGTCGCCCGGGTGGGCCGGTTCCGTTCCGTGGAACCGGCCACCACGGCATTTCGTTGAAATTGCAAGAAACTGGTCCGGGCGACAATCCGGCTGCGATAGTTGTCGCTCTGGTGAACCGTCGGACCACCTGACCGGGCCTCGCTGGTTAACTGGGCCATGACCATCCCCGTGGGGAACAGGAGGATGAAATGCAGATCGGTAGCCCCGCCGAGCGCGCCGCGCTGGCGGAACACGCGGTCAGGATCCGGAGCATCAGGCGTCTCTGGGCGATTCCCGGGACCCGTCTCGGGGTGGTTTCCCATCCGGCCAGGCCACCCCACCGGCTGCTCCTGGGGTGGCAGTACTGGTGGCAGGCTCACCTGTTCGACTGCATCGTCGACGCCCAACTGCGCGACCCTGGGCCGGAGCGGGCCGGGCTGGCTCAGAGGGTGGTGCGCGCCAGCCTGATCCGCAACGGTTTCAGGCGCACGAACAGCTACTACGACGACATGGCCTGGTGGGGGCTCGCCCTCCAGCGCGGCAATGACGTCTTCGGCACCTCGGTCAGCGTCGCGCCCATAATCCGGGCCTGCCGCGGTGCCATCCGGGCCGAGGGCGTGGTGCCTTGGCGGATCGGCGACGACTTCCTCAACGCGCCCGCCAACGGGCCGGTGGCCATCATGCTGGCCCGCGCCGGGTATCGCGACGAGGCGGCGCGGATCACCGACTGGATCGCCAGGAATCTGATGCTCGGCAGCGGCCTGGTGGCCGACGGAGTGGTGGTCTCGCAGGAGGGGTCGCGGCTCGACGCCACCGTCTACACCTACTGCCAAGGGGTGGTGCTGGGCGCGGAACTGGAGGTGATGGGGGCGGAGTCCCCGCGCCGGATCGCGGACCTGGTCTCCGCCATCTGGCGGCACCTCACCGATCCCGACGGGGTGATCGCGGGCCAGGGTGGGGGCGACGGGGGTTTGTTCGCCGGGATTCTCGCCCGCTACCTGACGCTCGTGGCCAACCGGTTCGAGGACAGCGACGACACCCGCCAGTTAGCAGCGCACATGGTGCGATCCTCCGCGGAAGCGGCGTGGCGCAACGCTGTCAGGAACGCGGACGGGCTGCCGAGCTTCGGGCCCGAGTGGAACCAGCCCGCCCAGACCCCCGGGCGGAGCCACTGGGTCACGGAACGCGACCTGTCGGTGCAGCTCTCGGGCTGGATGCTCATGGAGGCGGCAGCGGCCCTGCCCGCATAACCATCGCCCTCATGGGCGCTCGTGGCGGTTCATGAAATCGAGGACCGCGGCCCCGGCCTTTTCCGGTTCCTCCAGGGGCAGCGAGTGCGTCGCACCCTCCCAGAGGCTCGCCTCCACCTCTGGCACCAGCTTCTCGGCGCGGCGCACCGCGTCCGGGGGATCGGACAGGATGGAGCTGTTTCCAGCCATCGCCACGTACACCGGGATGCCCAGGGAACCGAGCTGGGTGTCGGTGAACCGTGGTGGGAGGTCGCGGGCGGAGGAGTATCCCTTGGTTCCCGCGTCGATCATGCGGGCCAGGGGGTCGTTGTGATCGATGGCCTCGTTGCCGCCGATCCGCGCCAGGGCGGCGTCGCGCCACGACTGCGGTAGCAGCGGGATCGAGGCGGGGATGGCCAGCAGGTAGACCTCCCATTTCAGGGAGGAGAAGGTCTGCACCGGGTCGAACAGGCTCAGCGAGACCGTCTGCTCGGGATGCCGCAGGGCGAAGTCGGTGGCCAGCCAGCCGCCGAAGGAATGCCCGACGACGTGCACGGGTGGGGCCCCGATCGCGGTGAGGGCCTCGCTTATCCAGCCGGCGTTCGCATCGGGGGCTTTCAGTGGCACCGACTGGTTGCTGAGTCCCGCGTCCCCCAGGGCGTCGACGGCGTAGACGGGGCGTTCGCGGGTCAGGACCGGCAGGAGAACGCGCCACATCGGAATGCCCGCTCCCCACCCCGGCAGCAGCAGGATGGGCGTTTTGGTTGATCCTTCCGGCCCCGGGAACAAGGTGGCGTGCACCGTGCCCCAGGAGGTCGCGACATCCCACTCCTGCGCCGCGGGCATGCCCGCCATCACCTCCCGGTAGGCGGCGAGGTAGGTCTCGCGGGCCGATGCACTGCGCCACTGCCCGACCCTCGGACCGCCGCGCGTGGCCAGCAGGAAAGCGTTCGCGACAAGCGATACGACCAGGGTCAGGATCAGCAACCGACGGCGCTTCCGGCGTGGGGGGCGTGGCGTGGGTTCCGGGGAAACTTCTGCGACCATGGCAATACGTTTGCACTGTTTCCTTGGCAATGCAAGTGCATCGTCAAAACCTCTATGCTTGTCCCGTGCCGAAATTGGTGGATCACGACGTGCGACGCCGGGAGATAGCGCAGGCGGTGTGGGCCGTCATCGCCGAGCGGGGGATCGAGGGCGTGACCCTGCGTTCCGTCGCCGCCGAGGCCGGGGTTTCCGTGGGTCGCATCCAGCACTACTACGCCTCGCGGGAGGAACTCGTCCGCGACAGCTGCCGGGAACTCCTGAAGGCCGCGACCCAGCGGTTCGAGGCCGTCGACGACACCACCCCCGTGGAAAAACTGCGCCGGCTCGTCCTGGGGCGGATCCCGGCCACCCCTGAGTTCGCCATCGGGACCTCGATCTGGCTGGCCTACGAGGCCAAGAGCGTCGACGACCCCGTGATCGCCGAACTGGTGCAGCGGGGCCACGCGGGGGGAGTGCAGGAGGCGGCAGCGCTGCTTAGTGAATGCGGAGTCGCCGACGCCTCCGCCGTCGCCCTGCGTCTCATGGCGACGGCCGAGGGGTTGGCCATCCGGGTTCTGGTCGGCGGCCTGGAACCCCGGGGGGCCACCGAGCTGCTGGAAAACCTGATTGCCGAGGTGCTGCCCGGTTGAATCAGCGGGCCCCGGGCCGCCGGGCGATGTCCGCGGGTCGCGCGCATCCGCGGTCCTCGTCAAGGTGACGAAAAATCTGATGGCCCGGGTGTGTGGTTCGATCAAGGCTCGGAACACGGCGGCAACGCCATCGTGGGCATCAGCTGATGCTACGTTTGATGCCGGAGAGGACGACTCATGAGAACCACCGTTACCCTGGACGACGACTTGGTGGCACGCGCCCAGGAACTGACCGGCGTCAAGGAACGTTCCGTCCTGCTCCGTGAGGGCCTCGAGACGCTGATTCGCGTCGAGAGCGCCCGCCGCTTGGCCGCGCTCGGCGGCACCGAACCGGAGGCGCAGATATCGTCGCGGACCCGGGACCTCGGGGACCTCGCGAAGTGATCCTCGTCGACACCTCCGTCTGGATCGACCACTTCCGTCGCAGCGACCTGCGTCTGGTGCGCCTGCTGCGCGGAGACGAGGCAGGCTGCCACGCCATGGTCATCGGGGAGCTGTCGCTGAGTTCCATGCCCGCCCGCACGGTGCGGATGTCATACCTGTCGAACCTGTACCGGTTCCCCAGCCTCCACGACGACGAACTGCTGCACCTCGTCGAGACCAGACGGTTGTGGGGTCGCGGCCTCAGCCTGGTTGACGTCAACCTCATCGGCTCCGTCCTGGTGGTCCCGGGGGCCTGCCTGTGGACCCGCGACAAACGCCTCCGGGCGGTCGCCAAGGAGCTGGAGATCGCCTTCGAGTGAGAGCCGGGCAGCTGGTTGAGTCGGAACTGTGGTGACTGGGATCGGGCCGGCCTGCCGGATGCCAGTGGTTTCGACCCAGCCGTTCGCTGGCGCTCACGTGCTGGCTCAACCGGCTTCAGGGAAGGGCGTTCATGCGCTGTCCCCGGCTTTGCTTTTTCGAAGTTGGTTGAGCCGGGCCGCGACGAAGGAGCAGCTCGTGTCGAAACCATGGTGAGGGTGCACGGGGAACCAAGCCCTTCAGGCCGGAGGTGGCGAGTACCTCGATTTCCCGTGGGTTCCGCCCTCCGTGGTTTGCATGGGTTTCATCTCACGCAACCGGAAAACCAGCCATGAGGTACCGCGGCCGGTAATTGTGGTCTGACCGGCTGTTCCAACCTCCCGGCGAGATGGGCCGTACCTCTCATGTCAGGGGGTGGATGGCCCATTCCAGGCCACTTCCCCGGCGCCCAGTCCCGGGAGGGTGACACCGCACAGGATGACGTCCGCACGCTCCCAGGGCCGGTCCTCGGCGAAGAATGCTCGCTCAGCGGCCATCCAGTGGTGCCAGAACCGCACGGATTCCACCGCATCGCCGTTGACTCCCTCGGCGATGTCCCGGCGAAGGCCTCGCTCCTGCGCCACGTCATCGGCGGTCTGGACCCACAGGTGCGCATCGAGCAGCGGGGTGGCGGCGCGCATACCGGCGCCGGTGCCCTCCACCAGCACCGTCGTCGTCCCGGGTGGAATCACGATGTGGCCCTCGCGGCCATGAGCCCGCCACGCGGGTGGGGTCAGGGTTAACGCGCCCGTCGCATGGAGCTGCTCCAGTGCGTCGATCAGAACGTGATCCCACTGGAACAGTGGTTCATTCCAGGCCAGGTCATCGGTGTGCAGGACACCGGTCTTGGGTATGACTCGTTGCAGGAGTGCCGCCAGCGTGGTCTTGCCAGATCCGCCCCGGCCATCGATGGCAATGATCCTGGGGCGGCCCGGCGGGACTTCCCGTAGCGAGAGCAGGTAGCGGACCAATGTGTCCTGGTCCGTTGCCCACCAATCAGTGGCTGGCGGTTCCCCCGGCTGAAGCGCGACATCTGGCAGTGCGGCGACGCGGTGCCCCGGCGTGGCTGGTGGCCGGTTCACAGGGTGACGCTTTCTGGTGTTGGGGTGGTGGCGATGGCCTGGAGTGCAACCAGGTGAGCCTCCCAGGAGGCTACGCCGGGGTGGGTGTGGTCGGTCATGGTCTTCTCCTCTGACCGGTGCAGTCATGCCGGCAAGTATTCTTTAGAATAACGATTACTCGCAGGCCTCGGGCTGTGACTGGGTTGTGGGCTTGTTGCCGGCGGCCTTCAGAACATGCCCTGTCGATGCGAGGGCTTTGGGATGGGTGCGATGGGTCCTCGCCAGCTACCTCCCGACATCTCACGTAACGGTTGCAATGGTGAGGAACCAGATCGCCCGATCCAGTGGGCAGCAGCCAGACATGACGCACCCGGACACCTAGGATGGTCCTGTAACCCAGAACGGAGGTCAGCAGTGTCACAGCAGGGTTTGGAAGCCGCCCTTTGCAAGATGAGGGAGGCAGGGGTGGATGGCAGCGCGATTGGGGTGTTCTCGCACTATTACCGCCTACTGGAATCGGGGGAGACCGGGTTGATCCGGGAGGAGAGCATCGAACCTCTGCTCGACCCGCCGATGCTGGATGACATCGAGGTAAGCGACGGCGAGGCCCGCGAAGCGATCGGCGCCACCGTCATGATCAAGCTCAACGGCGGGCTCGGCACGTCGATGGGGCTGGACAGGGCCAAGAACCTCCTCGAGGTGCGTGACGGCCTGAACTTCCTGGACCTCATCGTGCGACAGGTGCGGGCAGCCCGGCGTGACTGGGACGCCCCGCTGCCGCTGTTGTTCATGAACTCCTTCCGCACCGATGCCGACACCCTGGCCCACCTGGAACGTTACCCCGACCTTCCCGTCGACGACCTGCCGCTTAGTTTTCTGCAGAACCAGGAACCGAAACTCAGGGCGGACGACCTTACCCCGGTGGAGTGGCCGAAGGATCCGTCGCTGGAGTGGTGCCCACCCGGCCACGGCGACCTCTACACCGCTCTGTGGGGACAGAACCTGTTGCAACGCCTCATCGAGAAGGGTTTCCGCTACGCCTGTATCTCCAACGGAGACAACCTCGGGGCCACCCCGAATGCCCGCCTGGCGGGCTGGTTCGCCTCGTCCGGTGCCCCCTACGCCGCCGAACTGTGCCGCCGCACCGTCAACGACCGCAAGGGTGGGCACCTGGCCGTCCGCAAACGCGACGGGCAGCTCATCCTCCGCGACACCGCTCAGACCGCACCCGAGGAGATGGACTACTTCACCGACGAGCACCGGCACCCGTTCTTCCACACCAACAACTTGTGGTTCGACCTGCAACGCCTGTTCGACACCATTCGCGAACGCGACGCGGTGCTCGGCCTGCCGATGATCCGCAACGAGAAGACGGTCGACCCGGCCGATCCCGACTCGCCCAAGGTCATTCAGGTGGAGACTGCGATGGGGGCGGCGATCGAGGTGTTCCCGGGGGCCACCGCCATCTGTGTCGGCCGTGACCGGTTCCAGCCCGTCAAGACCACCAACGAACTGCTGCTGCTGCGCTCCGACGTCTACGACCTCGACGAGAACGGGCATCTCGTGGCGCGCTCCGCCACGCCCGGGATCAGCCTGGATTCCAGGTACTACAAGACCATCCAGAAGTTCGATGCCCGCATCCCGCAGCCCCCGTCGCTGCGCGGGGCCGAGAGCCTCCGGGTCGAGGGTGACTGGAGTTTCGAGCCGGGCGTGAAGGTGGTGGGTTCCGTCGACCTGCCCGACGAGGGGACGCCACGGGTCGTTCCCGCCGGCACCGTGCTGGGCGCCTGAGATTGGCCGACGAGGCGGTGGAGCTCGCCCGGGCGTTGACGGGCGAGACTCTACCGGTCGCCGGCGACGCGGCCGACCTGGCAGCCGAACTGACCCGGCTCGGCTGGGACGTCGAACGGCTGACCGTGCTGCGGGAGGAGCGGATGCGTCGGCGGCTTCCCTGGCCCTTCCCGGTGGACCTGGAGGTTCGTAGGGAACTGGGGTTTGCGCGCTTCGATGCGTTACTGGCCCGGGTGAGAAATGAACTGGGCCTGGCCGGGACTAGGTCCCGGGCGCAGGCCCCGGTGCGTCCGCTCAGCGCCGACGAGCGTCGGCTGCTGGCGGATCGGCCGCCCCACTGGGGGTGAATGCTCGCCGAAGCTCTTCCACCCAGCGGAGCGGCACGTCGTTGGAATCAGCCGCGGCTGCGGAGCAGGTCGCGGATCTCGGTGAGCAGCTCCTCGGAGCTGGGGCCCTTCTCCTCTTCCTTCTTCGGGAAGAAACGATCGCGCAGCACGTTGTACGGCTTCACCACGCAGAAGTAGACGACGGCTGCGGTGATCAGAAAGGTGATCGTCGCATTGATGAACAGGCCGATATTGACATCGAAGAGGGTCACTCCGGAGAAGTCCGGCTGGCCGCCGATCTTGCCGATGAAGCCCATGAGAACGGCGGTGAACTCCTTGACCACCGCGGAGAAAACGGTACCGATGATGACTGCGACGGCAAGCTCGACGAGATTGCCCCGCATGATGAATTCCTTGAAACCCTTCAACTGCATTCCTCCTGTGCCCGGCCCGTGGATGGCTGGGAAGCGGCCCGGAGTCTGGGGATTCAGGCCCGGGTGGCCCTCTTTATCGGGGACCGGACTCACTCTATGCAGATCGCGTCGGGCAAAGCCAGTGTTCCCGGCCCCAAACGCCGTTTGAAGGCGGATTCTGGCCAATCGGATGACGCCACCGGCGCCGAAGCGTCTTCTTCGGGACAGGGACAATCGTAAATCCGGGGTTTCCGGGCCCTTGGGATTCGTCATCGCGGGGGCCAATTGGAACGGGTTTCCAAGGTCTCTAGGACTCGTTTCCGAGGATCACCGTCAGCTTTCCCTGCTGTCCCAGAGCGGAAACCTCGGGGCCGACCGCCGCGGGAACGTCCACCAAGATGAGGGGTTTGGCACCGCCACTCGGATTCAACAGAGTCCCTTCCGGTTTGCCGGGCATGGCGGAGACCCGGGCGTCAGCGGTGATCACCTGCCCCGAATCGGCAAGTACCAGCGTGATCGGGGTGCCGGGGGACATCAACGACCTCAGAGAGTTGTCGCGGATCAGAACCGGCACCAGAGACCGCCCCTCAGCCAGCGACGGCGATGCCGCGAGCATCCCGGGCTGAAGCACGGTGCCCGTCTCCAGCCCGAAGCCCAAGGTTTGGCCAACGCACTCCCCGGGGTCCGGGAACCGCTGCCCGGGGAGCGCGTCGGAGGGTAGTCGTGCGACCTTCAGGTCGTCGCTCTTCAGCACCGTCCCCGCGGCCACGGAACGGGCCAGGACCACCACCGGGACCCGGTCTTGGTCATTAGGGGACAGGTGGGCCACCATCGCAAAGGCGCCGAGGCCCGCCAACAGGGCAGCGACGGCGCGTCGATGCCAGCTCAGGAAGCGCCCAAGGCGCCTGATGAAACTCTCCACATCCTCGTTATGGGCGGAAAAGGTCCCCGCGGATCACTTTTCCACACCCCGAATCGCTGCGGATCCCCTCAGGACGCGGCCTTGGCGGTTTCCGTGGACTTGGCCGGGGCCGAATCCGTCTTGGTCTCCGAGCCGGACGCTGGTTTGGACGCGGAGGTCGACCTGCGGGAGTCCGTCGCGTAGAAACCGGAACCCTTGAACACCACGCCGACGGCGCTGTAGACCTTCCGCAGGTCGCCACTGCAAGCCGGACATGTGGTCAGGGCAGGGTCGGAGAACTTCTGGACGGCCTCGAGTTCCTTACCGCAGGCCGTGCAACGGTACTGATAGGTGGGCATTCACGCTCCCGCTTCGGTGGACAAACGCGAATCAGGATACGCTCCCCGCCCCGAGACGGGTGAATCCGTTCTCCGTGACCACGGCGTCGACGGGAAGATCGTGCGGTTCGCTGGGCAGCGCCGGCAGCACCTCGTCGGCGTTCGCCAGTGCCCAGACGGGTGTCCCGGGGCGGCAATGCCGGAGCGCCCGGTCGTACCATCCGCCCCCCATGCCCAGCCGGGAGCCGTCACGGGAAACCGCCAGGCACGGCACCACGACCACGTCCGCCTGTCCCAGGGCCTCGATTCCCATGCCTGGGCCGGTGGGTTCGGGAATGCCCGCCCAACCGGGACGGAGTTCGTCGGTGGCCCAGGCCCAGTCCGGTTCCCGGGACAGCTTCGGGAGCAGCACCTGCCAGCCCCGCCTGCGCAGCTCCTCGATGGCGGCCAGGGTGTCGGGTTCGTGCCGCCGTGAGGCGTAGATGGCGATTACCCCGGGATCCGGTAGCTGGCCCAGAAGCGCTTCGAGGCGGGGTGTGTCGAGTTTCCGCCAGCCGGTCTCGTCCAGCGCCCTGCGTCGCGCGGTGATGGTTTCTCGCAGCGCGCCCTTCTCATGTGTGAAATCCATTGGCCTATCGTAGAAACATGGCGCTTTTCGGTCGCAGGAAGCATGTGGAAGAGGAACCTCAGATTGTGGAGGAGATCCCCGTTCCGACCCTTCCTCCGCCGCCCGAGCCGGATCTCAACGGGCTGCGCCGCGTCCAGGACCACGTCGAGTACCTGCTTGAACTCGTCGAACCTCTCAAACCGTTCGGCATGTCGGTGCTGGAGGCGTGGAATCAGGTGATCTGCGAGGACATCGACTCCATGATCAACGTTCCGCCGAACTCGACGAGCAAGGTGGCGGGTTATGCCGTGCGCGCCGCCGACCTGTGGGACAACGACCAGCTGGTGGAGTCGCTCCAGCTCGTCACCGGGACGGAACACCTCGGGGTGGGGCAGGCCGTGCCCGTAGACGTCGGTTCGGTGGTTCCGCGCGGCACCACCGCGGTCCTGCCCTACTCCTACGCGACGATCGTGGGGGAGCGCATCGAGATCATCCAGGAAGTGGCGGAGGGCGAGTACCTGCGGGCGGCGGGCGAACACCTCGCGGTTGGGGACCGGCTGCTCTCCGAGGGGGAGGTACTCACCGACCGCAGCGTCGGGATGCTGGCCGCCGCGGGCATAGACAAGGTGCTGGTGCGGCCCAGGCCGCGCGTGGTGGTGGTCAGCTCCGGCGCGGACCTGGTGGAACCGGGGGAGAGCGTCGGCTACGGCGAGTCCACGGACGCCAACTCTTTCCTGATCTCCGCCGCCGCCCGGGCGGCCGGGGCGACGGTCTTCCGGGTGGCCGTGCACTCCAACGACAAACAGGAACTGAAACAGGCCATCACCGATCAGCTGATCCGCGCGGACCTGGTCATCTCCACCACCGGGGGGCGCCGCGAGGAGTACGAGGCGGTGGCCGAGGCCATGTCGGAACTGGGGCTGGTGGACGCCGTCGAGGTGGCGATGTCACCAGGACGCACCCAGACCTTCGGTTTGATCGGTGAGGAACGCGTTCCGATGGTGATGCTGCCCGGAAACCCAGTGTCGGCCTACGTGTCCTTCCAGGTGTTCGTGTGGCCGCTGCTGCGGCGCCTCATGGGCGCCGACGTGCGTCGCAAACCCGTCAGGGCCATAGCCAGGACCACGATGCGCTCGATCTGGGGGCAGCGGCACCTGCTACGCGCCGAGGTCATCGACGACGGGCGGCTGCGCACCGCCACCCGGATCAGCGACCCTTTTGCCATGGCGGAACTGGGCCGCGCAAACGCTTTGATCGTTTTGGACGAGGACACCGAGCTGGTGCGCCCTGGAGAAGCCGTTCAATGCTGGCTCCTGGACAAATCCTGAGTTTTTTTCAGGTTTCTCGGCGGGTCGGCGGCGTGCCGCGGAGGCGAATCACGCCGGTGTTGTTTAACGTGTGATCGTGCTCGCGGGAATTGTCATCAGTGTGTTGGTCTTGGCCGTCCTGGCCTTCGGCCTGCCCTGGCTGTCAGTGCACAGGGACGACATCGACGCCCTTGACGGGGACCCGGCGGAACGTTTCTCCGGTTCCATGCGGATCCTGCGTGAGAACACCATCGCCGACTACGACGAGGACGAGCCTCCCGTCGAGGTCTCCACGCCCCTGACCCGCAGGGCCGAGCTCACCGAACTGCGCCTGATGGCGCGTGCGGCGGCCATGCGGCGGCGCCGCATGGTCACGGTGCTCGGGGTGATTACCCTGCTGTGCCTGGGCCTCAGCGTCTTCAACATCGTGCCCGGCTGGGCCGTCGCGATCCCCGTCGTCGCGCTGGTGGCGTTCCTGGTCTCCGCTCGGGCCGGTGTGAAGCAGATGCACCGCCGTTTCGACGAGAAGGCCGCCCAGGTCAAGGCGGGCTACACCGACGGCGAGTCCACCTCGATGATGAAGGCCGTCGAGGAGGAGGAAACCTCCCGCGAGTTCTCCGTCGACCTGACCGCACCCGAGACGACCGGCCCGCTGTGGGACCCGATCCCCGTGATCGCCCCCACCTACGTCTCGAAGCCGCTCGTGCCGCGGACCGTCCGCACCATCGACCTGTCGGCCCCCGTCACCAACACGGTCATCATCCCAACCGCCGACCGCCTGGAGGGGCCGAAGCCGCGACGGGCCGCCCCGGCCGACTGGGACATGGAGGAGGAGAGCCACTGGCCCAGGGCCGTGGGGCAGTGACGATTTGCCACACCGCCGGATGCTGGTGCTACCATCGTCCGGTACTCGGGGCTATGGCGCAGCTGGTAGCGCGTCTCGTTCGCAATGAGAAGGTCAGGGGTTCGAATCCCCTTAGCTCCACCACAAGCGACTTACACGAAACATCACCCAAGTGAATGTGGGTGCCGCCCTCTAGGAGATCCTCCTGGAGGGCGTTTTAGTTGCCGGGGAGTCGGGAGGTAACGCTGAGGTGGGTGGCTGTTACGAAGGTAGCCGTTGGGTACAGCGAGGTCGATGGTGTTTGTGGTTTTGGTCGTGCTGGTGTGGTTGGGGATGGGGTGGCAGTGGCGTCGACGACTAGGAGTCCCTCCAGCTGAATAGGCAGCCCAGAAGGCGGTCGCGGGCCCTAGGTGCTATACCCTGTCGGCCATACGGTTGGTAGCGTTGCCTCACCACGGGAAGAGACAAGCAGATGTCGCCCTGCGCGCCCATAGGGTGCCGTGCCTCAGGCAAACAGCCCATAACTTTCGAGTCCCTGCCGGAATGCATCGCAGAAATAAGTGCTCTGACGCGGAACGAACTCGACCCCTGCCTGACGCCTGCGGCTGGTGATGGAGGACAACTGCAACGCGGTTAACTGACCCACTGGAGTGCGTTCGCCTATATAGAAGGGGCGGACGTGTTGTTTCTAACGAAGTCCAGGCGCGGCCTTGGTGTGATGACTTCGGGATCCCGTGTGTCACACCCTTGTCTCAGCCGCTAAAATGACGCGCAGCATCGGCACGGTAGCCGATCTTGATGGAGAGGCCGACAATGGGGTTCGAGGAAGCGATCAGCGCAATCGCCAAGAAGGTTGAAGATTTCAGTGCGACGCTGGAAACGGAAGAGGCGACGAAGACCGCAGTCATCATGCCATTCATCGCGCAAGTTCTCGGATACGATGTTTTTGACCCTTCGGAGGTCATCCCGGAGTTCACCGCTGACGTGGGAACTAAGAAGGGTGAGAAGATCGATTACGCGATTCAGCGCGATGGACAGGTTCAGATGCTCATCGAGTGCAAAAAATCGGCACCCCGCTCGACATCAACCACGCTTCGCAGCTGTTCCGCTACTTCCACGTGTCGAACGCACGTATCGGTGTACTAACGAACGGGCAGCTCTGGTGCTTCTTCACCGACCTGGACCGTCCGAACCGCATGGACGAGCGGCCCTTCCTGCAACTTGACTTGGCGGATGTGGATCCGCACACGCTGCCCGAGCTGAAGAAACTCACCAAACCCGCCTTCGATCTCGATTCCGTCCTGAGCGCCGCCGAGGAGCTCAAGTACGTCTCGAGTTTGAAGCGCGAGATCGGGAGGCTGTTCAAGGAGCCGAGCGAGGACTTCGAGCGACTGCTGATCTCACACGTCTACGAACGCTCCGCTACCGTCAAGGTGAAAGAGTTCTTCCGGCCCCTCATCGCGAAAGCGTGCGCCCAGTGGCTCGGGGATCAGGTCAACGAACGCTTGAAGAACGCGCTTCAAGGGCAAGCCCCCGTGATCCCCGCTGCGGCCCCGGTGGAGGAACCGGAAGACTCCGGGGCGCAGGAGCAACATCCTGATGGTGTCGAGACCACCTTGGAGGAGTTGGAGGGCTACAACATCGTCCGGGCCATTGCCGTGGCCGAGATCGAGCCCGAGAGAATCGTCATGCGAGACACGAAGTCCTACTGCGGTGTTCTCGTTGACGACAACAACCGTAAACCTCTTTGCCGTCTGTGGTTCAATGCTGCCTCGGTGAAATACCTTGGCCTGTTTGACAAAGACAAGAAAGAGGCCAGGCATCCTATCGACAAGCCGACGGACATCTACAAATTTGCTGACCAGATCCGAGAAGCGGCAAAACGTTTCCGCTGATCATCTCGTAAACATCTTCCTTGGCTGGCATACTTTCCGTATGGCGTAAGCTCCGTGGGGGCATGGCCTGATAGTCAGCTGAGTAAATTTACGGGAGAGACGGTCGACGAGTCTCGGCTCGTCTTCGACGCCGTTGCCCGAGGCCGTGCTGCTCCTAGGAAAAGCGGCCAGTCTTGGGTGAGGTCCTATGCGGCCTAGACTCCTGCGAGGTTTGTTCACGGGCGAGGTGTCGATCAGCAAAGAGGCTTATTCATAGGGGCGCTTTGACTTTCCCTAACTAATGCTTTGCCCCAAGGAGGTGGGGACGGCTTGTTCGATCTGAGACAATTCAAACTGTCTCGTCGCAAAGAATCTCAAGAGAGACAAGCCGCTGCCGTGGACATTACCATACGCCTTGACCGCGACTGGGCCCGATTAACTTGTGCGACCAGACCGTAAGACTTCGCCACCTCACTGATCGTGCAGGGGTTTCTCGGCGACCCCCGACACGACCTGTTGTTTGAATTCTTCGCTGTATTTTGGTGCTGACATAATACAGAGTTATGCCTCACAAGTTCGATTAAATCTGTTTTTCGTCGCTGCCCACGAAACGCGTAGCACTCCACTCGCTATGCTCATCAGCGCCATCGCCGAGCCATCGCAACCGCCCACGGCAACCACACCACCGCCACCAAAGCCCACGCCGGCCTCCTCGTCGCCCTCGGCACAGCCACCCTCGCCGGCGCCGGCATCAACTGGCTCATCAATCTTGGCGACCAGCTCTAGACACCACCAGGGTTACTCCGCTGAACGCTGTCAGCACACTGCGCGGCAGAAGAGGACGTGGTTCAGGCGAGGGTCTGGTGGATCATGCTGGAGGCGCTGTCGTGCTCGACGACGGCCATGGCCCCGTTGACCAGGGGCATGTAGGGTGCCCAGTGGCCGCAGTCGACACCGCCGATGATCGGGACGCCGAGCGGTGTGAGGGCGTCGAGGACTGCGTCTTTCTGGGTGAGGCCCGGGATGTTGGGTGCGTAGGTGCGGCCGACGAGGATGGCATTGGCTTGGTCGAAGAAGCCGTTGAGACGCATCCCGTGGAGGCTGCGGGCGATGCAGCCAGCGTTTTCACTGGCGGCCTCGACATAGACGAGGAGGCCCTCGCTATCGGTGGCGAGGCTCGTGGTGTCGAGGTAGGAGGTTCCGGCGAGGTGGGCGATGGTGTCGATGCAACCGCCGATGAGACGGCCTTTCACGGCGAGGTCCTGGTCGGGCTGGTCCCAGCGTTCCCAGCGGGATGGGGTTTCCAGTTCGTAGGTGTCCACCTCGGGGTGTTCGACGTAGTCGACGAAGCTCTGGCGATGGGCGTTGGGTGAGATCTGGGTGAATGTGGTGCCGGTGGGCATGGTGATGATGTCGAGCCAGTCCACCAGTCCGTCCGGCGCCGTGTAGGGCGTGTCCATGAGGTTGTTGCCGTGGATGGTGGCCCACCCGGCCCGCAGGGTCAGGGGTGCCAGAAGGGTGGAGATGTCGGAGAAGCCGACCACCCAGGTGGGCTCAGCGGCTGCGATGGCGTCCCAGTCCAGGTGCGGGATCAGGTCGATGCAGGTCTCACCGCCCCACGGTGGAACGATTGCCTGGATCTCGGGATCGAGCAGCATTGCCTGGAACTCGGCGGCGCGCTGGGCGACGGGTGCGCTAACGTGCCCATCGCCGTTCATGCACTCCCCGACCCGAGTTTGCAAACCGTGCTGGTGGATCGCCTGCAGAGCGGCGTCGACGCGAGGCTGCAACACGCCGGACGCACCGGATGAAGGACTCGTGATACCGACAAGCGATCCGTGAGCCAGCGGTGGCGGGAAGCGCAGATCCATGGCCCAATTCTACTCATACGCGTTGAAATGCTCGGCCGCACATGAGCATGATGAGATGCTCGCGAACGCGATGGTCGCGGCAGATGCGGATGTTCAGCCGATCATGAGTTCGATGGCGCGTAGGGCGAGGTGGTTGAGGCCAGCGTGGGTTCGTTCCAGGGGTCCGGAGATGTCGGGTGACTGTTCCAGTACGAGGTAGACGCCGCTGGGATGCTGCCAGATGCGTCCGGTTGGCCGAGCGGGATCGTGATCCAGGGTCCAGCCGAGAGTGGCGAAGAGCCAGTCGAAGGACGGCGTTGCGGCTTCCACGTCGCTTGTCCAGAGTTCGATGTGGTGCACAGCGTTCCTCATGTCATCGCCACAGACGTGCGGTCCCGTCGAGCTTCGCTGCAGTTTCTAGCTTTAAAGGAAGTAGGCCCGAGGGTGTCAGATGGTTTGTGTAAAAGGGGTTGGGATGATCTAGGCGTTATTCACGGGGTTGATTGTGGGTGTATGTTCTGAGGATTTTCAGGTTGGTGACGAGGTGGATGATTCCGGGGAGTTCTTTGAGGCGTCCGTGGTAGCCGTGTGACAGGATTCTCCAGGTTTTCAGTTGTGCGATGCAGTGTTCGACGTTGACGCGGATTCGGGCGATGGCAGTGTTGAAGTCTTTGTCGTGGCTGGTGCGGGACTGGTTGGGCAGCTTCTTGATCGGGGCGATGGCGGTGGTGGCGATGTAGGCGGTGTCGGCGATCCATGTGGCGTCGGAGGAGTCGAGGAGGTCTTGCCAACCGCACAGGTTGATGGCCTTCAAGTCATGTCGGGATCCCGGCACCAGGTCAAAGACGGCGATGAGGTCACCGCGGTCGGTGGAGGCGACCTGGACATTGAGGCACTGGACCTTGCGTTTCCCGGAGTAGTTGTGGCTGTTGCTCGCTGGCTGGGCGGTTCCCGGTAGGGGGCATGGGTGCCGTCAATGAGGATGAGGTGCCCTTGCTGGATCGCCTCGGCGAGTCCGCCCGGGAGGAAGAGCAGGACTGCTTCGAGGAGGACGGTGATACGTCGCCAGATCCTGGAGATCGTGGGCTGAGAGACTCCCAGGAGGTCGGCGACCACCATCCGGGGCAGGTTCTGGCGAAGGATCAGCAGGCAGGCCACCACCTGGTCCCGCAGGGGGATACGGCATCTGGACAGATCCATCCCTCGACCCTCGATCACATCGGCGGCACGGCAGGTGATCTCGTCAAATGTTTTCTCGCAAAGCCCCGTTGTAGACTGGTAACGTATCGACTGCTTTCATGATTGGTTTATGTTGCAACTCAATCGTTTCATGAAGCAGTCGATGTTCTTTGTGTTACTGGCGGCGTTTCACCGAGAAAAAAACCCTCGTGAATAACGTGTTAAGATAGGGCAAGCTGCCCTCACGTCCCCCTTGGGTAAAGCGTTAGTTAAGGAAAATCAAAACACCCCTATGGATAAGCTTTAGTAACTGAGATTTGCTTTCTTGGAGGCTTAGTCAGAATGTGTTTCTGTAGAATTCGAGTGCGGCTACTGTGGTGATTGTTTCTGGGAATGTTGTGAAGGGTCTGCGGTAGTCGGTGTGGAGAATTCTCCAGGTTTTGAGGTTGGCGATGACTCGTTCGATCATGTAGCGTATCGCGTTTACTGACTTGTTGAACCTTTTTTCTTCTTCTGTGTGTTGTTGTTTCGGTTGGGTTCGGATGGGGGTGATCATGCCGAGTCCGATGTATCCTTTGTCGCCGATGAGTTGCCCGGTGGTGATGTGGTCGAGTAGGCCGGTTTCTTTGAGTGCGTGTGCGTCATGGGTGCGGCCGGGCATCGGGTCGGAGATGAAGGCGAGCCGTCCTGTCAGGTCGCATGCAACCTGGACGTTGACGCCGGTGGTTTTGTGTTTGCCGGAGTACAGTTCTGGCATGGTGCGCCATGACCAGGTCGGCAGTAGGGTGCCATCGACGATGAGTGGTTCGCTGGGGTCGAGGTCGTCGACCATGGGGGTGCAGTCCTGCAGGGCCTGTCCCAGGATGGGCATCCAGGATGCGATGGTTCGAGAGATCGTTTTCTGGGAGACGTGGAACTGGTCGGCAATCGATGCTTGTGTGCGGTTGGATCGCAGATAGATCAAGGCCACAACAACACACTTGTACAGTCCTAGTGTGGGTTTCCGTCCTGCCCGGGAGGCTGGCGCCTCGCGGAGGTCATGGATGCGTGCGACAAGATCGGTGATCTGTTCGCTGCTAAGACCTGTGCTAGAGCACATGGGAAGGCTCAACTTTCGATTGACTGTGTTGGTACTATCAATTATTCAGGAAGTTGAGCCTTCCTCGCGCATACCGACACGCACAACACGTCAATTAACTATTGCAGCCACCGATTCTGACTAAGCCTCTTGGCACATGCCTTTACTGAAGGTGGGATGGATTTATGATAGATGAGGTTGCATCTGACCCTGGTTCCGAAAATCAAAACAGGAACTGGTGGCAACATTTCGGAAACTGGATCTCCGAGCATGGCGATGAACATGGATTTATTGAGACTTATTCACGGACCCCTTTGGCTGTACGCTGACCAAGGGTTTTGCTAGCGGATACGTCGCCTGTGGATAAGCCTCATTCTTGGCGGTTTTGTATTCGTGGGACTAATTGCTGGATTTATTTTACGAGAATGTTTAAGTGTTCGACACTCCGATAAGATTCCATTGACGATTGGGTTTATTTCATATTTTGTTACTATCGCTGGTCTTGGTGTCACTAATATTTTTCAACCTGATAAAAGTAAACACTATAGCGTTGCTGCGCAGGCGGCATGTGCATTTATCACAGCTTTTTCCTTGGGCTGAGTGCTGTGGTGCTTGTTTGGTCTAGCCCGCCGCAGACTTGCTGATAGTTCTACGACAGGTTTCGGAGCACTCGTTCTTCCTTAGTTCGTCCCCCTCCCGTCTCCTCCCACACTCCGCTTCACTGTCTCCCGACAGTGCCATCGCACACTGGAGGGCAAGGAAGGGGAGACTAGTGGCAACACCAGCAGATCACGCCGAGAAGAACAGCACACCTTCAACCGCCAGCTGCCCAGCTTGGTGCATTGGCCACGATGCCGGCGCACCAGACAAGCCAGACAACCATCTCCACGAAGCCACCCCAGCCCTCGTGTCTTGCATTGCCCTGGAAGTGCACTACCGATGAGGTTGGCACCATTCACCATCACCCCACCGCCACCGAACTCACCCTGGTGTGCTACCAGTACCTTTACGACAGCGACACCTGACTCTACATCGGCGACGACGCCCAGGGCTTAGACATCACGCTGGAAAGGGCTCGGCGGCTGGTGAGGGTGGTGTATGAGGTCATGGCGTTGGTGACGTGTGCTGGGATGCGGGTGGCAGGAGTCTGGTTGCGGCAGGCGGTATGTGGTCGATGAGGGAGGAAGGGGCTGCGGTTGGCTGAGCGGTGTCTCTGCTGGTGATGGGTGAGTCGCTTGCCAGTGGTTCTCTGCCTGCTGCTGCTCATGCGGTGCCGGGCCCGGGATGTAGGGTGACGCTGGTGGTGTGGAGGTAGCGGCGGACGGTCTCGGCATGCACGCCGAACTGGTGGCCGATGGTGGCGCAGGACTGCTCAGCGAGGTAGCGCTGCTCGGCCTGGCGCTTTTGCTCATCACTCAGGCCGCGCGGCCGACGGGGAATGCCGCGATCGGCGCGGAGGTCGCTGATTTGCTGCTAGCTGATGCCATAGCGCTGGCAGATCTCGCGCACCGGCACACCCTGCTGGTAGAGGGCGACCACGTCGTCCTTCTGCGCTGGCGTGAGCGGGTGTGATGCTGGCGGAGGCGCCGAGGCGGGGGAGTGGCTATGGTGGTGGCGGTGGCTGTAGTGGCTCCGTCGTCGGGCGGCAACATCCTGGCGAACTCCGGCAGCGTCTGCCAGTTCTCGGTGCCAGGGTGGTCATCGATCACGGGTCGTGGAGGCCACGGGGTCGCTTCCGGCCGCATGTTGGTGCATCTGGAGTGCCTGATTGTTCCGGTAGTCCTCGCGAACGACCAGAACGGTGCACGGACCGTCGGGGACATCAGCGCCACCGACCGGGAAGTCATCGCGCGCCAAGCGGCAGTGGCGGGCGATCAGGAGGGTGCTCAGGTTGCGCGTGAAACTGCCCAGCGAGACGGCAGGACCAGTAATGGGCAGGAGCCTTTGGGATCCATCCTCAGGAAGGCGAGCAAAATAACCCTGACATACGGACGCCCATCCCTGCCGAACCCGGTCTGCGCCTGGGCGGACAAGATTTATGGCTTGGTAGACTCGATCGGAGCCACGACCGAGCAGGATACCGCAGCCTTCCTCACGCAGAACGGCATCCCGGCAGACGTGGCCATCGAAATCACGTGGTGGTTCGTGACGTTCGCCTGAACGAGAGGAGCCAGAACATGAGTTCAAAGGATCAGCCCGTCACCTTCTGGGGTGCGATCATCATGTTCTGGCTCCTCGTTGCTATCAGCGCCGTTGCCGCTGTTCCGATGGCGGTGGGTGTGGCGGGCGTCGCCCTCATCCCGGGGGTCGGTGAGCTGCGGAGCTACGATCCGTGGCTCTGGCTCAACCTCCTGTGGATGTTTCCTGCTTTCTGGATCATCACCACGGTCATCAATGCGTTCCTGACGGCTCTTCTCGTCATCGGGATTTTTCGGAGAATCGACGACGTCTTCGAGGACCTCCTCATATGGTTCTCGGTTGCGTGGCTGTTCACAACGTTCTTCCAGAGTCTCCTCGCGGCGCTGATGGCCAGCCTGATCGCTCTCATCCTCATGAAATTCCTGTTCGACTGGTTGGAGAAACACCCTCCGAGAAAGAACGAAAAAGCGGCACGAGAAGTCGCCGAGGAAAGCGGTTCGTGAAGTCCGAAACCTAGACGGGAATCTGCCAACAAAGCGTGGCCGCTCCGCCCGCGCGCGTGGACGGTGAACAGGCAAGTTGCGGGTCATGTCTTGGGGAGGTTTCGGCCACGGTACCTGTGTTGCCCATAGGCGGTTCTCTGAACGATCCCCGTAGAGGGATTGACGCGATCCGGGGGATGGCCGCCGGTATCGAATCTCCGGGAGGAATGATCCATGCGACATGGTTGGCCATGGAGTCGAACAGGGGATGGGGATCAGGCGAAGTCGTTGACGGTGAGTTGGACTCCCGGCGGCAACGTCGCGAATGCGACCGGGGTGAATAGCGCGCCCGAACCGTCGGCGTCGAAGAACAACGTCTCCCCCTGCTGATACACCCGCGTGGTGGCAGTGACCGTGCCGGTGGTGAACCAGTTTCCGCTCAGTCCGCCGAAGGTGGCCACGGGCAGGTTGATCCTGTCCTGTCCCGTGGTGAAATCCGTGATCTCGTCGAGGTCACCGTTCAGTTGGCCGTCCAGGACGAACCTGTCATTTCCCGCGCCACCGGTGAGGGTGTCCTTTCCCTGACCGCCTGCCAGGGTGTCATCGCCGGCGGCGCCGTCAATGACGTTGTCCGCGGAGTTGCCGCGCATCGTGTTCGACAAGTCGTTGCCCGTGGCCCGCAGCGGACCGCTGCCCAGCATCCGGAGATTCTCCACCCCCGACGGAAGGGTCGAGTCGACGGCGGCATTGAGGGTGTCGATGCCCCCGGCGTCGGTCACGGTGTCGTCGGGGGAGTCGACGACGAGGTTGGTGTCCTTGGCATCGCCCTGCTGCGTGGTGATCCGGGAGTGATGGGTGCCGATCGTCCGGTCGGTGTAGGTGATGCGTGCCGTGCCCACGCCGTCGAGGGTGCCCTCGTGCTGAACCAAGGGCTTGTCAACCGGGTACCCGGTACCCGCCAGCTGGTTCCCGGACAGGTTCAGGCCCGTGTTGTTGCCGATGAGACGCTCGTTGCCCTCCGAAGCCCCGGCGACATCATTGCCTTTGACCTTCAAGCCCTTGGAGACGTCAGCGGCCAGGTAGAACGGGGTTCCGGTGGGAAGCATCACATTGCCGGTGATCGTGGTTCCCGTGAGCTCCCTTCGTCCCCCGGCATAGTCCACCTCAATGGAGGTGTCCGGGTATCCCGGGTGATTTCCCATGTACGAGTACGGTTTCCCGCTCACTTCGCCGGAGAACGAGGATTTCTTGTCCCAGACCGACTCCACCGCGACGACGGATCTGTCGGCCTTGCCCGACAGGACGTTTCCGGTGAAGGTGTTGTTGTCCGAGTGGGGGCCGACGTACAGCATCCAATGGGGTTGTTTCGGAGTGTCATCAATCTCCCCGGGCTTGTCTTCCTTGAAAACCTGTACCGTCTTGTCCTCGAAGACCTCAACGGTGTTGTCGCGGAAGGTGTTGTCGTGGCTGCCCTGGTAGACCTGGAGCAGCCCTTGTCCCATGGAGATACCGGTGACGATCGTGTTGCGCTGGATCGTGTTGTCGTGCGACCCGTAGGCCAGGTGGATGGATGAGGAAATGCTGTAGCTGAAGTGGTTGTCCTCCACCGTGTTCCCGTGGGAGCTGTCCTGCATGGACAGGTTGCGGGTGTTCATGGTGGAGAAGTTGTTGCTCACGATGCTGCAACCGACCCCGGAGAACTCGATGCCGTAGTACCCGCCCGTGACGCGGTTCCCGGAGACGGTGACCCTGGTTGCCCTGTGGGTGAGTTTCGGCACTTCTCCGGTTGTCACGAATCGGTCGTAGACCGGCGTGGAGTCCTTCGAGAGGCCGGAGTAGACACCGATCGCAACCACCCCTTCGGTGCGTTGGTGTTCGGGCCGTACCGTGACCTGGTTGTTCTCGATGCGGATGTTGTCAACATCGCCTTCACGCCCCACCACCGCGATGCCGCGATACCTGGAATTGGCGATGGTCAAACCACTGATGGTCACATCGCTGATGTTCTCCTCACTTCTTGCGAAGGCCAGCACCCCGCGAGTGTAGGGGTCGGAACCCGTCATGTCGATCGTGATATTGGTCAGGGTTGTTCCGCTGGAGCCCGGGGCGATTCGGAAAACGTTCTTCGGATCATTGCTGGTCCCGTTCTTGATCGCGGTTGTGATGGTGGCGCCCGCGCCGTCGAAGTACTTCACCCCCTTCGGAAGCTGAAGCTCCGCGGAGACGGTGTAGCTCTGCGAAGGACTCAGCCGGACCCCGACGCCACGTTGTTTGGCGAGCTCCAGGGCGGCCTTGAGGGTGGACGTCGCATCGGCGGGAATGTCCTGCGCCAACAGGGGAACGAACCCTTCTTTCTTGCCGTCCTTGACCTCTTCGAACGTGGTGGCGTACATCGTGCCATTGATGGTGACCTCACCGTCCCCGGCACCCTTCGCGTAGGTGAGTGAGGTGATGCCATCGGTCAGGACGAAACCCTCCGAGTCCTTCGGGAGCTGTTTGCGCGCCTCTGCCAGGGAATGGAACTCCGGCAGGCCGGAACCCGGCTGGGTTGCTGTTGCTGCGGGTGCGGAGGGGATGTTCCCGGCCGAGGCCGAGTGGGGAGACGTCGGAACAGGTCCGGGGCAAAGAGGATCCTCCGCCTGCCGTGTTGTCGCGGGGGAGTCGGAGGGGCTCAGTGCTTCCCGTACCGAGGGGGAGGCGCAGCCCGTGAGTGCGACGAGGGAGCAGACCAGCGTGGTCAGCAGCGGTCGCGATGGTGAGTTCATGTGATGGCTCCAGCTTCATGTGATGCTCCACCGCGGAAGCGTTGACTGGGGTGCTGAGCGCAAGAGTAATCACAAGGCGGGGTACTAGGGAAGGGAAGCTGAGGAGCCGGCTCGAAATCGGGGCGGGGTAGGGGATCAGCCGGATCCGGGGGCATGCCCGCCGGTTCTTCTCTGGTGGATACAGTCACGTTGTATCACTGTGCCGCCGCAAGGTCCTGGGCAGCGCTCGGCTCTCGACCACGTTCAGGATGACCAGGGTGACGGCCAGCAACACGACCGAGATGAGTTCCCAGACCCGGGTGGCCAGCAGGAACAGGGCCGGGGCGACGGTTCTTCCGATCCCGGCCGCGACGGCGACGATTTCCGCGATGAGCGCCAGATGCCCGTATGACAGCACGGGACGAGTCAGGTCTATGCGGGTTTCGGTCTTTTCCCGAGCGGACTGGACGGTGTCTGGTTCGAAGGAGAAGTGTCCCGCGTCAAGCTCTCTGGCGGGCTGGTTGTGGAGGCATGACTTGGTGTCTGGGGGCAGGGGGACGTGTCACGGGGCGACCACCGGTGTTCAGTGCGGAGACCAAGATCTGGATCGTGTTGAGTGTGCTGTCGGGTGAGATCACCGTCGCCGGGCGGCCGGTAAGGAGAAGGTCTTCGAGCGGTTGATTGGCCGGTGGAAGGCTGACTTCCTCTTGTGGGCAGCGACAAGAGACGAATTAATCGAATTTGTGAAGCATAATTCTGTGTCGCGCCGGCGCCGGAGCGCGGCCGGGAGTGCGAGAAGCAGGCTGTGGCGGGGGGCCTTTGGGTGGTTTCCGAGGCGATTCGTCTCGCTGAACCCGTCGCTGAGTTCCCGGCCTCGGCGTAGTACAGGTATTACCTCATGTGTTCGATTATTTCGGGTTTTCGTCGTGTCCGTGAGGTGCGTGGGGGTTTGGGCGTCGCGTCGGGGGCGATTGCTCTGTGAGCAGGTCGAGCGGGGTCACTCCGATCCTCTCGGCGTAGCGTTCCACAGTGGCCAGGGTGAGGTTGCGTTCCCCGCGTTCCACCGCTCCGACGTAGGTGCGGTGTATCCCGATGAACTCGGCGAAGGCCTCCTGTGACAGGCCCTTCGCCTTTCGGTGGGCGCGGAGATTCCTGCCGACTGCTCGCTGCAGGTCCCCGATAGCCACGCATCTCAGTTTCCGGCTCTGCTACTTGTAAATCTACATACTTATAAGTATCATTATGCTGGCCGAAGGCAAGGATTTGGGTGTGTGTTGTGCTGAGTGATGCCTGCGAGGGCGCAAGAATTCGGTCAAGGAGCTGCTCTGCAATGCCTTTGCGGGGCAGCTCTTGTCCGCTCCGGGAGGCGTGGAATGTGTGCATGGAACGCCGGGAAGCCGGATTGGATGGCGTCTCCCGTTCCCTCAGGGGCATGTGTCCAGCGGTTCACGCACGAGCCCCCGGGGTCCGCAGGGGGCGGAACAGGATGGTCTGCTCCCATTCCAGGTCGTCGTGCCAGTCCTCCCGGATGGCGGGGTTGACCCCGGCCTGGACCACCAGGTGGAGGGGCAGGTCGTGCGGGGTGTGTGGGGTGTTGAGCTCGCGGCGGAGCCGGCCGTCGACGAGCCAGCGGATGAGCCCCGGGGCGACGTCCACCCGGTAGCGGTGCCACAGGGTGAGGTCGAGGTCGATCTCCTCGGGCGCGTGAGCGGGCTCGCCGGTTCCGGGATCGGGCCAGTGAAGGTTGGTGAGGGTCCGGCCGGTGCCGACGCGGCCCTCGAGGAGGTTGATCTCCCCGCGGGGCCAGTCCCGGTCGTCCTGCGGCCACAGCATGGCCACCAGCTCCACCCGGTCCGACGGCGGGGCCTGAAGCTCGATTTCCCACGTTCCGAGGCCGGGGGCGTTGTGGATCCCGGCCCACGCCGGGCACAGCAGGGAGTTGTGCAGCGCCTGATCGTGACCGGCTCCGGCCTCGCGGTAGAGCTGGTAGGCGGCGCGGTCCAGGCGCAGCGTCAGGGCGACGGTGTGGCCGTCGGGCAGCACCTTGGTCATGTCGGGGCTGTATCGGCCCAGGGTGCCGTGCCCGGGGCGCTGCACACCCCAGCCTCCGTAGCTGCGGTATGCGAGCAGGCCGGCATCCGATGGTTCCTTGCGCATGTCGATCACCTCCCGGTTTCTGGAACACCGAATCCTCCGGAACCCATTCTGCTCGAACGGCGCCGTCGTTTCGCGCAGGCGGGCTGACCTTGAAAGATCGCGGGAACCCGGCTGGGATTTCCGTTTTCCGCGGCACCTTTTGGTTGAAAACTTTTCCGATGAACATTGATATTGATGAGGCGCCGCGGCCGCTATGGCCGTAGACTGCCTTCCATGTCGGAAAAGCTGCCCAAGGGGTCGTCGCAGCGGGGTCAGATACGTGCCGGTGACCTTGACCGTGACGAGGTGCTCAAAATGCTCCAGGACGCCTACGCGGCGGACCAACTCAGCCGCGAGGAGTTCGAGGACAGGCAGCAGTTCTGTCTCAAGGCCCGCTATGTCGGCGACCTGTCCGATCTCATCTCGGACCTGCCCGGTGGGGCCAGGTGGCGCAAGGAAGAACCCTCCGATGAGCCTTCCGAGAGGATCATCGTCACGGACAACATCTACCCCTACAGCGAGGTCGTCGTCCTGAGGCGCGGGACGGTTCGGATGAGCCCCAGCATGTCGACGATACGAAGTGTCACGGTGCTGGGCGGCAGCTCGATCCACATCGAGGACATCATGGCGCCGGGGGTGGTGATCGAACTGAACCTGAAATCGGTGCTGGGCGGATTCACCGTCTATCTGCCGTGGCGGGTCCAGGTGATCAACCGGAGCATCAACATCATGTCAACGGTCGACATCGAACCGGATGCAGACGGTGATGGTGCGAACGGAGCCGTCATCATCAATGGCTGGCACGTCCTGGGGGGCCTCAATATCCGGTTGGAGAAATACCTGAAAGAGGAAAGGGAGAAAAGGAAAAGGAACAGATACCAGAGGAGGTCGTGGCGCTGAAAAGCGCTCCGGTGGGTGATGGACGACCCCTCCGGGACCGAATGGGACTCCCGGAGGTCCCAGCCCCGAGGGGCACCCGTTCCTCGGGTCCGGGATGGGCGGATGCCGACCGCGCGGGCGCGTTCCACGGGCCGGCGGTAGGGGGAAACCCCGGCTGAACCCGGGTTGAGTCCCTGAGGCTCAACTTTGGTTTGCGACCTGAACCATGCGTGTGGCATAGTTGAGCCTGCCCCACTCAAGGGGTTTGGGATTGGCAACAAGCGCTAGCCGCACAATGAATCAGGAGATACCCACATGGCACGTGCAGTAGGCATCGACCTCGGCACCACCAACTCGGTCGTCGCTGTCCTCGAGGGTGGCGAGCCCACCGTCATCCCCAACGCCGAGGGCGCCCGCACCACCCCGTCCGTGGTCGCTTTCACCCCCTCCGGGGAAGTTCTCGTCGGCGAGGTCGCGAAACGCCAGGCCGTCACCAACCCCGATCGCACCATCCGTTCCGTCAAGCGTCACATGGGCACCGACTGGAAGGTGGACATCGACGGCAAGGACTACCGTCCGCAGCAGATCTCGGCCTTCGTGCTGCAGAAGCTGAAGCGGGACGCCGAGGCCTACCTCGGTGAGGCCGTCACCAACGCGGTCATCACTGTTCCCGCCTACTTCTCCGACGCCGAACGCCAGGCCACCAAGGAGGCCGGCGAGATCGCGGGCCTGACCGTGGACCGCATCATCAACGAGCCCACCGCGGCCGCCCTGGCCTATGGCCTCGACAAGGGCGACAAGGAGCAGACCGTCCTGGTCTTCGACCTGGGTGGTGGCACCTTCGACGTCTCCCTCCTCGACATCGCCGACGGCGTCTTCGAGGTCAAGGCCACCAACGGTGACAACCGGCTCGGTGGCGACGACTGGGACGCCAAGATCGTCGAGTGGCTGGTGACGCAGTTCAAGAACAAGCACGGCGTCGACCTCTCGCAGGACAAGATGGCCCGCCAGCGCCTCCAGGAGGCCGCCGAGCGCGCCAAGATCGAGCTGTCCTCGGCCTCCGAGACCTCCATCAACTTGCCCTACATCACCGCCTCGGCCGCCGGTCCGCTGCACCTCGACGAGAAGCTGACCCGCGCCGAGTTCCAGCGGATGACCCAGGACCTCCTGGACCGTTGCCGCACGCCGTTCAACACCGTCATCAAGGACGCCAACACCAGCGTCGACAAGATCGACCAGGTGCTGCTTGTCGGTGGTTCCACCCGCATGCCCGCCGTCGCCGACCTCGTTCGCGAACTGACCGGCGGCAAGGAACCCAACAAGGGCGTCAACCCCGACGAGGTCGTGGCGCTGGGTGCCTCCCTGCAGGCCGGTGTGCTGAAGGGCGAGGTCAAGGACGTGCTGCTGCTCGACGTCACCCCGCTGAGCCTCGGCATCGAGACCAAGGGCGGTGTGATGACCAAGATCATCGAACGCAACACCACCATCCCGACGAAACGTTCTGAGGTGTTCACCACCGCCGAGGACAACCAGCCCTCCGTGATGATCCAGGTGTACCAGGGGGAGCGCGAGTTCGCCCGTGACAACAAGTCGCTCGGCGACTTCGAACTGACCGGGCTGCTGCCCGCGCCGCGTTCGGTCCCGCAGATCGAGGTCACCTTCGACATCGACGCCAACGGCATCGTCCACGTCCACGCCAAGGACCTGGCCACCAGCAAGGAACAGTCGATGACCGTCACCGGCGGCTCCGCGCTGGCCAAGGAGGACATCGACCGCATGGTGCGCGAGGCCGAGAGTCACGCCGAGGAGGACCGCAAGCGCCGCGAGAGCGTCGACATGCGCAACGAAGGCGACGCCCTGGTGTTCCGCACCGAGAAGCTGCTCAAGGAGAACGCCGACAGCATCGGCGAGGAGATCAAGGCCCCGGTCGTCGAGGCCGTCGACAAGCTGAAGGAGGCCCTGAAGGGCGAGGACAACGACGCGGTCAAGGCCGCCATCGACGACCTCAACACCAAGGCCGCCGCGATGGGCCAGGCCATGTACGCCGCGGCCCAGGCCAAGAACGAGAACTCGCAGCAGGCCTCCGAGAGCGAATCCTCGGACCAGTCCGGTGACGGCGCCCAGGACGACGTCGTCGACGCGGAGATCGTGGACGACGAGGAATCCAAGTGAGCGAGCAGCCCACCCCAGAGGAGGTAGTTGCGCAGGCCGAGGCGGTTGTTGAGCCAGCCGCCTCGGCTCCCACCGAGGAGGAGGCAGCGTCCGAGGCCCGGCGCGGCGTGGAGAATGACGAGGCGGCCGAGGAAACACCCGACTGGGAAACCGTCGCGATGGAACGGACCGCGGATCTGCAGCGGCTCCAGGCCGAGTACGTCAACTACAAGAAACGCGTGGACCGTGACCGGGCGCTGGCCAGGCAGCTGGGGATCGAGGCCGTGGTGACCGATCTGATGCCGGTGCTCGACTCGATCCAGCTGGCCAAGTCCCACGGGGACCTGGACGGTGGATTCAAGATGGTGGCCGACGAGTTCGAGAAGGTGGCTGCCAAGCACGGTCTGGTCGTCTTCGGGGCCGTCGGTGATCCTTTCGACCCGACCCATCACGAAGCCCTCATGGAGGTGCCCCTCGAGGAGAAGGTCACCGTGACCACGATCTCGCAGGTCATTCAGCCGGGCTACCAGTTGAGGGACCGCGTGATCCGGCCGGCGCGTGTCGCCGTCGCCAATCCGAGGCAGGACTGAGCCGCGGACGGGGCCGGTGCGGTGGCGTCGGCCCCCCGCAGATGAGAGGCGATGAGTGAGCACCAAGGACTGGATAGAAAAGGACTACTACAAGGTCCTCGGCGTGGACAAGAAGGCCAGCGCCGAGGAGATCAAGAAGGCGTTCCGGAAGATCGCCCGGGACAACCACCCCGACGCCAACCCCGGTGACAAGGCCGCCGAGGCCCGTTTCAAGGAGGCCTCCGAGGCCAACACGATCCTCTCGAACCCGGAGAAACGCAAGGAGTACGACGAGGCGCGCAGCCTGTTCGGCGGCGCGGGGGTGCGTTTCGGGCGCAGCGGCTCGGGCGAGGGCAACACCGGTTTCGAGGATCTGTTCCGCAACGCAGGAGGGGCACAGGGCGGCTTCGGCGACCTGTTCGGCAACCTCTTCGGCGGCGGGTCGAGCGGGTCGCGGCGCAGCTCCTCGCGGGGACCGCGTCGCGGCGCCGACATCGAGGGCGAGGTGAAACTGGCTTTCGAGCAGGCGGTTGAGGGCACCACCGTCGCGATGCGGACCATGTCCGACGAGGCGTGCACCGCGTGTCGCGGGACGGGCGCGAAACCCGGGACGCTGCCGAAGGTGTGCCCCGGATGCGACGGCTCCGGGATGCGCAGTTCCACCTCGGGCGGGGTGTTCTCGATGAGCGAACCCTGCACCGACTGCCGTGGCCGCGGACTGCTGGTCGACGACCCCTGCCCGGCGTGCGACGGCTCCGGTCGCGGGAAGTCCACCAACACCGTCAACGTCCGGATCCCCGCCGGGGTCACCGACGGGCAGAAGATCCGCATCAAGGGCAAGGGCGTGGCCGGGCAGAACGGCGGCGCGGCGGGTGACCTCTACGTCACCGTGCACGTCGCCCCCCACAAGCTGTTCGGGCAGCAGGGCAACAACCTGACCATCGAGGTTCCCGTCACCTTCGCGGAAGCGTCGCTGGGAGCCGACATTCAGATCCCGACGCTGCAGGGTCCCAAGGTGAAGCTGCGTGTGCCACCGAACACCCCGAACGGCCGCACCCTCAGGGTGCGCGGCAAGGGGGTGCGCAGGAAGGACGGCACCATGGGCGACTTGCTCGTCACCGTCCAGGTGAAGGTTCCGGAGCATCTCAGCGAAGCCGCCAGGAATGCGCTGCAGGAGTACGCCGAGAAGGCGGGCCAGGAAAACCCGCGGGCCGCGCTGTTCGGAGGCTGACATGGGCGAGAACCTGCCTCAGGCCTTCGACCCGGAAGCCCCTGTCTTCCCGGTCTCGGTGGCCGCGCAGCTGGCGGACATGCACCCGCAGACCCTGCGTGGCTACGACCGGCTCGGGCTGGTGGTTCCGAAACGGTCGCGGGGAAGGGGGCGGCGTTACTCGCTGAAGGATGTCGCGAAACTTCGCCACATCCAGCACCTGAGCCAGAACGAGGGAATCAACCTGGAGGGGATCCGGCGCATCCTGGCGTTGGAGGAACAGATCGAGTCGCTGACGGCGCAGACGGAACGCCTGTCGGAGCTCCTGCGACGGCTCGGTGAGACCCAGGAGGCGGCCCGCATCTTCACGGCAGACCCGTCGGGTGCGATCCATCACGGGCGTTTCCGGGCGCGCACCCGCTTGGCCCTGCCCTACCACTGAACAACAGCCGATGAAAGGCCTGGCCCAGGTGTTGGCCAGGCCTTTCGCATTCTTGGTCACGGGTCCCCGGGGTGCGTGTGGGGTGGTTTCGACTCGACCTGCTCGCTGGCGCCAGCGGGTCGGCTCAACCAACTTCCGTCCCTACAAGCTGGTTGAGCCGGGCTGCGACGAAGGAACGGCCCGTGTCGAAACCACCCTGCGAGGTGGGTGTTTCAGCGGAGACGGAGCCACACCGCCGCGTCGGTGGGAAGTTCCCCCGACAGTTCGGTGCTGGCCAGCAGCACCTCCCCATCCGGCAGCGGAACCGGGGCGCCCGCCACGTTGACCAGCACCCGCACCTCGCCGTTGTCGAAGGCGACGACGTGCTCGTCCGCCTCCACCCAGGTGAGTTCGCCCTCACCCAACCCGAGTTCGCGGCGCAGCCGCAGGGCGTCGTGGTACATGCTCCAGGTCGAACCCGGAACCCCGATCTGCCGGTCGGCAGCCAGGGAGGCGTACGAGTCCGGCTGCGGCAGCCAGGTCCGGCCGGTCGGGGAGAAACCCGCTCCGGGGGCGTCGCCGATCCACGGCATCGGGATGCGGCAGCCGTCGCGTCCCACCTGGTCGCGTTCGGAACGGAACCAGATCGGGTCCTGGCGCAGGTCGTCCGGAACGGTGGTGTGCTCCGGCAGCCCCAGTTCCTCGCCCTGGTACAGGTACGCCGACCCGGGCAGCGCCAGCATCATCAGCGTCGCCGCGCGGGCGCGCCTGATGCCCAGCGCGGCATCGGGTTGCGGGTCGGTGGCGGCGATGCCCTCGGTGTCGGAGGTGTCCTCGCGTGCCAGGCGGGTGGCATGCCTGACCACATCGTGGTTGCTGAGCACCCAGGTGGTGGGCGCCCCGACGGCGGCGTTCGCGGCCATCGTCTTCGTGATCACCCGGCGGTAGCTGGCGGCGTCCCACGCGGAGGACAGGAAGTCGAAGTTGAACGCCTGATGCATCTCGTCCGCACGGACGTAGCGGGCCAGGCGCTCCGGGTCGGGAATCCACGCCTCGGCCACCAGCACCCGGTCGCCGTCGTACTCTTCGAGGACCTTCCGCCAGCGGCGGTAGACGTCGTGCACGCCGTCCTGGTCCCACATCGGGCCCAGGTTGAAGTTGCCCTGTTTGGTGTGTTCCTCCGCGTCGGGCAGGCCTTCGGCTTTCACCAGGGAGTGCGCCACATCCACGCGGAAACCGTCGACCCCGAGGTCGAGCCAGTGCCGCAGGATGTCGTCGAAACCCTCCTTGACCAGGTCGGAGTCCCAGTCGAGGTCGGGCTGGTGGACGTCGAACAGGTGGAGGTACCACTGTTCCGGGGTGCCGTCGGGGCGCTTCAGCCGCGACCATCCCTCACCGCCGAACAACGACCGCCAGTTGTTTGGAGGCAGCTCACCGCTGGGGCCCCTGCCGTCGCGGATCAGGTAGCGTTGCCGCTCCGGGGCGCCGGGTTCGGCCGCGATCGCGGCCTGGAACCATTCGTGGGCGTCCGAGGTGTGGTTCGGTACCAGGTCGATGACCACCCGCAGGCCCAGCGCGTGGGCCTCCTCGATCAGTCGGTGGGCGTCGGTAGTGGCACCGAACAGCGGATCGACCTGACGGTAGTCGGCGACGTCGTAGCCAGCGTCGGCCATGGGGGAGCGGTAGAACGGGCTCAGCCACACCGCGTCCACGCCCAGTTCCTTGAGGTAGGGCAGTTTCGAGATCACGCCCGGCAGGTCCCCGTAGCCGTCACCGTCGCTGTCGGCGAAGGAGCGGGGATATATCTGGTAGATGGCGGCGGATCGCCACCATTCGTGGTTGTCTGTCATGTTCTGGGTCCTGTCGATTGACGGATGATCAGGTCGGGCCGGAAAACCAGTTCCGTACCGTCGGGGGTGTTGCCGTCCATTGCCCGCACCAGCCCCGAGACGGCCGCCTCGCACATGGCCTGGACGGGCTGGCGTACGGTGGTCAGCGGGGGATCGGTGAACGCCATCAACGGGGAGTCATCGAAACCTATCACGGAGAGGTCCTCCGGGACCCGGAATCCCCGGGAGCGGGCCTCACGGATCACTCCGAGCGCCATCAGGTCGGAGCCGCAGATGATGGCGGTGTGCCCGGTCGCCAGCAGTCTCGCCGCCGCGACCTGGCCGCCCTCCGGGGTGAAGATGGTGCGTTCGATGCTGTCCTTCCCGAAACCCAGCTCCAAGAAGGCCGACGACTTGCGCTGGGTGGGCAGGAAACGGGCCGGGCCGACGGCGAGCCCGATGCGTTCGTGCCCCAGCGACCTCAGATGGGCGACAGAGGCGGCGACGGCTTCGGCATCGGAACAGTTCACGAAGGCCGAGGCGAGTTTCGTGGTGTGGCCGTTGATGAAGACCGTCGGAACCCCGGCCTCCACCAGCCGCAGGTAGGGGGTGAGGTCAGCCTCGGTGTCGGCGGCGGCACCCGATATGGACACCACGCCGTCGACCCCCAGGTCCAGGAGGGTGGCGATGCACGAGGACTCGTTCGCGCCCAGCGGGCCGGCTGCGGCGATCACGGCGCGGTGGACGGGCTGGAACATGGCGTCCAGGCGCTCCGCGAAGGCGGGGAAGGAGGGGTTCGACAGCTCCGGGACCATCACCCCCACCACCCCGGTGCGTTGCTGCAATTTTTCACGATCGTAGCCGAGATCGGCCATGGCCTGGAGCACCGCCTGGCGTGTGTTCTCCCGGATTCCGGGTTTGCCGTTGAGCACCCGGGATACTGTGGAGACGGATACGCCGGCGCTGGCGGCCAGGTCCGACATCCGTGGTCGCGTGCCCATCCTTACCTCCGTGGTCAGTCTGTCTGCGAGACGTTATCAAATTGTGGCCAAAATTTTTTGAAAAATTGCTGCAATCGTGCAGAAGTTTTGTTAGCGTCTGCGTAGCAGAACCATGGGTCGGCGTCGAGGCTGGCCCGCAGAACAGGAGAACCACATGAGCAAGCGCCTGCTCGCCTTGGCGGCCACCGGCCTGGTCTTCGCCCTGACCGCCTGCGGCTCCGCAAGCAACACCACATCGAACAGTTCCTCCGGCGGTTCCCAGGCATCCGGAACCCTCACTGTGTGGACCGACGAGACCCGCATCGAGGGTTTCAACGCCATCGGTGAGGCCTTCCAGAAGGCCACCGGGGTCAAACTGGAGGTGGTGCAGAAACCCACCGATGACGTTCGCACGGACTTTATCGCCCAGGCCCCCTCCGGGGCCGGCCCCGATCTGATCGTCGGCGCCAATGACTGGGTCGGCAGTCTGGTCAAGAACGGAGTCGTCGCACCCGTGGAACTCGGCGACAAGGCAAACGGTTTCTCCGATGCCGCGAAGAAGGCCTTCACCAGCGACGGGACCCTCTACGGCGTTCCCTACGCGGTGGAGAACATCGCCCTGGTGCGCAACAATGCCCTCGCCAAGGACACCCCGGCCACTTTCGACGAACTCATCGCCCAGGGTAAGCAGCTCACCCCGGACCACCCCGTGCTGATCCAGCAGGGCGACAAGGGTGACGCCTACCATCTGTACCCGGTGCAGAGCTCCTTCGGTGCCCCGCTGTTCAAGCCCGACACCACTGAGATCGGCATGAAGGGCGAGGCTGGCGAGAAGTTCGCCGCCTACATCAAGAAACTCACCAACGAGGGCGTGCTGTCCGAGTCCATCGGCGGAGACCAGGCCAAGCAGGCCTTCCTCGACGGCAAGTCCCCCTACATCATCACCGGCCCCTGGTGGACCGGCGAGTTCACCAAGGCCGGGCTCGACATCTCGGTGCTGCCCGTGCCCTCCGCAGGTGGCCAGCCGTCCGCCCCGTTCATCGGGGTGCAGGGCGTCTACCTGTCGTCGTACTCCAAGAACGCGCTGCTGGCCAACCAGTTCCTCGACTACATGGCCGGTGACGAGGCGCAGAAGATCCTGCAGGAAAAGGGTGGGCGCCTGCCCGCGCTGAAGTCCGCCGCGGCGGCCGTCACCGACCCGGTCCTCAAGGGCTTCGAGGCCGCCGGTGAGAGCGGCCAGTCCCTGCCCGCCATCACCGGCATAGACACGGTCTGGAGCCACTGGGGTTCCGCTGAACTCAGCATCCTCCGTGGGGAGGATCCCGTGACCACCTGGCAGCAGATGATCGCCAACGTCGAGGACGCGCTCGCCAAGGGCTGATCGGTGTTCCGTGCGGGGGCTGCCCGGGCCCCCGCACGGTTCCCGGTTCGGAAATAAGACATGACAGAGAAAACCGACTCTGCAGAGCCGCGGCTGTCCCACGCCCGCGACTACACACGCCCCGGCTTCTACGCGAAGCTGGTTCTGATGGCCCTGATCAACGCCTTCGGGCTGTACGGCATCATGGTTTCGGTTCCCCGGCAGCAATGGCTCGTGCTGGGGTTCCTCGCTGTGACGCTGCTCGTCGCCGACTACGTCTACTTCTCCAAGCGGGCGATCCCCGCGAAGTACCTGCTGCCCGGCCTGGTTTTCCTGCTCGTCTACCAGGTTTACGTGATGGGTTCCACCGCCTGGGTGGCGTTCACCAACTACGGCGATGGCCACAACGACTCCAAACAAGCTGCCATCACCCAGATCCTCAAGGCCTCTGACCGCAGGGTCGAGGGCACCTCAACCTATCCCGTGACCGTCGTCGAGAAGGACGGCGAACTGGGATTCGCGGTGGTGCGCGACGGCCACGCCGAGGCCGGAACCCAGAACGCTCCCCTCGCGGAGGTGCAGGGAGCGGTTGTCGCCGGCACCAGGGTGACGGAGGTGCCCGGGTGGAATGTGCTGTCGCCGGCCGACGTGCAGGCCCGGCAGAAGGATGTGCTGGAGTTGCGCGTCAACCTCAGTGACGACCCCACCCAGGGCTGGTTGCGTACCGACAACGCGTCCTTCGCCTATGTCGCGAAGTCGGCGTTGACCTACGACGCCGCGGCCGATACCTTCACCGATCCCGAAGGGAAGGTCTACCACACCGACGAGTCCGTGGGAGCCTTCGTCGCCAGCGACGGGTCGCAGCTCACCCCGGGCTGGCGGGTGTTCGTCGGGACCAAGAACTTCACCGAGGTCTTCAACGACTCGCGGCTGACGGGACCATTCCTCAGCATCATGGCCTGGACCTTCGCCTTCGCAATCCTGTCCGTGCTCACCACATTCGCGCTCGGGCTTGCCCTGGCCGTGATCTACAACGACAAACGAGTCAGGGGACGCACCTTCTACCGCGCGATCTTCCTGCTGCCCTACGCCTTCCCCGCGTTCCTGGCGGCGCTGACCTGGAAGGGCATGCTCAACCGGGAGTTCGGGATCATCAACCAGATGCTGGGCGGGGCCAACATCGCGTGGCTGTCCGACGGGAACCTGGCGAAACTCGCAATCCTGGGGGTCAACCTGTGGCTCGGATTCCCGTACATGTTCCTGGTCAGCACCGGGGCCCTGCAGGCCATCCCGGCCGAGCTGACCGAGGCGGCCATCATGGACGGTGCGGGAGCGTGGCGGAGGTTCCGCAGCGTCACGCTGCCGATGCTCATGGTCTCCCTCGCGCCGCTGCTGATCGCCTGTTTCGCGTTCAACTTCAACAACTTCTCCCTGATCTACATGCTCACCGGCGGCGGCCCGAACTATTCCGGTGCCCCTGTGCTGATCGGTGAGACCGACATCCTGATCTCGATGGTCTACTCCATCGCCTTCGAGTCGGGAGGCAAGCAGTACGGCCTGGCCTCGGCGTTGTCCCTGCTCATCTTCGTGGTGGTCGGGGTAATCGCCTGGCTCGGATTCCGGCAGACCCGCAAGCTCGAGGAGATCATGTGATGAACGACAACGTCACCCTCAAGGGCGCCCGCTGGTGGAAGGAAGTGGGCTGGAAACACATCCTCGCGGTGATCCTGATGCTCTACTGCATCTTCCCGCTGCTCTACGTGCTGTCGGCCTCGCTCAACCCGGGCGGCACGATCAGCGGTTCCAGCGAACTGTTCCACAAGGTCTCTACGGAGAACTACGCAACGCTGTTCGGCACCAATTTCCCGCGCTGGATGCTGCAGTCGTTCGTGGTCAGCACCGCGACCGCGATCGGAACGGTGTTGATGGCTGCGTCGGCGGCATACGCGTTCAGCCGCTACCGGTTCACGGGACGCCGCGGCGGTCTCACGGCTCTCATGCTGGTTCAGATGTTTCCGCAGATGCTGGCCTTCGTCGCGATCTTCCTGCTGCTGCTGATGCTGCGCGACATCTACCCGGCGCTGGGGCTCAACTCGGCCCTCGGGTTGATCGCCGTCTATCTCGGAGGGGCGCTTGGCGGCAACACGTTCCTGATCTACGGGTTCTTCAACACCATCCCGAAGGAGCTGGACGAGGCGGCCCGCATAGACGGCGCCAGCCATGCCCAGATCTTCTGGGGGGTCATCATGCGGCTGGTGACCCCGATCCTCGTGGTCGTCGGCCTGCTGTCCTTCGTCAGCAGCTACGGCGAGTTCATTCTCGCCAAGGTCGTGCTGCAACGGCCGGAGGACTACACCCTGGCGGTCGGCATGTACGTGTGGGCCTCCGATGAACGAAACGCCCCGTGGTCGCTGTTCGCGGCGGGCGCGGTGGTCGCGGCCATCCCGATCGTCCTGTTGTTCATGTACCTGCAGAAGTACATCGTCGCCGGACTGACCGCGGGCGCGGTCAAGGGCTGAGGGTCCGGGAGATCCCGCCTGGGCTCGCATCGGCGGGGACCGACGACATCGGTCCCCGCCGATGTGCTGTCTGTAGGGTGAGGGCATGACCAATCTCGCCTGGAACGTCGAGAGGGTGCTGCCCTCCGCCATCGCCGACCTGCACAGACTCATCTCCATCCCGTCGATCTCCTCGATGCCGGAACACGACGCTGACGTCGCCGCCTGCGCCGATGCGGTCTCCGGGTTGTTCCGGGACCTCGGGGCCTCGGAGGTGAAACTTCTCGACGGCGGCGGGAAACCGGCGGTGTGGGCGAACTTTCCCGGGCCGGAGGGGACGCCGACGGTGCTGCTGTACGCCCACTACGACGTCCAGCCCACCGGCGATACCGACGCCTGGACCTCCCCGGCGTTCGAACCCACGGAACGCGACGGCAGACTGTACGCGCGCGGATCGGCCGACGACAAGGGCGGGGTCGCGCTGCACGTGGCTGCGCTGCGGGTCTTCGACGGCAAACCACCGGTCGGGGTGAAGGTGTTCATCGAGGGCGAGGAGGAGGTCGGGTCGCCGAGCATGCCTACGCTGCTCGACCGCTACCGCGACGAACTGGCCGCCGACGTCTACGTAGTCGCCGACTCCGTCAACTGGGAGGTCGGCAAGCCGTCGCTGACCACGTCGCTGCGGGGTGTCGCGGACTGCCAGGTCACCGTCTCCACCCTGGCGGAGGGGCTGCACTCGGGGCAGTTCGGTGGGGTGGTGCCGGACGCGTTGACCGCGCTGTGCCGGCTGCTGGCGACCCTGCACGACGATGCCGGGAACGTTGCGATCGAGGGTCTCGTCACCGGCACCGCTCCCGACCTCGACTACCCCGAGGATCGGCTGCTGGAGGAGACCGGGCTGCTCGAGGGGGTCTCGCAGATCGGCGACGGGTCCGTGGTGGAACGGATGTGGTTCAAACCCGCGGCCTCCGTGCTGGCCATTGATGCCACCCCCGTCGCGAAGGCCTCCAACACCCTGATCCCATCGGCCCGGGCGAAGGTGAGTGTGCGCTTGGTGCCCGGCCAGGACCCCGCTGCCGCCGCGAAGGCCCTGGAGGAGCACCTGCGCAGGAACGCACCTTGGGGCGCGCACGTCGATGTCGTGGCGGGGCAGTGTGGAGCGCCCGGCCGGATCACCCTTGAAGGGGAACGGGCCGAGGCCGCGAAGACCGCTTTCCGGGAGGCATTCGGGGTTGATGCGGTGGAGATCGGCTGCGGGGGATCGATCCCGATCGTCGCTGAGTTCGCCGACCGCAACCCAGATGCCCTGGTGCTGGTGACCGCCGTCACCGACCCGAACTCGCGGATGCACGGCATCGACGAGTCGCTGGACCTCGGTGACTTCGCCAAGGCGGCCCTGGCGGAGACCCTGCTGCTGAACAATCTCGCGGGTTGATCCGACACAGCCCGGTTGCGCAGCACTCAACTCATAATTTCGGCCCCTGCGGGGAATTTTCCGGGTTGAGTGCTGCGCAACCGGGTTTCGTTTTTCATCTCAACCGTGCCAGCGCCCGCTTCGTCTCGGGAACCAGGTGATCCAAGCTCTGGGTGGTGAAGCGCAGAATGGTCCAACCGCCCAGTACCAGGCGATTCTGCCGGATGCGGTCCGCGACGAAACCGAGGTGGTTACCGTGGTGCTGCCAACCATCCATTTCCAAGGCGAGCCGGGCGCCCGGGAAAGCGATGTCAAGGAAATGGACCAAACCATCCAGCAGCACCTGATGATTCGTCCTCCAGCCCTTCAAACCGGCTCGCCGGAGTCGCTGATGGGCCTCGAGTTCCAAGGGATACCAAGGGTTGTCCCTCGCGGCTGACAGCAGGATGTTGCGGACGAGGTTTCCCGAGGCTCGGGGTATCTGCTCCAGGGTGGTTCGGATGCGCGCCACAGTGGTCACTCCGCGTCGCAATGCCTCACACATGGGGTTGGTGTCCCCGCCGTCAAGCATTCCGAGTACCGACAACTCAGGGGTGACGACTCTCGTGTCGCCCAGTTCTTCCGTGAGTGAGGCCGGGATCCTCAGACGCCTGCACCTGATCCAGGGCGGGGGGTTCCGAGGCGGAGGGGAAGCCAATTCCACCCGGTCAGGTTTGAGCTCCGGCCACCATGTGAGGGCCGCGGCCGTGGCTCCGACCAGAATCGCTCCGGGATTCCAGGAAACGGCGGCTCTGACCAGCAGGGAGAAGTCGGGTTCTTGATCCGCCCAGCAGGAGACCCCGTGCAGGAGCGGGGTGAGTTGACCGGAGCGAATGAGATGGTCGATGTGATTACGAAGATGCGGGTGGTCTCTGCGTGCCACTATGGGCAGGTTAGCCAGTGGGGATTTCATACTCTCACCATGGGAGCGGCAGAACCGTCACCCATCGTTTTCCACAGGACGGCTCTACTTCGCGAATCCCCGGTTGCGCAGCACTCAACCCGGATTCTCGGCCCCGGCGGGGGATTTTTCGGGTTGAGTGCTGCGCAACCGCGACTCGTGGGTCAGAAGGCCGTTCTCCCTGCGGGCCCGCGATAAGCTGAGCCGGTGCTCCGACCTGATGGCCGACTGTCTCTCGATCTCGATCCCATCGACCACGGCCCGAAGGACGCCTGCGGTGTCTTCGGGGTCTTCGCCCCATCCGAGGACGTGGCCCAGCTGACCTACTACGGGCTCTTCGCGCTCCAACACCGCGGCCAGGAATCCGCCGGCATCGCGGTCTCGACGGGGGAACGGATCACAGTGTTCAAGGACATGGGACTGGTCTCCCAGGTTTTCGACGAGGCTACCCTCACATCCCTGCGCGGGCGGCTCGGCATCGGCCACACCCGCTACTCCACCACCGGCGCGTCCGTGTGGCACAACGCCCAGCCGACCTTCCGCGCCACCCGCAACGGCGGCCTGGCGCTGGCCCACAACGGCAACCTCACCAACACCCACGAGCTGGAGTCCTGGCTCCGCGAACTCGACCCCGACCAGCGGGTCCCCGAGAAGAAGACCATGGACTCCACCAACGACACCTCCCTGGTGACCGCGCTCATGTCCTCCTTCGGGACCGAACCGATCGAACAGGTCGCCATGAAGGTGCTTCCCAGGCTGCGGGGGGCCTTCTGCCTGACCTTCATCAACGAGACGACGTTGTTCGCCGCCCGCGACCCGCAGGGCGTGCGTCCCCTGGTCCTGGGGCGGCTCGCCACCGGCTGGGTGGTGGCCTCCGAGACCGCTGCCCTCGACATCGTGGGGGCCAGTTTCATCCGGGAGGTGGAGCCCGGCGAGTTCATCGCCATCGACGAAGCGGGCCTGCGCAGCCAGCGTTTCGCCGAGGCCAGACCCAAGGGCTGCCTGTTCGAGTACGTCTACCTGGCCCGCCCCGACACCACCATCGCGGGACGCAGCGTCCACGCCACCCGTGTCGAGATCGGTCGTATCCTCGCCCGCGAACACCCCGTCGAGGCAGACCTGGTGATCCCCACCCCCGACTCCGGTACTCCCTCAGCCGTCGGATACGCGGAGGCTTCCGGCATTCCGTTCGGCCTCGGGCTGGTGAAGAACGCCTACGTGGGGCGCACGTTCATTCAACCCAGCCAGACCATCCGGCAGCTCGGTATCCGGTTGAAACTGAACCCGTTGAAGGAGGTCATCGCGGGCAAACGACTCGTGGTGGTCGACGACTCCATCGTCCGCGGAAACACCCAACGGGCCCTGGTGCGCATGCTCCGCGAGGCCGGGGCGAAGCAGGTGCACGTGCGCATCTCCTCGCCGCCCGTGGAGTGGCCCTGCTTCTACGGCATCGACTTCGCCACCCGCGCCGAGCTGATCGCGCCCGGGCTGGGAGTCGACGAGATCTGCCGGTCGCTGGGGGCCGATTCACTGGGCTACATCTCCCTCGACGCCCTCACCGAGGCCACCCACCGTCCCGCCGCCGAACTCTGCCGTGCCTGCTTCGACGGCCGCTACCCGATAGCGGTCCCGAAGGGCCAGGCCGAGCTGCTTCACCTGGAGGAGAAATGAACCAGTCCGCCTACGCCGCCGCCGGAGTCGACATCGAGGCCGGTGACCGCGCCGTCGAACTCATGAAGGCATCCGTGTCCCGCACCCGCCGTCCCGAGGTGCTGGGCGGGCTCGGCGGCTTCGCCGGATTCTTCGACGCCTCGGCGTTGAAGGGATATACCCATCCGGTGCTGGCGACCTCCACCGACGGGGTGGGCACGAAGGTCGCCATCGCTCAGGCCCTCGACCGCCACGACACCATCGGGTTCGACCTGGTCGGCATGCTCGTCGACGATCTGGTGGTCTGCGGCGCCGAACCGCTGTTCGTCACCGACTACATCGCCTGCGGCAGGGTGGTTCCCGAACGTATCGCCGCCATCGTCTCGGGCATCGCCGACGCCTGTGTCGCGGCGGGCTGCTC